>NZ_SSBQ01000002.1:4463750-5177500 GCF_004795255.1 Streptomyces sp. RKND-216 | reverse complement strand
AGGGCGGTCGCCAGGCGGGCTGGCCCCTTGGCCAGTTCGGCATCGGTGCGGGCCGCCGGGCGTCGTTCGCGGGCCTGCTCGTGCCCCGTGAGGATCTCTCCCCCGCGCAGCAACACCCCGGCCGCGCTCCCCTCGGGTCCGCAGACCAGGTTGAGGTTCCACCACATCCCATAGATGAAGTAGACGTACGCGTGCCCGCCGGGGCCGAACATGGAGGCGTTGCGACGGGTCCGTCCCCGGTAGGCGTGCGAGCCCGGGTCGAGCTCCCCCGCGTACGCCTCCACCTCGGTCAGGCGCACGGCGACGGGCCCGTGGGAGGTGCGGCGTACGAGGGTGCGGCCG
This sequence comes from Streptomyces sp. RKND-216, assembly GCF_004795255.1. NCBI lineage: Bacteria > Bacillati > Actinomycetota > Actinomycetes > Kitasatosporales > Streptomycetaceae > Streptomyces > Streptomyces sp. RKND-216. The sequence goes on along the minus strand of NZ_SSBQ01000002.1, from coordinate 5,177,158 downwards.
AGGAGGTCGGGCGCGACCTCCAGCACGGGCCGGTCGAAGAAGAACCGCGGCAGGGGCGTCTCCGGGTCAGGTGTACGTGGCGTACCGTCGCGGCCGTCAGTCATGCGTCGGAGGCTACTGGACGGTTGCCGAGCGTCTGGAACCGTCGCCGTCCCCGTCGCGTTCGTACCTGACGAGCGTCACGCACAAACACGGGGGACGGGGAAACGTTCCCGGAGAGGACGAGCATGGGGTTCAAGAAGCTGATGGCCAGCATGGGCGCGGGGGGCGCCTCGGTCGAGACGGTGCTCACCGAGCCGAACGTCGTGCCGGGTGGCGTCGTGCAGGGTGAGGTCCGCATTCAAGGCGGGTCCGTGGAGCAGCAGGTCGAGGGCCTGTCCGTCGGTTTCCAGGCACAGGTCGAGGTCGAGGCCCAGGACACCGAGTACAAGCAGAACATCGAGTTCAACAAGCAGCGCCTGGGCGGCGCCTTCCAGGTTCAGCCCGGTGCGGTCCACGCGGTGCCCTTCAGCCTCGAAGTGCCGTGGGAGGCGCCGATCACCATGTTCATGGGCCGGCACCTGACCGGCATGCACATCGGCGTGGTCACGGAGCTGGAGATCGCGCGTGCCGTGGACTCCGGCGACCTCGACCCCGTGAACGTCCACCCGCTGCCCGCCCAGCAGGCCGTCCTGGACGCCTTCGGCGGGCTGGGCTTCCGCTTCAAGAGCGCCGACATGGAGCGCGGTCACATCCGCGGCACCCGGCAGCGGCTGCCCTTCTACCAGGAGATCGAGTTCTTCGCCCCGGAGCAGTACCGCGGTCTGAACGCGGTGGAGCTGAGCTTCGTGGCGGACCACCGCGAGATGGACGTCGTGCTGGAGATGGACAAGAAGCCGGGCCTGTTCAACGAGGGCGGCGACTCCTACCGCGCCTTCACGGTGGACCTGGCGAACTTCCAGCAGACCGACTGGACGGCCTACCTCAACCAGTGGCTGTCCGAGGTCGGGGGCAAGCGCAACTGGTTCTGAGCGGGTCCACTGCGGCACGTGGAGGAGGGGGCCGTCCTGCGGGCGGCCCCCTCCGTACGTTCATCCCAGGAGTGCGGCCAGCGGGGACTCCCGGACGGCCCAGTAGCCGGCGGCAGCGCCCATGACCTCGGTGGCGCTGTCGGCCTCCTGCGGGGCGGCGTACTGGAACTCGGGCCAGCCGCTGGCGAGGATCAGGTAGCCGCGGGGTTCGCCCAGCCACGACAGGTCCGTGAGCCGGTCGGCCAGGGCGTCCCAGTCGCCGTCCAGCGGTCCGTCGAGTTCCAGACCGTCGGCGCAGCGGGCGAGGAAGCCGGCGCGGTCGGTCACTCCGTCGAGGTCCACCACGGCGGCGTACCAGTCCTCCGCCTGTGCCTGGAGGATTGCGTCCGGGCCCACCGATGCGGTGCGGTACACGCCCGGTGGCACGGTTCCGTCGAAGAGGCCGCTCAGGCCGCCCTCGGGCAGTTCAGGCAGTTGTGCGGAGCTGGTCACTGATGCACCACCGTTGTGAGGTTGTCCTACTGGTAGAGGGGGTCGCGGCGGATCGCGCCCACCGGGCGGTGGGGAGCCGCCGAGCACTTTCGTAGCACCCGCACATGCTGTCAGCCTGCGGCTCGTCCGCTCGTTAGGCTGGCCGATGCAGCGATTCGCTCGATGAGGAGGATCTCGACGTGACCGAGCAGAAGCGGCGTCCGCTCCCGCACGACCATCACCCGCCGGTGGCCTCGTTCACCGTGACGAGTGACGACGTGTCGGAGGGGCAGCGGCTGAAGGCCGATCAGGTGTACTCCGGGGGCAACATCTCTCCCCACCTGCGCTGGGAGGGTTTCCCCGCGGGGACGAGCAGCTTCGCCGTCACCTGCTTCGACCCGGACGCACCGACCGGCAGCGGTTTCTGGCACTGGACGGTGTTCGACATTCCGGCGGACGTCACCGAACTGCCCGCGGGGGCGGGAACCGGCGACATGAAGGGTCTCCCCGAGGGCGCGGTGCACGTGCGGAACGACTACGGCACCCGGGACTTCGGTGGCGCCAACCCGCCGCCCGGCGACGGCCCGCACCGGTACGTGTTCACCGTGTACGCCGTGGAGGACGAGAAGCTGGGGGCGGACGCGGACGCGAGTCCGGCGGTGGTCGGCTTCAACCTGCGCTTCAAGGCGATCGGCCGGGCCCACATCGTCGGCGAGCACGAGGTGCCGGCCCAGGGCTGAGGCGGCCCTGCCGGAAATTGCGTTGCGCCCCGCGGCCCCGGAGCGCACTGTGGTCGCCGGGCAGTCGGCACCGCAGGCGCGGGGGCGGCGGGGCGCTCGTGTCTGCGCCCGTCGTCTGCCGGAGTCCGGCCGGGGGCCGGGCGACCGCGCCGGCTGCCCGCTCGCTTCCCGCTCACCCGCGCACGCCGACGGAGGGCCCCGGTCGTACGATCGGACGATGTCCTCCCCGTCACCCGCCGTCGCCTGGCTGTCCCCCGAGCGAGCCGCACCGTCTCCGCTGTGGGGGGCTTCGCTCGCCTCCGTGTCGCTGTGGCTGGTGCGCGTCTCCGATCATGTCCCCGCGCTCACGGAGGCTCCGGAGGTGCTTGACGCGCAGGAGCGCGCGCGTGTCGCCACTCTCGTCCGGCAGGAGGACCGCGACCGCTACGTCGTGGCGCACCTCGCGCTGCGGCGGCTGCTGGGCGGCGCGCTGAACGTCGCGCCCGCTGAGGTGGAAGTGCTGCGCGAACCGTGCGCCGGCTGCGGAGGCCCGCACGGCCGGCCCGTCGTGCGGGAACCCGGGGTGCACTTCTCTCTCTCGCACGCCGGGGACCTGGTGCTGCTGGGCTTCGCGGGGGTTCCCGTCGGGGTCGATGTGGAAGAGGTGCCCGACGCCGGGGCGGTGGCGGAGATGACGTCGTTCCTGCACCCCCGTGAGCGTGCGGAGCTCGCCGCACTGCCGGCCGGGGAGCGGCCGGAGGCGTTCGCCCGGTGCTGGACCCGCAAGGAGGCATACCTGAAGGCGACCGGTACGGGGCTCGTCGAGGACCCGTCGGTGACGTGCGTCGGCGCGGGCGGTGAGCCCGCCGAGCTCGGGGGCTGGCGTGTCACCGATCTGGAGGCGCCGGCCGCCGGTTACGCGGCGGCCTGCGCCGTGCGGCGGGAGAAGGGGTAGGGCGCGCGGTCGTCCGTACCGTCCGTCCGCCCCCCCTGGGGTGGGCGGACGGACGACGCGGCGCGTGGGTGCCGCCGTTCTCAGGCGCGGCTCGTCAGGTAGCCGCCCATGGAGGTGAAGTACTCGGTCGCGGGCAGTTCGCGGCCGTCCGCGGTCCGCACGCGGGTGAGGGCGAGGCCGTGGTTGCGGCCGGTGCGGGCGTCCGCGCCCGCGACGATCACCACGCCCTCCCCCTCGCGGTAGAAGATGCGGCCCGGCGTGCCGCCGTAGCGGCCCTCGGAGACGACGGCGGACACCACTTCGAGGCGCTTTCCCCGGTGGAAGGTGAACGCCGCCGGGTACGGGGCGGACTGGGCGCGGACGAGGCGCTCGAGATCGGCGGCGGGCCAGTTCCAGTCGATCCGGATGTCCTCCTCCGCACGCTTGTGGAAGAAGGTGGCCTGGGAGCGGTCCTGCTTGGTGAACTCGGCCTGTCCGGAGGCGATGAGGTCGAGGGCGCCGGTCGTGACGGGGGCGATGAGGTCGACGGTCTTGTGGAACAGGTCCGTGGCCGTGTCGGCCGCTTCCACGGTGACCGCGCGCTGCAGGACGATGTCACCGGCGTCGAGCTGCTCGTCCATCATGTGAGCGGTGACGCCGACTTCCGGCTCGCCATTGATGAGCGCCCAGATTAGCGGCGAGAAGCCGGCGTACTTGGGCAGCAGCGAGTCGTGGACGTTGAGCGTGCCGTGGCGGGGCAGGGTGTAGATACGCGGGGGTATCCACGTGCGCCAGTTGTTGGCCACGATGATGTCCGGGGCGGCGTCCTCGAGGCGCGCGAACAACTCGTCGTCGGGCCGGTTGCGGATGATCGTCGGAATGCCGTGTTCCTCGGCCAGGTCGGCGACCGAGTCGCTCCAGATCTTCTCGTAGGCGTGTTCGCTCTTGGGGTGCGTCACGACTGTCACGACGTCGTGCTCGGAGTCCAGGAGCGCTTGCAGCGTGCGGTGGCCCCAGGTCTGATAGCCGAACATGACGACCCGCATAGAGGTTCCTCCTCGAAGAGCGATGCAAACGGTCGACAAGTAAAGCAAGGCTTACCTTAGGGTGCAACGCGCCCCCGAACCAGGGCTGTTTACCATGCGACGCCCCAATAGTCCGCTTCGCCCCGTCGACACGGGGGTGAGATCAGGTTAGCTTTACCTAAGTTCGCTCGGCCGCCCGTCAACCGGCGTGCCCTGAGCGCCCCGTTCTCCACGCCTGACCGGCGGCTGTCCCGCACGATGGGAGTGACATGTCTCAGGTTCTTCCTGGTGACGCACCTGTGATCCACGACCTCATTGGCGTCGGCTTCGGGCCGTCCAACGTGGCCATGGCCCTTGCGCTCAGCGAGCACAACGCGCGCGTCGGCAGGACGGAGGCGGTCACCTCCCACTTCTTCGAGCGGCAGCCGCGCTTCGGCTGGCACCGCGGCATGCTGATCGACGACGCCACCATGCAGGTGTCCTACCTCAAGGACCTGGTGACGCTCCGGAACCCGGCGAGCGAGTACAGCTTCCTGTGCTTCCTGCAGAGCAAGGGACGGCTGATCGACTTCCTCAACCAGAAGACGATGTTCCCGCTGCGCGTCGAGTTCCACGAGTACCTGGAGTGGGCCGCGGCGAAGGTCGACGACATGGTCTCCTACGACCACGAGGTCGTGTCCGTCGAGCCCGTCGTGCGCGACGGCACGGTGCAGTACCTGGACGTGACGGCCCGTTCGGGGTCGGACGTGGTGGTCCACCGGGCACGCAACCTGGTACTCGGCACCGGCCTGCGGCCACAGATGCCCGACGGCGTCGCCCGCAGCGAGCGGATCTGGCACAACTCGGAACTACTGGGCCGGGTGAACGAGCTCGACGGCCGCCGGCCGTCCCGCTTCGTCGTGGTCGGCGCGGGGCAGAGCGCCGCCGAGAACGTGGCCTACCTCCACCGCCGCTTCCCCGAGGCCGAGGTCTGCGCCGTCTTCTCCCGCTACGGCTACAGCCCCGCCGACGACAGTAGCTTCGCCAACCGCATCTTCGACCCCGGCGCGGTGGACGACTACTTCGCCGCTCCCGACCCCGTCAAGCGCAAGCTGATGGACTACCACGGGAACACGAACTACTCGGTGGTCGACGTCGACCTCATCAGCGACCTGTACCGGCAGGCGTACCGGGAGAAGGTCCTCGGCACCGAACGCCTGCGCTTCCTCAACGTGTCCCGGCTCCTCGGGGTCGAGGAGGGGCCGGACGGCGTGCGCGCGACCGTCACCTCCATGGTCACCGGTGAGGAGACCGCACTGGAGGCGGACGTCGTCGTCTGCGCCACCGGCTACCGGCCCGCGGATCCGCTCGGCGTCCTCGGCGAGGTCGGCGACCTCTGCCGTCGGGACGAGCACGGCCGTGTCCGCGTCGAACGCGACTACCGCGTCGCCGCCGAGGACGCGTTGCGCTGCGGCATCTACCTTCAGGGCGGCACCGAGCACACACACGGCATCACCTCGTCCCTGCTGTCCAACACGGCTGTCCGCGTCGGTGAGATCCTCGACTCGCTCCTCGCCGCAGAGGTGAAGTCCGCTGAGGACGAGGCGCGCAACGTCGCCGACGAGGTCGGCTCCGCCCGGTAGGCTGTGCCCGGGCTCTGTCCGGCGCCGAGGAACGACACCGCACTCGAGGAGTCACCACACACATGAGCACGAACCCGTTCGAGGACCCGCAGGGCCGCTTCCTGGTCCTCGTCAACGACGAGGGCCAGCACTCGATGTGGCCCTCCTTCGCCGAGGTGCCCGCCGGATGGCGCACGGTCTTCGGCGAGGAGTCCCGCGACGCGTGCCAGGCGTACGTCGAGGAGCACTGGACAGACATGCGCCCGGCCGGCCTTGTGGCCCTGCAGCCCTGATGCTCTGCACGAGACTGACCAACGCACGGTTCCTCACCATGGATCCGGCCCGTCCCGTCGCCCACGACCTCGGCGTCTGGCGGGGCCGGATCGTGGGCCTCGACGAGGCGGTCACGGCGCTGCCCGCACGCGAGGTGGTCGACCTGCAGGGCGCCACGGTGCTCCCCGGGTTCATCGACAGCCACGTCCACCTGGCATGGGCGGGGCGGAGGGCGAGCACGCCGAACGTCGCACCGTGCGAGCGGGTCGAGGACGTGCTCGCCGTTGTGGCAGACGCGGCGGAGGCCGTCTCCCGCACGCGCGCGCCCGGCGCCTGGGTGGAGGTCGCCGGATACGACCAGCGCTCCCTCGGCCGGCACCTGACCGCGGGGGAACTGGACCGGGTCAGCCGGGGACACAAGGTGTTCCTGATGCACGACTCCGGGCACGCCTGCGTGGTCAACAGCGCCGTCCTGGACCTGCTACCGGCCGAAGTGCCCCACCAGGACGGCTTCCTGGCGGAGAGCGCCATGGCCGCCGCGCGCCGCCTGCGCCTCCCCTACTCGCAGGAGGAGATCGCCGACGCGATCGAGCACGCGGGCCGCACCTGCCGCGCCGAGGGCATCACCGCGTGCGCCGAGGCGGGCATCGGCGGTGGCCTGCTCGGTCACAGCCCCGTGGAGTTCGGCGCCTACCAGCTGCTGCGGGAGCAGGGGCGGCTGCCGCTGCGGGTCCAGCTGATGGCGGCGGCCGACACGCTGCGGCCACTGGCCGCGCACCCCGACGACGGCATCCCGCGTGCCATGGACCTCGGCGTACGCACCGGGTTGGGCGACGACTGGCTGTCCCTGGGCGCGCTCAAGGTCTACACCGACGGCGGCATGATGGCCCGCACGGCCGCGCTCACCGCCCCCTACGAGGGTTCCGACCACGACGGGCAGTTCCAGGACGACCCCGACCGTCTCTTCGACCTCATCGTGGACGGACATCTCGCCGGCTGGCAGCTCGCCGTCCACGCGATCGGCGACCGCGCCGCCGACCTGGCGCTGAACGCCCTGGAGTCGGCGCAGAGCCGCCGTCCGCGCCCCGATGCGCGTCACCGCATCGAACACGCCGGGCTGATCCGCCCCGATCAGCTCCCGCGCTTCGCGCGCCTCGCCGTCCATGCCGTGATTCAGCCGAACTTCCTGCGCTACTTCGGCGACGACTACGCGGCCGTGATGGGAGAGCGGCGCGCCCCGTGGCTGTACCGGGGCAGGGGATTCCTCGACCACGGGGTCCGGGTCGTCGGCAGCTCGGACCGGCCGGTCACCGACGGATCACCGCTGCGGGCCGTCCAGTTCATGGTCGAACGCGCCACGCTCTCGGGGCGGTCGGTCGGTCCGGACGAGGGCCTCACCGTCCACGAGGCCCTGTACGCCTACACGGTCGCCGGTGCGTACGCCTGCCGCTGGGAGGATCGCGCGGGCAGCCTCTCCCCCGGCAAGCGCGCCGACCTGGTCGTTCTCGGAGACGATCCTCACCGGGTCGACACCTCGCGCATCGGCGACATCGACGTGGTCGCCACCTACGTGGACGGCGTCGAGGCCCGGTAGGCACCCCGCAAGGGAACGGGGGCCACGCCCCCGAAGGCGGAGAAGAGCGCCGCCGGTCGCCACGACCGTGGCGACCGGCGGCTCCCGTCGTTCCGGTCAGGGCCGTGCCCGACGGCGACGGGCGGCCAGAGCGAGGCTTTCGAGCAGCGGCTCGGTACGGGACCAGCCCAGGCAGGCGTCGGTGACGCTGAGGTCCCGGCGGGCGATGTCGGCCGCGATGTCCTGCCGGCCGTCGGCCAGGTAGGACTCGATCATCACACCGACCAGGGCGGGGTCGCCGTCGGAGATCTGTGCGGCCACGTCGGCGACGACGGCGGGCTGGCGGTTGTGGTCCTTGCCGCTGTTGCCGTGCGAGGCGTCGACGACGATGCGTTCGGGCAGCCCGACCGCCGCGAGGGCGGCGCGGGCCTGTGCGACGTTCGCCCGGTCGTAGTTGGGGGTGGGCCCGCCGCGCAGCACCAGGTGGGTGTCAGGATTGCCGGTGCTGTGCAGCATGGTGAGGCGGCCGTCGGGAGACACCGCGGGGAGGGTGTGCTGGTGGGCTGCGGCCTGGAGGGCGGCCACGGCGGTGTCCAGGCGCCCGGAGACACAGTTCTTCATGCCGATCGGCATGGGGAGCCAGGACGCCAGGTGGCGGTGGGGCTGGCTGGCGACGGTGCGGGCGCCGATCGCGCCCCAGCTCACGGTGTCGGCGACGTAGGCGCTGAGGGCGGGGTCGACGAACTCGTAGGCCAGGGGCAGGCCGGTGGCGGCCGCTTCGGTCAGGAAGGACCGGCCGACGCGCAGGCCGGTGGACAGGTCGCTCTTCCCGTCCAGCCGCGGACTGGTGAGCAGGCCGGTCCAGCCCGCGACGGTGCGGGGCTTCTCCAGATAGGCGCGGAAGACGACGACCAGGTCGTCGGCGAGGCGCCGGGCGGCGGGAGCGAGCAGGTCCGCGTACTCCAGGGCCGCTTCGGGGTCGTGGACGGAGCACGGGCCGACGATCGCGAGCAGACGCGGGTCGCGGCCGGCCAGCACGTCGGCGACGGTCTCCCGGTGCTGCGCGACGGCCTTCTCGGTCGCCGCCGGCAGCGAGTGCGCGGCGGACAGGTCGGCCGGTGTGGGCAGGGGATGCATCACGGCTTCCTAGCGTGGGTTCGGGGCAGCCTGGTGGCCCCGGCGGCGGCGAGCAGGCAGAGGCCGAGCACCCACCAGAAGGTGTCGGCGAACGCCTGGTCGATGTCCGTGCTCCGGGCGGCCAGCCGGTCCTGCAGCACCACGGCGAGCGCCGCGGTGCCGACCGAACCGCCCACGGTGTTGAGCAGGTTGAGGGCTCCGGAGGCCCGGGGAAGGTGCTCGGGTTCGATGCGGCTGTAGACGATGTTCATCACCGGCGCGCCGATCATGGCCATGCCGAGGCCGCGGACCAGCAGCGCCGAGGCGAGCACGAGGTCCGGCAGCCCCTGGCCGAGCTGGGTGAACGGGACGGTGCCCGCGAGGACCAGCGCGATGCCGGTCACCACCAGCGTGCGCGGGGCCACCGCTTCGATGGTGCGGTTGACCAGCACCGATCCGGCGGCCGCGCCCACCCCTTGGGGTGCGAGCAACAGCCCGGCCTCCCAGGGCGACAGGCCCCGGCCGGTCTGGAAGTACAGCGGCAGCAGGAACGCCGTGCCGAATACCGACGCCCCCAGCACGAGCAGCGCCAGGGCGGCGGCGCCGAAAGGGGGCCGGGCGAACAGGCGGGGGTCGATGAGCGGGGTGCGGCGGGTGCGGAGCCCGTGCACCACGAAGCCCACGAGCATGGCCAGGCCGGCGGCGATCCCGACGGCCGCGGGGACGGTGCGGCCGTGTGCGACCTCGGTGAGCCCGAGGACGAGCACGGCCAGACCGGGCGAGAGCAGCACGGCCCCCCGCAGGTCGAACGCGGTCCGCCGGTCCGACGGAGGAACCGCCGGGACGTACCGGCGGGCCAGCAGTATCGCGACCGCGCCGATCGGCAGGTTGACCAGGAACAGCCACGGCCAGGGCGCCACATGCAGGATGGAGCCGCCGGCCAGCGGGCCGAGCACCGGGGAGAGCAGCGGGACGACCGCGACGATGCTGATGACCCGTCCGGTACGGCCGGGCCCGGCGACGCGGGCCAGGAGCGCCTGGCCGGTCGGCGGCAGCAGTCCCCCGCCGAGGCCCTGAATCACCCGGAACACGACGAGGCTGGTCGCTGACCAGGCGAGCGCGCACAGCACCGAGCCGAGCAGGAACACGCCGACCGCCACGAGCCAGATACGTCGCCCGCCGAAGCGGTCGGCCAGCCACCCGGACGCCGGGACGGCGGCGACGACGGCCAGCAGGTAGGCGGTGGTGACCCACTGGATGCCGGCGACGGAGGTGCCGAACTCCTCGGTCAGGGTGTCGATGCCGACGCTCACGATGGTCGCGTCCATGGTGGCCATGAACGTGCCGAGCACCAGGATGAACGCGACGCGCAGCAGCCGTCCGTCGACCCGTTCCGCCGGGGGAGCGGTCTTCTCGCTCATCGGCGCTCCAGGAGATCAGTGACGTCGATGTCCAGGTGGGCGCGCAGGGTGCGGAGCAGTTCGAGGAACTCTTCGGCGAGCCCGTCGGCCTCCACTCCGGCCCGGCGGGCGAGCACGCCGGTCCAGCCGGCGCCGTCCGGCATGACGGTCAGGGTCACCGGATGGTGGGTGGCCTCGCGGAACCGCATCCCGACGACGGTGAGCCCGGGGGCGGGTTCCCGCAGCCGGTCCGGGTCGACGGGGTAGTTCTCGAAGACCACCACGCTGTCGAACAGCCGCTGCCGGCCGGTCGCCCGCTCCACGTCGGGCAGGGCCACGTGGTGATGTTCGACCAGGGCCCGCTGCCGGGCCTGGAGGCCGGCGAGGGTCTCGGCGAGCGTGCCACGCAGCGTGGCCCGTACGGGCACGGTGTTGGCCAGCAGGCCGATGATCTCCTCGACCCCGTCCAGTTCCGGAGGGCGGCAGGCCACCATGGCGCCGAAGCAGACGTCGGTGTGCCCGGAGCGCCGGGCGAGCAGCAACGACCAGGCGCCCTGGAGGAGGGTGTTGCGGGTCAGCCCGCGCTCGGCGCCGAGGGCGGTGAGGTCGGCGACCAGCTCGGCGTCGAAGGCGATGACGTCGGGGTCCTGCCAGGCGGGGCCGGCGCCACCGGCGTCGCTCAGGTAGTTCCCCTCGGGCAGGCCGTCCAGTTCGGCGGCCCAGGCGCCGAGGTCGGGTTCGTGGTCGGTGCGCCAGCGCAGGTAGTCGGAGAACGGTACGGGGGCCGGGAGGTCCGGTGCCGTACCGCGCACGCGGGCGGTGTACAGGGCGAACAGTTCGGTGAGGATGCGGGGCGCCGACCAGCCGTCGGAGAGGACGTGATGGCTGGTCAGGACCAGGTCGGCGCGGTCGTGTCCGTGGCGGATCACGGTCAGCCGGACGAGGGGTCCCGAAGTGAGGTCGAACCCTTCGGCCAGGTCTGCGGCCAGCACCTCGTCGGCCGGCCCGTCGGTCACGCGGCAGTCCGGCCGCGGCGCCTCGGGGATCACCGCCAGGTCGGCGGGGAAGACGGCGCCCAGGTTCGGGTGGCGGGCCAGCAGGTCCGCGCCGGCGGCGTGCAGGGCGTCGACGTCGAGCGGTCCGGCGAGGGAGAACGTCGACTGCACCGTGTACGGGTCGGGGCGTTCGCTGCGGGAGTGCCGCAGCATCACCTCCTGCAGCGGCGTGAGTGGTTGCACCTCGGCGGCGGGACGGTCGCCGTCGAGGGCCCTGATCTCCGGTGCGGCGGCGACGCGTCGGAGCGCGGTCCGCAGGTGCTCGGCCAGGCCGGCGATCTCGTCGGCGGTGAACAGCGCTGACGGCCAGGTGATCCGGACCCCGAGCGCGTCGTCGCGCACCAGGGCGTTGACCATGAGGCCGTGCGGCAGGGGCATGGCGTCGGAGCCTCCCGAGCCGAGCGGGTCGGCGTCCGGCGGCGCCTGCCACGGCGTCTCTCGTTCCGGGACGCCGGGGTACTGGCCGAGGTAGTTCCAGGCGATCTCAGGTCGCACGGGGTCGAGCAGACCGGCCGTGGTGAGGATGCCGTGGCCGAGGCAGTCGCCCTGGGCGCGCAGGCGCCGGGCGACGGCCTTGACGTCGTCGCCCGCATCGAGCCGCACCGGGTGGACGGCGGTGAACCAGCCGACGGTCTGCGACAGATCGACCTGCGGTGGGCGGCCATGGCTCTCCATCGCGACGAGCAGGTCCGGCGTCCCGCGCCAGGCACGGACGGCCTGGACGAGCGCGGTGAGCAGCGGGGCGTCCGGGGTGGTGCGGTAGGCGGCGGGCAGGGTCGTGACGAGGGCGCGCGTGGCGTCGGCGTCGAGGGCGATCTCGTGGTGGAGGGCGGTGGCCACGGTGTCCCGGGCGGGGTCGAGCGGCCCGGTGAGCGACGGCGTGGGGGTCATCTGCCGCCAGTGCGGCAGTTCGGCCCGCCGGTCGGCGTCGCGCAGCGAGCGCGCCCAGCCGAGAAACGACTGCCCGTGGCGGGCCAACGTCCCGCCCGCGTGGGCGTGTTCGAGGTCGTCCAGCAGGACGCGCCAGGACACGCCGTCGACGACGAGGTGGTGGGCGACGAGGACGAGGCGGCCGGGCCGCTCCGGCCCGGCGTCGACCCACACCGCGCGCAGCAGCGGGCCGGTGCGCGGGTCCATCGTCGCCCGGACCCGGTCGGTCAGGGAGTCGGTCAGGGCGCGGAGGTCGTCCGTGGCCCGGGCGCAGGTCAGCACGTCGGCGGCGGTGACGGCGCCGGCCGGCGGGACGCGCAGGGCGTCGTCAGTCAGATGCGCGCGGAGCACGTCGTGCCGGGCCAGCACGGCGTCCAGCACGGTCCGCCAGGTCGCCTCGTCGCCGCCGGGCGGCACGCAGACCTCCACCCACTGGCAGAAGCCGTCCGCGGCGGGCCCGGCCCGGTCGAGCAGGTCCCGCATGAGCGGTGTCAGCGGCGCGTCGCCGACGGCCGGCACGTCGTCGCCGTCGAGGGCGCGTGCGCGGGCGGCGATGCCGGCGACGGTCTCGCCCTCGAAGACGTCGCGGGCGGTCAGGCCGAACCCCCGGCGGCGGGCCCGGGAGACGACCTGAAGCGAGACGATGCTGTCGCCGCCGATGGTGAAGAAGTCGTCGTCGGGGCCGATGTCGTCGGTGCCCAGGATGTCCCGGAAGACGGCCAGCAGCGCTTCCTCGGCCCCGGTTGCGGGTGCGCGGCGCGGGGCGGCGGCGCTCTCGGGGTCGGGCAGCGCGGCGGGGTCGAGCTTGCCGCTGGGACTCAGCGGCAGGTGGTCGACCGGGACGAGAACGGTCGGCACCATGTGGTCCGGCAGCTCCGCGGCGAGGTACTCCCGTACGCCTGCCACGTCCAGGTCGGCGTCGTCGGTCGGGATGACGTAGCCGACGAGCCTGCCTTCCCTCAGGATCACGGCGCAGGCGCGGACGTCGGGGTGGCGGGTGAGGGTGGTCTCGATCTCGCCGAGTTCGACCCGGAAGCCGCGGACCTTGATCTGGTGGTCGGCACGTCCTAGGAAGACCAGTTGCCCGTCGGGGCGCCACCGCACCAGGTCGCCGGTGCGGTACATCCGCGTCCCCGGAGGGCCGAACGGGTCGGCCACGAACGCAGCGGCGGTCAGGCCGGGGCGTCCGATGTAGCCGCGGGCCAGGCTCGGTCCGGCGAGGTACAGCTCGCCCGTCACGCCGACGCCGACGGGCTGGAGTCCGCCGTCGAGAACGTAGGCGCGGACGTTGGGGTCGGGGCGGCCGATCGGCAGCGGGCCGGGGTCGTCCGGGTCGTAGTGCCAGGTCACGGAGTTGATGGTGACCTCGGTGGGTCCGTAGGCGTTGAAGAGCGCGCGGCGGCCCACGCCCCAGCGCCGCGCCAGCTCGGGGTCGAGGCGCTCGGCGCCGACGACGAAGAAGACGTCGGGGCCGACCGTGCGGTCGTCCGGCATGGCGGCGAGGAACGACGGCAGCAGGTTCACTCCGGTGACGCGGTGTTCGACGATGTAGTCGAGGAGTTCGTCGCCGGGGACGCGCACCTCCTCCGGCGCGATCACGGAGGTGCCGCCGGAGAGCAGCGGCACCATGGTCTGCCAGAAGGCGACGTCGAAGCTGGTAGTCGCGAAGTGCAGGTACCGGTCGTGCTCGGTGACGCCGACGACCTCCTCCTGGAGAGCGATGAGGTCGGGCACGCCGCGGTGCGTGACGCCGACGCCCTTGGGGCGCCCGGTGGTGCCGGAGGTGTAGATGACGTACGCGAGCGCGTCCTCGTTGAGGTGGGCGCGCGCCTGCGCCGGGTCGGTGTCCGGTGCGGACGCGAGGGTGTCCGGGTCGTCCAGGCGCAGCACCGGCAGCGCACGTCCGGTGGGCGGTTCGGCGCCGGTCGACAGGACGGCGGCCGGGGCGATGTCGTCGATCATGTAGGCCAGCCGCTCCTGCGGGTAGGCGGGGTCCATGGGCACGTAGACGGCGCCCGCCTTGGCGACGCCGAACAGCGCCACCGTCATCTCGACGTCGCGTCCGACGAGAACGGCGACGGGGTCCTGGGGCCGCACGCCGTGGGCGATGAGGGTGTGGGCGAGCCGGTTGGCCTGCCGGTCCAGTTCGGCGTAGCCGAGGCTGCGGTCGCGGCAGACCAGGGCTTCCGCGTCGGGCTTGCGGCGCACCCAGCCGGCGAACTCCTCCAGCCAGTGGCCGCGTTCCTTCGCGGAGACGATCTCGGTGCCGGTGCGCAGGACGCGCTCCCGCTCCTCGGCGTCGAGGACGGGCAGGCCGACGGCGGGACGCGCCGGGTCGTCGACGATCTCCCGCAGGAGGTGGTGCAGCCAGCGGGCGTAGTCGCGCACGGTCTGCTCGGTGAAGGCGTGCGGCTGGTAGCCGAGCCCGAGCGTGATCTCGTCCTCCGGGATCACGATGACGGTCAGCGCGTAGTGCGTGGCGTCGGTGATGTCCACTCCGGCGAGGTCCAGTCCGGGGGCGAGGGGGGTGCGCTTCCGGCTGGAGAGCGGGAAGTTCTCCATCACCAGCATGGTGTCGAAGAGTTCGCCGACCCCGGAGTTGCGCTGGATCTCGGGCAGGCCGACGTAGTGGTGCTCGGCCAGGGTGACGCTCTCGTCGTGCACCCGGGCCATCACCTCGCGCACGGTCTCGTCCTGCGCGTGCCGGATGCGGACCGGGATGGTGGTGCCGAGCTGGCCGATCATCGAGCCGATGCCGTCCACCTCGGCGGGCCGTCCCGAGACGGGACAGCCGAACACGACGTCGCGGCGTCCGGTGAGCTTGCCGAGCAGCAGGCCGTAGGCGGTCTGGAGCACGGTCGTCAGCGTGACGCCCTGCTCGCGGGCGAAGGCGCGGAGCCGGTCGCTGAACTCCCGTCCGAGGCCGGTGGTGACGCGTCCGGGCCGCTCGACGGCGGTCTCGGTGGTCGCGGGTGCGAGGCGGGTCGCGTCGTCCACGCCCGCCAGCGCGTCGCGCCACGCGGTCAGGGAGGCGTCCCGGTCCCGCCCTGCGAGCCAGCGGAAGTACTCCGACAGCGGGGGGCCGGCGGGCACGGCGGGGCCGCCGGCGAGTTCGGCGTAGAGGGCGAGGAGCGTGCGGCCGACCAGCGGCATCGACCAGCCGTCGAGCAGGGCGTGGTGGTTGGTGATCACCAGCTTGTGCTCGGCGGGTCCTGTGCGGGACAGCAGGAAGCGGATCAGCGGGGGCTTCGCCGGGTCGAACGGGCGGGACAGTTCGGCGCGGGCGGCCTCCGGGAAGCGGTCGTCCTGAGTCCACTCCAGGGTGACGTCGGCCGGGATCACCTGCACCACGTCGTCGCCGACCGGGGCGAGGTGGACGCGCAGCGCGGGGTGACGGCGCAGCAGTTCCCGTGCTGCCTCGGCCATCAGGTCGGGGTCCAGCGTTCCGGCGAGGGTGGTCACGGCCTGCACGACGTACACGTCGGTGTCCTGGTCGTCGCGGACCAGGGTGTGGAACGACAGCCCGACCTGGAGGGGCGTGGCGGGCAGAACGTCGGCGACGGGGCCGGTGCGTTCGAGGGTGTCGATCGCGGCCTGGTCGAGGGCGACCAGGGGCAGGTCGGACGGGGTGAGGCCGCCGGCGGTGTGCCGGGCGTGGTCGGCCAGGGTCTCCAGCGCGGCGGCCCATGCCGTCTGGAGGTCGCCGACCGCGTCGGGGCCGAGCACCTCGCCGGCGGCGGTCCACTCGACGGCGAGGCGGGGCGCGCCCTCCTCGTGGACGAAGCAGTTGAGGGCCAGGACCTGTTCCAGCGCCTTGGCGTCCGGCTCGGTCACGGAGAAGGCGTCCTCCCCCGGGAGCCGCCAGCCGGGGGCGGGCGTGTCGGAGAACCGGCCGAGGTAGTTGAGCAGGACGTCCGGGGGCGGTGCGGCCGCCAGTTCGGGCCCGGCCGACGGGTCGAGGTGGCGCAGGACGCCGTAGCCGACGCCCGCGTCGGGAACGCCGCGCTTGGCCTCCTTGGCGGCGCGCAGCACCTGGCGGGTGCCGCCGGAGGCGGGGACGCGCAGCGGGTACTCACTGGTGAACCAGCCGACGGTGCGGGACAGGTCGAGGTGTTCGCGGCCGTGGCCCTCCATGGTGATGGTCGTGGCGTCGCCGGTCAGGCCGAGGTCGCGGAGGGCGAGGACGAGTGCGGCGAGCAGCACCTCGTCGACGCCGGCGCGGTAGGCGGCGGGGAGGGTGGTCAGCAGGGCGTCGGTGACCTCCGGGGAGGCGACGGTGACCGACCGGCGCGCGGTGGCGACGGTGTCGCGGGTCTGGTCCAGGGGGCGGGCGCCGAGGCGTGGGGCGCTCTCCAACGCGGCCCGCCAGTAGGGCAGTTCGTCCCGACGGGCGCCGGACTCCCCCTGCTCGGCGAGGGTCGTGGCGTGCCGCCGCCACGACGTGCCGACCGGGGCGAGGGTGCCGCCGGTGCAGGCCGTGTGGAGGTCGGGCAGCAGGATGCGCCAGGACACGCCGTCCATGGCGAGGTGGTGGACGACGACGACCAGCCGGTCCGGGGCGCCCTCGCCGGTCCGGACGAGGGTGACGCGCAGCAGGTCGCCCGTGCGCGGGTCGAGTTCAGCGGCCAGGTCGCCTGCCAGGGCCGCGACGTCCTGGTCGTGGACCTCGCGGACGACGGCCGGGACGGAGCCGGCGGGGAGCACGTCGAGACCATCGCCGGCCCGCAGGCGCAGTGCGTCGTGGTGGTCGAGAACGGCCCGGACGCCCGAGGCCAGCGCGTCGTGGGCGAGTCCGTCGACACGGAGGGCGGTCCACTGGGCGTAGCCAGCGACGACGTCCACGTCGGGGTGCGGGTCGAGGAGGGCGCGGACGATCGGCGGCGCGGGGACCGGTCCGGTCGGTTCGTCGGCGGGCTCCGGGGGGTCCTGCACCGGGGTGGCGGATGCGGCCAGGGCGGCGAAGCTGCAGTTCGCCAGCAGGTCGCGTGGGCGCAGCTGGAGGCCGCGGGCGCGGAGCCTGCTGCTGACGGTGATGGCGGTGATGCTGTCGCCTCCGAGGGAGAAGAAGTCGTCGTCGACTCCGACCTGTTCGGCCTCGAACACCTCGGCGAGGACGGCGCACAGCTGCCGTTCGGTCTCGGTGCTCGGCGCCCTTCCCCCGGTGGTGGCCGCCGGTGCGGGCAGGGCGGCGCGGTCGAGCTTGCCGTTGGGGGTGACCGGCAGAGCGTCGAGCACGACCACGGCGGCGGGCACCAGGTGCTCGGGCAGGCGCGCGGCGAGGTGGGCGCGAACGGTCTCCGGCGTGGCGGAGGAGGAGACGACCCAGCCGACCAGACGTGCGGACCGGACGGCGGCGGCCGCCGCCGTGACGGAGGGCACCGCGCCGAGCGCGGCCTCGACCTCGCCGATCTCCACCCGGTGGCCGCGGACCTTGACCTGTCCGTCGCTGCGGCCGAGGTACTCCAGACCGCGTCCGGGCACCCAGCGGGCGGTGTCGCCGGTGCGGTACATCCGGTCGCCGGGGGGGCCGTACGGGTCGGCGACGAACCGGTCGGCGGTCGCGCCGGGCATGCCGAGGTAGCCGCGGGCCAGGTGCGGGCCGGCGAGGTAGAGCTCGCCCGCGGTGCCGTGCGGCACGGGCTGGAGCGCGTTGTCCAGGACGTAGGCGCGGGTGCCCGCGAGCGGCCGTCCGATCGTCGGCTCCTCGCCGGTGATCCTCGCGGTGGTGCCGTCGACCGTCGCCTCGGTCGGGCCGTACATGTTGCGGGCGGTGACACCCGCTTCGGCGACCCGGCGCCACAGGGCGGGGGATGTGGCCTCGCCGCCCAGGACCAGCAGCGCCGGCCGCAGGTCCAGCAGGCCGCCGTCGAGAAGCGGCACGGCCATGGACGGTGTGGTGTCCACGACGTCGATGCCGTCGCGGGCGTACGCGGCGAGGAGAGCGTCGGCGTCGCGGGCGGTCTCCGCGTCGTAGACGTGCAGTTCGTGTCCGCACAGCAGCCAGACCAGGTGGTCGCATGCGGAGTCGAAGGCGAACGAGTAGGTGTGGGCGACGCGCAGGCGCCGGCCCGCGTCCCGTTCGGCCTCGGCGACGACGGTGGCCCGCTGGTGGTGCAGCAGCGCGGCGAGTCCTCCGGTGCGCACGAGTACACCCTTGGGGCGTCCGGTCGATCCGGAGGTGTGGATGACGTAGGCGAGGTGGTCGGGGTGCCGGGGAGCGGCCAGTTCGCCGTCGTGCAGCGGCGCGCCGGGCAGTCCGGCCGCCTCGTCGAGCAGCGTGCGCCAGGGCAGGCCGTCGATCGTGCCGTCCGTCAGCACCAGCGCGGGGCTCGTGTCGGCGACGAGTTCACGCAGCCGCTCGCAGGGGTGCGTGACGTCCAGGGGCTGGAACGCGGCGCCCGCGTCGAGCACCGCGAGCAGGGCGACCACCATGTCGGCGGAGCGTGGCAGGGCCAGGGCCACGACGTCGTCGGGGCCGATGCCGCGGGCACGCAGGGCGCGGGCCAGCCGGTGCACCCGGCCGGCCAGTTCGCCGGCGGACAGTCGGTCCTCCCCGCAGACGAGGGCGGTGTCCCCGGGCCGGGCGGCGGCCGCCGCGTCGAACGCGGCGGGCACGTCGAGCGGGGTGCCGGGCAGGGCGGGCGGGGTCCAGTCGGCCGGCAGCCGTCCGCCCTTGCCGGTGAGGGGGATGCGTCCCACGGGCAGGCCGTCGGTCAGCCCTGCCAGCAGGGCCCGCAGGCCGGTCAGCTTGCCGTCGACGGTGGTCTGGTCGTTGGTGCGGGCGTCGACCTCGAAGCCGAGCAGCAGGCCGCCGTCACGCGTGGGGAGTACGCTCAGGCCCATGTCCTCGGGCGGGCCGCCCGCGACGTTGCGCATCACTCCGGTGGCGCCGGCGAAGTCAATCGCCAGGTCGAAGGCCTTGAGGTTGATGCCGCGTCCGTGCAGCAGCGCGCCCGCGCCCGGGGCGCCGAGGTCGCGGGGCAGGTCCTCGCCCCGGTAGCGCTGGTGCTCGCGCATCTCGCGCATGGCGGCGGCTACGCGCCGGCCGAGGGCACCGAGGTCGTCCCCGCCTCGGACGGTCGTCCGCAGCGGCAGCACGTTCACGGCCATGGCAGGGGTGCGCAGTTCGGCGGAGCCGGCACGGCACATCAGCGGGAGGGCGAACACCACGTCGGTGTGGCCCAGCATGCGGTGGAGGAAGGCGGCGTAGCAGGCGATCAGCGCCTCGCCCCAGGTGACGCCCTCGCGTTCGGCGTACGCGCGCAGTCGTGCCGTCTCGTCGGGCGTGACGACGGCACGGGCGGTCAGAGTGCGGTCGGGCGGTCCGGCGGCGCTGCCGGTGTCGCCGAGGTCGGGCAGCGGGGTGAAGCGGTCGACCCAGTAGGCGCGGTCCTCGGCGAATCGCTCGCCGTCGCGGTAGGCACGGTCGCCTGCGACGATGTCGGCGAACGAGCCGAAGGGGCTCTTGGGTGCCTCGGTCCCGCGCACCAGCGCGGTGTAGCGGGCGGCAGTGCGGCGGGCCAGCATCGCGGCGCTGTAGCCGTCGAAGACCAGATGGTGGCCGAGCTGGGTGTACCAGACCTCCCGGTCGGACAGGCGGATGACGGTGCGCGCGTACAGCGGCCGGTCCACCATCTCCCGGCACGCCTCACCGGCCCGTGCCCGTTCGGCTTCGACCAGGGCGTGGGCGGCGGCCGACGGGTCGGCCGCCGCTTGGACGTCGACGACCTCGGGCGGCGCGACGGGAGTGTCGTCGATCGTCTGCCGCGGCCCATCCGGGGTGTCGTGGAACCGCAGCCGCAGGCTCTCGGCCTCCTCGGTGGTGGCCCGGACGGCTTCGACCAGCGCGTCCACGTCGACCGGCTCGGTGCCCGCTATCTCCACCACGTCGCCGACGAGGTAGAAGGGCGAGTCCGGCTCCAGACGCTGCGCGTTCCAGATCCCGGTCTGGGCGCTGGTCAGGGCGAGCAGCCCGTCCGGGGACGCGGGTGAGGCGCTCAACTCAGTCTCCTTGGAGGGTGGGGACGACCATCGGCGTGTCCGTCACCGGGTCGGGGACGATGATGCTCGGCAGGTCGAAGACTTCTTTGATCAGCGCGCTGTCCACGACCTCCGAGGGGTCGCCCTCGGCGACGACGCGGCCGTCGCGCATGGCGATCAGGTGGTCGGCGAACCGGCACGCCTGGTTGATGTCGTGGAGGACGGCGATCACGGTGCGGCCCTCGTCGCGCAGTCCTGCCAGCAGGCCGAGCAGCTGGTACTGGTGGGTGATGTCGAGGAAGGACGTCGGTTCGTCGAGCAGCAGGTAGGGGGTCTGCTGGGCGAGCACCATCGCCATCCAGACCCGCTGGCGCTGTCCTCCGGACAGCTCCTGCACCGGGCGGTCTGCCAGCTCCGAGACCCCGGAGGCGGCCATGGCCCGGGTGACGGCCCGCTCGTCCTGAGGCGACCACAGTGCGAGGAGCCCCTGGTGGGGGAACCGTCCGCGGCCCACGAGCTGACGGACCTTGATGTCGTCGGGTGCCAGCGGGTCCTGGGGGAGGAAGCCGAGCTGCTTGGCCAGCGCCTTGCCGGGATAGTCGCCGACCTCGCGCCCGTCGAACGTCACCTGTCCGTCGGCAGGCTGCAGCAGCCTGACCAGCGCGCGGAGCAGGGTCGACTTGCCGCAGGCGTTGGGGCCCACGATGGCGGTGAACGCGGCGTCGGGGACGTCCAGGCTCAGGCGGGTGGAGACCACCCGCTCTCCGTAGCGCAGGGTGATGTCCCGCGCCGTCAGGCGTGCGGTCATGCGCGCCTCACCTCCTTGGTCAGCAGCCAGATCAGGTAGCCCCCGCCGATCGCGGTGCTCACCACGCCGACCGGCAGCGAGACGGGTGCCAGCAGCACCTGGGCGACCAGATCGGCGCCCAGCAGGAGCACCGCGCCGGTGAGCGCGGCGGGAAGCAGCGGCACTCCGGGCGAGCCGGCGAGCCGGCGGCCGATCTGCGGTGCGGCCAGGGCGATGAAGGCGATGGGGCCGGCGACGGAGGTGACCGTCGCCGTGCAGCCGACGCCGACGAAGACCATGAGGAGCCGCAGGCGGTCGAGCCGGACGCCGGTGGTCACCGCGACGGAGTCGCCGAGAGCGGCCTGGTGCACGGCGTGCGCTCCTGCGGTGATCAGGGCCAGCAGCACGCCGATGACGGTGAAGGGGATCCACAGGTCGGACCAGCCCACCCCGTTGAGGGAGCCGGCGCTCCAGCCGACGGCCGCGATGGCGACCTCGAGTTCGGCGCGCAGCACGATCCAGGAGTTGACCGCGGTGACCATGGCGTTGATGCCGATGCCGATCACCACGAGCCGCAGGCCGGAGAAGCCGCGGTCGAAGGACAGCAGGTAGATCACCGCGGCGACGATCAGTCCGCCGAGGACCGAGCCGGCCGCCAGCTGGGACGAGGTGCCCGACAGCACGGTGAGGGCGACGAGCGCGCCGGTGTAGGCGCCCGCATCGAGCCCGATCACGTCGGGGCTGCCCAGCGGGTTGCGGGTGAGGTTCTGGAAGAGCGCGCCGGCCACGCCGAGCGCGAGGCCGAACACCACGGCGGCGGTGACGCGCGAGAGTCGCCACTCCACGATCACCACGGAGGGCTCCGTGCCGGCCAGGGCGGCGAACACCTCGGCGGGGGAGCTCCAGGACGCGCCGTGGCAGAGCCCGAGCAGGGCGAGTCCGAGCGTGCCGGCGACAAGGGCCGCGACGACCGTGGCGAAGCGGGGTTCGAGCCGGATTCCCAGTACGGTCACAGCGTCCCCGCCCCGTGGCGCCGGACGGCCCAGATCAGCATGGGTCCTCCGAGGAACGCGGTCACGATGGCCACCGGCACCTCGCCGGTGGGCAGCAGCACCCGCGACCCCATGTCGGCGAGCAGCAGCAGGATCGGTCCGAGGATCATCGAGTAGAGCAGGAGCCAGGGCACCGAACCCGCCGAGGGCTTGCGCACCAGGTGCGGCACGATGAGCCCGACGAACAGGATCGGCCCGGCCACCGCCGTCGCGGCGCCGGAGAGCACGATGATGAGCACCAGCGTGCTGGAGCGCAGGCGTGCGACCCCGGCGCCGAGCGTATGGGCCACGGTCTCGCCGAGGGCCAGCGCGTTGAGGGCGCGGCTGATCACCAGCGCCCCCAGCAGGGACCCGGCGATCGCGGCCAGCGGCAGGAGCAGCGGGGCCTGTTCGCGGGCCGCCAGCGACCCCACCGACCAGAACCGGTAGACGTCGAAGACGTCCGGGAACATCAGCCGCATGCCGAGGGCGATGCCGGTGAGGACGGCGGTCAGCGCCACCCCGGCGAGCACCAGGCGCAGCGGTGACCGCCGGCCGACCGCGGCGACCAGCAGTGCCGCGGCCACCGATCCGAGGACAGCGAGAGCGAGTTCGCCGGCGGGACCGGCGGCCACGCCGAGCGCTGACCCGAGGGTGATGGCGAACCCGGCGCCCGCGGTGACGCCGAGGACGCCGGGTTCGGCCAGCGGGTTGCGGGCCAGCGTCTGGATGAGTGCGCCCGCGACGGCCAGTGCGGCGCCCACGGCGACGGCCAGCAGCGCGCGTGGCGCCCGGACGTCCCGTACGACCACGTGGTCGTCGGTGCCCTGGTAGTCCAGGAGGGCCTGCAGGACCTCGGTCGGCGCGACGGAGCGTGCGCCGACTCCGAAGCTGAGCACGGCGACCAGGGTCAGGAGTGCGAGCCCGCCGACGAGGAGACCGACGCGCGCGACGGTCTCCCCGGTGCTCGCGGTCTTCGTCGCGGGAACGGCTGCCGTCACTGATCCAGCAGCGGCGCGAACGCCTTGGCGGCCGCGTCGAGGGTCTGCTTGGCCTGCCCGTAGGTCGCGGCCTCCGTGTAGCGGATCGGGAAGGTCTTCCCGGCCTTCACGGCGGGAAGGTTCTTCCACAGCGGGGAGTCCATGACGTACTGCACCGACTCGGGGACGCTGCCGTCGGCGTTGACGGAGTAGGTGAGGGCGTCCGCGTCGCCCAGGGAGTCCGGGATCTCCTCGATCGAGGGGTACTCGCTGACCGAAGCCGAGCCCGGGCCGGGCTCCTGGACCTCGCCGTAGTACGTCGCGCCCATGTCCTCGACGATGTTGGGACCCCATGACCCGCTGAACTCGCGGTGGAAGGTGCCCTTGGCCACCTCGCCGTACGCGCCGACGTGGCCCATCTTCAGTTCCGGGAGAACGTCCTTGTACTTCTCGCTCAGCGTCTCGGCCTTGGCCTCGTACTCGGCCTTCACGGCGTCGAAGCGCTCGAGGGAACCGGCGGCGTCGGCCTGCTTGTGGGAGAGCTCGCGCCAGGCGGACGGCACGGTGGGGCCGATCGCGACGACCGGGGCGATGGACTCCAGCCGCTCGACGTCGATGTCGCCGAGGACGGGGGCCGGAACGCCGATGACGATCAGGTCGGGGTCGACCTCGGCGATGGCCTCGTAGTTGGTCTCGGCCGCCTGCTCGCCGGCGATCTTGGTGAGTTTCTTGTAGCGGGCGAGCGTCTCGTCGTCCATCATCGGGACGCCGCGCTTCCAGGAAGAGATGCCGACCAGCGGTGCGTCGGCCTCGATGAGGGCGGGCACGGCGTATCCGGTGGCCACCACGCGCTGCGGGTCGGCGGGGATGGTGATCTTCCCGTTGTCGGCCTTGAACGCCCGGGTCTCCCCCCTGCCGTCCTTGTCCGTCCCGGCCTCGGACGTGCCGCAGCCGGTAAGGGCCAGGGCCAGAGCGAGGGCGCCGACGAGGGCGGAGGTTCTGCGTATCGCCATGCGAAGTTCCTTCGTGGTTCAGAGGGTTCAGCCAAAGGCTTAGGTAAGGCTCACCTTATCGTGCAGGACCGGAGCAGCACGACGGGGCAGAGGTGTGATGTGGTGCGTGCCGCCGGGGTGGCGGGCCGTCAGTGGTCCTCGTCGAAGGCCGCGACACCGCGCTTCCAGTAGCCGGTGATGTCGTAGTCGGCCCGGTCCAGCTTCAGCGTGTCGCGGACCCAGCGGCGCAGCGGTTTGATCTGGCCGGCTTCGCCGGCGACCCAGACGTACAGCCTCTCCCCCTCGGCCGGGGACACCCCGGTGGCGGCGCGTTCCAGGGCGTCGCCGGAGCCGGCCGGACGATCCCCGCGGTACAGCCAGTGCACCTCGACACCGTCGGGTGCGGACAGCTCGATCTCCTCCGCCGCGTCGGCGACTTCGACGAAAGCCCACCCCCGCGCGCTTCGCGGCAGTTCCTCGAGCCGCCGGGCGATCGCCGGTAGGGCGGTCAGGTCACCCGCCATCAGATACCGGTCGTACGCGTGCGGGACGATCAGGCCGCCGGGCGGACCTGCCACGTGCAGCACGTCACCCGGACGGGCGGTCCGCGCCCAGCCGGACGCGAGGCCGCCCTCATGCAGCGCGACGTCGATGTCGATCTCCCGCGCGGCCGGGTCGTAACGGCGCACCGTGTACTCCCGCGCGGTGGGCATCGGCCGCGGCCAGCGCAGCATGGTCCCGTTCGGCTCGGGCAACCGCAACGAGCCGTCCGGCTCCGGGAAGATCAGCTTGACGTGCTCGTCCGGCGCGTGCGCCTCGAACCCGTCGGTGCCCTCGCCACCGAGGGTCACCCGCAGCAGACCCGTCCCCACCGCGACGGTGCGGACGACCTCGGTCCTGCGGATACCGATGGGGTAGCCCACCTTCGCGGCGGAGCGCCCCGCGCGGACCTCGGCGATGCGTTCCAGGTGGCGCTGCCTGTCGTCGACGAGACTCATTCCGGCCCACCCGTCAGCAGCGCCGTCCAGTGGCCGAGTTCGGGCCGCTCGGCGAGGTCGGGGAATTCCAGCGTGGACGCGCCCTCGGCGCGCCAGCGCTCGACCAGCGTCATGATCCGCATCGAGTCCAGGCCGAGGTCGATCAGGTCCTGGTCGGGCGCGATCGCGGCGGGCTCGCAGTCCAGCAGCTCCGCGACGTCGGCGCGGACCCGGTCGGGAGTCAGGGTCGGGTTCATCGGGCGGCTCCTGCCGGGATCGGTGCCGACAGCGCGGCCAGCGCGTCGGCGGTGGTGGTCACAACGCCGCAGCGCTGGGCGACGTAGGCGCAGGTCTCGTCGTGGCGTTCGCGGGAGAAGTCGGCCACCGCGTCGGCCACCAGGAACGGCTGGACGTCGCGCATGAACGCCTCCACGGCGGTGGACTGCAGACCGATGTGCGCGTAGATGCCGGTGATCAGCAGCTGGTCGCGGCCCAGTTCGGCCAGCCGGTCGGCGAATGCGCTGCGCTGGAAGGCGCTGTAGCGCCACTTGACCAGCACCTCGTCGTCTTCGCCCGGCGCGAGCGCGTCGACGATGTCGGCCGCCCGCGGGTCGGAGTCGATGACCGCGCCGATGCCCTGGCCCCAGAACTCGGTGAGCAGCCCCCGGTCCGCGGGGTCCTGCCGACCGGGCTGCGCGGTGTAGAACACCGGCACGCCCTGCGCGCGGGCGGACTCGGCGAGGCGGGCGATGTTCGCCGTCATCTCGGGCACCGGCGCCCCCGCGTACGGGGCCAGGAAATACCGCTGCATGTCGTGGACCAGCAGCGCCGCGCGTGTCCGGTCGGGCCGCCATCCGACCCGCCCCTCGGGCAGTTCGTCGGCCCGGGGCAGCGGATAGGGCCTGATCTCGGGTAGGGACACGCTCGTCACTCCTTCCGCGCGAGCGCGGCCAGTGCCGCCCTCAGCTCGCGCTTGCTCGTCTTGCCGACCCCGGTCACCGGGAAGTCCTCGACCACCTGGACCAGATCCGGCACCTTGAACGCGGCCACGCCCCGGTCGCGCACGAACGCGCGCAGGTCGCGTCCGGCCGGCGAGGCCCCGGCGGCGGGCACCACGTAGGCGCAGGTCCGTTCGCCCAGGTACGGGTCGGGCACCGCGACCACCGCGGCGTCGAGCACGTCCGGGTGGGCCATGAGGTGGTTCTCGACCTCTGCCGCGGCGATCTTCTCACCGCCCCGGTTGATCTGCTCCTTGGCCCGGCCCACGACCTCCAGCTGTCCGGTGGGGGTGCGGCGTACCAGGTCGCCGGTCCGGTAGAAGCCGTCCGCGGTAAACGCCGTGGCGTTGTGCTCCTCGGCCCGGTAGTAGCCGCGGATGGTGTACGGGCCCCGGGTCAGCAGCGCGCCCTCCTCCCCCGGCGCGACGTCGGCGTCGGTGTCGGGGTCGACCACGCGGATCTCGTCGTCCGGCGAAATGGGGAGCCCCTGCGTGCCGAGCACGGTCTCCTCGGGGTCGTCCAGCCGGGTGTAGCAGACCAGCCCCTCGGCCATGCCGAAGACCTGCTGCAGCCTGCAGCCCAATGCGGGGCCGATGCGTTCGGCGAGCTCGCGACCGCACTTGGCGCCGCCGACCAGCAGCACCTCCAGGGAGGACAGGTCACGTTCGGTGCGGGTGGCCGCCTGCACCCAGGCGGCGGCCAGCGGCGGCACCACGCCGGTGATCGTGACCCGCTCGGCTTCGATCAGCCGGAACGCGGTGTCCGCGTCCGGACGCGGCGCCATCACCGTGGCGGCGCCCGCGTACAGCGCACCCAGCACCCCGGGCGAGCTCAGCGGGTAGTTGTGCGACACCGGCAGCGTGGCCAGGTGGACGCTGTCAGGGCGCAGCCCGCAGATCCGGGCGCTCTCCCGCACGCTGTACAGGTAGTCGTCGTGAGTGCGGGGGATCAGCTTCGGCAGCCCGGTGCTGCCGCCCGAGAGCTGCAGGAAGGCCACGCCCTCCGGGTCGGGGTCGGGCAGTTCGCGCGGCGCGGTCGCGGCAAGGTCGGCGAACGCGTCCGACCCGACCTCCAGCACCCGCCGCACGGAGCCGACTTCGGCGGCGACGGCGCGTGCGGTCGCCGCGTGGTCGTGCCGGTCGTGGGTGCCGACAGTGACGAGGGCAGCCGCCTCGCTGTGCGACGCGAAGTGCCGCAGCTCACTCTCCCGGTGTGCGGGAAGGGCGAACACGGGAAGCAGGCCCGCCCGCCACATGCCGAACACCACCGGCAGGAACTCCGGGATGTTGGGCAGCTGCAGCACGACGCGGTCGCCGGGCAGGAGCCCTTCCGCCAGCAGGCCGGCCGCGATCCGGTGTGCCCGCTCGTCCAGTTCGGCGAAGGTCCAGCGGCTGTCCCCGCCCACGACGGCCGTGCGGTCGGCGTACGCGCCGGCCAGCGACGTCAGCAGGGCGCCGAAGGTCTGCCCGCGCCAGTGTCCGGCCGCGCGGTACCGCGCGGCCGCCTCCGGCGGCCAGGGTACGTGGTCCACGGTCACGCGACGTCCTCCAGTCCGAGTGCACGCAGCAGCGTACGGAACTTCGCTCCGGTCTCGGCCAGTTCGGCGTCCGGGTCCGAGCCGGCGACGATCCCTGCGCCGGCCGAGAGCCGGACCGTCCGGTCGCACACCACGGCGCTGCGGATCGTCACCGCCCACTCGCCGTCGCCGTCCAGGCCGGTCCAGCCGACCAGTCCCGCGAAGTAGCCGCGCTCCTCCGGTTCCAGGTCCGCGATGGCCCTGAGCGCCCGGTGCCCGGGCACGCCGCACACCGCGGGCGTCGGGTGCAGCGCTTCGGCCAGGCCCAGCGACGAGCAGGCGGGATCGGCCGGGTCCCTGAGCCGCCCGGTGATCCGGGTGGACAGGTGCCACATGGTCGGCGTCCCGATCACCTCGGGGCGTTCCGGCACGTGGAGGTCGACGCAGAAGCGGCCCAGCACCTCGGCGACCTGGGCGGCGGTGTGGGCGTGTTCGCCGAGGTCCTTGGCCGAGTCGCGAAGCCGCGCGATCCGTTCGCGGTCGACCGCGTCGTCGCCCGACCGGGGCGCCGATCCGGCCAGCGGGTTGGCCACGACGGTCGCACCCCGGCGGGACACCAGGAGTTCCGGGCTCGCGCCGACGAGCGTACGCGGTGCCCAGTCGCCCGGGGCCGTGACGTCGACGGCGAAGGCGTAGGCGGCCGGGTCCGCCCGCACCAGCCGGGCCAGCAGCGCGGGGACCCAGACGGGGGCCTCGGCGGTCAGTTCCAGGGAGCGGGCCAGCACGACCTTGCGCAGTTCGCCGTCGCGGATGAGTTCCAGCGCGCGGCGCACGCCGTCGGCGTAACGGGCTGGTTCGGGGCGGGGCGTGACCGTCCATGCCGTTCCGGGCTCCGCCTCCGGGGCGCGTACCGCAGCCGGTGCGGCCGAGCGCCGCACGACCGAGGGGACGAACAGGCCGCTCTCCCCCTCCGGGCGGAACCTGACCGCTCCCGCGACCACGGGCTCGGCGACACCCGCCGTCGCGGCGGCCTCGAGCGCCTCGGCCGCGGCCATGACACGTGCGCCGCTCCCCGGTCGCACCCAGGAGTGCACGCCGTCGGCGAGCAGCGCCCCTCGGGCGGAGGAGAAGTAGAACGAGCCGGGCAGGTACGCGGACAGGAGGTCGGCGGCCCGGTGCACGGGCCTGGGGCGCACCAACGGGGGTATGGACACGTCAGCGATTTCCTTTCTCAGGCGCGCAGCGTCGCGCCGCCGTCGACGAACAGGTTCTGCATCGTGATGTGCCTGGCGTGGTCGGAGACAAGGAACAGGACGGCATCGGCGATGTCGGCCGGCGAGGCGATACGGCCCAGCGGGATGCCGACGCGGTACTGCTCGGGACTGCCGGCGATCACCCGGTCGAGGTCGTCCTCGCAGGTCCACAGCTGACGCTGCATCAGGGTGTCGGTGGAGCCGGGCGAGATCACGTTGCAGCGGATGCCGTGGGCGGCCAGTTCGAGCCCCAGGCAGCGGGTCAGCATCGTGGACGCGGCCTTGGACGCGGCATACGCGCCCATGCCCGCGCGCGGCACGCCGCCGGCGTTGGAGGTGACGGTCACCAGCGACCCGCGGCCGCGCGGCGTCATCCTGCGGCCCAGTTCGCGCAGCACGTGGAACACCCCGGTGGTGTTCACGGAGAAGGTGTCCGCCCAGTCCTCGTCGGTGGTCTCGCACAGCGGACCCGGCCGCAGGACGCCCGCGACGGACACCCCGATGCCGACCGGTCCGAGGTCCCGCTCCGCCCGGTCGACGACCTCGGCGATCGCAGCGGCGTCGGCCACGTCGGCGGTGAACGGGACGACCCGTCCCTGTGAACGGTCCGCGAGGGACGACAGGCCTTCGGCGTCCACGTCGACCGCGGCGACGGTCGCACCCTCGCGCACCAGTTCCTCGACCACCGCGGCGCCGATTCCCCTGGCCGCGCCGGTGACGAAGGCCACCGAGCCCGCGACTCCCGTATCCCGGGCTGACATGCGTCTCCCCCCGATCCATCAGACTAGGTAAGGCTAACCTAATCAGCAGTTCGGGGGTGTGGCAAGTCGGGGTCGGTGCGCGGCGCGTGGGGCCGACGCCTTCGCACGGACGCCTCTTCCTCCCCGCCGAGCGCACGCCCCGGGGCGCACGGCCCCGGCCGGGCGGGAGAGCGGGCGGACGGAGGGGACGACAGGTCCTCCGGCGGCCACCCCTCCCCCAACTCTGCAGACAGCACAGCCGGTTGGGTCCTCGGCCCGGAGGGTGACGTCGAGCCCGATCTCCTCGGTGACCTCCGCCCGACACAGTTCCGCTCGCGCCGTGTCGAACCGCAGCACCACCGCGCCCGGTGCGGTCTGCTCGGCGGCGGCCTCCAGCCGGCCCGAGAGCGTGCCCCGGGCCCTGACCCGGTCGTGCACGGGTGTCGGTGCGATGTCGGTGAAGTCCAGCCAGGCGGTGAGGAGCCCGTGCGGGGCGCACAGCGCCTCGACGGTCAGCCGGCTGTCGGCGGGGGCGTGGAGATGCACCCGGCCCCGGCCGTCGGCGCTGTGCATGCCGATCAGGTCGTACGCGTTGCTGCGCGTCGTCAGGCTCAGCGACTCGGCGACGGCGGACCTGAGCCGCTCCGCGCTGCTGGGACGTCCGTCGTGGGCCGGGAAGCGGACCATGAAGCCTAGCTAGGCGAGGTTACCGAAGTGAGCTGAGCCCCGGAGTCGTCACCGGGCGGCGGGTCCCGCCGCTCACACCGCGAAGGAGATCCAGACGTCCGGGGGCACGTCGTCCCGTCCGGGCACCGGACGCCGCTCCTCCGCCCAGGACTCCCCCGCGATTTCCCCGGCGACCCGGCGCCAGAAGCGTGCCGCGCCCTCGTTCGCGTCCTGGAACGCCAGCTCCCACGCCCCGGGGTGCCGCTCCAGCACCTCGCGCGCGGCCCGCAGACCGATCCCGGACCTCCGCACCGCCCGGACCACGAAGAAGGCGTTCAGCACCCGCCTCGGCGCGGTCAGTCCTCGGACCAGCGCCAGCCCGACGGGGCGGCCGCTCCCCACCACGAGGTAGGCCGCCCAGTCCGGATCTGCGCGCAGCACCGGCTCCAGACGGTCGCGCCGGTACCAGCCGTCGGGGTCGGGCAGCCCACCCTGGAACTCGGACATGTCGTGCCGGAACATCAGCCACAGTCGCTCCAGCACAGGGAACTCACCGGACCCGACCAGCCGCACCGTCGTCTCGTCCACGTGTCCACCCCCTGCACGGGCGCAGCGTCCACCGCGCCCATGCCCGCTCGTCACGCGCCCGTCACTCGGGCACCGCCTGCACGCTCTCCGCCACGTTCCCGCTGTGGCACTGCACCGTCGCCACGTCCGGCGCGCTCACCACACGACTGCCCGTCACGACGTAGCCCTGACCCGACTGGAGGTTCCGGCACTGCGCCTGGGCCCGGTAGCGCCCTGTGTCGCACTGCGCCTTCGCCCGCCCGTAGTAGTGGTTGTTCCCCTCGTGCACCCACTCGATCCACGACGTGCAGCCCGTGACGCCCGCCGCCGGGGGCTCGGCCACCGCGTGCACGCTCTCCGCCACGTTCCCGCTGTGGCACTGCACGGTCGCCACGGAAGGCGCACCGGTCACGCGCGTTCCGTAGACGACGTATCCCACCCCGCTCTGCAGGTTGCGGCACTGCGCCTTCACCCGATAGGTGCCGGTGGCGCACTGCACGTTCGCGCGCCCGTAGTAGTGGCTGTTCCCCTCGTGCACCCACTCGACCCACGACGTGCAGCCCGAGGGCGCAGCCGCGGGGGCGGCCTGCGGCGCGGCGGGCGCCCCGCCCGTCGGCGTGGCTGCCTGAGCTGGGCCCGCCATCAGCCCCAGCCCGAGGAGAGCCGTCGCGAGAGCGAGTATCCGACGTCTGAACACCATTGCCTCCAGGAACTGTTGAGAGCATGCCCGGCGGGCATGAAGTCATGGAAAGTACCACCGGGCCGCCCCTCTGCAGGGGCGGCCCGGAAGACTTCTGGAGGTCCCCCGCGACCCCGGGGACGACCGGTGTACCGCCCGCGGCGGCAGGGAACCCCACCGAACCCCACCGGCCGGACCGAGCGGCGGGGTGCGTGCCGAGCGCGCGGCCGCCCGTCTGTCCCAGCGGTCGGCGCCCGACCTTCCCTCCGGGCTGGTACGACGGATCGGTCACTCCCGGCGAGGCGGGCCAGGCCGTCCTGGTCGCGCACGTGGACTCCACCTCGCTCGCCCGTACCGCGATCGCGCAGACCAGCGGCTGGTGGACGGCGCAACGGCCGACGCTGCTCCCCACCCCGCCCGTCCGGGCCGGTGAGAAATGCAGTAGAGCAATGCGCGCCGAGTCGCGATGCTCATGGGGTGGGCGAACCGGGTATCCCCAAGAGGGCGCCGACCGGGTCGCGCGCGCCGTCCTGCTCGGCCCCGAAGCCTTCTCCCCGGGCCGAGTTCCGAGAGAAAGCGCAGGTGAGGTCGTGATCAACAAGCGTCAGACGCTGGTTCTCAATGCCGGCTTCGAGCCGCTGTCGACGGTGTCGCTGCGACGCGCGGTGGTCCTGGTGATGCAGGACAAGGCCGTCGTGGAGCAGTCACACCCCGGCCTCCGCGTGCGCGCGGCCCGTCTCGACCTTCCGGTGCCACAGGTGGTGAGACTCTGCAGATATGTCCGGGTCCCGTTCCGACAACGGGCGCCGTGGTCGCGCCGCGGTGTGCTGGTCCGGGACCGGCACCGGTGCGCCTACTGCGGGCGCCGTGCGACCACGGTCGACCACGTGGTGCCGCGCTCCTGCGGCGGCGGCGACACCTGGCTGAACACCGTGGCGGCGTGTGCGACGGACAACCACCGCAAGGCCGACCGCACGCCGGTCCAGGCCGGCATGCGGCTGCTCACACAGCCGTTCGAGCCGACGCCGGCGGACGCGCTGCTGCTCGCGCTCAACCTGCGGGACGGCGACGCCCTGCCCGAATGGCTCGGCATGCGGGGCGGAGGGGCCGCGGCGGTCAGTTCAGCAGCAGCTGGATGATCGCGGCCAGTCCCACCGCCACGATGACGCCGCGCAGCACCGTCGGCGGCAGCCGGCGCCCGATGCGGGCGCCGAGCTGCCCGCCGACGGTGGAGCCCACCGCGATGAGCAGCACCGCGGTCCAGTGGAACTCGGCGACGAACAGGAAGAAGACCGCCGCGACGCCGTTGACGACGGCGCTCAGCACGTTCTTCACGGCGTTGATGCGCTGCAGGTCGTCGGGCAGCAGCAGGCCCATCAGAGCCAGGTAGATGACGCCCTGGGCGGCGCCGAAGTAGCCGCCGTAGGCGCTGGCGACGCCCATGCCGCCGAGCAGGGTCGGCCCGCCGTGCACCGGCGGCCTGCGGTCTTTCTGCTCACGGCGGCGCTGCATCGCGCGGGAGAGCCGGGGCTGGAGGACGACGAGGACCAGGGCGACGGCGATGAGGGCGGGCACGATGAGCTCGAACGCGTCGGGCGGCAGCACGATGAGCAGCGCGGCCCCCGCCAGCGAGCCGACCAGGGCGACGGCGCCCAGCCGCAGGATGCGGGCGCGCTGGCCCTTGAGTTCGCGGCGGTAGCCGATGGCTCCGCTGACCGATCCCGGCACCAACCCGAGGGCGTTGGAGACGTTGGCGGTGACGGGCGGCAGGCCGACGGCGAGGAGCACGGGGAACGTGATGAGGGTGCCGGACCCCACGACGGTGTTGATGGCGCCGGCCCAGATGCCGGCGACGCAGACGGCCGCCATCTCCCAGATGCTCACGCGCTGACCCCTCGGCTGATCGGTGCTCGGGGCACCGATCATGCCCGAGAGAGGTGGCGACGGTGCAGCCGGGTCTCACTCCGTGGGCCGCACGCGGTGCGGTGCCCGCGGCGGGCGCGGGGCGGTCAGTCGATGGGAGGCTGCTGGCGCGGGGTCTTGGTCAGGCCCGTGCCGGACTGACCGCCGGACCCTCCGGTGCTGCTGCTGCCGGGGCGGAAGCCGTCCAGAGCCCCGCCGAGGCCCTTCAGGGCGTCGCCGATCTCGCTGGGCACGATCCAGAGCTTGTTGGCGTCGCCCTCGGCGATCTTCGGCAGCATCTGCAGGTACTGGTAGGAGAGCAGCTTCTGGTCCGGGTCGCCGGCGTGGATCGACTCGAAGACGGTACGGATGGCCTGGGCCTCGCCCTCGGCGCGCAGGGCCGCGGACTTGGACTCGCCCTCGGCCCGGAGGATCGCCGACTGCTTCTCGCCCTCTGCGGTGAGGATCGCGGACTGGCGTACGCCCTCGGCCTGGAGGATCGCGGCGCGCTTGTCGCGGTCGGCGCGCATCTGCTTCTCCATCGAGTCCTGAATGGAGGTCGGGGGCTCGATCGCCTTGAGCTCCACGCGGTTGACGCGGATGCCCCACTTGCCGGTCGCCTCGTCGAGGACGCCGCGCAGCGCGGCGTTGATCTCCTCGCGGGAGGTCAGGGTCCGCTCCAGGTCCATGCCGCCGATGATGTTGCGCAGGGTGGTGACGGTGAGCTGCTCGATCGCCTGGATGTAGCTGGCGACCTCGTACGTGGCCGCGCGGGCGTCGGTCACCTGGTAGTAGATGACGGTGTCGATGTTGACGACCAGGTTGTCCTGGGTGATGACCGGCTGCGGCGGGAACGGGACGACCTGCTCACGGAGGTCGACGCGGTTGCGAATGGTGTCGATGAACGGCACCACGATGTTGAGTCCCGCGCTGAGGGTGCGGGTGTACCGGCCGAAGCGTTCCACGATGGCCGCGCTCGCCTGCGGAATGACCTGGATCGTCTTGATGAGTGCGATGAAGACCAGCACCACCAGGATGATCAGGACGATGATGATGGCGTCCATCGCCTCTCCCCCTGTCGTTGTCGTCAGCACTGAGCCGGGCACACTGCGTGGAGCTTCCGTCACCCGGGGATCAGCATACGTGTCATCCCATCACGACCGCCGTGGCGCCGTCGATCTCCACCACGTCGACGCGCGCGCCCGCTTCATAACTGGCGCCGTCGTCGAGGGAGCGCGCCGACCAGACCTCGCCGGCCAGCTTGATCCGCCCGCCCTGCCCGTCGACCCGTTCCAGTACCACGGCCTGACGGCCGGTCAGCGCGTCGACTCCGCTGCGGTGCGCGGGCACCTGCGTGCGGGAGCGCTTGACCAGGGGGCGTACGACGAGGAGCAGCGCGACTGAGACCGCGACGAACACCAGTGTCTGCGCGACGATTCCGCCGCCGAGCGCGGCGGTGACGGAGCCCGCCAGCGCCCCGACCGCGAACATGCCGAACTCCGGCATCGCGGTGAGTACGAGAGGGATGCCCAGCCCTACGGCGGCGATCAGCCACCACACCCATGCGTCCACCCGCCTTATGGTAGGCGGAAGATCAGCTGAGCGGCAGACCCTGTGCCATCCAGCGGTCGCCGTTCTGCTCGACGACGAGCGGAAGGCCGAAGCAGAGCGAGAGGTTGCGCGAGGTCAGCTCGGTCTCGATCGGCCCGGCGGCCAGCACTTTGCCCTGACGGATCATCAGCACGTGGCTGAAGCCGGGAGCGATCTCCTCGACGTGGTGGGTGACCATCAGCATGGAGGGGGCGTACGGGTCGCGGGCGAGGCGGCCGAGGCGGCGCACCAGGTCCTCGCGGCCGCCCAGGTCCAGACCGGCGGCGGGCTCGTCGAGCAGGAGGAGTTCGGGGTCGGTCATCATGGCGCGGGCGATCATGGTGCGCTTGCGCTCGCCCTCGGAGAGGGTGCCGAACTTCCGGTCCAGGTAGTCGCTCATGCCCAGGCGGTCGAGGAAGGCCAGGGCGCGGTCGCGGTCGATGTCGTCGTAGCTCTCCCGCCAGTGCGCGGTCATGCCGTACGCGGCGGTGAGGACGGTCTCGAGCACCGTCTGGGAGCGGGGCAGCTTCTCGGACAGCGCCATACCGGCCATGCCGATGCGG
Organism: Streptomyces sp. RKND-216; assembly: GCF_004795255.1. Taxonomy (NCBI): domain Bacteria; kingdom Bacillati; phylum Actinomycetota; class Actinomycetes; order Kitasatosporales; family Streptomycetaceae; genus Streptomyces; species Streptomyces sp. RKND-216. The sequence goes on along the minus strand of NZ_SSBQ01000002.1, from coordinate 5,141,830 downwards.
GGCCGCAGGTCGAAGACGTCCACGTTGCCCAGGCGGTCGCCGAGGACGGTGGCGGTGCCGGTGGTCGGGAAGAGGTAGCTCGAGGCGATGTTGAGGAGCGTGGTCTTGCCGGCGCCGTTGGGGCCAAGGATGACCCAGCGCTCGCCCTCCTTGACCGACCAGGAGACCTCGTCCACGAGTGCGCGGCCCTCGCGGACCACTGATACGTCCACCAGGTCCAGTACGTCGCTCATGAGCGTGTCGTCTCCCCATGCTGTCGGTGAAGTCGCTTCTGCCGGTGCCCTGCGGGCACAGGCCCATGGGAAAACCTACGCCACACCTCCACCGGTACGGCTCCCGAGGTCGCCGGGCGGTCCCGGTCCCTGCGCGGCCCCACGGCCTACGCTGGTGCACATGCTCGAGGAGACGCGTTCAGGACGGCTGGCCGCCTGGGGGAACGCCCTGCTGGCCGGGGCGGTGTCGCCCGACGAGGCGGCGTCGCGCATCACCGCGGAGGACGCCCGGCACCGGGTGGCCGGGCTGCCGGGGCCGGAGGGAGCGGCGGACGGCGACGTGGCGGGACTCACGCTGGCGCTGGGGCGGCTGCGCGCGCTGGGCGCCGTGGGTCTGCGGCTCGCGCTGCCCGCTTCTGGTCATCCGCTGGGGCTGAGCGGACCGCCTGAGTTCAACACCCTGGCGCTGGAGGCCGGGGAGGCGGTGGTGGCCTCGGGGGCGGGGCTGGGCCTGGTGCCCGAGGTGCACGAGGCGGGTCCGGCGACGGACGGTGCGGACCCCCTCGACACCCACGTGGAGGTGGTGTGGCGGTGTCTGCCGGTGCGGGAGGCGCCGCCGGCGGACGTGCCGTCGCTGGCCGAGGCGGAGCGTGAACTGGCGGAGGCACTGCGGGAGGCGACGCAGGTGCTGACGCGGCTGGACGTGGCCGGATCCGGGACCGTCGCCGACGCGGCGCTGGAGGCGTACCGTGCGCGCGCCGAGGCGGGTCGGCGGCTGCTGGCGCCCGGGTATCCGCCACGTGCGGTGCGGGTGCTGGAGCTGGCGCAACGGGTCGGCGCCCTGGTGGCCATCGCCGAAGGGGACGGTGCCACGCACGGCACGGCGATGAGCGCCTCGCAGATCGCCGCCCGCGCGGAGGCGCTGCGGCCCGTGGAACGTACGGCCCGGCGGGCGCAGGTGGCGGCCTACAACGCCGGTGCGGAGGAACTGGAGCGGCGTCGGGGCTGAGACCACGCGGGCGGGAACGCGCCGGGGCCCCGCGGTGCGTGCACCGCGGGGCCCCAGGCCGACGCGCGTCGGTCACTTGACGACGCAGGTGTTCCCGAAGGCCGGGTTCAGCAGCGCGATGACGTTCACGGTGTTGCCGCAGACCTGGACCGGCACGTCCACGGGCACCTGCACGACGTTGCCCGAGAGGACGCCCGGCGAGTTCGCGGCGACCGCGTCGGCGGAGGCACCGTCGTGCGCGACGGCGGCACCGGCTCCGGACACGGCGAGCCCGGCGGCGGCGACGGCGACCGTGGCGATCCTCTTCATGTTCTTCATCAGGGCGATCTCCCTCCTGGCGAGTGGCTGCGGCGGCCGCCGCAGCACGCCTTGGAGAACGGGCCCGGGCCGATGGGGATGCGCCCGCCGCGGCACGACCACCCGTCGGAATGAATCCTGCGCGGCAACAGGGCGACCGGACCCGTCCGGCCGTGCCGCCGGGAGGGTGACGGAGAGCTGCCGGACGGCTGCGCACGCCCCGGGCGAGCGGAGGGCCGCGTCTCAGCCGGCCAGCCCGTGCCGTACGGCCCACAGCGCGGCCTGGGTGCGATCGGCCAGGTCCAGCTTCATCAGGATGTTGGAGACGTGGGTCTTGACCGTCTTCTCGGACAGCACCAGCGCACGGGCGATCTCGCGGTTGGAGCGGCCGTCGGCGATCAGGCCGAGCACCTCGTGCTCGCGGTCGGTGAGCGCGGGGCCGCGTCCGTTGCCGCCGCCGTCCCCGTCGGACAGCAGCGCCCCGGCGACCTCGGGCTGGAGCAGCACGTGGCCGGCGTGCACGGAGCGGATGGCGTCGGCGAGGGCGTCCGGATCGACGTCTTTGTAGACGTACCCGGCGGCTCCGGCGCGCAGCGCGGGCACCACGGTGCGCTGCTCGGTGAAGCTGGTGACGATCAGCACCCGCGCCGGGTTGTCGAGTTCGCGCAGGCGGCGCAGCGCCTCGATGCCGTCCGTGCCGGGCATCTTCACGTCCATCAGCACGACGTCGGGCAGGAGTTCCGCGGCTCGGGCCACGCCCTCGTCGCCGTCGGCGGCCTCGCCGACGACCTCGATGTCCTCCTGCACCTCCAGGAAAGTGCGCAGCCCACGCCGTACGACCTGGTGGTCGTCCACCAGCAGGACCCTGATCGGGGCCGTCTCAACCACCGGGCACCTCCAGTTCGATCGTGGTGCCCTTCCCGGGCTCCGACTGCACGGTGAGGCTGCCGCCGATGCCGCCGGCCCGGTCCCGCATGGAGACCAGGCCCAGGTGGCGCCCGGCGCAGCGTACGGCACGCGGGTCGAAGCCGATGCCGTCGTCGGTCACCCGGAGGACCGCGCCCGGGTCACGGCGGGTGAGGCTGACCTCGACCCGGCGGGCGCCGGAGTGCCGCAGCGCGTTGTGCAGCGCCTCCTGGGCCACCCGCAGCACGGCCTCCTCCTGTGCCGCGGGCAGCGCGCGCACCCCCGCGGGGGTGAAAGTGACGCGGGCCGCGTGGGCGCGGTCGAGGACCTGCACCTGGGTGCGGAGGGCGGCGATCAGGCCGTCGTCGTCGAGGGCGGCGGGGCGCAGTTCGACCACGGCGGCGCGCAGTTCGTCGGCGGCCTCGGCAGCGAGGGCGGCGACCTGGTGCAACTCGCCCTTGGCGCGGGCCGGATCGCGGTCCACGAGGGCGCTGGCGGCCTGGGCGGTGAGGCGGAGGGAGAACAGCTTCTGGGAGACGGCGTCGTGGAGTTCGTGGGCGATGCGGGAGCGTTCGCCGGTGATGGTCAGTTCCCGGCTGCGCTCGTAGAGGCGGGCGTTCGACAGGGCGATGGCGGCGTGCTGGGCGAGCAGGCCGAGGAGTTCCTCGTCGGCCTCGGTGAAGCCGCAGGTACCGGCGGGTTTCGCGCAGCGCTTGTTGGCGAGGAAGAGGGCGCCGAGGACCTCGTCGTCACCGGTGATGGGCATGCCGAGGAAGTCGGCGAGCTCGGGGTGGGCGGAGGGCCAGCCCTCGAAGCGGGGGTCGTCGCGGACGTCGGCGAGCCGCTGGGGGCCCTCGTGGAGCATCGCTGCCAGGATGCCGTGCTGCCGGGGCAGCGGGCCGATGGCCTTCCACTCGGCGTCACTGACTCCGGCGACGACGAACTGGGCGAAGCCGCCGTGGTCGTCCGGCACACCGAGGGCCGCGTACTCGGCGTCCAGGAGGTCGCGCGCGGAGGCCACGATCGTCTGGAGGACCTCGCGTACCTCGAGCCGGCGGTTCATGGCGAGGAGCGCCTCGCTGACTGCTGCCAGACCGGATCGGGGGACCATGCGATCACCGTACCGGCCCTGGCCGGGGCCGGTATCGGGCACGCGTGGGAGGGGGCCGGGACCGGGGTCCTAGGACCTTCGGTCCCGGCCCCGTCAGCGGCCGGTGCGGGCGGGCGTCACTTGCGCATGACCTCGGGCTCGTGGCGGCGCAGCAGCCGGGCCACGGCGAGGCAGCACAGGACGCCGAGGGCGAGGAGGATGGTCATGTCGAGCAGGTAGGTGCCGACGCTGTGCTCCCACAGCGGGTCGAGGTCGTTCGGCTTCTCCCGGTCCCAGGGAGCCATGGTGTGCGACAGGTCCGCGGACGCGCCCGCCGCGCCGATGGCCCAGCGCGACGGCATCAGCCAGGCGAGCTGGGTGATCCCCGGGGAGCCGAAGATCTGGAAGAGCACGCCGGTGAACACCACCTGCACGATCGCGAACATCACCAGCAGCGGCATGGTCTTCTCTGCCGTCTTCACCAGGGAGGAGATGACCAGACCGAAGGCCATGGAGGTGAAGCCGAGCGCGATGATCGCCAGGCACATCTCGACCGCGGGCGGCATGAGCAGCCCCTCCTCCGGCAGGGTGCGCACGGAGAAGCCGATGAGGCAGATGATCACGCCCTGCAGGGCCGTGATCAGGCTGAGGACGACGACCTTGGACATCAGGTACGCGGAGCGGGACAGGCCGGTGGCACGTTCGCGCTCGTAGATGACCCGTTCCTTGATCAGTTCGCGGACGGAGTTGGCCGCACCGGCGAAACACATGCCGACGGCGAGGATCAGCAGGATGGTGCCGGCGTCCTGGTTGTGGCCGCGCGGGTTGTCGGTGTTGGGGCCGAGGCCGTAGTCGGACGGGATGAGGGTGCTGACCACGCCGAGAATGGCGGGCAGCAGCAGCATCAGGGCCATGAAGCCCTTGTCCGAGGCGATCACGGACAGGTAGCGGCGGGTCAGCGTCCACCACTGCGAGCCCCAGCTCTGCGGCTTCTGCATCCGGGCGGGCGGCTGCGGAACGGCCTGGTACGGCAGAGCGGCCGACTGCGGCTGCGGGGAGGCGGCGATCTCCGCGGCGTACATCTGGTAGTGCTGCGAGCCCTGCCAGCGCCCCATCCAGTCGTAGCTGCGGTAGTTCTCGAAGGCGGAGAACACGTCGGCCCAGGTGTCGTAGCCGAAGAAGTTCAGGGCCTCCTCGGGCGGGCCGAAGTAGGCGACGCCGCCGCCCGGTGCCATCACCAGCAGCTTGTCGCAGAGGGGGAGTTCTGCGACCGAGTGGGTGACCACGAGAACGGTGCGGCCGTCGTCGGCGAGGCCGCGCAGCAGTTGCATCACGTCGCGGTCCATGCCCGGGTCGAGGCCGGACGTGGGTTCGTCCAGGAAGATCAGCGACGGCTTGGTCAGCAGCTCCAGGGCCACCGAGACGCGCTTGCGCTGCCCGCCCGACAGCGAGGTGATCTTTTTGGTGGCGTGGATGTCGAGCTTGAGCTCGGCCAGCACCTCCTCGATCCGGGCGTTGCGCTCGGTCTCGGCGACGTCGCCGGGAAAACGGAGCCGCGCCGCGTAGCGCAGGGCGGTGCGGACCGTCAGCTCCTTGTGCAGGATGTCGTCCTGCGGCACCAGGCCGATGCGCTGGCGGAGTTCGGCGAACTGCTTGTACAGGTCGCGGTTGTCGTAGAGGACTTCGCCCACGTCGGCGGGCCGGTAGCCGGTGAGGGCGCGCAGCAGCGTGGACTTGCCGGAGCCGGACGGGCCGATGACGGCGACCAGCGACTTCTCCGGGACGCCGAACGTGACGTCATTGAGGATGACCTTGCCGCCGTCGACCTTGACGGTCAGGTGGCGGGCGGAGAACGACACCTCGCCGGTGTCGACGAACTCCTCGAGCCGGCCGCCGACCACGCGGAAGGTGGAGTGGCCGACGCCCACGGTGTCGTGCGCGGTGATCAGCGCGGTGCCGGACTTGGGCAGCGGCTGGCCGTTGACGTAGGTGCCGTTGTGGCTGCCGAGGTCGCGGATCTCGAAGCGGCCGTCGGGCGTGGCTCGGAACTCGGCGTGGTGGCGGGAGACCTGGAGGTCGGAGACGACGAGTTCGTTCTCCAGCGATCGGCCGATGCGCATCACACGGCCGAGGTCGAGGCGGTGGAACGTGGTCGGGCTGCGATCGCCGCCCCCGTCCGGCTGCTGCGGCGCGCGCTGCGCGGGCGGAGTGGAGGCGGGTCGCGACGGCTGCGCCGGGTGCGGTGCGTACTGCGGCGCCTGGTGGGACTGTGCCTGGTGGGGAGGGGCGTACTGCGACGCCTGCTGCGGTACGGACGCCTGCTGAGGGTGGCCGGGGCCCCAGCCCTGCGGGGGTGTGCCCTGCCCGGGCCCCTGCGGGTACGGCTGCCCGGGCGCGCCCTGCGGGGCCGGTGCCGTCGCGGGCGCCGCAGCCGGAGCTGCCGCGGGGGCGGCGCTGGACGCGGCGACGGGGGCCAGAGCAAGCCGGGGCCCGTTCGTGGCGTTGCCCAGGTGGACGGCGGCGCTCTGCCCGACCTCCAGCTGCTGGACGCGCTGCCCGCCGGCATAGGTGCCGTTGGTGCTGCCGAGGTCCTCCAGCACCCACCCGGTCCCGCTCCAGCGGAGCGCGGCGTGCCGCCAGGAGACCCGGGCGTCGTCGATCACCACCTCCCCCTGCGGATCACGGCCGAGGTGGTGTGTTCTGGACGGATCGAGCGTCCAGGTCCGTCCGTTCAGTTCCAGTGCGAGTTCCGGCACTCCATGCCCCACGTTGTCGTCCCCCGAGATGCCCCCGCGGCGGAAGGCCCGGGGGTGGCGGTTCATCGGAGGGCACTATTTCAGGCTTCGCCGCCGGGGAGAAAGCCGACCCGTGCAACGTCCCTGTCGCGAGGCGCCCCGGGCCCGGTGAGGCGTCGCCCCGCGCGGCTCCGTCCGCGATGCGGTCCGGGCGGCGAACACCCCCGGAACGGCGCTACCGTGGAAGCACCATGACCCCATCGCAGGCCACAGCGCCCCCGGCGTCCCTCTCCGACGACACGCCCACCCTCCTGGTCAAGATCTTCGGCAGGGACCGGCCGGGCATCACGGCCGGTCTCTTCGAGACGCTCGCCCCGTACGCGGTCGATGTCGTCGACATCGAGCAGCTGGTCACCCGTGGCCGGATCACGCTGTGCGCGCTCGTCACCTCCCCCGGCGGGGGGACCGCCGAGGGCGAGCTGCGGGCGACCGTGCACAGCTGGGCCGAGGCGGTCGGCATGGAGGCGGAGATCATCTCCGGCACCGGCGACAACCGGCCCCGCGGCACGGGACGGTCGCACGTGACCGTACTCGGGCATCCCCTGACCGCGGGATCGACCGCCGCCATAGCGGCCGGCATCACCGGGACCGGCGCCAACATCGACCGTATCTTCCGACTGGCCAAGTACCCGGTGACGGCCGTCGAGTTCGACGTCTCGGGCACCGCGACGGAAACGCTCCGCACGGTGCTCGCGCAGCAGGCGGCGCGGCACGGGGTCGACGTCGCCGTGGTCGCGTCCGGGCTCGCGCGCCGAGCGCAGCGCCTGGTCGTGATGGACGTGGACTCCACACTGATCCAGGACGAGGTCATCGAGCTGTTCGCGGAACACGCGGACTGCGCGGGACAGGTCGCCGAGGTCACCGCCCGCGCGATGCGCGGCGAGCTGGACTTCGAGCAGTCGCTGCACGCCCGGGTCGAACTGCTGGCCGGGCTGGACGTCTCGGTGGTGGAGCAGGTGCGCAAGGCGGTCCGCCTCACCCCCGGGGCCCGCACCCTGGTGCGGACGCTGAAACGGCTCGGGTTCCAGGTGGGCGTGGTCTCGGGCGGATTCACGCAGGTCACCGACGCGCTGCAGGAAGAACTCGGCCTGGATTTCGCCTCGGCGAACACCCTGGAGGTCGTCGACGGCAAGCTGACCGGCCGTGTCACGGGCGAGGTGGTGGACCGGGCAGGGAAGGCGCGGCTGCTGCGCCGTTTCGCGTCCGAGGCGGGCGTGCCGCTGGCACAGACCGTCGCGATCGGGGACGGTGCCAACGACCTCGACATGCTGAACGCGGCAGGTCTCGGTGTGGCGTTCAACGCCAAGCCGGTGGTCCGGGAGGCCGCGCACACGGCGGTGAACGTCCCGTTCCTGGACACGGTGCTGTACCTGCTGGGCATCACGCGCGACGAGGTCGAGGCCGCCGACATCGCGGAGTGACGCCGCCGCCCCGGCGGCCCGCGCCGGGGCGGCAAACCTCCTGACGGCGGCCCGGGAAGGCGGGCGCCGGAGGCGTCAGACGCGGGGGGCCCAGTAGGCGGCGAGTGCGCCGACCCCCGGCTCCACGGACTTCCACGGGCCGGTGAAGCGCACCACGGCCAGGGCCGTCGTGGGGAAGCCGTGGCGACCCAGACGCGCCGCCGCGTCGTCGTCGGCGCTGCCCGCGAGGAGTTCCGCGAGGGCCTGCATGCCCGGGTTGTGGCCGACGACCAGCAGGTCGCGGACGTCGTTGGAGGTCTCGCCCAGGACCGCGATGATCTCGCCGGGAGAGGCGTCGTAGAGCCGCTCCTCGTAGACGGTCCTGGGTCGCTGCGGCAGCTGGTGCGCGACGAGTTTCCACGTCTCCCGGGTGCGGGCAGCCGTGGAGCAGAGGGTGAGCTGGGGTGCGATGCCGTGGCCGGCGATCCAGTCGCCGGCGAGCGGGGCGTCACTGCGGCCCCGGTCGGCGAGCGGACGTTCGTGGTCGGCCACGTCGGGCCAGTCGGCCTTGGCATGCCGGAGAAGGACGATCCTGCGGGGCACATCGACGCTCATGCGTTCCAGCTTCGCACGAAACCGGCCACCGGGCGTGGGGGGTTGGCGCTGTTCCCCCGCAGGGAGGGGTCAGAGCAGAGCCTGCCGGAGGCTTTCCAGGAGGCGGGCCAGCGGCTCGCTACCGCGCTGGGCCGCCTCGGCGTCGCCGCCCGCCAGCATCAGTGCCAGCAGGGTGCAGAAGACCAGCACGGGGAGTGCGAGGGCCCACCAGGGGACCCGGGGCTCCCCCGCGGTGGTCTTTCCGCGCGCGCGGGGCGGCCCGCTCCGGCTGGTGCTCAGGTGTGCGTGCGCGGCCATGGTCCCGTCCCCTGCGTCGCGGCTCCGTGCGTCGGGCTGGTCCCGACACTACGGCCGCAGGCAGCGGTGCCCCATCCGGTGAGCCACCCACCGTCCCCTGAGGACAACCCCCCGGAGTCCCTAGGGGACGTCCCCGAGGCCGCCTGGCCACGGGGACGTGAGGTCTTCGCGCGGCGCGGCGGTCAGGGCGCCGCGATGGACGCGACCACGCCGATGACGACCATGATGCCGAGGATCGCGGCGAAGAGGAGCAGCAGCTTCTTCTGGCCGCCCTGGGGTTCGGGTTCGAGAACGGGCATGCGGGCAGTCTCGCACTCAGCGGCCGTCCTCGACGCACCGGTCCCGTCCGGCCAGGGTGCCCACGGCGATCTGCGCGAGCATCAGTCCGGCCATGAGCAGCAGCGGCGCGTGCCAGCCGCCGCTGTGCTGCCGCAGGGCGCCGACGAGGAGGGGACCGGGGATGGACAGCAGGTAGCCCGTGCTCTGGGCGAACGCGGACAGCTTGACGACTCCGGTGCTCGTACGGGACCGCATGCCGATCATGGTGAGGACCAGCGGAAACGCGCAGTTGGAGACGCCGAGCAGCAGCACCCAGGCCCAGGCGCCCTCCGCGGGGGCGAACCAGAGCCCGGCGTAGCCGGCGAGGCCGCAGACCCCGAGGCCGACGGCCAGTGGGCCCTGGTGGCTCATGCGGGCGGCCACGCGCGGCAGGACGAAGGACAGCGGGATGCCCATGCCCATGGTGACGGCGAGCATCAGCCCGGCTGCCGACGCCGAGACGCCGGCGTCGCGGAAGATCTGCGGCAGCCAGCCCATGGTGATGTAGGCGGCGGAGGCCTGGAGGCCGAAGAACACGCCGAGCGCCCAGGCCGTGGGCGAGCGGCTGATGCGCAGGCCCGCGGCGGCGTCCCGGGCCCGGGCGTCACCGGCGGGGGAAGACGCCCCCGCGGTGCCGCGACGCCGGCCGCCGCGCAGGACGGCGGCCCAGGGGACGACGGAAAGTGCGCCGAGGACGGCCCAGGCGGCGAGCCCGACCCGCCAGTTGCCGCCGAGGGCGTCGGTCAGGGGCACGGTGACGGCGGCGGCGCCGGCGGTGCCGACGGCCAACGCCATCGAGTAGAGGCCGGTCATGGCGCCGACCCGGCCGGGGAACCAGTGCTTGACGACGACGGGCATCAGCACGTTGCTGACCGCAATGCCGGCGAGCGCGAGGACGCTGCCGGCCAAGAACAGCGCGGTGCTGCCGGTGAACGGCCGCAGCGCCAGCCCGGCGGTGATCGCGATCATGCCCGCGACCAGCACGGCGGCCGGGCCGTAGCGGCGGGCCAGGCGCGGCGCGAGGCCGCCGAAGACCGCGAAGCACAGCGACGGCATCGAGGTGAGCAGGCCGGCGAAGGTGCCGCTCATGCCGAGGCCGGCGCGGACCTCCTCCAGCAGCGGGCCGAGACCGGAGATGGCCGGGCGCAGGTTGAGCGCGGCCAGTACCAGGCCCACGACGACGAGCCGGAGCGTCCACGACGAACCGGGGCGGGCGGCGGCCCCTGCGGCATCGGAGGGTGCCGTGCCCGGGTGCGGGGCGGGCACCCGTCCGGTGCGGATCGGGTCGTCGCTGTGAGTCGTGCGGTGGTCTTGCGCGGTGGCCATGACACCATCATAGAATCATGGGATGAATTGATTCCACTCCGCAGACCGCCCCGGAACGGAGATCCATGCCACTGTCCTCACCGCACCGTTCGGCCCTCGCGGACCAGGTGATCTCGGCGTTGCGGGCGCAGATCACCTCCGGCGAGTGGCCGGTGGGCTCACGCATCCCCACCGAGCCGAAGCTGGTCGAGCAGCTGGGCGTGGCACGGAACACCGTGCGGGAGGCCGTCCGGGCCCTCGCACACAACGGGCTGCTCGACATCCGGCAGGGTTCGGGCACCTATGTGGTGGCGACGAGCGAGCTGGCCGGTGTGATGCACCGCCGGTTCGCGGATGCCGCCCCGCAGCACGTCGCGGAGCTGCGGTCCACCCTGGAGGCCTCCGGGGCGCGGCTGGCCGCGCTGCGGCGCTCCGAACAGGACGTCGTGCAGCTCGAGGCGCTGCTGGAGCGACGGGAGGCCGCCTGGTCGTCCGGGGACGTGGAGCGCTTCGTCGAGGCGGACGCCAACCTGCACCTGGCGGTGGTCGCCGCATCCCACAACGACGTCCTCACCGCGCTGTACGCGGACCTGGGGCACGTACTCCGGGCGTTCCTGCGCTTCGACGTCGGCGAGCGGCTGCGACCGGAGGACCACCTGGACCACGCGCGGATGATCGCCGCGATCCGGGACGGTGACGCCGCGGCGGCCGAGCGCGAGGCCGCCTCGTACGCCCTGGAGTGGGGATGCGGAGCGCGGACGGCCGGCGCCTGACCTCTCCGCTCTCTCGACGCCCAACGCCTCGGCGCCGCACGCGTGCCGGCCAGGCTACCGGCGCCCGGCCTCCTTGCGGATGCCGGCCAGTTCGACGGGCTCTCCCGTGCGGCGGGACAGGTCGCATGCCTCGGCGACGTACAGCGCCTCCAGGGCGTCGGCCGGGGTGCAGGGGCTGGCCGCACGGCCGGCGGCGACCTCGGTGAACGCGGCCAGCTCGGTGACGTAGGCGTCCGCGAACCGGTCGGCGAAGGTGGCGTACGGCTGCTCGCGCCGCCAGGAGACACCGGGCTCGGCGGTGGGCAGCGGCGCACGCTCGTCGAGGCCGACGATGCGCGAGTCCCGCGAGCCGCACACCTCCAGCCGCACGTCGTGGCCGGCGCCGTTGTAGCGGGTGGCGGTCACAGTGGCGAGGACGTCGTCGTCGAAGCGGAGCAGGGCGGCACAGGTGTCGACGTCGTCGCCCTCGCGGAAGAACGCCTCCCCGCGGTTGGCGCCCTGCGCGTAGACGGAGACCACTTCGCGGCCGGTCAGCCAACGCAGGATGTCGAAGTCGTGGATGGAGCAGTCGCGGAACAGGCCGCCGGAGGTGGGGATGTACGAGGCGTGCGGCGGGGCCTGGTCGGCGGTGACGGCGCGCAGCGTGTGCAGGAGTCCGAGTTCACCGGCGTGCAGGGCCCGGCGCGCCTCGCGGTAGCCGGCGTCGAAGCGGCGTTGGAAGCCGATCTGCACGGGCACCGGGCTGTCCTCGGCGCGGCGCACGATCTCCACGGTGCCGGGCACGTCGAGGGCGACCGGCTTCTCACAGAAGACCGGGACGCGCTCGTCCAGCGCGCGCAGCAGGAGTTCGGCATGCGCACTGGTGGCGGCGGTGATCACCAGGCCGTCGGGGCGGGCGGCGAACAGCGCGTCGATGTCGTCGGCGGCCTGCAGCCCGATCGTTCCGGCCAGTTGGCGGGCCCGTTCGGCGTCGGCGTCGGCGACGAGGACCGCGTCCACGCCGGGCAGGTCGCGCAGCGTTCGCGCGTGCAGGGCGCCGATGCGGCCGGTGCCGATGAGGCCGATCTGCATGGAGGACTCCTTCTCGGCGGCGGGGTGTTGCGGCGACGGCGGACCGCGGTCGCCGCCGCGGCCCGCCGTGCGGAGACCCCTCGGTGGGGTGCCGGTGGGTGCCGGTGTTCTGCCCGGTCAGGCACCCATCATGTGCACGCCGCCGTCGACGTGCACGATCTCCCCGGTGGTCTTCGGGAACCAGTCCGAGAGCAGCGCGACGACACCGCGGGCGGCCGGCTCCGGGTCGGTGAGGTCCCAGCTGATCGGGGCACGGGTGTTCCACACGTCCGCCAGCTCCTCGAAACCCGGAATGGACTTGGCGGCCATCGACTTGATCGGCCCGGCGGAGACGAGGTTGCAGCGGATGTTCTTCTCGCCCAGGTCGCGGGCGAGGTAGCGGGAGGTCGACTCCAGCGCGGCCTTCGCGACTCCCATCCAGTCGTACTTCGGCCACGCGGACTGCGCGTCGAAGTCCATGCCGACGACGGAGCCGCCGCGCTTCTCCAGCAGCGGGAGCAGCGCCATGGTCAGCGACTTGAGCGAGTACGCGGAGACCTCCACCGCCGTGGCGACCGACTCCCACTCGGTGTTCAGGAAGTTGCCGCCGAGGGCGTCCTGCGGGGCGAAGCCGATGGAGTGCACGACGCCGTCGAGCGAGGCGTCGTCGCCGAAGTGCTCGGCGACCTGGCCGGCGATGCCGGCCATCTGCTCCTTGTTCTGCACGTCCAGTTCGAAGACCGGCGCCTCCTTGGGGAGCCGCTTGGCGATCCGCTGCACCAGTGAGAGCCGCCCGAAGCCGGTGAGAACGACCTCGGCGCCCTCCTCCTGCGCCAGCTTGGCGACGTGGAAGGCGATCGAGGAGTCCGTGAGGACGCCGGTGACCAGGATGCGCTTCCCTGCGAGAAGTCCACTCATGTCGTCAGTGACCCATGCCCAATCCGCCGTCGACGGGGATGACGGCTCCGGTGATGTACGCGGCCTCCTCGGAAGCGAGGAAGCGGACCGAGGAGGCGATCTCCTCCGGCTGGGCGTAGCGGCCCAGCGGCACCTGCCCGACGATGCCCTTGCGCTGCTCCTCGGTGAGTGCCTTGGTCATGTCGGTGTCGACGAAGCCGGGGGCCACGACGTTGCAGGTGATGTTGCGCGAGCCCAGTTCACGGGCGATCGAGCGCGCGAAGCCGACCAGTCCGGCCTTGGACGCGGCGTAGTTGGCCTGCCCCGCGGAGCCCAGCAGGCCCACCACGGAGGAGATGAGCACGACCCGGCCGCGGCGTGCCCGCAGCATGCCCCGGGTCGCGCGCTTCACGACACGGAACGTACCGGTGAGGTTGGTCTCCAGAACGGAGGTGAAGTCCTCCTCCGACATGCGGAGCAGAAGCTGGTCGCGGGTGACGCCGGCGTTGGCCACCAGCACCTCGACCGCGCCCTGCTTCTCCTCGATCTCCTTGTAGGCCTGCTCCACCTGCTCGGGGTCGGTGATGTCGCACCGCACCGCGAGGAAACCGCTCGGCGGCTCCCCCGACCGGTAGGTGATGGCGACCTTGTCGCCTGCGTCGGCGAAGGACCGGGCGATGGCGAGGCCGATGCCGCGGTTTCCTCCGGTGACGAGTACCGAGCGACTCAAGGCAGGACCACCCTTTCTTGTGTGGAGCACTGGTCTGCGCTGCTCCCGAACCTATCTCCCGAGCACCTCCCGCACGGAATCCGGCACGGACAGCACCCCGACCCCGCCACTGTGGGGACCCCACAGTGGCGACCGTGCAGCGCGGGCGTGCCGTACGACGTGGTGGGGCGGGTGCAGCACGCGGAATTCCGTGCCCCGGCGGGGTGTGTCGGGGCATGATGATCCCTGGCCGAGCGACGAGAGTGGGAGGCGCCCGTGGCGCACGCGCAGAAGATCGACCCGTCCTTCCTCGCCTTGCCGTTGCGGGCGCTCGCGGACGCGGCGCTGGCGCGGGCGAAGGCGCTGGGGGCGGAGCACGCGGACTTCCGGTTCGAGCGCGTCCGGGACGCCGGGTGGCGGCTGCGGGACGGGAAGCCGGCCGGGTCCATGGACAGCACGGACACCGGCTACGCGGTGCGCGTGGTGCACGGCGGGGCGTGGGGGTTCGCCGCGGGGGTGGACCTGACCATGGACGCTGCGGCCCGGGTGGCGACGCGCGCCGTGGAGATGGCGAAGCTGTCCGCGCGGGTGATCGAGGCGGCAGGCTCCGACGAGAGGGTGGAGCTTGCGGAGGAGCCCGTACACGGCGAGCGGACGTGGATCTCCTCCTACGAGGTGAACCCGTTCGACGTGCCGGACGCGGAGAAGACCGGACTGCTGGCGGAGTGGAGCGGGCGGCTGCTGGGCGCGGACGGCGTCAGCCACGTGGACGCGAGCCTGCTGACGGTGCAGGAGAACAAGTTCTACGCCGACACCGCCGGGACGGTGACCACGCAGCAGCGGGTGCGGCTGCATCCGCAGCTCACCGCGACCGCCGTGCTCGACTCCGGGGAGTTCGACTCGATGCGGACGCTCGCCCCGCCGGTGGGCCGGGGCTGGGAGTACGCGCTGGGCACGGGCTGGGACTGGGACGCCGAGCTGGACCGTGTCCCGGACCTGCTGGCGGAGAAGCTGCGCGCGCCGAGCGTCGAGCCGGGCTCCTACGACCTGGTGGTCGACCCGTCCAACCTGTGGCTGACGATCCACGAGTCGATCGGCCACGCCACCGAACTGGACCGCGCGCTGGGCTACGAGGCAGCGTACGCGGGCACCTCATTCGCGACGTTCGACCAGCTGGGGACGCTGCGCTACGGGTCGGAGGTGATGCACGTCACCGGCGACCGCACCGCCGAAGGTGGCCTGGCCACCGTCGGCTTCGACGACGAGGGGGTGCAGGCGCAGTCCTGGGACCTGGTGCGGAACGGCACCCTGGTCGGCTACCAGCTGGACCGGCGCATCGCGAAGCTGACCGGGCTCGGGCGCTCCAACGGCTGCGCGTTCGCGGACTCGCCGGGCCACGTGCCGGTGCAGCGGATGGCGAACGTGTCGCTGCAGCCCGCGGCGGACGGGCCGTCCACCGACGAGCTGATCGGCGGTGTGGAGCGCGGGATCTACGTGCTGGGCGACCGGTCCTGGTCGATCGACATGCAGCGGTACAACTTCCAGTTCACCGGGCAGCGCTTCTACCGGATCGAGAACGGGCGGCTCGCGGGACAGCTGCGGGACGTGGCGTACCAGGCGACCACCACCGACTTCTGGGGCTCGATGGAGGCCGTCGGCGGCCCGCAGACGTATGTGCTGGGCGGGGCGTTCAACTGCGGCAAGGCGCAGCCGGGCCAGATCGCTGCGGTGTCGCACGGCTGTCCCTCGGCCCTCTTCCGAGGCGTCAACATTCTCAACACCACGCAGGAGGCGGGCGCATGAGGCGCGCGACGCGGAAGCCGCACGAGGTCGTCGAACGGGCGCTGGAGCTGTCCCGCGCGGACGGCTGCGTGGTGATCGCCGACGAGACCTCGACCGCCAATCTGCGCTGGGCCGGCAATGCGCTGACCACCAACGGCGTGACCCGCGGCCGGCGGCTGACGGTGGTGGCCACCGTGGACGGCGGGCAGGGCACGGCGTCCGGCGTGGTGTCCCGCTCCGCGGTCACCCCGGACGAGCTCGAGCCGCTGGTACGGGCCGCCGAGGACGCGGCGCGGACGGCGGGACCGGCCGAGGACGCGCAGCCGCTGGTGGAGGGCGTACCGGTGTCGGCGGACTTCGCCGACGCCCCGGCCGAGACCGACTCCGGCGTGTTCGGCGCGTTCGCCCCCGCGCTCGGGGAGTCGTTCGCCCGGGCGCACGCGGGCGGGCGTGAGCTGTACGGCTTCGCGAGCCACTCCCTGACGTCCAGCTACCTGGGCACCTCCGCGGGGCTGCGGCTGCGGCACGACCAGCCGACCGGCACGGTCGAGCTGAACGCCAAGTCGCGCGACCTGTCCCGTTCGGCGTGGGCCGGCCGGTACACGCGGGACTTCGCGGACGTCGACCCGGCGGCCCTGGAGACGGAGCTGGCGCAGCGGCTGGCCTGGGCGGAACACCGGGTGGAGCTGCCTGCGGGCCGGTACGAGACGCTGCTGCCGCCGACGGCCGTGGCGGACCTGCTGATCTACCAGCTGTGGTCGTCCAGCGCGCGCAACGCGGCCGAGGGGCGGACGGTGTTCAGCCGGCCCGGGGGCGGTACCCGGGTCGGCGAGCGGCTGTCCGAACTGCCGCTGACGCTGCGCAGCGACCCGCACGCGCCGGGGCTGGAGGCCGCGCCATTCGTGCTGGCGCACGCGTCGGGCGACGACGCTTCCGTGTTCGACAACGGTCTTCCCGTGGCGGCCACCGACTGGATCCGCGACGGCGCACTCACTTCGCTGCTCACCTCCCGGTACAGCGCCGGCCTGACGGGGCTGCCGGTCGCGCCGGAGGCGGGAAACCTGGTCCTGGAGGCCGGGGGCTCTGCGGGCGGGGGCGCGTCGCTGGAGGACATGGTGGCGCGCACCGAGCGCGGCCTGCTGCTGACCTGCCTGTGGTATATCCGCGAGGTGGACCCGGCGACACTGCTGCTCACCGGCCTCACCCGGGACGGGGTCTACCTGGTGGAGAACGGCGAGGTGACGGGTGCGGTGAACAACTTCCGGTTCAACGAGTCGCCGGTCAGCCTGCTGTCCCGCGTCACGGAGGCAGGCCGGACCGAGCGGACGCTGCCCCGCGAGTGGTCCGACTACTTCACCCGCGCGGCGATGCCCCCGCTGCGGGTGCCCGACTTCCACATGAGCTCGGTCAGCCGGGGCGTGTGAGCCCCGCGAGCCGCCGCCACCGCGTGGGGGAACCGCCCCGCGCCCCCGGGCCGCCCGCGTGCGCGGGGGTGGCGGCGGCCCCGCATAGACTCTGTTCCGCATCCATCCGACACCGATCTCTTAAGGCGACAGACGTGACACGCCTCGGCGACTCCGTGCAGCGGGCAAGCGCCCTGCTGGCCCAGGACCTCTCCTCCGACCCGACCGTCGAGCAGCTGCTCGCCGAGACCGGGTCGCGGCGGTATCTGGACCTCGGCGACCTGTCCGCCGGGGAGCAGGCCGCGCTGATCGCCGCCCGCACGGTGGACCTGCTGCCGTCGGAGGAGAAGCTGGCCGAGGAGATCGAGACCCGTCGGGCCGCGGGTGGATCTCTGCACGTCAAGCTGGGCATCGACCCGACCGCCACGGACATCCACCTCGGGCACGCCGTGCCGATCATCGTGCTCAGCCGCTTCCAGCGGATGGGCCACGACGTGACGCTCATCATCGGCGACATCACGGCGAAGATCGGCGACCCGTCGGGCCGCACGGCGGAGCGTCCGCCGCTGACGGACGAAGACATCGCGCGCAATCTGGCGGGCTACCGGGACCAGGTGCGGCCGTTCTTCGACTTCGAAAAGGTGCGGTTCCGGCACAACAGCGAGTGGCTGGCCAGGATCACGCTGCCGCGGCTGATCGGCATCCTTTCGCAGATCCCGGCCTCGCAGCTGCTCCAGCGCGAGGACTTCCGCAACCGGCTGGCGGCCGGCTCCGGGCTGACGATGTCGGAGCTGATCTACCCCGTCGCCATGGCCATCGACTCCGCGGAGATCGAGGCGGGGATCGAGCTGGGCGGCGTGGACCAGCTGCTGAACATGCAGATGGGCCGCAAGATCATGGAGGTCTACGGACAGCGGCCGCAACTGGTCGCCACCATGCCTCTCATCGAGGGCACCGACGGCACGGGCGCCAAGATGTCGAAGTCGAAGGGCAACTACATCCCGCTCACCGCGTCCGCGGAGGACGTCTTCGGCAAGATCATGTCCATCCCGGACCGGCTGATGGCCCCCTACCTGCGGGCGTGGACGGAATGGACCGACCCGGAGATCGAGCAGGCGCTGGCCCGGGTGGAGAAGCGGGACCTGCACCCGATGGACCTGAAGAAGGTGCTGGCGGGCGAGGTCGTGACCGCGCTGTACGGCGTGGAGACCGCGATGAAGGCGCGCGCCGGGTTCGTCGCGCAGTTCTCGAAGAAGTCCTTCTCCGACGTGGAGTCGCTGCCCTCGCTGGATCTGGCCGAGCACGGAGGCGAAGGCATCGCGGCGCTGCTCAGCAAGGTCCTGGAGTTCACGCCGAGTGCATCCGCGGCCCGCCGGATCGCCAAGCAGAACGGGCTGCGGCTGATCGTGGAGACCGGCGGGGAACAGAAGGCCCTCGTCCTCCCAGAAGCGGACGCGCTGCGCCCGCTGGGCGAGGTGGTACCGGAGAAGCTCGCCGAGGCGGGTCTGTCCGGCACGGTCTACCTCAAGGCCGGGCGGAAGATCGCCGAGGTCCGGGGGGCGTAACCGCCGTTCCCACGGGCCGCCGGACGCCGGCTCAGGCGGCCCGGCGGCCCTGCTCCCGCGTCCCGCGTTTCCCGCGGATGCTGGCCCACAGCGGCGCTCCGAGAGCGACGATCAGCACGGCCCCGGCGAGCTGCAGCACGTGCCGGATCCAGTCGATGCCGGAGGTGTCCGCCACTCCGGCCCAGCCGGAGACGGCGTTGCCCAGCAGGCCCCCCAGCATCCCGAAGATCACGGTCAGCCACAGGGGGATGTGCTGCTTGCCGGGGAGGATGGCGCGGGCGAGTACGCCCAGCACCAGCCCGACCACGAGGGCCCACAGCCAGTTCATCTCTCGCCTCCCGGTGGACGGCGCTCCGGACACGCCGGTCGCGTGCCCTGTGCCAGTGTCGTACGGGCGTCCCGAGGGTGCACCCGCTGCGGGCCGCGGGCCGGTATCGGTGGGCCGGGCGGGGCGGCGTACCGTGGGAGACGTCCGGAACGTGGTGTGACCGGCGCACGAGCGGGTGGTGGAGCGTGTTGCGCAAGCAGAAGGGTCCCCAGGTCTTCCGGATCACCGGAGCACGGCAGGGCCTGGAGGACGACGTCCGCGGGCGTCAGCGGCGTTATGTGGTCTCGATGCTGATCCGCACGCTCGCGGTCCTGCTGACGGTGATCCTGTGGAACGTGCAGCGGCCGCTCGCCGTGGTCACGCTCGTCCTCGGTGCCACGCTGCCGTACGTCGCCGTGGTGATCGCGAACGCGGGACGGGAGCGGGTGCGGGACATGCCGCCGACGCTGGTGACGGGTCCGAGCCGTCCCGTGCTCGGGCCGGGTGCGACGGAGCGCCCGGACGAGGGGACGCCTGCGGGCGAGCCGCGCGGGACCGACCGGTCGGAGGAGGTCAACGGGTCTGCCGACGGCGGCCGTTGAACCGCCGGCCCATGCAAAGGGCCGGGAAAAGGTCAGGGGAATCGTCCAGTTCCGCTGCCGTGCGCGGGTGTGCCCGTGCCATACTTCGAAGGCGCTCCGCATCCCCCGTCGGAGCGACGGACCGACGCCGGGCGGCTCCCCCCGTGGCCGCCCGGCGTCGCCTTTTCCACCGCTCCCGTGGTGTTGGATGGGGGCGTGATGTCTGCGCAGAACCACGAGTCGCCGATCTGCTCCGCCAAGGGCTGCCGGGAGCCTGCCGTGTGGGTCCTGGCCTGGAACAACCCCAAGCTGCACACGCCCGACCGCCGCAAGACCTGGCTGGCCTGCGAGGAGCACCGGGAGCACCTGTCCTCGTTCCTGGGCATGCGCGGATTCCTCAAGGACGTGGTGCGCCTGACGGAATGGCAGGCCGCGGAGGAGCGGGACACGCCCGGCGAGCGGGGCGAGGGGGCGGCACCGGGGGACGCGGACTGAGCGGGAGGACCGGGCGGTCCCTCCTGTCGGCCGCAGCCGACCGGTTCAGCCGCCGATCGCCGACATCGGACGGTCGGGCTGGACGAAGGAGGGATCGTCGATGCCGGCGCCCGCCTTCTTCCCCCACATGGCCTGCTTCCACAGCCGGGCGACCTCGGCGTCCTCGGCCCCGCCGCGCAGTGCGCCGCGCAGATCCGACTCCTCCCGGGCGAACAGGCAGGTGCGGACCTGTCCGTCCGCGGTGAGGCGCGTGCGGTCGCAGGCACGGCAGAACGGCCGCGTGACGGACGCGATGACGCCGACACGGTGCGGGCCGCCGTCGACGGTCCAGCGTTCGGCGGGCGCGGAGCCGCGGGCCTCCTCGCCCTCGGGCGTGAGGGTGAATCGGGTGCGCAGCGACTCGAGGATGTCTCCTGCCATGATCATGCCGTCGCGCTGCCAGCCGTGCTGGGCGTCCAGCGGCATCTGCTCGATGAACCGCAGCTCATAGTCGTTCTCCACGGCCCAGGCGAGCAGGTCGGGTGCCTCGTCGTCGTTGAGGCCGGGCATCAGCACAGTGTTGACCTTGACGGGGGTGAGGCCGGCGGCGCGCGCCGCCTCCAGACCGCGCAGCACGTCGGCGTGCCGCTTGCGGCGGGTCATCCTCTGGAAGACCTCAGGCCGCAGGGTGTCCAGCGAGACGTTGACCCGGTCGAGGCCGGCGTCGCGGAGCGCGGCGGCGGTGCGTTCCAGACCGATGCCGTTGGTGGTGAGCGAGAGCTGCGGGCGCGGTTCGAGCGCGGCGCAGCGCTCCACGATGCCGACGAGCCCTGGGCGCAGCAGCGGCTCGCCGCCGGTGAAGCGGACCTCGTCGACGCCGAGGCCGGTGACGGCGATGCGGATGAGCCGGACGATCTCGTCGTCCGTCAGGAGCTGCGGCTTGGCCAGCCACTGCAGCCCCTCCTCGGGCATGCAGTAGGTGCAGCGCAGGTTGCACCGGTCGGTGAGCGACACCCGGAGGTCGGTCGCGACCCGGCCGTATGTGTCGAGCAGCATGGGCGGCCCTTCCACGGTGGCTTCCATTGTCTCGCAACTGCTTCGCAGCGTACGCGAGAGCGCCGACATTCAACAGTTCGTTGAAGTGACGAGGGAGCACGGAACGTGGTCGGGCCGCCCGATGGGGCTGGCTGCGGGGAGCCGGCCGTCAGTGCGCGCCGCTGCCGGTCAGCGAGCGGACCTCCAGTTCTGCGTACTTCCGGCCGTCCACGTCCTCGTTCTTCGACACCACGGTGCCCAGCCAGCCGAGCAGGAACCCGAGCGGGATCGACACCAGACCGGGGTTGTTCAGCGGGAACCACTGGAAGTCGGCGCCGGGGAACATGGCGCTCGGGTTGCCGGAGACGACCGGGGAGAACACCACCAGCAGCACAGACGAGGACAGGCCGCCGTAGATGGACCACAGCGACCCGGCGGTGTTGAAGCGCTTCCAGAAGAGGCTGTAGAGGATCGTCGGCAGGTTCGCGGACGCGGCGACCGCGAAGGCGAGCGCCACCAGGAAGGCCACGTTCAGCTTGCCGGCGAAGATGCCCAGCACGATGGCCACGCCGCCGATCAGGATGGAGGAGAGCCGTGCGGCCTTGACCTCCTCCCGGTCGGAGGCCTTTCCCTTGCGGATCACGTTCGCGTACAGGTCGTGCGCGAAGGAGGAGGACGAGGCAAGAGTGAGACCGGCCACCACCGCGAGGATCGTGGCGAAGGCGACCGCGCAGATGACGGCGAGCAGGATCGCGCCACCCGCCGAGTCGGCGCCCCCGCCGATGTTCTGCGCCAGCAGAGGGGCGGCGGTGTTGCCGGCCGCGTCGGACTCGGTGATCTCCTTCCGGGAGAGCAGCGCCGCCGCGCCGAAACCGAGGGCGATGGTCATCAGGTAGAAGGCGCCGATGATGCCGATGGCCCAGATGACCGACTTCCGCGCCGCACGGGCGGTGGGCACCGTGTAGAAGCGGATGAGGATGTGCGGCAGGCCGGCCGTGCCGAGCACCAGGGCGAGGCCGAGGGAGATGAAGTCGATCTCGGTGGTGGTCGAGACGCCGTACTTGAGGCCCGGCTCCAGGAACGCTGCTCCCTGCCCGCTGTTCTCGGCGGCCGCGCCGAGCAGCGTGGAGATGTTGAAGTCGAACTTCAGCATGACGAGGAACGTGATGAGCAGGGTCCCGGCGATCAGCAGGCACGCCTTGATCATCTGCACCCAGGTGGTGCCCTTCATGCCGCCGATGGTGACGTAGAGGATCATCACGACGCCCACGAGCACGACGATGATGTTCTTCCCCGCGTCGCCGGACACGCCGAGCAGCAGCGCCACCAGGGCGCCGGCGCCGACCATCTGGGCAAGCAGGTAGAAGATCGACACCACGATGGTGGACACGCCCGCGGCCGTGCGGACCGGCCGCTGGCGCATCCGGTAGGCGAGCACGTCACCCATGGTGAAGCGGCCGGAGTTGCGCAGCGGCTCGGCGACCAGCAGCAGCGCGACCAGCCAGGCGACGAGGAAGCCGATGGAGTAGAGGAAGCCGTCGTATCCGAAGAGCGAGATGGCACCGGCGATACCCAGGAACGAGGCGGCGGACATGTAGTCGCCGGAGATGGCCAGGCCGTTCTGGAAACCGCTGAACGAGCGACCGCCGGCGTAGTAGTCGGTGGCGTCCTTGGTGCGCCGTCCGGCCCACACGGTGACCCCGAGTGTGGCGGCCACGAAGACGGAGAAGAGCGTGATGATCAGCGTGCGGTGCTCACTGGCGTCCGCCGCGGCGACCTGCAGGTAGGTGTTCATGCGCCGCCCTCCAGGCGTGACTTGATGGCGTCCGCGGCGGGGTCGAGCTTCGCGGCAGCGTGCCGCGAGTACCACCAGGCGATGGCGAACGTGGTGACGAACTGGGCGACACCGAACACGAATGCCACGTTGATATTGCCGACGATCTTGGTACCCATCAGCGCACCGGCGTAGATGGAGAGGAGGACGTACAGGAAGTACCAGCTGATGAAGGCGACAGTGAGGGGGAAGGCGAACGACCGGTGAGCCCGGCGCAGGGCGACGAACTCGGCGCTCCGCTGCACCTCGATGTAGTTCCGGTCGGCCGGTGGCGCGGCACCGGCGCTCGCTTCGTGTGATGCGGAATCCACGGCGACTCCCAGAGAGGTCGGGAAGGCGGACGTTCGGTGTGACCTGCACAACATCCGGCCACACCGTTCGCGCATCGTAAGGGGATGACGCTGCGTACAACAGGGGTAGGTAGTTGAAAGATGAAGGAGAAAGCCGCCAAGCCGGTCTGATTCGACGATTTTCTTTCCGGATCTGCCCCTCAACTGCACTCAACAGGGCTAACTTCCTCCACGGGAAGTCACATTCGAAACGGCATGGAGACCCCATGGATTCAGTGAAGCCCAGACGGCGGCACGCGCTGGCGGTGCCGCTCGGCCTGGCACTGACCGCGTCGCTGGCGGTCCTGCCCGGCGCGTCCACCGCACTCGCGCAGGACGCCCGGCCCGCGGCGGACGGCGAGAAGCTCAGCTACGTCGTCAACACCGCGACCGACTCCGCCACCGTGGACCGCGTCGAGCGGGAGGTCGAGGACGCCGGCGGCACCGTCGTCACGTCCTGGGAGGAGATCGGCGTCGTCATCGCCCACTCCACCGACCCCGGCTTCGGCGACACGATGCGCGCGGTCGACGGCGTCGACTCCGCCGGCGCCACCCGCACCGCTCCACTCAGCGCGGCCGCCACCACGGACGTGGGCAAGCCGCAGTACGTGAAGGACCCGGAACGGCTGGCCGCCGAACTGGCGAAGGACGAGCAGCGCCTCTCACCCGGGGCCCGCAAGAAGGCGGCGCCCGACGAGCCGCTGGAGTCGCTCCAGTGGAACATCCCGGCCATCAAGGCCGACCGGGCGCACGCGATCGACGACGGACGCCGCGGCGTCACCGTCGCCGTGGTCGACACCGGCGTCGACGACACCCACCCGGACCTGCGGAGGAACTTCGCCCCCACCCAGTCCGCCAACTGCGTCGGCGGCGAGCCCGACACCTCGTGGGGCGCCTGGCGGCCCTACGCGGAGGGCGGCCACTACCACGGCACGCACGTGGCGGGCATCATCGCCGCTCCGCGCAACGACGTCGGCATCGCCGGCGTGGCACCCGGGGTGAAGGTCTCCTCGATCAAGGTGGCCGAGCAGGGCTCCAGCCTCTTCTACACCGAGGCCGTGGTGTGCGCCTTCATGTTCGCCGCCGAGCAGGGCATCGAGGTGACGAACAACAGCTACTACACCGACCCCTGGCTCTACAACTGCCCGGACCACGAGGACCAGGCTGCCATCCTGGAGGCCGTCGGACGGGCCGCCGAGTACGCGGAGGACGAGGGCGTCCTCAACGTCGCCTCGGCCGGCAACTCCGCCCAGGACCTGGCCGCGGACGAACTCGTCGACGCGACCAGTCCGGACGACTCCACACCCGTCGAGCGCACCATCGACCCGTCCGAGTGCCTGGACCTCCCGGCACAGCTGCCGGGCGTGGTGACCGTCTCCGCCACCGGCGACCAGTCACTGAAGTCGTACTACTCCAACTACGGCGACGGCGTCGTGGACGTCGCCGCCCCGGGCGGCGACCGCTACCAGGTCCCCGAGGGCGACGGCAAGAACGGCCGCGTGCTGTCC
Organism: Streptomyces sp. RKND-216; assembly: GCF_004795255.1. Classification (NCBI taxonomy): domain Bacteria; kingdom Bacillati; phylum Actinomycetota; class Actinomycetes; order Kitasatosporales; family Streptomycetaceae; genus Streptomyces; species Streptomyces sp. RKND-216. The sequence goes on along the minus strand of NZ_SSBQ01000002.1, from coordinate 5,117,339 downwards.
ACCATGCCCGACGGCGACTACGCCTTCCTCCAGGGCACCTCGATGGCCGCCCCGCACGTGGCCGGCGTCGCCGCGCTCGTCAAGAGCGAGCACCGGCGCGCCACGCCGCAGGAGATCCAGTGGCGCCTGAAGGCACGGGCCGACAACCCGGGCTGTCCCGAGGGGCCGTACGACCCCGACGGCGACGGCGAGGTGAACGCCGAGTGCACCGGCAACGCCAAGATCAACAGCTTCTACGGCTACGGCATCGTCGACGCGCTGGACGCCGTCCGGAAGTGACACTCCACGGGTTGAACGGCGCCTGACCGCCGTTCAACCGTGCGGCGCCGCGAGGGGGCCGGGCTCCGGCTCGACCCCCTTCGGCTGCCATCCCGGGCCGCGCAGCACCCGGCCGAAGCGCTCCGGCCAGCTGCGTGCCGCCCGCAGGTCGCGGCCGATCGCCGCGTACTCGTGCGTCGCGACCCGCAGCGGGTTGTAGGTCTCGATGTTCTTCGTGAGCCCGTAGGCGCACGGCTCCCGCTCCGGCGCGAAGGAGCCGAAGAGCCGGTCCCAGACGATCAGGATGCCGCCGAAGTTGCGGTCCAGGTAGCCGCCCTGCGAGGCGTGGTGCACCCGGTGGTGCGAGGGCGTGTTGAAGACCGCCTCGACCGGGCGCGGCAGGCGGCCGATCCGCTCGGTGTGGATCCAGAACTGGTACACCAGGTTGACCGAGGCCAGGAAGGCCAGCACCGCCGGATGGACGCCGAGAGCGATCAGGGGCAGGTAGAACGGCCAGGAGGTGAGGCTGGGTCCAGGGCTGCCGCAGAGCCGTGGTGAGGTTGAACCGGCGGCTGGAGTGGTGCACCACGTGGCATGCCCACAGCAGGCGGATCACGTGGTGGCCGCGGTGTGACCAGTAGTAGAAGAAATCCTGCGCGAGCAGCAGCAGGGGGAGCATCCACCACAGCAACGGCACCCGCAGCGGGGTGAGTTCGTGGACAGCGGCGTAGATCGCCACCACCGGCACCTTCCACAGCGCGTCGAAGAACAGGCTGCCCAGGCCCATGGACAGGCTGGTGGCCGCGTCCCTGCCCTCGTAGCCGGCCGCGTCGTCGTCGGGATGGAGCCGGTAGCTGACCACCTCGATCACCGTGAGCAGGAGGAAGGCGGGGATGGACCACAGCACGACATCGGGCAGATGAGACGGCATGTCAGCAAGGTAGAGCCCCGCCGCGCGGCGCGCCAGGGGTCGTTACCGACCGGTAGACGGTCTCCGGGGCGGGCGCCCGGCGGACCGTGCCGGCCGGGGCGGGGCTGACGGCCGGTCAAGCTCCTGTGTGGGCAGGCGCGGTCGTGGAAGTGTCAGTCGCGGCCCGTATCCTCTGTGACCATGCTCGAAGACCAGACGGCACGTCCGGACGAGGAGGCGGGGGCCCTGTACATCCCCGCTCAGTCCGCTCCCGCCCACCGCGCCGCCGCCTCCGGCGACGCCTGCTGGCCCTCGAACTACCCCGAGGGGTACGCGGTGGTGGACGTCGAGACCACCGGCCTGCGCCGCGACGACCGGATCGTCTCCGCCGCCGTCTACCGGCTGGACTCGCGCGGTGACGTGGAGGACCACTGGTACACGCAGGTCAACCCGCAGCGCGACCCCGGCCCCACCTGGATCCACGGGCTGACCGCCGAAGTCCTCGCCGACGCACCGCTGTTCGAGGAGGTCGCGGCGGACCTCGCGGAACGGCTGGAGGGCCGCGTCCTGGTGGCGCACAACGCCGTCTTCGACTGGTCCATGATCGCCCGCGAGTACGCCCGTACCGCGCACGACCTGCCCGTCCGGCACCGGCTGTGCACCATCGCGCTCGCCAAGGAGCTGGCGCTGCCGCTGCCCAACCACAAACTGGAGTCGCTCGCGGCGCACTACGGCGTGGTGCAGCAGCGGGCCCACCACGCGCTGGACGACGCCCGGGTGCTGGCCGAGGCGTTCCGCCCGAGCCTCCACCGCGCCGCCCGGCACGGCGTGCGCCTGCCGCTGCTGGCCTGCGTACCGCTCACGGAGCTGCCCCCGGAGCCCGCCGCGGACCGCTACGGCTCCGCGCCCCGCTCCCGTCCGCACGGCTTCGGCTGGCGTCCGTCGCGGAAGCGCCCGCCGTGCCCCTATCCCAACCCGGGGCGGTGGGAGCCGGGCGGCCCGCTGCGGCAGGGCATGCGGGTGGCGCTCTCCGGCGACACCTCCGTCGACCGCGAGCTGCTGGAGGACCGTGCGATCGAGGCGGGCCTGCACATCGCGACCAGCGTCTCCCGCCGGACCAGTCTGGTGGTCAGCAACGACCCGCACTCCGTCACCTCAAAGGTCGCCCGGGCCCGCACCTTCGGCACCCCGGTGATCGACGAGGCCGCGTTCACCCACCTGCTCCGCGACGTCGCACCCGCCCAGGACCCGCCCCCCGGGCCCGCGGGGTGGGAGGTACCCCCGTCCCCGGCGGGCTGACCCGCGCCCGGTACCGTCGGGGGTTGTGTACCGCCTCCGCTTCCTGCTGTCCCGGCAGTGGGTGATCCTCACGCTGCTCGCCCTGGCGCTCGTTCCGGCGATGATCGAGCTGGGCTTCTGGCAGCTGCACCGGCACGAGGCGAGAGTGGCGCACAACGAGCTGATCGCGCGGAGCCTGGCCGCGCCCGCCGTGCCGGTCACGAAGCTCACCACGGTGGGCGGGGAACCGGACCGCGACGACTGGTTTCGCAGCGTAGAAGCGACCGGGCGCTACGACACCGACCACGAGGTGGTCGTCCGGCAGCGCACCGCCTCCGACGGCCAGTCCATCGGCTACTTCGTCCTCACGCCGCTGGTGCGCGACGACGGCTCGGTGCTGCTGGTCAACCGGGGCTGGATCCCTGCGGGCGGCGACCTGACGAAGTTCCCCGACGTGCCGACGGCACCGCGCGGCGAGGTCTCGGTCACCGGCCGGATCATGGCGAGCGAGACCACGGAGGCCAGCGGCATCAAGGACAAGCCGGGCCTGCCGGACCGCCAGGTCATGCTGATCGACAGCGACCAGCGGGCCGAGGCGCTGGACCGATCCGTACTCGGCGGCTACGTCCAGCTCACGGCGTCGTCGCCGGAACCGCGGGAGCACCCGGAACGGCTGCCCGACCCGGAGCACGACAGCATCGGGCCGCACATGGCCTACGCGGTGCAGTGGTGGATGTTCGCCGCGGGCGTCCCGGTGGGGTGGTTCGTCCTCGTGCGGCGCGAGCTGCGCGACCGCGCCCGGGGCCGCACGGAGGGCGACGACGTCGCGCGGGCACCGGCTCCGGCGGGCGCTGCCGCCGGCTGACGCCCCGAGCTCCCTCTGGCGCGGTCGTCCGGCGGGCGCACCAGAGGAAGCCCGGGCACGGGACGGACGCCGGCCCTTGGCACCTGGCACCTGGCACCTGGCACCTGGCACCTGGCACCTGGCACGGCATAGGGCAGACTGCGGGCATGGATCTTGGCTTGAAGGACCGCGTATACGTCGTCACCGGCGCCACCCGTGGCCTGGGCTTCGCCTCGGCGCAGCAGCTCGTCGCCGAGGGGGCGAAGGTCGTGGTGACCGGCCGGACCGAGGAGGCCGCCGCCGAGGCGGCGGCCCGGCTCGGCGCCGAGTCCGCCGCCCCGGTGGCGGCGGACAACGCCGACCCGGCGACCCCGGGTCGGCTGATCGAGACCGCCCGGGCCCGGTTCGGGCGCTTCGACGGCATGCTCGTCAGCGTCGGCGGCCCACCCGCCGGCCCGGCCGAGACGATCACCGACGAGCAATGGCAGGCCGCGTTCGACTCGGTGTTCCTCGGCGCGGTCCGGCTTGCCCGCACCGCGGCCGCCGCACTCGGCGAGGGCGGAGTCGTCGGTTTCGTCCTGTCCGGCTCCGTCCACGAGCCCATCCCCGGCCTCACCGTCTCCAACGGACTGCGTCCGGGCCTGGCAGGCTTCGCGAAGACGCTGGCCGACGAGGTGGGTCCGCGGGGCGTGCGGGTGGTGAGTCTCGCTCCAGGCCGTGTCGACACCGACCGGGTGCGGGAACTCGACGCGCTCAGCGGCGACGCGGAGGCTTCCCGGCGGCGCAGCGAGGAGAAGGTGCCGCTGCGCCGGTACGGCACGCCGGAGGAGTTCGGCCGTGCGGCGGCGTTCCTGCTCTCCCCCGCCGCCTCCTACGTGAACGGCGTGGTGGTGCCGGTGGACGGGGGTGCGCGCCGCGGCCTGTGACCGCGCCGTCCGCGCGCGTCTCTCCCCGGCCTGCCCGGCGGCGGGAGACGCGCGGGCGACGGCCGCGCGAGGGGACTCGGCCGTACCGGTGACCGGGCGCGCGGGGCGGGTCAGGTGACGCGTTCGGCGCGGTGACGCCGGCCGCGCAGCCTGACCTCCGCCGGCAGGGCGTCCAGGCCCGCGGAGATGCGGGCGTGCTCCAGTGCCTCGGCCCGCAGCCGTTCGACGGTGGCCGCGGGCCTGCCGTGCGGCTCCAGGCGCACGTCGACCCGGGCGCTCGGCCGGGTGCGGCGCCCCAGCAGCCTCACCCGCACGCGGTCAACGCCCGCCAGCGACTCGGCCTCGGCCGCCAGCACGTCGGCCAGGGCGCGGCCACGGAGCAGCGCCCCCTCGCCGTCACCGCTCTCCACCAGCACCTCCCCCAGCCTGCGCCGCCGCAGCTGGGCCAGGAACCACCACAGCAGGAGCAGCACCAGGACGGCGAGACCTGCGATCACCACCGGCCACCACCAGCCGTCGTCGCGGAAGCGAGTGCGGTCGGCGTCGGTCAGCAGGACGTCGCCGGGGCCCTTCCACGGCCACGCGGAACCCAGGTCGTAACCCCAGCGCCGTTGCAGGTCAAGGCCGCCGGCCAGGACCGCCAGGCCCAGCACGAGCAGCAGCAGGCCGGCCAGGGTCAGCAGGACTCGGTTGACCGTGCGGAGCATCGCCCTCCCTCTCTCCTCGCCTCGGCCCCTCGCCGGACGGCCGTGCCGTCGGCGGGGCCCCTCATCGTTTCGGGCGCCGGACGCGCACCGACAGCCGGTGCCGCCTCGCCACCCCCAGCTCCCGGATGCCCTCTCCCAGAGCGGAGTCCAGTTCGGCGCGTACCTCGTCGAGTTCGCGGAAGTGAGCCTGTGCGCGGGCCCGCACCCGGCGCCGGCCCACCTTCACCCGGGCGGCCTGGACGCCGGACACCTCCATGGCACGGTCCCGCAGCACCAGCGCGGCGGCGCTCCGCTCCAGTGCGGCGCGGACGTCGGCGTATTCGCGTCGCATCGGCAGCAGGCCCCGCAGCCCCGGGGTGAGCGCCCCGGCCAGCAGCCACAGCCCGAGCACGACGGCCGCCACCGCGCCGACGCGCACCCACACGTCGTCGATCGGGCGGGAGGCCAGCTCGTCGGCGAGCTCCCGGCGCCATGCCATGCCGGGCCGGTCCAGGCGCACGGCCACCACGTCGTACAGCAGCAGCGCCGCCGCCGCGAGCAGCACCACGGCGACGAGCGCCGCGGGGAGGCGGCGGGTGGCCCACAGGCGGCCCGCCCGGCCGCCGCCGTCGTCGGCACCGGGGATGTAGGCGGCGGAGGAGGAATCCTGTTCCAGATCGCCCGCGCCCGGTCCCCCGCCGGAAGCCGGTGCGGTACCGGAGCCGTCCTTCCGCAGCGTGAGAGGCCGGGAGTCGCCCACCCCGCCCGCGGGGCCGTCCGCGCCGGAGTCGTCGGGGGCGTCGGGGACGCTGCGCTCGCCGCCTCCCGACTGGTCGTCGCTCACCGGACCCTCCCGAGGCCGTCGCCGCGCAGGTGTGCCGAGTGCAGCCGGTCCACCCGTACGGTCACGTCCGACACCTGCATTCCGGTCAGTTCCCCTACCCGCACCGTGACCTGACGACGCACCGCTCCGCACTGCGCGCCGATGTCGGAGGGATATCCCAGCTCGACGGAGAGCCGCACCCGGGCGATGTCGCCACGCACGTCAACGCCGGACCGGGGCACGGTGCCGCCGCTCACGGGGAGTGTCGCCGCGTCCGGGCCGGCGCGGAGCGCCTCCCTGGCGGCCTGCGCGGCGACCTTGGCCACCGCCCGGTCGGCGATGCGGGTGGCCCCGCGTTCGGTGGGCGGAATGATCCGTTCTGCCGGCGGCTCGGGGCGGGTCACCGCGGCCCGCGCCGTCCGCCGTCACGGCTCCGGAAGAACTCCCCCGCGTCCAGGTCGCCGTCGAGGAACCGGCCGGCCACCCAGCCGATCGCGCCCAGCGCCGCCACCAGCAGGAAGGCGCCGAAGCCACCGAAGTACCCGGCGAAACCCAGGGCCATCCCCGCAATCAGGCCGACCACGGCCATGCTCATCGTGTGTTCCTCCGTTCACCGGCGCCGGAATCGTCACTGGACACGGGAGCGGCCCGGCTCCTCTTCGTCGCCGTCCTCCTCGTCGGGCAGCTTGACGTCGCTGACGGCGATGTTGACCTCCACGACCTCCAGGCCGGTCATCCGCTCGACGGCGTTGATGACGTTGGACCGCACCGAGTCCGCGACCTCCAGGATCGCGAAACCGTACTCCACCACGATCTCCAGGTCGAGGGCCGTCTGCACCTCGCCCACCTCGGCCTTGACTCCACGACTGACGGACGCCGACCGGGTGCCGCCGGGCACCCGGTCGCGAACGGCGCCGAACGTCCGGGCGAAGCCGCTGCCCATGGCGTGCACGCCCACGACGTCGCGGGCGGCCAGACCGGCGATCTTCTCCACCACCCCGTCGGCGATCGTGGTGCGGCCGCGGTCGCCGGAGGACGCCCCCGGGCCGAAGGTCTTCTGCGTACCGGCGCTCGGGGACGCCGCTCGTGTCTCGGTACCCTTGCGGGATTCCATGTCGGTCATCGTCTTCACCCCATTCGAGACGGCGGCGCGGTCTGCCGCTCCGCCGCCCACGTTAGGCGCCGGGCGGGGCGGGGGCCCGCACCGCGCGCCGAAAGGGTGACGGGGAGTCAACCGGCCGCGTGCACCCGGCCGCGCGAACGGGCCGGGCGGTCAGTCCGCGAGACCGGCCAGGTCCCGAAGGCGGCGCGTCTGGGCCGCACGTTCGGCGGTCTGCTGCTCCTCGTGGCTGCGGGCTGCGGCGCCGGCGAGCAGCGCCTTGGTCTCCACGACGGCGTCGCGCGGCGCCGCGAGAAGAGCCGCGGCGAGGTCGGCGACCGCTCCGTCCAGCTCGGCGGCGGGTACGACGAGGTTCGCCAGGCCCGTACGCTCCGCCTCAGCTGCGTGCACGAACCTCCCGGTGGCGCAGATCTCCAGGGCGCGGGCGTAGCCGACCAGGCCGACCAGGGGCTTGGTACCGGCCAGGTCCGGGACCAGACCGAGGCTTGTCTCGCGCATGGCGAACTGCACGTCGTCGGCGCAGACGCGCAGGTCGCAGGCGAGGGCGAGCTGGAAGCCGGCGCCGACGGCGTGCCCCTGGACGGCGGCGATGGTGAGCACGTCGCTGCGACGCCACCAGGTGAACGCCTCCTGGTACGCGCCGATGACCGCGTCGACCTCGTCGTCCGTGCCCCGGGCGAGGTCCAGGAAGGACGGCTCGCCGTCGAAGCCCTCGGGCGTGAAGGCCTGACGGTCCAGGCCGGCGGAGAAGGAAGGCCCTTCGGCGCGCAGCACGACCACGCGCACGGTGCCGGGAAGGACCCGGCCAGCCTCGGTCAGCATCCGCCACATGGCGGGCGACTGCGCGTTCCGCTTGGCGGGCACGGCGAGCGTGACCGTGGCGGTGTCGCCCTCCACGGTGAGCCGCACACCGTCCTTGTCCAGCAGGGTCTCGGTCATCGGTACTCCTCCGGTGGCCACTCTCGGCGGTCAGACATACCGAAGAGTAACCACCGGCGGCGACGACCCGGTACCCAGGTCAGGACGAGGCTGCCTTCTTTCCGCGGGTCGCACCGCCGCGCCCGCGCAGGGCAACGCCGGACTCGCTGAGCATCCGGTGGACGAACCCGTAGGAACGGCCGGTCTCCTCGGCCAGCGCCCTGATGCTCGCACCGGAGTCGTACTTCTTCTTGAGGTCTGCCGCGAGCTTCTCGCGTGCAGCGCCGGTCACCCGGCTGCCCTTCTTCAGAGTCTCGGCCACCCGTGCCTCCTCAGGGGAAGTGCGCTCTGTGACTCCCATGATCACCCCTCCACACACTTCTGGCCACCCATTCGGCAAAGCCCGTGCAATCCCGAGTCTGCGGCGGATCGGCGCACGCGCCGAAAGCTCTGGCCACGGGCACGTGCCCGGATGCGGCGCACACCCGGCGGAGTGAAGGAGGTGCAGGTCAGCGGCGCGATGGCGTGATTCCCCTGCCCGCCCCGGCGCGGGCCGCAGGCTCCGGGGCGGGCAGGGGGCGCCGCGCCGGAGTACCAGCCGCTCTCACCCAGATGAAGGATCACGCGTAGGCCGAATGATCCAGCAGGTGATCCACGGGCCGGGCCGGAACGGGGCAGGTGGCGGTCAGGCGAGCGCGACGAGATCCGCGTAGTCGTCGCCCCACAGGTCCTCCACGCCGTCCGGGAGCAGGATGATCCGCTCCGGGGCGAGGGCGTCCACGGCACCCTCGTCGTGGGTGACCAGCACGACGGCCCCGCTGAACGTCTTCAGCGCGCCGAGAATCTCCTCGCGGCTGGCGGGGTCGAGGTTGTTGGTGGGCTCGTCGAGCAGCAGCACGTTGGCCGAGGAGACGACGAGGGTGGCGAGCGCCAGCCGGGTCTTCTCCCCGCCGGAGAGCACGCCCGCCGGCTTGTCCACGTCGTCACCGGAGAACAGGAACGACCCGAGGGTCTTCCGGATGTCGACCAGGTCCATGTCGGGCGCGGAGGACCGCATGTTCTCCAGAACCGTGCGGTCCGGGTCGAGCGTCTCGTGCTCCTGGGCGTAGTAGCCGAGCTTGAGGCCGTGACCGGGCGTGACGCGTCCGGTGTCGGGAACCTCCACACCGGCCAGCAGCCGCAGCAGCGTGGTCTTGCCGGCGCCGTTGAGGCCGAGGATGACCACGCGGGACCCGCGGTCGATGGCCAGGTCGACGTCGGTGAAGATCTCCAGCGAGCCGTAGGACTTGGACAGGCCCTCCGCCATCAGCGGCGTCTTCCCGCAGGGCGCCGGGTCGGGGAAGCGCAGCTTGGCGACCTTGTCGGCCCGCCGTTCGGCTTCCAGGCCCGCCATGAGCTTCTCCGCCCGGCGCGCCATGTTCTGCGCGGCGACGGCCTTGGTGGCCTTGGCGCGCATCTTGTCGGCCTGCGAGTTGAGCGCGGAGGCCTTCTTCTCGGCGTTGGCCCGCTCCCGCTTGCGGCGCTTCTCGTCGGCCTCCCGCTGGGCGAGGTACTGCTTCCAGCCCATGTTGTACAGGTCGATCTGGGACCGGTTGGCGTCCAGGTAGAAGACCTTGTTGACGACGGTCTCCACGAGGTTGATGTCGTGGGAGATGACCACCAGGCCGCCGCGGTAGGTCTTGAGGAAGTCCCGCAGCCAGACCACGGAGTCGGCGTCCAGATGGTTCGTGGGCTCGTCGAGGAGGAGCGTGTCGGCGTCCGAGAAGAGGATGCGGGCCAGCTCGACGCGGCGGCGCTGGCCGCCGGAGAGGGTGTGCAGCGGCTGGCCGAGCACGCGGTCGGGCAGCCCGAGGCTGGCGGCGATGGTGGCGGCCTCCGCCTCGGCGGCGTACCCGCCCTTGGTGAGGAACTCGGTCTCGAGCCGCTCGTACTTCTTCATGGCCCGTTCGCGGGTGGCGCCCTTGCCGTTCGCCATCCGGTCCTCGTTCTCGCGCATACGCCGGATCACGGTGTCCAGGCCGCGGGCGGAGAGGATCCGGTCGCGGGCCAGCACCTCCAGGTCGCCGGTGCGCGGGTCCTGCGGAAGGTAGCCGACCTCGCCCGAACGGGAGATCGTTCCGGCCGTGGGAACGCCTTCCCCGGCCAGGCACTTGGTGAGGGTGGTCTTGCCCGCTCCGTTGCGGCCGACCAGGCCGATGCGGTCGCCCTTGGCGATGCGGAAGGAGGCGGAGTCGATGAGGACCCGGGCGCCGGCGCGCAGCTCGAGTCCGGAGGCGGTGATCACGGAAGTGCTCCAAGGCAGGGAAGACGGACGTGCGTGCGGGTCGAGGGGGCCGGCCGGTCCCGGCGGCGACCGGCGTGGTCCCGCGGAGACGGGCCCTGGGCCCGGGCGCGCGGCCGCTAATGCACAAGGAGGTAAGCCATGCCGATCAGTGTACCGGCGCGGCGCAACCCGGTTTCCGGGGCGCCGCGCACGGCTCGCCGTACGGCCGGCACTCCTGCGCTACGCGCGTCACCCGCCTCCGGTGTGGACCTGGAACGCGGCGCGGCGTACGGCCTTGGCCAGCGCGGCGTCCGGATGCGCGGCGGCAAGCGCCACCAGCACCTGGACGGTGCGGGGATGGCCCACGGCCCGTACCTCGTCGATCAGTTCCGGCACCGTCCCCTGCACGGCGGTGTCCAGGTGGTCGACGAGCAGCCGCGCCTCGCCGTGGTCGGTGACCGCGGCGGCGGTGTCCACCCACAGCCAGGTCGCCTCCTCGCGGGTGAGCACGCCCGGCGCACCGCCGGCCAGCTCCTCCGGGTCCGCGCCCTCCTGCTCGGCGAGCCACAGCAGCGCGTACGGACGCAGGCCGGGCTCCTCGGCGGCCGCGCGTACGTCGGGCTCGGCGGGCGCGCCGACGACGCGGAGCGCCTCGAAGGCGAGCGCCCGGATCAGGGCGTCCTCGCCACGGGCGGCCTCCAGCAGTCCGGAAACGGCCGTTCCGACCGGGCGGGCGGCCAGCCAGGCGCGGTACTCGGAGCGCGCGGGGCCCGGGGTGAGCCGGGCACAGCCGCGCAGCATGTCGGCGGCGGACTGCTCGATGTTGCCGGCCGGGCTCTGCGCGGCCACGCAGATCTGCTCTAGCTTGGTCCACACCGCCCAGTTGCCCAGCGGGGTGAGCACGGCCGAATCGGTGTTCTCCTCGTCACGGCACCGGGTGAGCGCCCCGACGGAGGCGAGGGCGTCCAGGGCCCAGTCCAGCAGCGTGGGCAGGGTGCCGTCGACGGGTTCGGCCCCGGCGTCGTGGTCCGGTCGCTCGGCGCGCAGCTCGGTGATGCACCGGGTGAGGTGGTCGAGGAGCGCGGGCAGCGTGACCGGTCCGGCTGACAGGTGCAGCAGGGACAGCACCTGCGGCATCGACACCACGACTTCGCCGGTAAGCACCGGGTCGGCCGAGTCGGCCGGGGCGGGGCGGGCGAGCGACCAGGCGTCGAACAGGGCGACCCAGCCGCGCAGCACCGCGCTGTCGTCGCGGTCCCAGGCGGTCAGGCGCCAGCCGGGGCGGGCGGTGTCGCCGTGCAGCTCGACCAGCCCGGCGAGCCGGGCCCGGTCCCAGTCGGCGCGGGCCCGTGCGGGATCGACCTGGAGGGCGGCGGCCGCGCGTGCGAAGGCCTCGGTGGTGGGGACACCGGCCGTGGGCGGTTCGTCCGCCGCCCAGCGGGCCATGTTCACGGCGCCGCGCAGGCAGTCCCGGGCGTGCCGGGCGAGCACCCCCGGGGAGGGGGTGCCGGCGGGCGGCCGCGGGGCGGAGGAGCCGCGGGCCGGCCAGGCGCGGCCGCGCGTCTCGCTCACGGTGCGGCGTGCGGCGGCGATGGGCCGTCGGGGGACGAGGCGCAGGCGGGTGTCTCGCGGTGTACGGGACGTCACGGGAGCAGTCTTCACGGTGAGAGCGGAAAAACCCAAACGGCGCAGGCCCTCGCGGCTTCACCGGGCGACTCCCGCCTGCCCCCGACCGCCCCCGGCGCCGGGCTCCGGCGCGCTGCGGACGCCCGCGGGGCCGCGCTCCGTCACCCGTGGACGGGCTTGGCGTCGACAGCCACCACGAAGGGCCTCAGAGGAGAGGCATGAGGAAGCGCGTGAGGGCCTCCTCGTAGCCGTCACGGTCGGCGTTCCACATCGCGGCGTGCTGCGCTCGCCCGACGACGTGCAGGGTGATCAGGTCGGGCCGGCTGTCGGCGAGCGCCCGGGAGGGGCCCCAGGGAGCGACCTCGTCGCCCGGTCCGTGCGCGATCAGCACCGGCACCTCGAGCCGCTCGGGCGACGCCGCGACGGCCGGCGGCTCCGGCCGCACCCCGGCGCGGCCCTCGGCGGCCCGCACCGCCATCGGCAGCAGGGGGCGTGGGACGCCGCGCGCGGCGGCGAGGGCACGCAGGGTGGCGGCCGGGTCGAGGACCGGCGAGTCCAGCACCAGTCCGCAGACGCGGTCGCGCACGGCGGACTCCGCGGCGACGTGCAGTGCCATGGTCGCGCCCGTGGACCAGCCGTACAGGATGACGCGGGAGGCGCCCTGGTCGAGGGCGTGACGGACGGCGGCATCCAGGTCGCGCCACTCGCTCGCGCCCAGGTGGCCGACGCCGTCGGGGTTCCGCGGCGCGCCGGGGTCCCCGCGGTGGGCCGGGACGAGAACGGGCAGGCGGAGCCGCGCGAGCGCGGGGAGGACGTTCATCGCCTGTTCCCGGGTGGTGCCGAGCCCGTGTGCGGCGACGACCCACACGCCGCGTTCGCCGGGCACCGCCCATGCGGGCAGGGGGCCGAGTTCGGAGGCGATCTCCGTGTCGATGCAGGGCAGGTCCAGCGAGCCGCCCGGGTCGCCGCTGTGGACGACGGGCGTGAGCCGGACGGTGGCCCCGGTGGTCAGCGTGCCGCGAGTGACGTCCAGGAGGCGGCGTACGACGGTGTCCGCGGGCGCGGCGTGCGTGGCCTCCCGCATGGTGTGCCCGACCACGGCGCGCACGCCCCGGCCGGTGAGGCCGTAGGTGCCGGGGAGTTCCGCGGTGAGCGAGCGGGTGAGCGCGACCCGTTCGGGGCGGGCGGCGAGGCGGGCGTGGACCGTGAGGGGTTCCCCGAAACCCGGCGGGACGGCGGCCCCGTCGGCGCGGGCGGGACGCAAGGCGCGCCCGGCCGCGTACCGGCCGGCCGCCACCGCGGCCGCGCAGGTACCCAGGACCGTGCCGGCGGCCAGGGCCGCCGCCGTGGGTGCGCGCATCACCTCGAGTGTCCGCCGTACCGCCTCCTTCCGGCCACCGGACGGCAGCCGAAGGCCGCCGGTGGAGGGGCGACGGGACGGCACCGGGAGAGGGGGCGTGCGGTCGGCCACGGCGCGGGTCATCCGGCCGGGGGCCGCTGGCCGTAGCCGCGCAGCCGGTCGGCGACCCGGTCGATCTCCTCCCGGGGCAGCAGGGTGGGCGTGCGGCCGGGCACGGAGGCCGCGGCCAGCCAGACCCGGCACATCCACTCCAGTTGCGCGGTCCGGTCGTAGGCCTGGTCCATGGTGGCGCCGTGGGTGAGCGTGCCGTGGTTGCGGAGCAGTGCGCCGCTGCGGTCCTCGAGGGCCTCCAGCAGGTGGCCTGCGAGGGCGTCGCTGCCGTAGGTCGCGTAGGGGGCGACGCGCACGGGACCGCCGAGCGCGGCGGTCATGTAGTGGATCGTGGGGAGTTCGTCGACCAGCGTGGAGACGGCGGTGGCGTGCACGGCGTGGGTGTGCACCACAGCGGTGGCGTCGGTGGTGCGGTAGACCGCCAGATGCATGGGCAGTTCACTCGTAGGACGGAGGGTGCCCGCGACGCGTTCACCCTTCAGATCCACCGCACACAGGTCGTCGGGTCCCAGACGGTCGTACGGCACCCCGGTGGGGGTGACGAGGACGACGTCCCCCACCCGGGTGGAGACGTTCCCGGAGGTGCCGACGACCAGCCCGTCGGCGACCGTGCGGCGCGCCGCCCCCACCACCTCCTCCCACGCGTCCCGCCAGGTCACCGGGATCTCCCCGCTCGTCTCGCTGTGCATCGGCACCTCTGGTCTCTTCCTGTACCACCGGGGGACTCGACCATGCGGTGGTCCCTCCCGTTCGGCCTGTGACGGGTCCCACACCAACACCCTCCGGGTGCGACACTCCGATGCCCGCCCCAGTTCACCTTCCGTTCACCCGCCATCCTTACGTTCACCGGGTCACTGACCTTCGAACTGATTGCCTGGGTGAATGGAACACATCACGCTTCTGATCGGGATCGTGATCGTCACGGCCTTGGTGTTCGACTTTACGAACGGCTTCCACGACACGGCCAACGCCATGGCCACCACCATCTCCACCGGGGCGATGAAGCCCAAGGCTGCGGTGGCGATGTCGGCCGTTCTCAACCTCGCCGGAGCGTTCATCTCCGTCGAGGTGGCCAAGACGATCTCCAAGGGACTGATTGACGAAGGCGCCGGTATCCAGCCTGAGGTGATCCTCGCAGCGTTGGTCGGTGCGATCACCTGGAACATGCTGACCTGGCTGGCCGGCCTCCCGTCCAGCTCCTCGCACGCCCTGATGGGTGGTCTGCTCGGCGCCGCCGTCGCCTCGATGGGTATCGGCGCGGTCAACGGCGACGTCGTCGTCACCAAGGTGCTGATCCCCGCCCTGGCCGCCCCGCTGGTTGCCGGCCTCGCCGCCTGGGGCGCCACACGCCTGACCTACCGACTCACCCGCAACGTGAGCGAGGAGCAGGCCGGAAAGGGCTACCGGGCCGGCCAGATCACCTCCGCCGCCCTGGTCTCCCTGGCGCACGGCACCAACGACGCGCAGAAGACGATGGGCGTCATCACCCTCGCCCTGATCGCGGGCGGTGCACTGGCCCCGGACGCGGGCCCGCCGATGTGGGTGGTCGTCTCGGCCGGTGTCGCCATCGCTCTGGGCACCTACCTCGGCGGCTGGCGGATCATCCGCACTCTCGGCAAGGGCCTCACCGACATCCACCCGCCGCAGGGCTTCTCGGCGCAGACGAGCGCCGCGGTCACCATCCTGGCCTCCTCCCACCTGGGCTTCTCGCTGTCCACCACGCACACCTGCTCCGGCGCCGTGATGGGCGCGGGGATGGGGCGCAAGGGCGGCATCGTCCGCTGGGGCACGGCGGGCCGGATGCTGGCCGCCTGGGGCATCACCGTCCCGGCGGCGGGTCTGGTCGCGGGCGGCGCGGCACTGCTGGCCGAGCGCGGCAACGTCGGCGTGACCCTGGTCGCCGTCCTCGGCGTGCTGGTCAACGGCGCCATCTGGCTGGCCTCGCGCCGGCAGCCGGTCGACCACACCAACGTCAACGACATGCCGGAGGACTCCGCCCCGGAATCCCACTCCGACGCGGAGGACGGGGGCGTGGTGGCCGCCGCGATGAGCGCCGTCGCCCCGCCACCGGCCGGCGCGGTCCCCGAGCAGCACGGCGCGCCGGACGAGGAGTCCGAGCACGCCCGCACCAAGGCCTCCGTCTCCGGCGCCTGACGCGCCCCACCCGAAGGAAGCGAAGCACTCACCATGGACATCCACTGGTCCGCCCTGATCAACGTGTTCGGCGTCAGCCTGCTGGCTTCCGTCGCGCTGGTCGGCGTGTTCACCCTGGGCATCATGGGCTCCGCGCCGCGCAAGGACGGCAGCAGCGCCTCCGTGCCGGCCCGCACCGGCGCGTACCTCTGCTACGCGGTCTGCGCGGCCGCCGTGGTGTACGGCATCTACCTGATCGGCGCCTGAACCCCCGCACACCGAGGGGTGGGTACGGCCTGCGGGCCGTACCCACCCCTCGCGCGTACCCGAGGCGCGCCGGGCGGGACGCCACGGCGCGGCCCGGGGGTGGTCACACTGCTTCGCCGCAGGCCGGGGGCGAGTTGACGGTCGTGGGGGGCCGTGATGGACTTCCGACAGCCGAACGGCGGCAGAAGAGGAAGCCGGTGCGAATCCGGCGCGGTCCCGCCACTGTCACCGGGGAGCGCCCCTCACCACACGCCACGGCCCGTCGGTGGGCTGGAAGGCCGGGGAGGCGCCGATCCGGGAGCCAGGAGACTCTCGCCGCCGGACACGTCGAGCCAGGGCGAGGACCCTGAGTGAGGACTCCGCCATGCGTGGCTGCTGCACCGCTCCCCCACCCCACCCCTCGCCGTGTTCCTGCGAGGCTCCACAGCCCGTCGACTGATGCCGCGCCCGCGTGCGTACGCGTACGGGGTGACGCTCGGCTTCCTCGCCGACCTCGCGCTGGGCGACCCCCGGCGCGGACACCCCGTGGCGGCCTTCGGCCGCGCGGTGATCCGGGCCGAACGCGCCCTGTGGCGTGACCACCGCGGCGCCGGGGCGTTGTGCGCCGCGGTGTGCGCCGGCGGCGTGGCGGCCGCCGCGGCGGGCCTGAGCACGGCCGCCGGGAGGGCGCGTTCGCCGCTGCCCTCGGTGGTGCTGGCCGCGGTCGCAGGCTGGACGGTGCTCGGCGGGACCTCCCTGATCCGCGAGGCGCGGGCGACCGGCGCCGCACTCGCCGCGGGCGACGTTCCGGAGGCGCGGCGGCGGCTGCCGCACCTGTGCGGGCGGGACCCGGAGGCGCTGGACGCCGACGGCGTCGCGCGAGCGGTCGTCGAGTCGGTGGCGGAGAACACCTCCGACGCCGTGGTGGGCGCGCTGGTGTGGGGAGCGGTCGCCGGCGTGCCGGGCCTGGTGGCGTTCCGCGCAGTGAACACCCTGGACGCGATGCTGGGCCACCGCTCCCCCCGGCTGCTGCGTTTCGGCTGGGCGTCGGCGCGGCTGGACGACCTGGCGGGCTGGCCGGGCGCCCGGCTGACGGCCACGCTGGCCGCACTCGCCGGGTCCGACCCGAACGGCGCGCTGCGGGCCTGGCGTGCGGACGCCGCCCGTCACCCCAGCCCCAACGCGGGCCCGGTGGAAGCCGCGTTCGCCGGGGCGCTGGGCGTACGGCTGGGCGGGACGCTGGCGTACGCCGGGCGGGTCGAGCACCGTCCGGTGCTCAACGCCGGTGGCCGGCAGGTCCGTACGGAGGACGTCGAGCGCGCGGTGCGGCTCTCCCGCCGCGTCGGTGTGCTGGCGCTGGTGACGACGACGGCCGTGAGGGTCGTGGCCACGCGGAAGGGAAGGCGGCGGTGAAGGCATTGCGGCGGGGCGGCGGTCTGCTGGTCGCGGGGACGACCTCGGACGCCGGGAAGAGCGTGGTCACGGCCGGGGTCTGCCGCTGGCTGGCCCGCAAGGGATTGAAGGTCGCGCCGTTCAAGGCACAGAACATGTCGCTGAACTCCTTCGTCACCCGGGAGGGCGCGGAGATCGGCCGGGCGCAGGCCATGCAGGCGGCCGCCGCCCGGGTGGAGCCCAGCGCGGCGATGAACCCGGTGCTGCTCAAGCCGGGCGGCGACCGCACCAGTCAGGTCGTCCTGATGGGCAAACCGGAGGGCGAACTGAGCGCCCGCAGCTACCACGAGGACAGGCAGCGGAAGCTGCTGGAGACGGTCGCCGGGTGCTTGGAGGAGCTGCGCGCCACCCACGACGCCGTGATCTGCGAAGGCGCGGGCAGCCCCGCCGAGATCAACCTGCGGCGCAACGACATCGTCAACATGGGCCTGGCGCGGGCGGCGCACCTCCCCGTGGTGGTCGTCGGCGACATCGACCGCGGCGGGGTCTTCGCCTCGTTCTTCGGCACGACCGCGCTGCTGTCCCCCGAGGACCAGGCGCTGGTGTGCGGCTACCTGGTCAACAAGTTCCGCGGCGACGTGGCGCTGCTGCAGCCGGGGCTGGAGATGCTGCACCGGCTCACCGGCCGCCCGTCGCTGGGCGTGCTCCCGCACCGGCACGGCCTGGGCATCGACGAGGAGGACGGGCTGCGCCTCTCGCTGCGCGGCACCGTGCGGGAGGCGTCGACGGCGCCGCCGCACGGCGCGGACGTGCTGCGGGTCGCCGTGCTGCCGGTCCCCCTGATGTCGAACTTCACCGACGTGGACGCCCTCGCCGCCGAGCCCGGCGTGGTGGTCCGCTTCTGCGACCGGCCGGAGGAACTGGCCGACGCCGACCTGGTGGTGGTGCCCGGCACCCGCGGCACCGTGAAGGCGCTGGAGTGGCTGCGCGCACGAGGGTTGGCCGACGCACTCGCCCGGCGTGCGGCCGAAGACCGGCCGGTGCTCGGCATCTGCGGCGGCTACCAGGTGCTCGGCGAGCGCATCGAAGACCACGTCGAGTCGCGTGCGGGCGTCGTGCAGGGCCTGGAACTGCTGCCGGTGCGGGTGCGTTTCGCCCCCGGAAAGACGCTCGCCCGCCCGGCCGGAACCGCACTGGGCGAACCGGTCGAGGGGTACGAGATCCACCACGGCGTCGCCGACGTGCGCGGCGGCGAACCGTTCGTCACCGACGGCGCCGACGGCCGCCCCCTGGACGGATGCAGGGTCGGCCCGGTGTGGGGCACGCACTGGCACGGCGCGCTGGAGTCCGACGCCTTCCGCCGGGCCTTCCTGCGTCGCGTCGCCTCCGACGCCGGCCGGGCCTTCGTCCCGGCTCCCGACACCGCCTTCGAGCGGCTGCGCGAGGAGCAACTCGACCGGCTGGGGGACCTGATCGAGGAACACGCCGACACCGGCGCGCTGCTGCGGCTGATCGAGGAGGGCCCGCCGGGCGGGCTGCCGTTCGTCCCGCCGGGCGCGCCGTGAGCCGCAGCCGGCCGCCGACCACGACCGCTCACACCACCCGCAGGAGGATCACAGCGTGACCACCCCTTATCCGTTCACCGCGATCGTGGGGATGCCGGACCTGCGACTCGGGCTGCTCCTCAACGCCGTGAACCCGGCCATCGGCGGCGTGCTGGTCCGCGGCGAGAAGGGCACCGCGAAGTCCACCGCCGTCCGGGCCGTGGCGGCGCTGCTGCCGCAGCAGGACGTCGTCTCCGGCTGCCGGTTCGGCTGCGACCCGCAGGCACCCGACCCGCGCTGCCCCGACGGGCCGCACGGCGTCGCGGCCGCCGAACACCGCGCGGCCGCCCTGGTGGAGCTGCCCGTCGGCACGTCCGAGGACCGGCTGATCGGCGCCCTCGACATCGAACGCGCCCTGGCGGAGGGCGTACGGGCCTTCGAACCGGGGCTGCTGGCGAAGGCGCACCGCGGCGTGCTGTACGTCGACGAGGTCAACCTCCTCCAGGATTTCCTCGTCGACTCGCTCCTCGACGCGGCCGCGATGGGCGTGGTGCACGTCGAACGCGAGGGCGTGTCGGTGCGGCACGCGTCGCGGTTCCTGCTGGTCGGGACGATGAACCCGGAGGAGGGCGAGCTGCGTCCCCAGCTGCTGGACCGTTTCGGGCTCACCGTCGAGGTGGCGGCGTCCCGCGAGACGGAGGAACGGGTCGAGGTGGTCCGGCGCCGTCTCTCCTACGACGCGGACCCGGACGGCTTCGGCGCGCGCTGGGCCGACGAGGAGGAGACGCTGCGCGACCGGATCGCCGCCGCCCGGTCCCTGCTGCCCACGGTGACGCTGGACGACGCTGCGCTGCGCCGGATCGCGGCGACCTGCGCCGCGTTCGAGGTCGACGGCATGCGCGCCGACATCGTGATGGCGCGTACCGCAGCCGCCCTGGCCGCGTGGGACGGCCGCACCGACGTACGGGCCGAGGATGTACGGCAGGCGGCACTGCTGGCGCTGCCGCACCGGCGCCGGCGCAACCCGTTCGACGCGCCCGGCCTGGACGAGGACAAGCTGGACGAGACGCTGCGGGAGCACGGGGACGACGACGGGCCGGACGGCGATCCCGACCCCGATCCGGACCCGGGCGGACCCGACGGCGGCTCCGGCGACGACAGCCCGGACGACGGCGGACGGCCGCCCCGGGGCGGCACGGACGAGCCGGGCGTACCGGAGCAGCGCGCGAAGAACACGCGGGACGCGCCCGCGCACCAGGCCGCGTCGCCCGACCAGGAGGCTTCCGAACAACCGACGTCGCCCGAACAGCAGGCGCCGCGGCCGCAGTCCGGAGCCCAGCCCGGCGAACGCCCGCCCGCACGCGCCTCGGAGCCGTTCCGCACCCGGGTCCTGACGGTGCCGGGTCTCGGCGAGGGCGCGGCCGGGCGCCGCTCGCGGGCACGGACCGCGCACGGCCGCACCTCCGGCGCGCGCCCCCCGCGGGGCGCCCTGACGGCTCTGCACCTGTCCGCCACCGTGCGGGCCGCCGCGCCGCACCAGCGGACGCGGGGCCGCAGCGGTCCGGGGCTGCTGCTGCGCCGCGAGGACCTGCGCGAAGCCGTACGCGAGGGCCGCGAGTCGAACCTCGTGCTCTTCCTGGTGGACGCCTCCGGTTCGATGGCCGCACGGAAGCGGATGAGCGCGGTCAAGGGTGCCGTGCTGTCCCTGCTGCTGGACGCCTACCAGCGGCGGGACAAGGTCGGCCTGATCACCTTCCGCCGCGCCGGCGCCGAGGTCGCACTGCCGCCGACGTCGTCGGTGGACGCGGCCGCCGCGCGGCTGGAGTCGCTGCCGACGGGCGGGCGTACGCCGCTGGCCGCCGGGCTGCTCACGGCCCGCGAGGTACTGCGGGTGGAGCGGCTGCGCGACCCGGCGCGCCGCCCGCTGCTGGTCGCCGTGACCGACGGCCGTGCCACTGGGGGACCCGAGCCCGTCCGACGCGCGCGGCGCGCGGCCGGACTGCTGGCGGCGGAGGGCACCGCGTCGGTCGTCCTGGACTGCGAGACGGGCCCCGTCCGGCTCGGTCTGGCCGCCGAACTGGCCACGGCCCTGAGCGCGGAGGCCGTCACGCTCGACGACCTGCGGGCCGACGCCGTCACCGGTCTGGTGCACGCGCTGCGCGACACGGCGGGAACCGTTCCGACTCCTAGGAGGGCCGCCTGATGCCGAAGGGACAGCCGGACGTCGTTCCGGACGACGGACTGACCACCCGCCAGCGGCGCAACCGGCCGCTGCTGGCGGTGCACACCGGGACCGGCAAGGGGAAGTCGACGGCCGCGTTCGGCATGGCGCTGCGCGGCTGGAACCAGGGGTGGCCGATCGGGGTGTTCCAGTTCGTGAAGTCGGCCAAGTGGAAGGTCGGCGAGGAGCGGGCGCTGCGGGTGCTGGGCGACTCCGGCGAAGGCGGCACGGTCGACTGGCACAAGATGGGCGAGGGCTGGTCGTGGATCCGGCGGGACACCTCGCTGAGCAACGAGGACGCGGCCCGGGAGGGCTGGGAGCAGGTACGGCGCGACCTGGCGGCGGAGACCTACCGGCTGTACGTCCTGGACGAGTTCGCCTACCCCCTGCACTGGGGCTGGGTGGACGCCGCCGAAGTGGTCGAGGTGCTGCGGGACCGGCCCGGCTTCCAGCACGTGGTGATCACCGGCCGGAACGTGCCGCAGGACCTGCTGGGCGCGGCGGACCTGGTCACCGAGATGACGAAGGTGAGGCACCCGATGGACGCCGGGCAGAAGGGCCAGAAGGGCATCGAGTGGTGAGGGCATGACCGAGGTACCGCGCCTGGTCGTCGCGGCGCCCTCCTCCGGTGCCGGCAAGACGACGTTCGCCACCGGGCTGATGGCGGCCTTCCGGGAGCGGGGGCTGGAGGTCTCCCCGCACAAGGTCGGTCCCGACTACATCGACCCCGGCTACCACGGTCTCGCCACCGGGCGGCCCGGCCGCAACCTGGACGCCTATCTGTGCGGCACCGATCTCGTCGGACCGCTCTTCGCCCACGGCGCGGCGGACGCCGATCTCGCCGTCGTGGAGGGCGTGATGGGCCTCTACGACGGCGCGTCCGGGCAAGGCGAGCTGGCGTCCACGGCACAGGTGGCCAAGCTGCTGCGGGCACCGGTCGTCCTGGTGGTGGACGCCTCCGCGCAGTCCCGGTCGGTGGCGGCTCTGGTGCACGGCTTCGCGTCCTGGGACCCGCAGGTGCGGATCGGCGGCGTGGTGCTGAACCGGGTGGCCTCCGACCGGCACGAGCGGCTGCTGCGGGAGGCGCTGGACCACGCGGGGGTACCGGTGCTCGGGGCGCTGCGCCGTTCGGACGCGGTAGGCACCCCGAGCCGCCACCTCGGCCTGGTACCGGTCGCCGAACGCCGGGCCGACGCGTTCCAGTCGGTGGCCGCACTCGCCGAACGGGTGCGGCTCGGCTGCGATCTGGAGGGCCTGCTGGCGCTGGCACGCAGTGCTCCCCCGCTGGACGTTGCCCCGTGGGACGCGGCCGCCGCGGTGGGTACGGCCCCGGTGGGGCCCCACGGCCCGGGTGCGGGCGGTCCGGATCCGGTGGCCGACGGCACGCGCCCGGTGGTGGCGGTCGCCGGAGGCCCGGCCTTCACGTTCTCCTACACCGAGCACGCCGAACTGCTGCACGCGGCGGGCGCGGAGGTGGTCGTCTTCGACCCGCTGCGGGACGAGGCGCTGCCGCCCGGCACGCGCGGCCTGGTGATCGGCGGCGGCTTCCCCGAGATGCACGCCGCCGACCTGGCCGCCAACACGCCGCTCCGCCACGCCGTCGCGGCGTTTCGCGGGCCGGTGGCCGCCGAGTGCGCCGGACTGCTCTACCTGGCGCGGGAACTGGACGGCCGCCCGATGTGCGGCGTGCTGGACGCGTCGGCGGAGATGACCGGCCGGCTGACGCTCGGCTACCGCGAAGCGGTGGCGCTCGGGGACAGCGCGCTGGCGGCGGCCGGTACCCGGGTGCGGGCGCACGAGTTCCACCGCACCGCCCTCGTCCCCGCAGCGGGGCCCGCCCCCGCCTGGGGACTGGTGCGGCCCGCCGAACAGGCCCGCCGCACCGAGGGTTTCGTCCAGTGCCACGTGCACGCCTCCTACCTGCACGTGCACTGGGCTGGGACGCCGGAACTGGCCCGCCGGTTCGCCGAGCGGTGCGCGCGGTGGTGACCCACCGCCCCACGCCCGTGGGCCGGGTGACCGTCGGCGTCGGCGCCCGGCACGGGGCGACGCCGGAGGAGGTGTGGGAGGCGGTCACCCGGGCGCTGCGGGAGGCGTCCACGGACGGGCCGGTGGGCGTCGCCGCCCTGGCCACCGTGAACGTACGGGCCGGCGAGCCCGGGCTGCTCGCCGCCGCGCGGCGGCTCGGGGTGCCGCTCCGGGCCTATCCGGCGGACGCCCTCGCCGCCGTCCACGTCCCGCACCCCTCCCGGGCGGCCCGGGAGGCGGTGGGCACGCCGTCGGTCGCCGAGGCGGCGGCGCTGCTGGCCTCGGGCGAGGGGGCACGGCTGCTGGTGGCGAAAGGCACCGCGGCGGCGTCGCGCTCCGGCCCGGGCGGGCCCGCCCGGGCCGGAGCGCGACGCCGTGGCCCGGCCGCCGGGCGGGCCACGGGCGCAAGGCCGCGTTCGGCGGTGACACCCGGTGGCGGGAACCCGGGCGTTCCGCGGCGTGAGGCAGCCGCCCATCCGGACGGCCCTGGGCGACGAACCATCCAGGGCGGTGAGTAACGTCTCACCAGCAGCGCACCGAGTCCGCGACACCCGAGGAGCACCCGTGACAACCCCGCCCGCACTTCTCCTGGTCGGCCACGGCCCTCAGGACGACGACGGTGCCGACGCCTTCCGTTCGCTGCTGTCCGAACTGGCCGCCCGCAACCCGGATTTTCCCGTCGTCGGCGGTTTCGGGAAACAGTCGCCGCCGCCGCTCGACGGGGTGGTCACCGACCTCGCGGAGGCGGGCGCCACCCGGGTGGTCGCTCTGCCGCTCACGCTGGCGCCGGCAGGCGACTCCGACCGCGCCCTGGAGGCGGCGCTGGCCCGCGAGGAGGAGCTGCGCGACGGGGCGTCGTACCTCTGCGCACGTCCTCTCGGGCCCGAACCGGCTTTGCTGGACGTGCTGGAGCAGCGGCTCGACGAGGCTCTGGGAGGTTCGGCGCGCACGCCCGCGGACCGTGCCGCCACGACGGTGCTGCTGGTCGGCCCCGGTGCTGCCGATCCGGCGGCCAACGCCGAGGTGCACCGCGCGGCACGGCTGCTGTGGGAGGGCCGCGGCTACGGCGGCGTGGAGACGGCGTTCGTGTCGCACGCGGCACCAGATGTGGCGTCCGGCCTGGACCGCTGCCGCGCGCTGGGCGCGCGGCGCATCGTGGTGCTGCCGTACTTCCTCTTCCCCGGCACGCAGCCCGCGCGCATCAGGCTCCAGACCGAGGGCTGGGCCGCGGTGCACCCCGAGACCACGGTGGTGAGCGCCGACGTGATCGGCTCCGGTGGAGCACCCGCCGGACTGGCCGGACTGGTGGAGAAGCGCTACCGGGAGGCGGTCACGGCGGCACCCGAGACGCGGTGCGGCAGCTGCGGCGCACGGGTGCCCCGTCGGCGCCGCTCGGTGGAGGCGGACGCCTCGGAGCGGAACTCCGGGCATGCCGACGCCCACTGACGGTCCGGACCGTCCGGTCCCTCGGGACCGACTGCCCCCGCAGGGCCGGGCCCACGAGGTGGACCTGCGGCACCACGGCGACGCGGAGACCCGTGACGAGGGCGCGGCCCTGACCGACCTCGCGGTCAACGTCCGGGCGGGGACCCCGCCGGAGTGGCTGCGGACCCGGATCGCCGCCTCGCTGGACGGGCTGGCGGCCTATCCGGACGGACGGGCGGCCCGGCGCGCGGTGGCGGCCCGGCACGGGCTGCCGACCGAATGCGTCCTGCTGACCGCGGGCGCGGCGGAGGCTTTCGTGCTGGTGGCACGGGCGCTGGCGGGTGGTCGGCCGGTCGTGGTGCACCCGCAGTTCACCGAGCCCGAGGCCGCACTGCGGGACGCCGGCCGCCCCGTCGCCCGCGTGCTGCTGCGGCCGGAGGACGGCTTCCGGCTCCGCGCGGGGGACGTGCCCGCGGACGCGGACCTGGTGGTGGTCGGCAACCCCGTCAACCC
Organism: Streptomyces sp. RKND-216; assembly: GCF_004795255.1. NCBI lineage: Bacteria > Bacillati > Actinomycetota > Actinomycetes > Kitasatosporales > Streptomycetaceae > Streptomyces > Streptomyces sp. RKND-216. The sequence continues at coordinate 5,092,714 of NZ_SSBQ01000002.1, read as the reverse complement.
GACCTCGGTCCTGCACCCGGCCGACGTGCTGGAGGAACTCGCCCGGCCCGGCCGCACGCTGGTCGTCGACGAGGCGTTCATGGACGCCGTGCCGGGCGAACGCGAGTCGCTGGCGCCGCTGGTGGGCCGACTGCCGGGACGGCTGGTCGTCCTCCGGAGCCTGACCAAGACCTGGGGCCTTGCCGGGCTGCGGGTGGGATATGTACTCGCCGGCCCGGAAGACGTACGCCGGCTGGCACGGCACCAGCCGCTGTGGGCGGTCTCCACCCCCGCGTTGGCCGCGGCAGAGGCCTGCTGCGCACCGGAGGCACTGGAAGAGGCCGAAGCCGCGGCGAACCGTTTCGCGGAAGACCGCGCCCACCTGACCGCGCGGCTGGCCGCGCTGCCGCCCGAGCGTCGCATGGTGCCGGTCGAGCCCGCGGCGGGCCCGTTCCTGCTCGTACGGCACCCCGACGCGGTCGGCGTGCGGGAGCGGCTGCGGGCCCGCGGGTTCGCGGTGCGCAGAGGCGACACGTTCCCGGGGCTGGGCCGGGAGTGGCTGCGGATCGCGGTCCGCGACCGCGCCACGACCGACCGGCTCGTCACTGCCCTCGCCACGCTGTAGGAGAGCCACCCCGGGCGCGGGTCTCCGGCCCTCCTCCCCGCACGTCCGCCCTTGCCTGCCAGTCGTCGCGGCCCGAGAAAAGCCGCCGGACTGGGCCTAGTTGTGTTGTTCGGTGAGGTTGGTGGCGCGGCTGGCTGGCATGGCACTTCGCCGCGTTGTCGCATCGCGCGAGTACGGACAGGTACGAGCTGCGACCCTCCGCCTGCGATGCGTCCCCACGGTCCTGGCGGACCTGGGGAGACCCCATGCACCAGACGCCGCGAGCTTTCCGGCAAACCTTCCCGGCCACAGCCCTAGCCGCGGCGGCGTAGGGCGAAGACCGTCGCGGCGCCTGCGGCGAGCAGCACCGCCGCGCCGCCGACGAGGTAGTGCGTGGCCGGATCGCCTCCTGTGGCGGCGAGTTCGGGACCGGCGGGCCGCTTCTCGCCGGGCACCGTCTGCGTCTGCGGATCCGGCTCTTCCTCCGCCTCCGGCGCCGGCTCGTCGCGCGGCGCGGGCGGCGCGGTGCAGGTCGCCTCCGCGACCGTGAGCGTGCCGGCGACCTCCGCGACGCCGAGGTCCAGCGGGTCGACTTCCACGGACAGTTCGAGCGCCGTGGCGGCGGCCGTACGCGAGGTCGTGTCGGTGCGCGACAGTTCGAGCCGCACCTCGCCGACGCCGGGAACCGTCACCACCGTCGGGCCGCCTGCGGTCAGGGTCACCCGCTTGCCCAGCGCCCGCACGCTGCCGAGCACGTTCGCCTCGGCGACGGGACGTTCGCCGGCCGCGCACTCCACCCGCGCGGTGACCTTCTCCAGTTCGACCACGGAGAGCAGCGGCAGCCCCGGTACGTGCACCCTGGCGTCGGCCAGGGTGACGGCACCCCAGCTCTTCGACGCGTCGTGTCCCGCCTCGGCGTCTGCGACCTGTGCCCGGAGCACGCTGAAGGGCTCGCCGCCCTGCACGCCGTCGAGCCGCGCCGTGAGCGCCGTGCGGCGTTCGGTGCCACCACCGTCCCGGGTGGTGACCTCGTTCAGGGTGCTGGTCAGCGGGACGTCGACGGTCTTGTTCAGCAGCCCGACGTCGAGCGCGGCGCGGAGCACGGTGGCGCTCGCGGCGCCCTCGTCCCCCGCCCGGCGGCCGTCGTCGCTGCCCGTGGCATGCGCGGGTGCGGTGCCGGCCGACACCAGGACGGCGGCGGCGAGCAGACTGCGTGCAGCTGTGTTCACGGTGTGAAACCCCCACGAAGGTGCTGGTGTCAACCGGCACACCCCTCCGGGGGTCGCTCGTGCCGGTGACGGAGACCAGCACATCGTTGACGCACACCGGTCACCCGAGAGGCGCAAGAGCAGAGATTCACCCACACGTGGGGCTTGTGGACGTATGCACGATTCTTCCGTCGCCGCGGTCTTCCCCCCGCCCCTGCCGTCTCCGCCGCCGCTACTGGATGATGCGTCCCCGCAGCACCACCCGGCGGGGCCCGGCCAGCACCCGCACGTCCTCCCGGGGGTCGGAGTCGTACAGCACCAGGTCGGCCGGGGCGCCTTCCTCCAGGACCGGCCGGCCCAGCCACTCGCGTGCGCCCCAGGTGGTGGCGGACAGCGCGGCCAGCGGCGGGATGCCCGCCTTGACCAGTTCCTCGACCTCCCTGGCCACCAGACCGTGCGGCAGCGCGCCCCCGGCGTCCGTGCCGACGAAGACCGGGATGCCGGCGTCGTAGGCGGAGCGGACGGTGTCGTAGCGGCGGGCGTGCAGCCGTCGCATGTGGTCCGACCAGCGGGGGAACTTGGCCTCGCCCCCGGACGCCAGGTGCGGGAAGGTCGCGATGTTGACCAGCGTCGGCACGATGGCGACGCCCCGTTCGGCGAACAGCGGGATGGTGTCCTCGGTCAGCCCGGTGGCGTGCTCGATGCAGTCGATCCCGGCCTCCACCAGGTCCCGCAGCGAGTCCTCGGCGAAGCAGTGGGCGGTCATCCGGGCCCCCTCGGCGTGCGCGGCCTCGATCGCCTCCTCCACGGCCCAGCGCGGCCAGCACGCCGAGAGGTCGCCCTCGGTGCGGTCGATCCAGTCGCCGACGATCTTCACCCAGCCGTCCCCGCGCCGGGCCTCGCGCCGGATGTAGGCGGCGAGGTCTCCCGGTTCGATCTCGTGGGCGTAGTTGCGTATGTAGCGTCGGGTCCGGGCGATGTGCCGGCCGGCCCGGATGATCCGCGGCAGATCCTCGCGGTCGTCGACCCAGCGCGTGTCCGAGGGCGACCCGGCGTCGCGGATCAGCAGGGTGCCCGCCTCCCGGTCGGCCAGCGCCTGCTTCTCCGAGGTGGAGTCGTCCACCGGGCCGTGCGCGTCCAGGCCCACGTGGCAGTGTGCGTCGACCAGGCCGGGAAGGGCCCAGCCGTAAACCACGACGGGCTCCAGGCCCGACCCTGCGGCGGGGGGCTCGTAGGTGACGCGGCCGTCCACCGCCCACAGTTCGTCCCGTACGTCCTCGGGGCCGGCCAGGATCCGCCCCTTGATGTGGAGAATTCCGCGGTCGCTCATGTCCGCACTGTACGAGGAGCCTGCTACGCTCCAGCACCCATCGGGCGCGGATGAACCGTCACCCTCGGTTTCACGGGGCTCACGACAAAAGATTCGGACACAATCCGGACTTGATTATCGCGCGTAGCCATCCATATTCTTCTGCCCGCTTTTTCCCTTCTCAAACATTGAGATTTATCCCTTCACCGAAGCCGCAATTCCGGGGTGCCCCGGTCAGTCGTTATGCCAATGTGACAGACTCCACAGGCGGGACACTTCGCCCCGCCATACCCGACATGAACTGGCAAAACGTCGCACAGGCGCGGAGAGGCTCGCGGGCGCGCGATACCACATCACAGCACCCTTGTGAACCCTTTTCCGCGATGCGGTTTCAGATTCTCCTCGGTAAATTTGAATGCCATGACCGCCGCACAAGCAGACCATGCACGTGCCCCTAGCGATTTCCTGGAAATGCCGGAGGGACTGAAGCTCGACATTCCTCGACTGGAGGACGGAGCCGCGATGTGGCGCATCGCCCGCGACTCCCGGACGCTCGATCTCAACTCCTCCTACAGCTACCTGCTGTGGTGTCGCGACTTCGCCGACACCTCGGTCGTGGCCAGGGACGCGGGCGGCGACCCGGTCGGCTTCGTGTCCGGCTACCTCCGCCCCCGGAGCCCCCGGACCCTCGTGGTCTGGCAGGTCGCCGTCGACGAGGCGCAGCGCGGGCGAGGGCTCGCCGCCGCGATGCTCGACGGGCTGAGTTCCCGGGTGGCGGCGACACTGGGCATCGACGGGATCGAAACCACGATCACGCCGGACAACACCGCATCCAACCGCCTGTTCAGCCGTTACGCCGAGCGGCACAGCGCACCGCTGGAGCGCGAGGTGCTCTTCGAGGCCGGGGTCTTCCCCGACGAGGGGCACGACTCCGAGGTGCTCTACCGGATCGGCCCGGCCCCTTCGCTCGTGGCGCTCGGACAGGCCGCGGGTGGGCGTCCCTGACGTTCGCACCGCACGGCCCGACCACCGACGACCCCTCTGCCCACTCCTTCAGACTTCCTCACTCTTCACGCGACACACTCCCAGGAGCATGCTGTGACCATCACCCCGCCCGACCTCAGTGTCTTCGAGACCGTGGAGTCGGAGGTGCGCAGCTACTGCCGTGGCTGGCCCACTGTCTTCGACCGCGCACAGGGCGCCCACATGCACGACGAGGACGGCCACACCTACCTCGACTTCTTCGCCGGGGCCGGCACGCTGAACTACGGCCACAACAACCCGGTGCTGAAACGTGCCCTCATCGACTACATCGAGCGTGACGGCGTCACGCACGGTCTCGACATGTCGACGGCCGCGAAGCGCGCCTTCCTGGAGACCTTCTCCGAGACGATCCTCAAGCCCCGCGGCCTGAACCACAAGGTCATGTTCCCGGGGCCGACCGGCACCAACGCCGTCGAGGCCGCGCTGAAGCTGGCCCGCAAGGTCAAGGGCCGCGAGTCGATCGTGTCGTTCACCAACGCCTTCCACGGCATGTCGCTGGGCTCGCTGGCCGTCACGGGCAACGCGTTCAAGCGAGCCGGCGCCGGCATCCCTCTGGTGCACGGCACGCCGATGCCGTTCGACTCCTACCTGGACGGCGAGTACCCGGACTTCATGTGGTTCGAGCGGCTGCTGGAGGACTCCGGTTCCGGCCTGAACAAGCCGGCCGCAGTGATCGTCGAGACGGTGCAGGGCGAGGGCGGCATCAACGTCGCCAACGCCCACTGGCTGCGCGCCCTGTCGGACCTGTGCGAGCGGCACGACATGCTGCTCATCGTGGACGACATCCAGATGGGCTGCGGCCGGACCGGCGGCTTCTTCTCCTTCGAGGAGGCCGGCATCAAGCCGGACATCATCACGCTGTCGAAGTCCATCGGCGGCTACGGCCTCCCGCTGGCCCTGACGCTGTTCAAGCCCGAGCTGGACGTCTGGGAGCCCGGCGAGCACAACGGGACCTTCCGTGGGAACAACCCGGCGTTCGTGACCGCCACCGCGGCGATCGAGACCTACTGGAACGACGCGCAGCTGGAGAAGCAGACGCTCGCCCGCGGCGAGCACGTCGAGGTGGCCCTGCGGGCCATCGCCGAGGAGCATCGGGACGCCGTCGCGGACGTCCGCGGCCGCGGCCTGGTGTGGGGCATGGAGTTCCACGACAAGCCCAAGGCGAACCTCATCGCCAAGCGCGCCTTCGAGCTCGGTCTGCTGATCGAGACCTCCGGCCCGGAGAGCGAGGTCGTCAAGCTGCTGCCGTCGTTGACCATCACCACCGAGGAGCTGGACGAGGGTCTGCGGATTCTGGCGCGCGCCGTCCGTGAGACCGTCTGACCACCTCAGCCCCGGCCCGCCCCGCGCATGCGGGGCGGGCCGCCCCCTTGACAGCCATCACCCGAGAAAGGCACCACCGCAGTGATCGTTCGTTCGTTCGAGGACATCGAGGGCACCGACCGCGACGTGAAGTCCGCCTCCGGCACCTGGCGCAGCAAGCGCATCGTGCTGGCCAAGGAGCGGGTCGGGTTCTCCCTGCACGAAACAGTGCTCTACGCCGGCACGGAGACCTCGATGTGGTACGCGAACCACATCGAGGCCGTGCTCTGCGTAGAGGGCGAGGCCGAGCTCACCAACGACGAGACCGGCGAGAAGCACATGATCACTCCCGGCACGATGTACCTGCTCGACGGGCACGAGAAGCACACGGTGCGTCCGAAGACGGACTTCCGCGTGATCTGCGTCTTCAACCCGCCCGTCACCGGCCGTGAGGACCATGACGAGAACGGCGTGTACCCGCTTCTCACCGAGCCCGCCGACGGCTGAGTAGTCCCCGGACGGGTCAGGGGAGTGTTTTCTGGCCCATCCGGGTCACTCGGTTCATCCGCCCGACAGAAAGGGCCGTACGAGAGGAGAGGAAGGCAACACCATGACCACCGCACCCGAGCGCAGCATCGCCGACCTGTACCCGACCCGCGGCGCCACCGAGGTGGCGACTCCGCGCATGGATCCCGTCGTGTGGTCCGCACCGGGTACGCCGGGGCCCATCGAGGCCGCGGACCTGGCGAGCTACGAGCGGAACGGGTTCCTGGCGATGGACCGTCTCATCACCCCCGATGAGGTGGACACTTACCGCCGGGAACTGGAACGGCTCACCTCGGATCCGGTAATGCGTGCGGACGACCGCTCCATCGTGGAGCCGAAGTCGCAGGAGATCCGGACCGTGTTCGAGGTGCACAAGATCAGCGAGGTCTTCGCCCGTCTCGTGCGGGACCCGCGTGTGGTGGGCCGTGCCCGGCAGATTCTGGGGTCGGACGTCTACGTCCACCAGTCCCGGATCAACGTCAAGCCGGGCTTCGGTGCCACGGGCTTCTACTGGCACTCCGACTTCGAGACCTGGCACGCGGAGGACGGTCTGCCCAAGATGCGGACCGTCTCGGTCTCGATAGCCCTGACCGAGAACTACGACACCAACGGCAGCCTGATGATCATGCCGGGGTCTCACCAGACCTTCCTCGGCTGTTCGGGCGAGACGCCGGAGGACAACTACAAGAAGTCGCTGCAGATGCAGGACGCGGGCACGCCCTCGGACGAGGCCCTCTCCAAGTTCGCCGACGCACACGGCATCGAGCTCTTCACCGGCAGGGCCGGCTCGGCGACCTGGTTCGACTGCAACTGCATGCACGGCAGCGGTGACAACATCACTCCGTACCCGCGGAGCAACGTCTTCATCGTCTTCAACAGTGTGGAGAACGAGGCGGTGGAGCCCTTCGCGGCGCCGGTACGGCGGCCGGAGTACATCGGAGCGCGCGACTTCACCCCGGTGAAGTGACGTCCCAGTAGCGGCGGCGGGGGCGAGGCACGCACTCGGTCTCGCCCCCGCCGCCGTGCGTGCGGCGCCCGCTCAGGCCGGCCGGGACCGTCGCAGGGGCACCTCGCATCGGTCGGAGAACCCCTGACCGCTCAGGCCGAGCGCGGCGTTCAGGCGCGACCGCTGGTTCTCCACCGCCACCATCAAGGCCAGCTCGACGAACGCCGGCTCACCCAGCCGCCGCACCAGTTCGGCGGCCATGGCGTCGGTGACGGCCGGCTCGGTCTCCGTCATCGCCTCGGCGAACTCCATCACGAGCAGTTCCCGTTCGGTGAACAGCTCACGGTGTTCGCGCCACTCCGGCACGTACTGCACCTTGTCCATCGGGAGCCCCTTCTCCGCAGCGTCCCAGTGGCCGAAGTCCACGCACCACGAGCAGCCGATCCGCACCGCGGACACCATGACGGCCAGGTGCTTCAGGGCGGGATCCAGCTCCTTCCAGCCTGCGAGCCGCTGCTCGAAGCGGCCCCCGTCCCGCAGCGCACGGGGGTGGTGGCCCATGGCGCTGATCGGGTCGAGGACCTTCCCGTAGGTGCGGCGCGAGTACCACCGGGCGATGCGTACGGTGAGCGTGCGCGGCGGGTCGAGCGAGATGCGGGCCATCTCCATGCCTCCTTCGACGGTTCTCGGAGCGTCTCTCCACCCGTACGACGGACCGAGGCCCGCGGAATGTGACATCCGCACCGGTTCTCTCCCGCTCCGGCCCACGAAGGAGTCACCGCTCATGCCCCAGGTGGAACAGTCGGCAGGCACCCTCACCTACCAGGACACCGGCGGTGACGGACCGGTGGTCGTACTGCTGCACGGCGTCGCGATGGACGGCAGCCTCTGGCGGAACGTCGTCCCGGCCCTGCGCAAGGACCACAGGTGCGTACTGCCCACGCTGCCGCTCGGTGCGCACCGCATCCCGATGCGGGAGGACCCCGGCCGGGACGAGCGCATCGCCCGCCTGGTGCTGACCTCGGGAACTGCTGCGCTGGTCCGAGGAGCTGCGGCGATTCGACCGGCCGGCGCTGGTGCTGTGTGCGGCGGAGGACAGTGTGATGCCTCCCGAGCACGGGCGGCGGCTCGCCCGCATCCTGCCCCGGTGCACCCACAAGGAGATCCCGGACGCGTACACGCTCCTTCCCGAAGACCGTCCGGACGCCGCCACGGCCCGTCTGCGGGCGTTCCTGGAAGTCACCAGCACGGACGGGAGACGGGCGGACGGTGCCGGAGAAGCCGCCGGGTAAGGGTAAAGCTCCCGGGTTCCTGCGCCACACGGCCCTAGCATGAGGCGATGACCGCGCCCGCCTCGCCCTCGTACCGCGCCGTCCCGCCGATCCGCACCGTTCTCCTCACCGGAGCGGCCGGCCGCATCGGCACCATGCTGCGTGAACGGCTGCCCGGCTACGGCTACACGCTGCGGCTGTTCGACGTCCGCCCGGTCGCGGGCGAGCCGGCGGCGGTGACCGCTGACCTCGGCGACCAGGCCGCGCTGCGCCGGGCGGTGCGCGGCGTGGACGCGGTGGTGCACCTGGCGGGCATCCCGTCCGAGGCGCCCTTCGCACGCATCCTGCGGGCCAACATCGAGGGCACGACGCGGCTCTACGAGATGGTGCGCGAAGAAGGCGTACGGCGGGTGGTGTGCGCGTCGTCCAACCACGCGGTGGGGTTCACACCGCTGCCGGGCCCCGGCGACCCTCCGATCCCCGTGCGCACCCCGCACCGGCCGGACACCTTCTACGGGCTGTCCAAGGCGTACGGCGAGGACCTCGCGCAGCTCTACTGGGACCGCCACGGCGTCGAGACGGTCTCGCTGCGCATCGGTTCCTGCGCGGCCGAGCCCGCAGATGTGCGGCAGCTGGGCATCTGGCTCAGCCCCGACGACTGCGCGCGCCTCGTCCATGCGGCGCTGAGCGCGGAGGGCGTGGCCCACACGGCCGTCTACGGCTCGTCGGCCAACACCCGCCTGATGTGGGACCTCTCGGACGCACGCGCACTCGGCTACGCCCCGGAGGACGACTCCGAGACGTACGCCCCGGCGCTCCTGGCCGCGCAGGGCGCGCCGGAGGCCGAGGGGGCGGCGGCCCGGCTGCTGGGCGGGACATTCTGCACCGTAGACCCGCCCGGACTGCACTGACTCCTCCCCGGGCGGGCATGATGGAGATGCAACGCCTGGCACACGGGGAGGACTTCATGGACGGCGCATTCGTCACGGCGGCCGCCGCATTCGCGGCGGACGAGGAATCGACAGGGCTCGCCGAACTCGCGAACTCGGGCGTGGTCAGCTGGTTGATTCTGGGGCTGGTGGCCGGCACGGTCGCCAAGGTGCTGCTGCCGGGCCGCGATCCGGGCGGCATCCTCGGCACCGCGCTGATCGGGGTGGCGGGCGCGTTCCTGGGCGGGTGGCTGTCCGCGACGTTCCTGGACCGGCCGGTGAGCGACAACTTCGTCGACCCGTCGCTGTGGCTGGCGGCGGTGGGCGGCTCGCTGGTGCTGCTGATCGCCTATCGCCTCCTCTTCGGCCACTCCCGCGAGCGCCGCTGACGGCAGGTCACCACCCTTTCCCCGCGCGACCCGCTGCCGCCGGAGGAACCGGTATCCGCATCCGTTCGTTACTCCCGGCATGACTGCAATGACCCCTGGCTCGAACCTTCCGCTGACCACCGCGCGGGTCGCGGTGGACGTCTCGGCCCCGGTGCGGCTGGACGTCTCGGGCCTGCTGATCGCCGCTGACGGCAAGGTGCGCTCCGACGACGACTTCATCTTCTACAACCAGCCACACGGCCCGGGCGTCACGCACAGCAGCGGCGGGTCGGTCGACACCATCGCCGTCGACACCGCCGCCGTCCCGGCCGACGTGGAGAAGATCGTGGTGACGGCCAGCCTGGACGCCCCGGGGGCCACGTTCGCCGGCACCGAGCCGACCGCCACCGTGCGCGACGCGCAGAACCAGGCGGTCATCGCCACCTTCACCCCGCCCGGCCTCGGCACCGAGACCGCGCTCGTCGTGGTGGAGGTCTACCGGCGCAACGGCACCTGGAAGGTGCGCGCGGTGGGCCAGGGCTACGCGAACGGACTCGCCGGTATCGCCACGGACTTCGGCGTAACGGTGGAGGAGCCCGCCCCCGCGCCGCAGGCCCCACCGTCTCCCGCCGCCCCGCAGGCAGGACCAGCGCCCGCTGCCCCGCAGGCTCCCTCGGCCCCCGCCGCCCCGCCCGCGTCACAGGCACCCGCGGCTCCGGCCCCAGGCACCGGCAAGATCAACCTGGACAAGGGGCGTGTATCGCTCCAGAAGAATCAGACCGTCTCCCTGGTCAAGGGCGGCCGTCCGGTGCTCACCTCGGTGCGCATGGGTCTCGGCTGGGAACCGGCGTTCCGCTCCAAGGACATCGACCTCGACGCCTCCGTCATCGCCTACGACGCCAACCGCAAGAAGATCGACGCCTGTTACTTCGGCAAGCTGGCCATCCTCAATGGCATCATCCAGCACTCCGGTGACAACCTCACCGGCGAGGGCGCGGGCGACGACGAGGTCATCACCGTCCACCTCGGCGACCTTCCGCCGCAGGTCACCGGCCTGGTCTTCACCGTCAACTCCTTCTCCGGACAGCGCTTCACGGATGTCGCCAAGGCGTACTGCCGCCTGCTTGACGGCGGCTCCGGAGAGGAACTGGTCCGCTTCGACCTCACCAACGCCGAACCCCGCACCGGTGTGCTGATGTGCAAGTTGATCCGCCAGTTCTCCGGCGAGTGGGACATGACCGCCCTCGGCGAATACGTCGACTCCCGCACCGTCCGCGGCATGATCAAACCCGGCGGCGCCGCCCTCTGACGTCACGCCGCCTGAGTCGGAGACAGCCCTGCCAACCCTGATCGACCTTGCTCATTTCCCGATTCTTTCCCCGACGGAGGCGCACCGCTCGCGAACTGCTCCGCCGTGCTGACGCATGCGTGAGGGCGTCACCGGCGCCCCCATGCCGGTGACGCCGGTGGCGCCCTCACGGTGCGCCCCGGTCAGCGGTGGTGGCGGGGGCGGCGGCGCCAGGGGCCGGTGATGGCAAGGAGGATGCCCGGGGTCTGGATGTTGGCGAAGAGGGTGTCGCCGTCCGGCGAGAAGCACACGCCGGTCATCTCGCTGTACTCCGGCTCGTCGTCGGTGCCGATGTTGAACTCGTTGCGGGCCAGCGGGTAGGTCTCGCCGCGGTCGGTGGCCCCGAACAGGTGCTGCTGTCCCTCGCCGTCCTCGGCGATGATCAGACCGCCGTACGGGGAGACCGTCACGTTGTCCGGGCCGTCGAGGGAACCGGGCCGCCCGGGGTCGGGGTTGACGCCCAGGAGGACCTTGAGGGTGACGGTGCGGCGGCGCGGGTCGTAGAACCAGACCTGCCCGTCGTGCGGCGTGCCGGGGCTCTCGTCCCGGGCGAAGGAGGACACGAAGTACGCGCCCCCGTCGCCCCACCACATGCCCTCGAGCTTGCGGGCCCGGGTGACCTCGCCGTCGGCGAACTGCTTCCGCACCGGGGTGGTGCGGGCGTCGCGGTCCGGCACATGGGCCCAGTCGACGCCGTAGACGGTGCCGGCGCGGGCCGCGTGGGAGAGGTCCTCGACGAAACGGCCGCCGGAGTCGTGGCAGCGCATCGCCTGGAGCACGCCCGCGTCGTCGGCGAGCCCGCGCAGGGCGCGGCGGCCATGGCGGAAGTTCCGTGGCGGCGTCCAGCGGTAGAAGAGGCCGTTGGGCCCGGACGCGTCCTCGGTGAGGTAGAGGTGGCCGCGCCGGGTGTCGACAACGACGGCCTCGTGGTCGTACCGACCCAGGGCCTTGACCGGCTTCGGGTCGAGGTTCGCGCGGCGGTCGCAGGGGTCGACCTCGAAGACGTAGCCGTGGTCCTTGGTCATGCCGTTCTCGCCGGCCCGGTCGGTGTTCTCCTCGCAGGTCAGCCAGGTGCCCCACGGGGTCGCGCCGCCCGCGCAGTTGGTGGAGGTGCCGGCGATGCCGACCCACTCCGCGACGTGGTCGCCGTGCCGGGAGACCTCCACCACGGTGCAGCCGCCCGCCGCGGCAGGGTCGTAGACCAGGCCGTCCGGCAGCGGGACCGGATGGTCCCAGTCGCCGCGGGGACCGCGCAGCTCGTGGTTGTTGACCAGGAGGACGGCGCCACGCGGGCCTTCGAAGGCAGCCGTGCCGTCGTGGTTCGAGGGCGTGGTCTCGCCGGACTCCAGGGTGGTGACCCCGGAGTGGGTGAGGATGCGGTACGAGAAGCCCTCCGGCAGCGCGAGCACGCCGGCCGGGTCGGAGAGCAGCGGACCGTAGCCGGGTTCGGGGCGGTGCCCGCCCTCACGACCGTCGCCGTGCCCGTGACCACGACCGTGGCCGGACGGGTTCCCCAGCGCGCCGGGGGCGCTGGCGAGGACCCCGACGCTGCCGGCGAGGGCGACGCCCGCACCGGTGGCGGCGGAGCGCGTGGTGAAGTCTCTGCGGCTGATCGGCATGTGTACCGGCCTCTCCTGACGTGCGCGAAAGCGGGCACGGCACACGTTCGCCCGCTCCGGAGAACGGCGGTTGAACTGCACACGACGACGGGTGGGCGTCCGCCGTACGCGGTGCGGAAGACCGGTGGTGGCACGCCAGCCCTCCCAGGTGTGGCGCACGTCACAGGCAAGTCGTGTCACAGCCGACGTCGCCCCGTCCGTCCTGGAGGTGCAACCACTCGACGACAACACAGGAGTGCGCCATGGAGGCTCGTCTCAACCTCTTCGAGAACCCGGTCGCAGCCCGGTTCGTGCGGCAGCTGACCGCCGCGAACAAGGTGCTGGCCGAATCGACCCTGCCGGCCGCGACGCAGGAGCTGGTGAAGCTCCGCGCCAGTCAGATCAACGGGTGCGGTTTCTGCGTAGACATGCACGCCAAGGACGCCTTGCACGCCGGGGAGACCGCGACGCGCCTCAGCCTGGTCGCGGCCTGGCGGGAGGCCACGGTGTTCACCGACGCCGAACGGGCCGCGCTGGAGCTGGCCGAGCAGGGCACCCGCATCGCCGACGCGGCGGGCGGGGTGACGGACGAGGCATGGCAGAACGCGGCCAAGCACTACGACGAGGAGCAGCTCGGCGCACTGGTGAGCGTCATCGCCCTGATCAACGCCTTCAACCGCGGGAACGTGATGATCCGGCAGCCCGCCGGGAGCTACCAGCCGGGCCAGTTCGCGTGACGGCCGGCTGAGCCGGGGCCGGCACCCGGCCGGGCCAGGTCCGTCTGGACCGGTCAGCCGTGCGGGCCTCGGACCCGCACGGCGCCGGGCCGTCGGCGGGTCAGCCGGGGTGCGCGGAGCGGGCCTTGAACGCGGCCTTGCGGGCCTCCTTGGCGGTGCCGCGGTCCGGGTGGAGGCGCCCCATCGCCTCCAGTACGTCGGCGGCCGCCGGGTGATCGACCTTCCACGCCTTGTCGAAGAATCCGGCGTGCTGGTCGACCAGGCCGCGGATCAGCTCCCGCAGCTCGTCGGGCTCCCCGGCGGTGGCAAGCTGCGCGGCGATGGTGTCGACGGCGAGCCAGAAGACCATGCGCTCGTCCGGCGGCGGGACGTCTTCGGCGCCGTGCTCGACCAGCCACACCCGGGCGAGGCCGCCGAGTTCGGCGTCGTCGAGCACGTCGCGCAGCGCGGGCTCGGCGGCGTCCCCGGCGAGCGAGAGCGCCTGCTGACACACCAGCCTGCGGCCCGGCGCCTCGTCGTCGCGGCCCCGTGCGGCGGCCAGCAGGTCGCGGGCTGCCCGGTCGGCGGAGTCCCGGGCGGCGAACCAGCCCTCCACCTCCTCGCGGGCACCGGTCTCAGGGTAGGAGACGAGCGCACCCAGCAGCGTGGTGGCGTCCTCCTCGGCGAGGTCGCCGACGAGCGGGGCGTCGATGCCGGCGTCCAGCATGCGCTGCCGCATTCCGTGCAGGCCCAGCGGGGTGAGGCGCACCATGCCGTAACGGGAGACGTCCTCCTCCTCGCCGGGGGCTGATTCGTCGTCCGGCAGCGCGTCGTCGGCCTCCTGCGTCAGCGCCTCGTCCACCGGCCGGTAAGCCAGCATCCCGGTGGGCTCGAGGATGCGGAACTGCTCGTCGAGCCGCATCATCGCGACTGAGACCTCTTCCAGCACCTCGTCCGTCGGCTCGTCCATGTCGTCGGGAACGATCATCGAAGCGGCGAGCACGGGCAGCGGCACCATGGCGCCGGAGGCGACGGCCGGGTCCTGGAGGGTGAACAGGTAGAGGTTGCCGAGAGCGCTGTCGAGGAAGTCGGCCTCCTCCTCCGGGTCCCACTCCAGGGCGTCGAGGTCGACGGCGTCCGGGTCGATCTCTCCATCGTCACCGACGACGCCCTCCAGGTCGCCGAGGAGGTCCTCCAGGCTGGGCGTGGCCGCGTCGGCGAGGACCGTCTCCAGCCCGCCCTGCCAGAGCTCCAGGACGTCCGCGGGTGCAGCGGAGCCGGTGAGGCGGGCGAGCTCGCCGCCGCCGGATGCGGTGCCGACGGCCTCGTCGCTCTCCAGGGTGGGTTCTGCGTCCTCGTCCTCGTCGACCTCGAGCAGGCCGGTGTCCACGGCGAGGTTCCACGCCTCGGCGGTCGCGGCGGTGCCCTCCGGGTCGCCGATCAGGCCGAGGCGCGCGGCGGCCTCGGCCAGTTCGTCGGCGAGCAGTTCGCCGCCCGCTCCGACCGGCACGGGCTTCTCGTCAGCCCAGCGGGCGAGGGAGACGGCGCGTGCGAAGAGCGGTGCCGCCAGGGCGTCCCGGGCCAGCTCGGCCTCGGAGGGCAGCCGCACGGGGGGCATGGTGGGGCGGTCGTCACCGGACATGGAACGGGGCTCCTCGCGGGGCGTCGATCGGCGGGGCGTGGACGGTGTTCCGGGCATCCAGGGGCCGCGCGGACGGCGCGGCGGGAGGTGGACGTGGGTGGGAACGACCGGAGCCCGGGGGCAGGGCCAGCCTAGAGGACTTGGCCTGGAAAGTCGTAAGTGAGACGTGCCGGTACGGCGGCGCCCTCGGCCCGCGCGAGCAGGGACGTCACCGTGCCGCGGCCTCGGGTCCACCCGTCCCCCGACCGGGTGACTTCCTGCCGTCGCTTGACAATGACCTCCCCCTCGACGAGCTTTACGCGCGTAGAGAACCGCCTTGCCACTTTCGGCGTGTTCCGGTGCTTCTCACCCGCCCCACGGAGGATCTCTTGACCACCCGTCACACCGCCGCGCTCGGTGCGCTCACCGTCGCCGCGCTGACCTCGACCCTGCTCACCTCCCCCGCCCTCGCTGCGGACGGCGACCCGCTGCGCATCCACGACATCCAGGGCTCCACCCGCTTGTCTCCCTATGCGGGCGAGGAGGTCCGGGAGGTGGCGGGCATCGTCACCGGCGTACGCACGTACGGCTCGCGCGGCTTCTGGTTCCAGGACCCGGAGGGCGACGGATCGGCCGCCACCAGCGAGGGCCTGTTCGTCTTCACCGGCTCGGCACCCACCGTGCAGCCCGGCGACGAGGTGCGGGTGACCGGCACTGTCGGCGAGTACTACTACGGCGGTCGGGACGGCGGGAACCAGTCGGTCACGCAGATATCCCGGCCCGAGGTGACCGTCGTCTCCTCGGGCAACCCGATCCCCGCCCCCCGCACCCTCGGCTCCCGCAGCGTGCCCTCGGCGTACGCGCCGGAGGGCGGCGCGGACGGCGGCATCGAGGACCTGGAGCTGCGCCCCTCGCGGTACGCGCTGGACCTGTACGAGTCGCTGGAGGGCAGCAACGTCCGCGTCCGGGACGCCCGGGTCGCCGGCCCCAGCACCCAGTACGCCGAGATGTGGGTGACCGTGAAGCCGCGGCAGAACCCCACCGCCGGCGGCGGCACCCGCTACGGCGGCTACGACGAGCAGAACCCCGGGCGCCTCAAGGTCGAGTCGCTGACCCCGCTCGCCGAGGAGCCGTTCCCCGCGGCCGACACCGGCGACACGCTGTCCGGCACCACGGAGGGCCCGCTGGACTACGAGCAGTTCGGCGGCTACTACCTCGCCGCCCGCGAGCTGGGCGCCCTCGAGGACGGCGGCCCGGAGCGGGAGCAGACTCGTGAGCAGCGGCGCCGCGAGCTGGCGGTGGCCACGTACAACGTGGAGAACCTCGACCCGGGCGACGACCAGGAGAAGTTCGCACGCCTCGCCGACGGCCTGGTGACCGCCCTGGCCTCGCCGGACATCGTCGCCCTGGAGGAGATCCAGGACAACACCGGCCCCGAGGACGACGGCGTGGTCGCGGCCGACGAGACGGTGGCCAAGCTGATCGACGCGGTGGTCGCGGCGGGCGGACCGCGTTACGCATGGCGCGGAATCGACCCGCAGGACAAGCAGGACGGCGGCCAGCCCGGCGGCAACATACGCAACGTCTTCCTCTTCAACCCCGAGCGGGTCACGTTCGTGGACCGCCCCGGCGGCGACGCCACCACCGCGACGGACGTGGTCGAGCGCCGCGGCCGGGCCACCCTCACGCACTCCCCGGGCCGCATCGACCCGACCGCCGCCGCCTGGGAGGACAGCCGCAAGCCCGTCGCAGGCGAGTTCCGCTTCCGCGGCCGCACGGTCATCGTGGTCGCCAACCACTTCGCGTCCAAAGGCGGCGACCAGTCGCTGCACAGCCGCTTCCAGCCGCCGTCCCGCTCCTCCGAGGAGCAGCGGCTGCTGCAGGCGCGGTCGGTCAACGCCTTCGTCAAGGACGTCCTGCAGGTGCAGCGGAAGGCCGACGTCGTCGTCCTCGGCGACATCAACGACTTCGAGTTCTCCGCCACCACCGAGCAGCTGACCGACGGAAGGGTGCTGCGCAGCGCGGTGTACGCACTGCCGGAGTGCGAGCGCTACACCTACGTCTACGACGGCAACTCGCAGGTGCTGGACCAGACTCTGGTGTCGCCCGGCATCCGCCGCTTCGACTACGACATCGTGCACACCAACGCCGAGTTCGCGGACCAGGTCAGCGACCACGACCCGCAGGTGCTGCGGTTCCGTCCGTGACGCCGTGACCGTCCCGGCCCCGGCCTCCTGTGGGTGGCGCCCGTGGGACACGTGTGGTGACGGCGCGTGTCCCACCGGCCGCCGTATCGTTGAACCGTGCGGCTGCGCCGCCCGGTGCGGCGGGGAGTGAGCCTGCACGAACTGTTCGAGCTGCTGGAGCGGATGCCCGTCCCCGAGGGCTACAAGGCCGAGGTCGTCGAAGGGACCGTTCACATGTCGCCTCAGCGGGACGCGCACTGGGAGACCATTCGCCGGATCGTCCGCGCCCTGGAGGACCGATGCGGCATGGACGCCAGGGTCAAGTCGGACGTCCGTATCGACTTCCCCGATTCGAGCAACGGGTTCGCACCGGACGTGGCCAAGCTCAGGGACTCCGCAGGGAAGGGTCACACCGCCGGTCGCCGCGGGGGCCGCACGAAGACGTGGAGTTCATCGCCGAGGTGATCCCGCGGGGTACGGCCGCCAACGCCTACGGCCCGAAGCAGCAGGCGTACGCCGCCGCGACGGTCCCGTCTACCTGATCGTCGACCCGTACACGGCCACCTGCCACCTCTTCACCCACCCCGAGGACGGCGAGTACCAGAGCCGCCTCACCGCGAAGTTCGGCGAGGGCTGCGACGTCTGAGCCCTTCCCGCCCGGACCGGGCGTCAGCGACGCGGTGGGCCGGGGAGGTTCGGGGGCGACAGGTGGGCCGGTGACGCCTGCTGAGCGGGCGGAGGCACGGCAGCCGGCGCGTCACGGTGGCCGTCCGCCACGTCGCGGACCAGCAGGGCCGCCCCGGCGACGGCGCCGGGCATCAGCAGGACCGCGACGAACGGCACCAGGAAGCACAGCACCAGCGGTACCCCGAAGCCGAGCGCCAGCGAACGCCGCTCGCGGAGCAGCGCCAGCCGTTCCCGGACCGGGATCTCACGGCGCTGCATCGCCACCGAGGTCAGCTCGGCGGCCAGGAAGTACCCGGAGACGCAGAAGCCGAGCACCGGCACGACGGTCTGCCCGAGCACGGGCACGAAACCGAGAACGAACAGCGGCACGGTGAACAGCAGGGCTCGCCCCAGCACGTACAGGCTGTCCAGCAGCGAACGCCACAGCTGCCGCCACCAGGGCGCGTCCGAACCGGGCGGGCAGCCGCCCTCGGACTTCTCGACCTCCTCGGAGAGCTTCTCGTAGAACGGGTCGCCGACCAGCAGCGTCACGGCGGTGAAGGTGAGGACGGCGAGCGCCAGACCGGCGGCCCAGAGCAGCGCAGCGAAGGTGACGCGGAGCGCGTCGCGCCAGAAGTCGCTCCAGTCGTCGGCGAACGGCGTCGCCCAGGCGGCGATGTCGTCGGCGCCGTAGGCGAGCGCGGTGAGGGCTGCGGCGTACAGCACGAACGCGACGAGAGCGGGCAGCAGCCCGAACCCGTACCACCGTCCGTGCCCGAACGCCCAGCGCTGCCCGCGCCCCAGGTACCGCAGTCCCGCCCCGAGATCACTCATGCGCCGCAGCCTACCCGGGCCGCGCGGGTGCGCGGCCCGGCAGGCTGCGGGGCGCGACGCTCCCGCTCACCGGCGGGAGAAGTGCGGCGTTGCACCGGTCGCGGCGGGTGCGGGTTTCCGCGGGTGGGCCGGGGCGGGCGGCGGGTTCAGTTGTGGGTGTGCAGGGCCTCGTTGAGGCCGCCCCAGGAGCCGCTGCGCTGGAGGGCCTCGACGGTGCCCGTGGTGGAGTTGCGGCGGAAGAGGAGGTTGTGGGCGCCGGACAGTTCCAGGGCCTTGACGACCTCGCCGTCGGGCAGGGTGACGCGGGTGCCCGCGGTGACGTACAGGCCGGCTTCGACCACGCAGTCGTCGCCCAGCGAGATGCCGACGCCGGCCTGGGCACCGAGCAGGCAGCGCTCACCGATGGAGATCGTCTGCTTGCCGCCGCCGGAGAGGGTGCCCATGACGGAGGCGCTGCCGCCGATGTCGGACCCGTCGCCCACGACGACGCCCGCGCTGATGCGCCCCTCGACCATGGAGGTGCCGAGCGTGCCGGCGTTGAAGTTGCAGAAGCCCTCGTGCATGACGGTGGTGCCCTCGGCAAGGTGCGCGCCGAGCCGCACCCGGTCGGCGTCGCCGATGCGCACGCCCTTGGGTGCGACGTAGTCGGTCATGCGGGGGAACTTGTCGATGCTGGCGACGTTGAGCTGGACGCCGCTGGCGCGGGCGGCCAGCCGTACCTGCTCGACGCGGTCGACGGCGACCGGACCGAGGTTCGTCCACGCCACGTTGGAGAGCAGGCCGAAGATGCCGTCGAGGTTCTGCCCGTGCGGGCGGACCAGCCGGTGGCTGAGCAGGTGGAGGCGCAGGTAGGCGTCGTGCGCGTCCAGCGGTTTGTCGTCCAGGGAGGCGATGACCGTGCGGACGGCGATGACCTCTACGTCGCGGCGCGGGTCCGGGCCGAGGGCGTGCGGCGCGGCGTCGCCGAGCAGCGCGGTGGCCTGCTCCGCGCTGAGCCGCTCGGTACCGGCCGGGCCGGGCTCGGCGGACAGCTCGGGGGCGGGGAACCACGTGTCGAGGACGGTGCCGCCGTCGGTGACGGTGGCGAGCCCGGCGGCGACGGCGCCGGTGGCGGTGCTGGCGGTGGAGCTGGTGGTGGCTGCATCGGTCATACACCGAACGCTAGCCCGCCCCGCCCGCGCATGGCGAACCGGTCTCACCAGCCGGGTCGCCCGGCCAGGGGTGACTGAGGCGTCCCGTCGCCGGACGTGCGTCCGCGGGCGCGCCTCCCTCGTCACCCGGTCGGGGAGGAGGGGTTCACGCCCGCGTCGGCCAGTGGCGCGAGGAGGGTGCGGAGTTCGGCGCCGTCGGGGGTGCGGCCGGTGAGGAGGAGCTGGAGAGTGAGTCCGTCGGTGAGGGCGGCCAGAGCGCGGGCGGTGGCGTCGTCGGGGGTGCGGCGGCGCAGGATGGCGGCGAGGCCGTCGACGCACTCGGCGGCCACCGGCTGGACGGCGTCGTGCCGGAGTGCGGCGAGGTACAGCTCGTACTCCAGGCGGGCGCGGGCCCGGCCACCGGTCAGCGACTCCTGGACGAGACGGGCGAGTTCACCGCCGAGCGGGGCGTCGGCGGGCAGGGCCCGTTCCCAGGCGTCGACGTCGGCCAGCCACCGGTCGCCGACCCGGCGCAGTGCGGCGATCAGCAGGTCCTCGCGGGAGGCGAAGTGGTACGTGGTGGAGCCGAGGGGTACGTCCGCCTCGGCGGCGACCCGCCGGTGGCTGAGCCCGGCGATGCCGTGCGCGTCGACGACGCGGATGGCGGCGTCCACCATCCGCGTGCGCCGGTCGGGGTCGTGGCGACGGGTGGGGGCCATCAGTGGGCTCCGCCGAGGTTGAGGACGACAACTCCGGCGATCACCAGCAGCAGACCGATGATCTTCGTTGCGGTGACGGCCTCGCCGATGAAGACCATGCCGATGGCGGCGACGGCGGCGGTGCCGAGTCCGGCCCAGATGGCGTATGCGGTGCCCACCGACATGGTCTTGAGTGTCTGGGCGAGGAGGAAGAAGGCGACGAGGTAGCCGGCGGTGGTGCCGAGGGACGGCCACAGGCGGGTGAAGCCGTCGCTGTACTTCATCGCGGTGGTGCCCAGGACTTCGGCCAGGATCGCCCCGGCAAGCGTCGCGTAAACCATGTGTACGAGCGTACACATCTCCCCGCTTCCGGGGACCTGCCATGAACACGCCATTCGCCCTACGCTGTCTCCTCCGTGCCGTGGACCGAAGGAGTACCGAACGTGCGAAGAACCGTCGGCAGAGTGCGGGCCCTCGGCCTGGTGGCAGCCGCCGCGACGGCCGCCACCTTGTTGTCCCCGACCGCCGCGGCCGCGCCCGCCCCCGGCGCGCCGAACGACGACCCCGCCTTCGTGCAGGTGGCGGTGAACAACGTGGAGAACCTGCCGACCGTGGGACTCCAGTGCCCCGGCGACTGGCAGGACCTCGTCTACTACCTCGACCGGATGCCCTACCGTCCCGACCTGTTCCTCGTGCAGCAGATCAGCGGACGGCAGCAGCTCAACGACTACACCGCGCGGCTGTCCTCCCAGCTCGGCGAGGAGTACCGGGCCGTGATCGCGGAGAACTCCCCCAAGGCCATGAACAGCCCGTGCGGGACGCCGAAGAAGTACCAGACCAACGCGGTTGTCTACCGGGCGACGCGCTTCTCCCTGGAGAGCGACCCGGAGGCCTCGGTGAAGCGCTGGCAGGCGCAGTCCGACCTCGGCGGCGGCTGCACCAACAACAACCAGGCCCGCACCAAGGCCGTCAAGGTACGGCTGCACGACCGGGTCGCCGGCCGGGACCTCTCCGTCGCCTCGCTCCACTGGCCGACGGCGGCCCACGGCGGGAAGCCCTGCACGGAGAGCAACGCCCGGGAGGCCGTCACCGAGATCCGCGAGGACGGCTTCGGCGGGGACCTGCTGATCCTCGGCGGCGACACCAACAGCACCGGCCTGACGTCGGCGAACAACTGGCGTTCCTGGTACGCGCGTACCAACGGCGACCTGGGCGGCTCGTACGGCTACCGGGACGCCCTCTACGCGGACTGCGTCGCATCGGGCGCGGTGAAGGACTGCCTGAAGGACGAGTGGACGCTGTCCTCCGGCCGCCGCATCGACTTTTTGCTGGCCCGGCGGGGCTCCGGCGGCCTCCCGACAGTCACCGCGGCCGACACCGTGGAGTGGAACGACGGCGACCAGGCCGACCAGGACGCCACCGGCAGCGACCGGGCGGACCGGCACTACTCCGACCACCGTGCCGTGACAGCCCGCATTCATTACTGAGACGGCGGACACCACCCCACGCGCGGCGCCGCCCGTGCCCCGCAGCAGACTGCGGGGCACGGGCGGCGCCGGTCAATCGCGGACGGGCGGCGGTGTCACACGTTGAAGCCGAGGGCGCGGAGCTGTTCACGACCCTCGTCGGTGATCTTGTCGGGGCCCCACGGCGGCATCCAGACCCAGTTGATCTTCAGCTCGTTGACGATGCCGTCGGTCGCGGAGCGGGCCTGGTCCTCGATGACGTCGGTCAGCGGACAGGCCGCCGAGGTGAGCGTCATGTCGAGGGTGGCGACGTTGGAGTCGTCGATGTGGATGCCGTAGATGAGGCCGAGGTTGACGACGTCGATACCCAGCTCGGGGTCGACCACGTCGTAGAGCGCCTCGCGGACCTCGTCCTCGCTCGCCGGCTTGGTGGTGGTCTCGGTCATGAGGTCTTCTCCGTCTTCTCCGTCGACTGCTCGGCGCCGTCCATCGCGGACTCGCCCAGCGCCTGGACAGTGGCGTCCTTCCAGGCCATCCAGCTCAGCAGCGCGCACTTCACGCGCGCCGGGTACTTGGAGACGCCCGCGAACGCGACCGCGTCCTCGAGGACGTCCTCCATGGCGTCGTCCGGCTCCAGCTTGCCACGGGACTGCATCAGCTCCAGGAACGTCTCCTGGATGCGCCGCGCCCGGTCCAGCTCCTTGCCGACCAGCAGCTCGTTGAGCACCGAGGCGCTGGCCTGGCTGATGGAGCAGCCCTGGCCCTCGTAGCTGACGTCGGCGAGGGTGTCGCCCTCGTACCGCACCCGCAGGGTGATCTCGTCACCGCACGTCGGATTGACGTGGTGCACCTCGGCGTCGCCGTCGCGCAGGCCACGCCCGTGCGGGTTCTTGTAGTGATCCAGGATCACTTCCTGGTACATCGAGTCGAGCTTCACGCCTCGTCCTTACCTTGCCCGTGGTCCTCAGCCGAAGAAGTTCCGTACGTGCTCCAGGCCGTCCACCAGGGTGTCGACCTCGGCCGGCGTGGAGTACAGGTAGAACGACGCCCGCGTGGTCGCAGGAATTCCGTACCGCAGGCAGACCGGACGAGCGCAGTGGTGGCCGACCCGGACGGCGATGCCCTGCTCGTCCAGCACCTGCCCGACGTCGTGCGGGTGGATGTCGCCCAGCGTGAACGAGATCGCCGCGCCCCGGTCCTCGGCCGTGACCGGGCCGATGATCCGCAGGTCGGGGACCTCCTGGAGGCGCTTGACGGCGTACTCGGTGAGCGCGTGCTCGTGGGCGGCGATCCGGTCCATGCCGATGGCCGACAGGTAGTCCACGGCCGCACCGAGGCCGACGGCCTGCGCGATCGGGGGCGTGCCGGCCTCGAACTTGTGCGGCGCGGGCGCGTACGTGGAGGAATTCATCGAGACGGTCTCGATCATCTCCCCGCCGCCGAGGAACGGCGGCAGGTCGTCCAGCAGGCCCTGACGTCCCCAGAGCACGCCGATGCCGGTGGGGCCGCACATCTTGTGCCCGGTGAAGGCGACGAAGTCGGCCTGCAGCGCCTGCACGTCCAGCGGCATGTGCGGGGCGGCCTGCGAGGCGTCGATCACGACCAGCGCACCGACCTCCTGCGCCCGGCGGACGATCTCCTCGACCGGGTTGAAGGTGCCCAGGATGTTGGAGACCAGCACGAAGGAGACGACCTTGGTCTTCTCGGTGATGATCTCGTCGATGCGGGACAGGTCGAGTCGGCCGTCGTCGGTGAGGCCGAACCACTTCAGCTTCGCGCCGGTGCGCTGCGCCAGCAGCTGCCACGGCACGATGTTGGAGTGGTGCTCCATCTCCGTGATGACGATCTCGGACTCGTCCGAGACGCGATACGGCTCGTCGGCCCAGCCGAGCATGTTGGCGACGAGGTTGAGCGATTCGGAGGCGTTCTTCGTGAACACCACCTCGTCCCGGCTGGGCGCGTTGACGAAGGCGGCGACTTTGTCGCGCGCACCCTCGTACAGCGCCGTGGCCTCCTCGGCGAGGACGTGCACACCGCGGTGGACGTTCGCGTTGTGCCGCTCGTTGTAGTCGGCCATCGCGTCCAGGACCTGGCGCGGCTTCTGTGAGGTCGCCGCGTTGTCCAGGTACACGACCTTCAGCCCGTCGTGAACCGTGCGGTCCAGGATGGGGAAGTCCTTGCGGAGCGCCTCGGTGTCGAGGAGGCCCGGCAGCTGCGTCATGTGGCTCAGGCTCCCTTCACGTACGCCTCGTAGCCTTCGGCCTCCAGCTTGTCCGCGAGCTCGGGGCCGCCGGACTCGGCGATCCGGCCCTTGGCGAAGACGTGGACGTGGTCGGGCTTGATGTAGCGCAGGATGCGCGTGTAGTGGGTGATCAGCATGGTGCCGACCTCGCCGGACTCGCGGACGCGGTTGACGCCCTCGGAGACGACGCGCAGCGCGTCGACGTCCAGGCCGGAGTCGGTCTCGTCGAGGACGGCGATCCGCGGCTTGAGGAGCTCCAGCTGGAGGATCTCGTGGCGCTTCTTCTCACCGCCGGAGAAGCCCTCGTTGACGTTCCGCTCGGCGAAGGCGGGGTCGATGGAGAGGCGCTCCATGGCCTCCTTGACCTCCTTCACCCAGGTGCGCAGCTTCGGGGCCTCGCCCCGGATGGCGGTGGCGGAGGTGCGCAGGAAGTTGGAGACGGAGACTCCGGGGACCTCGACCGGGTACTGCATGGCGAGGAACAGGCCGGCGCGGGCCCGCTCGTCGACGGACATCTCCAGGACGTCCTCGCCGTCGAGCTTCACCGAACCGCCGGTGATCTTGTACTTGGGGTGACCGGCGAGCGAGTAGGCCAGCGTCGACTTTCCGGAGCCGTTCGGGCCCATGATCGCGTGGGTCTCGCCCTGCTTCACGGTCAGGTCGACGCCACGGAGGATCTCCCGCGCACCGTTCTCGGTGTCGACGGAGACGTGCAGGTCGTTGATCTCAAGCGTTGCCATGGGGAACTCAGGACTCCTGGGTGACGGAGACGAGCACAGCCGCGTCGGGGCCGTCTCCTTCGATCTTGACGGGGTAAACGGGGACGGGGACGGTCGCGGGCAGGCCCGAGGGCTTGCCGGTGCGCAGGTCGAAGGCGGAGCCGTGCAGCCAGCACTCGATCTGGCAGTCCTCCACCTCGCCCTCGGAGAGCGAGACGTTCGCGTGGGAGCAGACGTCGTGGATCGCGAACACCTCTCCCTCGGTGCGGACCACCGACACGGGGGTGCTGTCGATCTCCACCCGCTTGGGGGTGTCCTCCTCCAGCTCGCCGAGGGTGGCGACGCGCACGAATCCGGATGCGTCACTCATGCGACGGACGCCTCCAGCTCCGCGTCGATCTTCGCGATCAGGCGCTCCTCGAGGTCGGGCAGGCCGATCTGCTGGACCAGCTCGGCGAAGAAGCCGCGCACGACGAGGCGGCGGGCCTCCATCTCCGGGATGCCGCGCGCCATCAGGTAGAACAGCTGCTCGTCCTCGAAGCGGCCGGTGGCCGAGGCGTGGCCGGCGCCGACGATCTCGCCGGTCTCGATCTCCAGGTTCGGCACCGAGTCGACGCGGGCGCCGTCGGTGAGCACCAGGTTCCGGTTGAGCTCGTAGGTGTCGGTGCCCTCAGCCGCCTTGCGGATGAGCACGTCGCCGATCCACACCGCGTGCGCCGCCTCGCCCTGCAGCGCGCCCTTGTACGCGACGTTGCTGCGGCAGTGCGGGCTGTCGTGGTCCACCATCAGGCGGTGTTCCTGATGCTGGCCGTTGTCGGTGAAGAAGACGCCGTACAACTCGGCCTCGCCGCCGGGACCGGCGTAGTTGACCCGCGGGTGGATGCGGACGACGTCGCCGCCGAAGGTGACGACGACGGACTTGAAGGAGGCGTCTCGGCCGACCAGCGTGTTGTGCTGCGAGCAGTGGACGGCGGTGTCGTCCCAGTCCTGCACGGAGACCACGGTGAGCTTGGCGCCGTCACCGAGCACGTACTCGACGTTGGCGGCGCGCACGCCGTCACCGGTGTGGTCGATGACGATCACGGCCTCGGCGAAGGCTCCGAGCTCGAACACGGTGTGCCCGTAGGTGACGCCACCTTCGCCGTGCAGGTTCACCCGGATCGGCTCCCCGAGCACGGACTCCTTGGGCACGGTGACGACCGTGGCCTTCTCGAAGGAGCTGAACGCCTGGGCCGCGACCCGGTCGACGGGCTTGCCGGCCCGGCCGACACGTGCGTCGTCCCGGCCGACGGTCTCCACCGTGACGCCGTCGGGAGCGGAGAGCTCCGCCTTGAGGGACCCGGAGGCCTCGGCGCTGCCGTCGTGCAGGCCGCCCAGCCGCTCGAGCGGGGTGAAGCGCCACTCCTCCTCGCGGCCGTGCGGCACCGGGAAGTCGGCCACGTCGAAGGACGGCTCGGCGCTCATCCGGGTGGCGACGGTCGACTCCGCGGCCACCGCGATACCGCCGGAGGCGGTGGAACCCGCCGGGATGTTCTGACTCTCAGCCATGGCTGTTCGTGCTGCTCTCTTTCTCGGGACGCAGGTCCGTGGTCGGGGTGCGTGCCGCGGCGTCGCGCCGCGGCACGCGTGGAGGGACGGGGGACGGCGTCAGCCGACCGCGCCCTCCATCTGCAGCTCGATCAGCCGGTTGAGTTCGAGCGCGTACTCCATGGGCAGCTCCTTGGCGATCGGCTCGACGAAGCCGCGCACGATCATCGCCATCGCCTCGTCCTCGGAGAGACCGCGGCTCATCAGGTAGAAGAGCTGGTCGTCGCTGACCTTGGAGACGGTCGCCTCGTGGCCCATGGTCACGTCGTCCTCGCGGACGTCCACGTAGGGGTAGGTGTCCGAGCGCGAGATGGTGTCGACCAGCAGCGCGTCGCACAGCACGTTGGACTTGGAGCCCTCGGCGCCCTCAGCGATCTCGATCAGGCCGCGGTAGGAGGTGCGTCCGCCGGAGCGGGCCACCGACTTGGAGACGATGTTGGAGGAGGTCCGGGGCGCCATGTGCACCATCTTGGCGCCGGCGTCCTGGTGCTGGCCCTCGCCCGCGAAGGCGACGGACAGCGTCTCGCCCTTGGCGTGCTCGCCCATCAGGTAGACGGCCGGGTACTTCATCGTGACCTTGGAGCCGAGGTTGCCGTCCACCCACTCCATGGTCGCGCCCTCGTAGGCCACGGCGCGCTTGGTGACCAGGTTGTAGACGTTGTTCGACCAGTTCTGGATCGTCGTGTAGCGGCAGCGGCCGCCCTTCTTGACGATGATCTCGACGACCGCGGAGTGCAGCGAGTCCGAGTTGTAGATCGGCGCGGTGCAGCCCTCGACGTAGTGCACGTAGGCGTTCTCGTCGACGATGATCAGCGTCCGCTCGAACTGGCCCATGTTCTCGGTGTTGATCCGGAAGTAGGCCTGCAGCGGGATGTCGACGTGCACGCCCGGCGGCACGTAGATGAAGGAGCCACCGGACCACACAGCGGTGTTCAGCGCGGCGAACTTGTTGTCGCCGGCCGGGATCACGGTGCCGAAGTGCTCCTGGAAGATCTCCGGGTGCTCGCGCAGCGCGGTGTCGGTGTCCAGGAACAGGACGCCCTGCTCCTCCAGGTCCTCACGGATCTGGTGGTAGACGACCTCCGACTCGTACTGCGCGGCGACGCCGGCGACCAGGCGCTGCTTCTCCGCCTCCGGGATGCCGAGCTTGTCGTAGGTGTTCTTGATGTCCTCGGGCAGGTCCTCCCATGAGGTGGCCTGCTTCTCCGTGGACCGCACGAAGTACTTGATGTTGTCGAAGTCGATGCCGGAAAGGTCGGAGCCCCAGTTGGGCATCGGCTTCTTCTCGAACAGCTTCAGGCCCTTGAGCCGCAGCTTCAGCATCCAGTCGGCCTCGTTCTTCTTCGACGAGATGTCGCGGACGACGTCCTCGTTGAGGCCTCGCTTGGCGGCGGCGCCGGCCGAGTCGGAGTCGGCCCAGCCGTACTCGTAGCGGCCCAGGCCCTCGAGCTCGGGGTGGGCGGTCTCCGTGGGGAGAGTCATGCGGGGTTCCTCCCGGCCGTGTTCTCGGCAGATGCTGTGGTGGCTGTGCTGGCTGTGGTGTCGTGCGTGCTGCTGTTGCGGGCGTTCTCTCCGGCCCGGGGGCCGGATCCGGTCTGTGCGGGCTGCGCCTGGGGGACGTAGGTGGTGCACACACCGTCGCCGTGGGCGATGGTGGCCAGACGCTGCACATGCGTCCCCAGCAGTCGCGAGAAGACCTCGGTCTCCGCCTCGCAGAGCTGCGGGAACCGTTCGGCGGTGTGCGCCACCGGGCAGTGGTGCTGGCAGAGCTGCTCCCCGCTCGCGGCAGGGGCGCTGCGTGCGGTGGCAGCGTACCCGTCCTCGGTCAGGGCTTCTGCCAGTGCTGCGGTGCGCTGCGACGGGGGTGCCTCGTCCAGTACCGCGCGGTAGCGCTCGGCCTGTGCGGCGACCCGGGCGCGGGCGAAGGCGGCGACTGCCGCCTCTCCTGCCGCTCCCCCGCCCGCCGACTCGGCGATCCAGTGCAACGCCTCGGCGGCGAGCTGGTCGTACGCCTGGTCGAAGGCGTCCCGACCGGCGTCGGTGAGGGCGAACACCCGGGCCGGACGACCGCGACCGCGGGTGCCGTAGACGCGCTTGGCGCGGGCCTCGACGACCCCCTCGGCCACCAGGTGGTCCAGGTGGCGGCGGACGGCGGCCTGGGTGAGTTCCAGGCGCTGGGCGAGCTCGGCGGCGGTGGACGGGCCGTGGTCCAGGACGGACCGCGCGACCTTGTTCCGGGTGCCGTGCTGCTCGTCGGGGGCACCGGGCACGGCGGCACCGCCGGCGGCCGGACCGGCCGTCGTGCGGGGCTGCTGCATCTCGCCCGTCTTTTTCACAACGCCATTGTTGCGTAATTCGGCGGAGAGCGGCAAGCGACGCCGTGACCAGCCCGGATGGCGTGCATCACGAAAGGTAAGCCTTACCGAACCTGCGGCACGGGTGTCCCGGAGCACCCGGCCGCAGGGCCTCCAGGAGCGCTCCCTAGACTCCCGGGCATGCGCAACGCACCGGCCGTCGAGATCGCGGGCCTGGTCAAGCGGTACGGCGGCCGGACCGCGGTGGACGGGCTCGACCTGACCGTCGCGGCCGGTTCCGTCACCTCCGTACTGGGCCCCAACGGAGCGGGCAAGACCACCACCATCGAGACCTGCGAGGGCTTCCGCCGCCCCGACGCCGGGACCGTACGCGTCCTGGGCCTCGACCCCGTCACCCGTTCGGCGGAGCTGCGGCCCCGGATCGGGGTGATGCTCCAGAGCGGTGGCGTCTACCCGACCGCCCGTGCCGGGGAGATGCTGCGCCACATGGCGGCACTGCACGCCCACCCGCTGGACGTACCGGCGCTCTCTGCCCGGCTCGGCCTGGACGCCTGCGGCCGCACGCCCTACCGGCGGCTCTCCGGCGGCCAGCAGCAGCGCCTCGCGCTGGCGATGGCCGTGGTGGGACGCCCGGAGCTGGTCTTCCTCGACGAGCCGACCGCCGGCCTGGACCCGCAGGCGCGCCGCGCGACCTGGGACCTGGTCCGCGAGCTGCGCGCCGACGGCGTCACCGTCGTGCTCAGCACGCACCACATGGACGAGGCGGAGCAGCTCTCCGACAGCGTCGCCGTCGTGGACGGCGGCACGGTCATCGCGCACGGCACACCGGAGGAGCTGTGCCGCGGTGGCGCCGAGGACAGCCTGCGCTTCACCGGGCGGCCCGGCCTGGACCTCGCCTCCCTGCTCAAGGCGCTGCCCCCGGGCTGCGCGGCGGCCGAACTCAGCCCCGGCGGCTACCGGATCACCGGCACCGTCGACCCGCAGCTGCTGGCCACCGTCACCTCGTGGTGCGCGCAGAACGGCGTCCTGCCGGACGGCATCACGGTGGAGCGGCGCACGCTGGAGGACGTCTTCCTCGAGCTGACGGGGAGGGAGCTGCGGTGACCGGAGCGGAGCAGCACCCCCGACCGGCCGGGGGACCGGGGATCGCCCCCGGGAAACAGCAGCCTCGAGCTGACGGGGAGGGAACTGCGGTGACCGGCACGACGACGTCCACCGACGGTACGTACCGGCCGCGGCCCGGCGCCGCGCCCGTGGCTCGCATGATCGCCGCGCAGGCGGCGCTGGAGACCCGGATGCTGCTGCGGCACGGCGAGCAGCTGCTGCTCACCGTCGTCATCCCGACGCTGGTGCTGGTGCTGTTCAGCGTCGTGGAGATCGTGGACGTGCCGGTGGCGACCGCCGGGGGCGAGGGCGCCCGTGTGGACTTCCTCGCCCCGGGCGTGCTGGCTCTGGCCGTGCTCTCCACCGCCTTCACCGGGCAGGCGATCTCCACCGGCTTCGAGCGGCGCTACGGCGTACTGAAGCGGCTCGGTGCGTCGCCCCTGCCCCGCTGGGCGCTGATGACGGCCAAGACCTGCGCGGTGCTGGTGACCGAACTGCTCCAGGTGCTGCTTCTGACCGCCGTGGCGTCCGGGCTGGGCTGGTCGCCGCAGGGGGGCTGGCTCGCCGTGGTGCTTCTACTCGTCGCCGGTACGGCCGCGTTCTCCGGGCTGGGGCTGCTGATGGCGGGCACGCTGCGCGCCGAGGCCACGCTCGCGGGAGCGAACCTGCTCTTCATCCTGCTGCTGGTCGGCGGCGGCGTGATCGTGCCACTGTCGCGCTTCCCCGGTCCGGTGCAGGCCGTGCTGGAGCTGCTGCCGGTGTCGGCCCTCTCGGACGGGCTGCGGCAGGTGCTCCAGCACGGCGCCGGCCTGCCCTGGGCCGACCTCGGCGTGCTCGCGGTGTGGGCCGTCGTGGGACTCGGAGCGGCGGCACAACTCTTCCGCTGGGAGTAGCCCTCCGCTGCCGCCCGCTCCGGCGGGCCCGGCCTTCCGGTACCCCTTGTGAAGGCAGGCACAAGCCCGGGCCTACGATGGGCGGGTGCCGAAACTGCTCGAACTGGTACGCAATCCCGTCGCGTACATCGCCGCCCGCTGGACCCCTTCGCAGCGGATGCTCCAACGCGCCACGCTCGCTCCGGTCGTGATGAGCGTGGTCATCGTGGTCACCGGCGGGGCGGTGCGGCTGACCGGCTCCGGGCTGGGCTGCGACACCTGGCCGATGTGCAGCGAGGAGAGCCTGGTCGCCACCCCCGAGATGGGACTGCACGGCGCCCTCGAATTCGGCAACAGGATGCTGACCTACGTGCTCTGCGCCGCCGTCGGCTGGGCCATCGTCGCCGCTCGGGCGGCGAGGCCGCGCCGCCGCGGGCTGAGCCGGCTGGCCTGGTCGCAGTTCTGGATCGTGCTGTCGAACGCCGTACTGGGCGGCATCACGGTGCTCACCAGGCTCAACCCCTACACGGTCGCCGGACACTTCGTCGCCGCCACGGCGCTGGTGACGGTCGCGACCGTCACCTGGCTCCGCGCCCGCGAGGGCGACGACGCGCCGCGCCCCTTGGTCGGCAAGCCGGTGAAGCAGCTGGCCTGGCTGGTGGCCTGGGTGTCGGTGGCGCTGATCGTCATGGGCACCGTCGTCACCGGCGCCGGGCCGCATGCCGGGGACAGCAGCGACGTGCCGCGCATGCCGGTGGACTGGGACACCGTCGCCCGCATCCACTCCGCGCTGGCCTGGATCGTGGTCGCGCTGACCCTGGCTATCTGGTTCGTGCTGCGCGCGTTCGACGGCCCGGTCGGCCCGCGCACGCGGGTGCGCGACCTGATGATCGTCCTGGCCGCGCAGGGGGCGATCGGCTACGCGCAGTACCTGACAGAGCTGCCCGAGGTGCTGGTGGGGCTGCACATGCTGGGCTCCACGCTGATGTGGATCGCCGTGGTACGGCTGGTGCTGTCGGTGCGGGAACGGGGTCTGCCCGTGGCTCCGCCGACCGTTCCGGCCCCCGCGTCGACCCCGGACCGCCCCGTCGCCGCAGCGAGCTGAGTTCCCCGCTCCCCACGCTCCCCCCGCGCCCGCGTCCAGGGAAACCCTCTCCCGCCGCCGTCGATGCCGCAGCGGTCCGCACGCACGCACCGCCCGCCGGCGGTGTGGCCTGGGTCTCGCCGGGGCCGGGCGTCGTGACCCGTGCACATACCCGCCGGTAGCATCCGGTGCATGGCAGAGACACAGCATGCCGAGGAACCTGCGGACGGCACGGAGGACACGACCGCCCCCGCCGACGCCTCGGACCGGAACAGGAGCAGAGGCCGTCAGGAGCGCCGGGTGGCCCGGCTCGCGCACCGCATCAGCGCCTTCGCCGACGCTCACGGCGGCGGCGCGGAAGGCCAGATCTCGTACCTGGGACAGCGCGGGGCGCGCATCGTCCTCGTCGGCGAGAACGGCGAGTGGGGCGACCTGGTGGCCCCGTCGGTGGAGCTGGCGGAACAGGCGGTCGCGCGCGCGGGCATCACCGTGCACGAGAAGTTCGACGGCACGATGGCGGCCCGGGTGCGCACGGGCCGCTACGAGTGGTCCCGGATGGCCGGCATCCAGCTCGGCGGCCCGTCCAACGACTGAATCCCGCGGCCCGACCGCCGCAGGAGCATCCCCATGCGACAGGTCCCCGGAAGCGGACGCTTCCGGGGACCTGTCGTGCTCCGGGCGGCGCGGCGCCGGACCCGTCGGTCCCAGCTGCGACCCGACCCGTCGGGCCGGGCCCGACGGGTCCGGCGGCTCAGCGCAGGAACGGGTCCACGGCGACGGCGACGAAGAGCAGCGACACGTACGTGATCGACCAGTGAAAGAGCCGCATCTCCTTGAGCCGGGCCCCGGTCAGACCGGCCTTGGCGCGGCTCTGCAGGGCGTGGGCCTCCCACAGCCACCAGCCGCCGGCCAGCACCGCGACCAGCGGGTAGAACCAGCCGACGTAGCCCAGCGGCCACAGCAGCAGCGACACGCCGACCATCACCCAGCTGTAGAGGACGATCTGCTTCGCCACCACGGTGTTGGTGGCGATCACGGGCAGCATCGGCACGCCGACGCGCGCGTAGTCGTCCTTGACCTTCATCGACAGCGGCCAGTAGTGCGGCGGCGTCCAGAAGAAGATCACGCCGAACAGCACCACGGCCGCCCAGCTGACGTCGTTCGTCACGGCCGACCAGCCGATCAGCACGGGCATGCAGCCGGCGATGCCGCCCCAGACGATGTTCTGGGAGGTGCGGCGCTTGAGCAGCATCGTGTAGACGACGACGTAGAAGAGCAGGGCCCCCAGCGAGAGCGCCGCGGAGAGCCAGTTGACCAGCAGCCCGAACCAGAGGGTGGAGCCGACGGCGAGGGTGAGGCCGAAGACCAGGCCCTCGCGGGGCGAGACCATGCCGGTCACCAGCGGGCGCCGCTCGGTCCGGTGCATCAGGGCGTCGATGTCCCGGTCCAGGTACATGTTGAGCGCGTTGGCGCCCCCCGCGGAGAGGAAGCCGCCCGCGCAGGTGGCGAGCACCAGCGTCAGGTCCGGCACGCCCTGGGCGGCGAGGAACATCACCGGAATGGTGGTGATGAGGAGGAGTTCGATGATGCGCGGCTTGGTGAGGGCGACGAACGCCATGACACGGGCGCCGAACGGGCGGTGGACGGTGCCCTCGAGCACCCCCGCTGGACGGGATTCGACGGCCGTCACGAACACCCCTGATCACGTCAACGAACAAGCGAGCCCGGGCGTCACGGCGACGCACGCGCCCGGCCGGGAAGGGTCCGGGGAGGGCTCGCACCTACCACGCCACTCTAGACGGCGGCCATACCTCGACCGCCCCGGGGGTCCCACGTGTCAGCCGCTGGTCCGCGCCCGGCCGCACGCCGCGGCCGCCACGACGGACGGTGCGCAGATGAGACGGCTGCCGAGCACATGAGGTGTGGGATGACCACAGTGCGAGCACCCGGGGTTCGGCGGACCGCACAGCGGTAGTCTCGACAGCGCCCGGTGCACACCGTCCGTCACCGGCCTTTCGACAGGTGAGAGGAGCCCTGACGCAGGGTGAGCGAGAAGCCGACCATGACAGACCTCGAATGGACCGATCTGGACTCCCGGGCGGTGGACACCGTGCGTGTCCTGGCCATGGACTCCGTGCAGAACGTCGGCCATGGCCACCCGGGCACCGCGATGAGCCTCGCGCCGGCCGCGTACCTGCTCTTCCAGAAACTGATGCGCCACGACCCGGCCGACGCGGAGTGGACCGGCCGCGA
This sequence comes from Streptomyces sp. RKND-216, assembly GCF_004795255.1. Lineage (NCBI taxonomy): Bacteria > Bacillati > Actinomycetota > Actinomycetes > Kitasatosporales > Streptomycetaceae > Streptomyces > Streptomyces sp. RKND-216. Next base: position 5,058,769 of record NZ_SSBQ01000002.1, on the reverse strand, counting down.
CCGCTTCGTGCTGTCGCTGGGCCACTCCAGCCTGACCCTCTACATCCAGCTGTACATGGCGGGCTACGGCCTGGAGATGGACGACCTGAAGTCGTTCCGCACCTGGGGCAGTCTCACGCCCGGCCACCCGGAGTACGGGCACACCCGCGGCGTGGAGACGACCACCGGGCCGCTGGGCCAGGGTGTCGCGAACGCCGTCGGCATGGCGATGGCCTCCCGCTACGAGCGCGGCCTGTTCGACCCGGACACTCCGGTCGGCGAGTCGCCGTTCGACCACACCATCTGGTGCTTCGCCAGCGACGGCGACATGCAGGAGGGCATCGCCTCCGAGGCGTCCTCGCTCGCCGGCCACCAGAAGCTGGGCAACCTGGTGCTGATGTGGGACGACAACCACATCTCGATCGAGGGCGACACCTCGGGCGCCATCTCCGAGGACACCGCGGCCCGTTACGAGGCGTACGGCTGGCACGTGCAGCGCGTGGAGCCGCTGCCCAGCGGTGACCTGGACCCGAAGGCCCTGTACGCGGCGATGAAGGCCGCGCAGGCCGAGACCGAGCGGCCGTCGTTCATCGCAGTCCGCTCGATCATCGCCTGGCCCGCGCCGCACGCGCAGAACACCGGCGCCGCACACGGCTCCGCGCTGGGCGAGGAGGAAGTCGCCGCGACCAAGCGCGTCCTCGGCTTCGACCCGGAGCAGCACTTCCACATCGACGACGAAGTCCTCGGTCACGTTCGCGGCGCGGGCGACCGGGGGCGCGCATGGCGAGCGGAATGGGACAAGCGGTTCGAGGCCTGGCGCGGCGCCGAACCGGAGCGGGCGGCCGAGTTCGACCGCATCCGCGCGGGCGAACTGCCGGAGGGCTGGGAGCAGAAGCTTCCCACCTTCGAGCCGGGCAAGGACATGGCCACCCGCAAGGCGTCCGGCGCGGTGCTGAAGGCCCTGGGCCCGGTCATCCCCGAGCTGTGGGGCGGCTCCGCCGACCTCGCCGGCTCCAACAACACCACCTTCGCGGAGACCTCGTTCCTGCCGAAGGGCAGCGCGCTGCCCGGCGCCGACCCGTACGGCCGGACGGTGCACTTCGGCATCCGCGAGCACGCCATGGCCGCGGCGATGAACGGCATCGCGCTGCACGGCAACACCCGCATCTACGGCGGCACCTTCCTGGTGTTCTCCGACTACATGCGGAACTCGGTGCGGCTGGCCGCTCTGATGGGCGTGCCGGTCACCTTCGTGTGGACGCACGACTCCATCGGCCTGGGCGAGGACGGTCCCACCCACCAGCCGGTGGAGCACCTGGCGTCGTTGCGCGCCATTCCGGGGCTGAACGTGGTGCGACCGGCGGACGCGAACGAGACCGCGACCGTGTGGGCGGAGATCCTGCGCCGCCACGCCACCAAACCCGCCCCGCACGGCCTGGCACTGACCCGGCAGAACGTGCCGACCTTCGACGCCGACCCGGAGGCGGCCCGCGGCGGGTACGTCTTCGCCGAGGCGGAGGGCGGCGCCCCGCAGGTGGTGCTGATCGGCACCGGTTCCGAGGTGCAGATCGCCGTGGAGGCGCGTGCGGAGCTCCAGAAGCAGGGCGTCCCGACCCGGGTCGTCTCGATGCCGTGCGTGGAGTGGTTCCAGGAGCAGGACCAGGCCTACCGCGAGTCGGTGCTGCCGCCCGGCGTCCGGGCCCGTGTCGCCGTGGAGGCGGGCGTCGCCCTGACCTGGTACCCGTTCGTCGGGGACGCCGGCCGGGTGGTCTCGCTGGAGCACTTCGGCGCGTCGGCCGACTACCAGACCCTGTACCGGGAGTACGGCCTCACCGCGGACGCCGTGGTGAGCGCCGCCCGCGAGTCAATCGAAGCCGCATCCCGCTGACGCCCACCGATATCCGACAAGAACCAGGAGGAGATGCATCCCGATGACGGAGGCACTCAAGCGCCTGTCCGACGAAGGCGTCGCGATCTGGCTGGACGACCTGTCCCGCAAGCGCATCACGTCCGGCGCACTCGCGGAACTGCTCCGCGAGCAGCACGTGGTGGGCGTGACGACCAACCCGACGATCTTCCAGAAGGCCATCTCGGCCGGTGACGGCTACGAGGAGCAGGTCGCCGACCTGGCCGCCCGCGGCGTCACCGTGGAGGAGGCCGTACGGATGATCACCACGGCGGACGTCCGGGACGCGTGCGACATCCTGCTGCCGCTGAACGAGGCGACCGGCGGCCGCGACGGCCGGGTCTCCATCGAGGTGGACCCGCGTATGGCCCACCGCACGGACGCGACGGTGGCCGAGGCCAAGCAGCTCGCCTGGCTGGTGGACCGGCCGAACGCGTTCATCAAGATCCCGGCGACCCGCGCGGGCCTGCCCGCCATCACCGAGACGATCGCGCGCGGCATCAGCGTCAACGTCACGCTGATCTTCTCACTGGAGCGCTACCGCGAGGTGATGGACGCTTACCAGGCCGGTCTGGAGAAGGCCGACGCCAAGGGTCTGGACATCTCGCAGATCCAGTCGGTGGCGTCGTTCTTCGTCTCCCGCGTGGACACCGAGATCGACAAGCGCCTGGAGGCGTTGGGCACCGACGAGGCCAAGGCCCTCAAGGGCAAGGCCGCGATCGCCAACGCCCGCCTGGCCTACCAGGAGTACGAGCAGGTGATCGCCGCCGACCGCTGGAAGGCCCTCGCGGGCAAGGGCGGCAACCCGCAGCGGCCGCTGTGGGCTTCGACCGGTGTGAAGGACCCGGCCTACCCGGACACCCTCTACGTCACCGAGCTGGTCGCACCGAACACGGTCAACACCATGCCGGAGGCCACCCTGGAGGCCACCGACGACCACGGCGAGATCACCGGCGACACCGTCCGCGGCACCTACCAGCAGGCGCGCGCCGATTTGGACGCCGTGGAGAAGCTGGGCATCTCCTACGACGAGGTGGTCCAGCTGCTGGAGGACGAGGGCGTCGAGAAGTTCGAGAAGTCCTGGACCGACCTGCTGGATTCCACCGACGCAGAGCTGAAGCGTCTCGCTCCGAAGGGGGCGTAAGGCCAAGTGAGCAGCGCGGTCAACCCGCTGCGTGACGCACAGGACCGGCGGCTCCCGCGGATCGCGGGGCCGTCGGGCCTGGTCATTTTCGGCGTCACCGGGGACCTGTCCCGTAAGAAGCTGATGCCCGCGGTCTACGACCTGGCGAACCGGGGGCTGCTGCCGCCCGGCTTCTCGCTGGTCGGCTTCGCCCGCCGGGACTGGGAGCACGAGGACTTCGCCCAGGTCGTGCACGACGCGGTCAAGGAGCACTCGCGCACGCCCTTCCGCGAGGAGGTCTGGCAGCAGCTCGCCGAGGGCATGCGGTTCGTGCCGGGCGTCTTCGACGACGACGAGGCGTTCGCGACGCTGAAGTCGACCATCGAGGAGCTCGACAAGTCGCGCGGCACCGGCGGCAACTTCGCGTTCTACCTGTCCGTGCCGCCGAAGTTCTTCCCCACCGTGGTCGCCCAGCTGGAGAAGCACGGCTTGAACCGCGGCGAGGGCGAGAGCTGGCGGCGCGCGGTCATCGAGAAGCCCTTCGGGCACGACCTGGCCTCCGCGCAGGAGCTCAACCGGACCGTGCACGGCGTGTTCCGGGCCAGCGAGGTCTTCCGCATCGACCACTACCTGGGCAAGGAGACCGTCCAGAACATTCTGGCGCTGCGCTTCGCCAACACCATGTTCGAGCCGCTGTGGAACCGGTCGTACGTGGACCACGTGCAGATCACCATGGCCGAGGACATCGGCATCGGCGGTCGCGCGGGCTACTACGACGGGATCGGCGCGGCCCGCGACGTCATCCAGAACCACCTGCTCCAGCTGCTGGCGCTCACCGCCATGGAGGAGCCGTCGTCCTTCGACGCGAAGGCCCTTGTGGCGGAGAAGCTGAAGGTGCTCAACGCCGTCCAGCTGCCGAAGGACCTCGCCCGGCACACCGTGCGCGGCCAGTACGCGGCGGGCTGGCAGGGCGGGAGGAAGGTGCCCGGCTACCTCGACGAGGAGGGCATCGACCCGCAGTCAGTCACCGACACCTACGCGGCGATCAAGCTGGGCATCGACAACCGGCGCTGGGCGGGCGTCCCGTTCTACCTGCGCACCGGCAAGCGGCTGGGGCGGCGCGTCACGGAGATCGCGGTCGTCTTCCAACGCGCCCCGCATTCGCCGTTCGGCGCCACCGACACCCAGGAGCTGGGACAGAACGCCCTGGTCATCCGGGTGCAGCCGGACGAGGGCGTGACCATCCGGTTCGGTTCGAAGGTGCCGGGCACGCAGATGGAGATCCGCGACGTGACCATGGACTTCGCCTACGGCGAGTCCTTCACCGAGTCGAGTCCCGAGGCGTACGAGCGGCTGATCCTGGACGTGCTGCTGGGTGACGCCAACCTCTTCCCGCGCCACCAGGAGGTCGAGCGGTCCTGGGAGATCCTGGACCCGGTCGAACGGCACTGGGCTCGCAGCGGCCGGCCGGAGCAGTACCCGGCCGGCACCTGGGGCCCCGGGGCGGCGGACGAGATGCTCGCACGAGACGGACGGAGCTGGCGGCGGCCATGAACATCGACCTCACGGACACCACGTCCAGCCAGATCAACGCGGCGCTGGTGAAGGCGCGGCGGGCCAGCGGGTCGCCCGCGATCGGCATGGTGCTCACGCTCGTGATCGTCACCGACGAGGGCAACCACTACGACGCGCTGAAGGCCGCCGGCGAGGCGTCGAAGGAACACCCCTCCCGCATCCTGGTGGTCGTCCGCCGCCCCGGCCGGTCGCCCCGCGACCGGGCCATGGCGCGGCTGGACGCCGAGGTGCGGATGGGCCCGGACGGCGGCGCCGGGGAGACCATCCTGCTGCGGCTGCACGGCGAACTGGCCTCGCACTCCTACAGCGTGGTGCTGCCCCTGCTGCTGCCGGACGCCCCGGTGGTCGTCTGGTGGCCCGAGGACGCCCCGGACAACCCGTCCAAGGATCTGCTGGGCACGCTGGCCCAGCGGCGGATCACCGACGCCTCGGCCACCGAGGACCCGGTGGCGACGCTGGGTCTGCGGTCCGAGACCTACGCGCCGGGCGACACCGACCTGGCGTGGACCCGGACGACGCCCTGGCGGAGTGTGCTGGCGGCGGCGCTGGACCAGAAGCACACCAAGATCGAGTCGGCGCAGGTCGAGGGCGAGGAGTACAACCCCTCGACCGAGCTGCTGGCCCTGTGGCTGGCCGAACGGCTGCGGGTGCCGGTGGAGCGGGTGTTCTCCGAGGGACCGGGCATAACGGCCGTGCGGATGGCGACGGCCGACGGGGAGATCTGCCTGGACCGGCAGCACGGGTCGCTGGCCGAGCTTGCGGTCCCCGGGCAGCCGGACCGGCACGTGGCGCTGCACCGGCGCAACACCGCCGAGCTGATCGCCGAGGAGCTGCGGCGGCTGGACCCGGACGAGGCGTACGAGCGTGCGGTGCGGTTCGGTGTGGACCGCATCCACGGCGTGCGGCCGGGCGCCGCGGACGGCGACGGTTCCGGTTCCGGTTCCGGTTCCGGTCCCGGCGGAGCGTCCGGCGCGGGCACCGGTACGGCGGAGGCGGGAGCCGGTGCGGAGGGGAAGCCCGCGAAGCGCGCCGCCCGTGGTGGCAGGAACGGTTCGAAGGCGGCCTCCTCGTGACCCACACTCCTCAGGTCGCCGTCCACCACGACCCCCGGGAGATGGCGCGCACGGCTGCCGCCCGGCTGATCACCCGCATCGTCGACACCCAGGCCGCCCGCGGCACCGCGTCCGTGGTGCTCACCGGGGGCCGCAACGGCAACGGGCTGCTCGCCGCGCTGGCCGGGTCGGCGGCGCGGGACGCCGTCGACTGGTCGCGCCTGGACCTGTGGTGGGGCGACGAACGGTTCCTCCCCGAGGGTGATCCGGACCGCAACGTCACCCAGGCCAGCGAAGCGCTCCTCGCGCACGTGCCGCTCGCCCCGGAACGGGTGCACGCCATGCCGGCCTCCGACGGCGCGTACGGGGACGACGCGGACGCGGCGGCCGCGGCGTACGCGGAGGAACTCGCCCGCGCGGCGGCGCCTGAACACCACCTCGGCGTGCCCGCGTTCGACGTGCTCCTGCTGGGCGTCGGCCCAGACACCCATGTGGCGTCCCTGTTCCCCGAGCACCCGGGGGTCCGGGAGACCAGGCGCGCGGTCGTCGGCGTGCACGGTGCGCCCAAGCCGCCGCCGACCCGCCTGTCGCTGACCCTGCCGGCGATCCGGGCGGCGCGTGAGGTGTGGCTGCTCGCCGCCGGCGAGGACAAGGCCGACGCGGTGGCGCTCGCCCTGTCCGGCGCGGGGGAGCTCCAGGCCCCCGCGGCAGGCGCGTACGGCACCGCCCGCACCCTGTGGATGCTCGACACGGCGGCCGCTTCCCGCCTCCCCCGTGACCTGGCCTCTCCTCCGACCACCTGAGCCAGGGGTGTGACCGCGCGAGGCCGTCCTGTTCGCCCCGCGCGGTCGCCCGCAGGCGCGTTGCCCGCTCAGGCGGAGCGGACCGGCAATGCGTCGCGGTAGGCGGTCCAGCGGCTCTCCAGGGCGGCGAGCGCCGGACCGGCCATCTGCGTGGCCGAGTTGACCGCCTGGAGCAGACTGTTGCCCGCCGCCAGTTCCTGCGGACGCAGGAGCTTCGGGATCGCGGACTGGTACCCGACGTCGTAGAAGACCGTGGCGGAGCCCACCACGAGAGCGACGGCGAGCAGCATCCACAGCGTCAGCCCGAAGGCCGCGTAGCTGAGGCCGAGCATGCCGAGGGCGGCGCCGCGGACCACCGTGCAGACCAGGACGAGGCGACGGGGGTCCAGCCGGTCGGCGAACACCCCGGCGGTCAGGGAGAGCGCGACCACGGGCACGAACTGGGCGGCGGAGACCAGCCCGGTCTGCGAACCGCTGCTGCCGAGTTCGACGACCGCGAGCAGGGGGAGGAGGAACTGCGCGGTCCGGTAGCCGAGCCGCGCCATCGCCTCGCCCGCCCACAGCCGGCGGAAGACCCCCGCCGCAGCAGCGCCCGCTGTTCCGATGACATCGTGAAACCGTTCCCCTCCGTAGCCCGCCTGGTCCCCCCGCGTCCCGTCCCCGGTGGTCAGGTCAGGAACGGCCGCCATTCCCTCACCTGTGCGACCTCGACTCCGGTGGTGCCGAAGTAGGGGTCGGCGGCGAGCAGTCCGTCGAGTGCGGCGCGGTCGTCCACGTCGAAGACGAGCACCGCACCGGAGTCGTCGGCGAGCGGCCCGGCCATCCGCACCAGGCCCTTCGCGTGCAGCTCGTCCAGTTTCTCCCGGTGCGCCGGGCGTGCCTCCAGCCGCTCCGGGCTGCCGTCGAAGGCGAGTTCCACGATCCACATGACGAGCACCTCACAGGTGAGATCCGACTGGTCCGGGCAGCGGGCGGGACGGGGCGTCCCGGCCTCCTCGCTACCGTCTGACGGTCACATCGACGGACGTCCGCACCTCGGCCTCCAGCGCGTCGAGTTCCGCGGTGGTGGCGGCGTCGATGAGGAACGTGACCACGCGGTCACCCGACTCCGTCAGCGGGCCGATGTTATCGCCGCGTCTCCGCAGCACCAGGACCGCACGCAGCGCGGGCGGGTCCTGCGGCGCACCGGGCCGCAGCGGGGGCCACGCCTCGCCGTCGGCCGCCCATACGGGCGCCGCGCACTGCGGGTGACGCACCTTCACGTCCTCCAGCACGCCCTCCGGCGTCTCCAGGTAGACCTGCCGCGCCATCCTGCGCGGGGCCGGGACGTGGACGGGCTCGCCCAGCGCCGTCCGGAGGATCTCCCGCTCATCTTGACGGCCGGGAGAGGCAGTCGCAGCGGTGCCGCCGGATGCGGGTGCTGTGCCGGGGGCACGGCGGCGACCCGCGCCGGACCCGACGCGGGTGACACGCAGTCATGTGGCCGCAGGGTGGGTAGAACGCCAGGAGGAGACCGTGCACACCTTCCCGGGGACGGGAACAGCCGGTCGTCGGGGCCGCGTTCAACGGCTCCACGAGGAAGGGAGTTCAGACCCATGGCTACGCCCCTGAGCGCGTCCCGGTTCGTCAGAATCCTTCGCGAGGAGGGCCTGGAGGTCCACGAATACCGCAGCTGGCGGACCCACAACCGCAATCACAAGGGTGCATGGGGGCCGATCAACGGAGTGATGATCCATCACACCGTCACCAGCGGCACGGACAGTTCGGTGCGCCTGTGCTACGACGGCTACGCGTCGCTGCCGGGCCCGCTGTGCCACGGCGTCATCGCCAAGGACGGCTCGGTGTGGCTGGTCGGCAACGGCCGCGCGAACCACGCCGGGCTGGGTGACGACGACGTCCTGCGCGCGGTCATCGACGAGTCGGCGTCGCTCCCCCCGGACAACGAGGCCAACACCGACGGCAACGCCCGCTTCTACGGGTTCGAATGCATCAACATGGGCGACGGGAAGGACCCGTGGCCGGAGGCGCAGCTGGAGGCGATTGAGAAGGCGGCGGCCGCTGTGTGCCGCACCTACGGCTGGACCGAGCGGTCGGTCATCGGGCACCTGGAGTGGCAGCCGGGCAAGGTCGACCCGCGCGGATTCTCGATGAACGGCATGCGCGACCGGATCGCCGCCCGGCTCGGCCGTCCGCCGCAGGGTCCGGAGTTCGAGCCCTTCCCGGGGGCCGACTTCTTCCACGACGGGCAGCGCAGCACGATCATCACCCGGATGGGTGAGCGCCTGGTGGAGGAGGACTGCGGCCGCTACGAGGTCGGCCCGGGACCGCGATGGACGGACGTGGACCGCGCTTCGTACGCGGCGTGGCAGCGCAAGCTCGGCTACTCCGGGGACGACGCGGACGGCATTCCGGGGACGGTCAGCTGGACGAAGCTCCGGGTCCCCGCAGGGTGACGGCGCGGCCGGCGGCCCGCGCGGCGGAGCGCCGGCCGGTGCCCGCACGTCGACGGCACCCGGCGGTGCCGGGTGCCGTCGACGGGGTGCGCGCGCCGTCAGGGGGTTCCGGTGCCCGCGTCGCCGGGCCAGTAGGCGGGCACGGCGTCGGGGGCCTGGAAGCCGGTGTCGACCGGACCGTCGAGCAGGTCGGCGGCCTCCGGGTAGGAGCCGTTCAGCGGGACCAGGGGCGTGTCCGCGTCCGGAACGACGACGGCCTCGGGGAGCACGTCCAGGGCGCCGTCCGGCACCTCGCGCGGCAGCGGCGGCACCTCGCCGGCAGCGACGTCGTGGCCCGGCTGGGTGGCGGTGTAGAGGTCGCGGAAGGCGACCGCGCCGCCGTTCTCGCGGATCATGCGCTGCGAGTTCTCGCGGGCGAAGAGCACCGCGGTCTGCCGCACCGAGCCGCCCGTGGCCGCGGCCCGGCTCATCAGGCCGGCCACCAGCGGACGGATCTGCGCGGACAGGCGGCTGCACGCGCCGACGGGGCTCACGACCTCGCCGAGGATGACCCACCACGCGCCGGCGGCGGCGCCGGTGTTGGCGATGAAGTCCGGGATCACGGTGACGCCCCGCTCCAGCAGGCGCTGCTCCGCCTCCGGCGTGGTCGGCACGTTCGCCGCCTCCACGATCAGGCTGCCGCGGACACTGTCGCAGTTGTCGGCGGTGATCGTGTACGACACGGCCGCCGGCACCAGCACGTCCACGTCCTGGCTCAGCCACTCGTCACCGGGGACCTCCTCGTCGTCCTCCCGCAGCGCGGACCGGTCGATGAGGCCGGACGAGGTCCGCGCGGCCAGCAGAAGCTCGATGTCGAGGCCGCGTGCGGCGTTACGGATCATGCCCCGGGCGTCGGTGATGCCGACGATCTTCACGCCGGCCCGGGCCAGGTAGAGGGCGGTGGACCCGCCCATGGCGCCGAAGCCCTGCACCACGGCCCGCGCTCCGCCGGCCGGGATGTGCCGCTCCTCAAGGGCGGCGAGGGCGGCCTCGGCCACGCCGTAGCCGCCGACCAGCTCGGACAGCTTCAGCCCTTCGGTGCGGGTGTCCGACGCCTGCCGGATGCGGGCGCGGACCTCGGCCTCGTCCTCGGCCCGGACCACGGCGGCGTGGAAGGACGTGTCGCCCATGCCGATCCGCGCGAAGGTCTGGTCGAGCTGCTCCTGCTGGGTGCCGAGGTCTCCCGCGGTGACCCAGAAGCGCTCCAGGAGCGGGCGCACGCCCTGGAGGAACCGTTCCCGGACCTCCTCCGCGCGCGGGTCGGCCGGGTCGAAGTCGATACCGCCCTTCGCGCCGCCGACGTGAATACCGAAGGCGCCCATCTTGAGCGTCATCTCGCGAGCGAGTTCGCCGACCTCGTGGAGGGTGCAGCCGGGGCGCATGCGCAGCCCCCCGGTCGCGATCCCGGTGACCAGCTGGTCGATGACCACGAAGCCGCGGGCGGCTGTCTCCGTGTCGCGCCATGTGACCTGCAGATAGGGTTCATGCTCGAGGACCTGCAAAGGCGTCTCGACGGCGGTCTGCGTCATTTCGGCACTCACCCTTTCCAGTCACTTATCGACACGTGCGGAATTGCACAGCCCGTTTCCGCCGATGCGCCCGCAGGCTGTTTCGGCGGTGGTATGGGCAGCTCGAATAGCACCCGCTGGGCACGCAGAAGCAAGCCCGCATGACGGCGCCATGAAAAATGTTCGGCGGAAATACGCATTGAACGCTTCTGATTGCGTTGTGCGTAGCGCCCACTGTGAGGTCACGGTTCCGGGCGTGTCAAGACATCTCTGGGGTCAGTTCCGCCAGTCGAGTTGGACCCCTGGAAGGCCGTCGCCGATCACGGAATCGAACGTTCTGTGGGTGCCACCTCGCAGGGGTCGGCGCCCGCCGGAAAATGCCAGTTCAGAGGGCCTTTTCGGCTCCCTCGCGAACCTCCCGGAACACCCCCTGCCGACCCCGGCACGGCGACCTGACACCCGGTGCCGCACAGGGCCCCGAAGACTGCCGCGCGGTGCCCTTCGCAGAATCTCCATACGGCCTCCCGCTGCATTTCCCGGCACGCCCGCCGACGGCCCATTCCACCGAAGCACGAGGGGCGTACGGAGGGGATGGACATCCGCCCCCTTTGCGCCTCCCGGCGACCGCGAAACGCCCCCGTCGGCAAGGGCCCGCCGCCGTGCCGCCGGGCGGGACGGCGGCGGTCGCCACGTACCGTCCGGTGTTCCGCGCGGAACCGGCAGGGCCCCGAGCCGCGGCTCGGGGCCCGCCAGGGGTTCACGACCGGTGCTCCGCGATGACGGTCTCCGGATTGTCCCGCCACGTGTACTGAGCGCGATCGGAGAGGGTGATGCCGAAGCGGCCGAGGTCCGGCTGCCCGGCCGTGCGCCAGCTCGTGTAGGCGGCGACGACCTCCGACCACAGGTCTCCGGGGCCGTACGCGACCACCGCGGTGGGTTCGTACCAGCCGCCGTACGACACGAGCGTCACCGAGGTGCCCGTCTGGTCCCAGAACTGCACCTGGCGTTCCTCGCCCTCACCGCGGTGTGCATGACCGACGTCGGGCACCCACAGGCCGAGCGCGAAGTTCTGCGCCCAGGGACCGCCCATGACCTTCCCGGGATCGAGGGGAGACGCCGCCCTGCGGCCCGTCTCGGGCGGGTGCAGCTCACGGCTGGGGCGTTCGCTGCGCACCCACATGTAGCGGGCCGTCCCCGCGAACCGGCCGGTCGCCCTGCCGTGGGCCACCGTGAGCCTGAGCAACCCACCGTTCGCGAAGCACGTCCCGAACGGGGTGAGGATGACCGCGCCGTCGGTGCACTGGTCCAGCCAGGCCCGGGGGACGTGCCGCACGGCCGCGGTGGCGATCACGCGGTCGAACGGTCCGGATGCGGGGCGCCCCGCCAGACCATCCCCGCAGACGACCTCGGGGTGATAGCCGGCCTTGGCGAGGTTGCCTGCGCGCGCGGGCGGACAGCTCCGGGTCGATCTCCAGCGTCGTGACGTTGCCGTCGCCGACCCGCTCGCACAGCAGTGCGGTGGCGTATCCGCTGCCGGTGCCCAGTTCCAGCACCCGGTGTCCCGGCTCCAGGCCGAGCCGGGGCAGTTTGGTGCACACGATGTCGGATGCCGAAACCGAACTGGTGAAGTCGCCACGAGCGGCGTGCACGGGCAGCGCTCCGTCGTCCATCTGCGTGACGACGCTGCGATGCGGGTCCCAGACGGCCCGGTACCAGCCGCGCGGGTCCCGCTCGCGATCGAGCACCGGGTACAGCCCGTCCCGGTCGGCCGACTGCGACCAGACTCTGCCCGGCACGAATTCCGCGCGGTCGACGGCCAGGAACGCGTCCCGCACCCATTCCGCGCCGAAGCCGCCCTTGGCCGCCACCGCGCGGGCGCACACGTCTCGGTGGTCCATGGCAACGGCTACGCGTGGCCGGGGTTGTCGCCGTCCGGGCTCGGGGGCTCCGGCGGCGGAGTCCACGGCTTGTCCGACGGCTCTCCCCTGTGCTTCCCCATCTCGTCTCCCTCCCGCGCACGACCGATGCTTTCGGTCCTTCCGGTCGCATGCTGCCGTGCGTGCCCGCATCCGGCCAGGAACGACGGGGACAGACGGACCTCGGCTCGCGAACGGGCTACTCCCCTTCCACCATCGCCGCCTTCGAGCAGGGACGCCGCATCCCCTCCTCCCTTCATCGACAAGGCCGACGATGTACTCGACGCCGGCGGTCTGCTGAGCGCCGGCAAGGAGGAGGTCGCCCGGGCGCAGTACCCGGCCTTCTTCCGCGACGCCGCCCGGCTGGAGCGGGAGGCACTCGAACTGCATGTCTACGCGACCCAAGCGGTGCAGGGGCTGCTGCAGACCGAGGACTACGCGCGCGCCGTCTTCGCCATGTGGCGGCCTCTGCTGGACGAGGACACGATCGAACAGCGCGTCGCCGCACGCCTGGCCCGGCAGGGGATCTTCTCGCGGAGACCGCTTCCCACCATCAGCTTCGTCATCGAAGAAGCCGTGGTGAACCGGCCGCTGGGCGGGCTCCGGGTGATGCGCGGTCAGTTGGAGCGTCTGGAGCTGTGTGGTCGCCTCCGCAACGTCGAGATTCAGATCATGCCGACGGCGCGCGAAGAGCACGCCGGGATGGATGGCGCCTTCACCTTGATGGGGACGCGGGACGGGCGGAGGATCGCGTACGTTGAGGCGTACAAGGAGAGTCGCCTCTACACGGAGCGGAGGACGATCCGGGAGATCGAGGAGCAGTACGGACTGCTCCGGGCTCAGGCACTCACTCCACGCGAATCTCTGACCGTCGTCGAGAAGCTGCTAGGAGAAGGATGAACGGCGAATCGCCAGTGCAGGCCGTGCCCCAATCGGCTTGGTTCAAGAGCAGTTACAGCAGCGGCGCCGGCGGTGAGTGCATCGAGGTCGCCGGTCGGCCCGGCAGGGTCTACGTCCGGGACTCCAAGGACGCGACCGGACCCATGCTGTCTCTCGCGCACGCCGGCTGGGCGGCGTTCGTAGAGTTCGCCGCGGGCGACTGAACGACCGGCCCGCCGCCGGATCGCTCCCGGCGGCGGGCCCGCGTCGGCGGGTCAGCGGCCGCGGAGCGTGCGGTAGCGGGCGACGAGGGCCGTGGTGGAGGGGTCGAGGCCCTCCACTTCCGAGCCTTCGGTCAGGGCGGGTTCGATGCGCTTGGCGAGGACCTTGCCGAGTTCGACGCCCCACTGGTCGAAGCTGTCGATGTCCCAGATCGCGCCCTGGACGAACACCTTGTGCTCGTAGAGGGCGATGAGCTGGCCGAGCACCGACGGGGTCAGCTCGGACGCGAGGATCGTCGTCGTGGGGCGGTTGCCGGGGAAGACGCGGTGCGGGACCTGAGCGTCCGGGACGCCCTCGGCACGGACCTCCTCCTCGGTCCTGCCGAAGGCGAGGGCCTGTCCCTGGGCGAAGAGGTTGGCCATCAGCAGGTCGTGCTGGCCGGCGAGTTCGCCGAGTCCGGCGACCGGGCGGGCGAAGCCCACCAGGTCGGCCGGGACCAGCTTGGTGCCCTGGTGCAGCAACTGGTAGTAGGCGTGCTGCCCGTTGGTGCCGGGCGTGCCCCAGACGACAGGGCCCGTCTGCCAGTTCACCGGTCGACCCTCGCGGTCGGTGGACTTGCCGTTGGACTCCATGTCGAGCTGTTGGAGGTAGGCGGTGAAGCGGGACAGATAGTGCGAGTACGGAAGCACGGCGTGCGCCTGTGCGTCGAAGAAGCCGCCGTACCAGACGCCGAGCAAACCGAGGAGAAGCGGCGCGTTCCGCTCGGGCGGCGCGGTGCGGAAGTGCTCGTCGACGATCCGGAAACCGTCCAGCATCTCGCGGAACCGGTCCGGACCGATGGCGATCATCAGCGAGAGGCCGATCGCGGAGTCGTAGCTGTAGCGGCCGCCGACCCAGTCCCAGAACTCGAACATGTGCGAGGTGTCGATGCCGAACTCGGCGACCTTCGCGGCGTTCGTCGACAAAGCGACGAAGTGCTTCGCGACGGCCGACGCGTCGCCGCCCAGGCTCTCCAGCAACCACCGCTTGGCGGCGTGCGCGTTGGTGAGGGTCTCGATGGTGGTGAACGTCTTGGACGCGACCACGAACAGCGTGGTGGCCGGGTCCAGGCCCTGCAGCGCCTCGTGCAGGTCGGCGCCGTCGACGTTGGAGACGAAGCGGATGTCCAGGTCGCGGCGGGTGTAGGGGCGCAGCGCCTCGTACGCCATGGCCGGCCCGAGGTCGGAGCCGCCGATGCCGATGTTGACCACGGCCCGGATCGGCAGGCCGGTGTGCCCGGCCCACTTGCCGCCCCGTACGGCCTCCGCGAACGCGCTCATGCGGTCGAGGACCGTGTGCACCTCGGGGACGACGTTCTCGCCGCCGACCTCGACAACCGCGTCCCGCGGGGCGCGCAGCGCGGTGTGCAGCACGGCCCGGTCCTCGGTGATGTTGATCCGTTCGCCGCGGAACATGGCGTCCCGCAGGCCGCCGACGTCCGCGGCGGAAGCCAGGTCGCGCAGCAGACGCAGCGTCTCGTCGGTGACCAGCTGTTTGGAGTAGTCCAGGTGGAGGTCGCCGACCTGGACGCCGTACCGCTCCGCCCGGCCGGGGTCCTGCGCGAAGAGGTCGCGCAGGTGTACCCCTCCGAGTGTGTCGCGGTGTGCGGCCAGCTCCCGCCACTCGGGCATGCGGTCGAGCGGTGTGCGCCGCGCCGCACCCTCTCCGTATGTCTGCACAGTCAGCCCATTCGTCTCGTTGGTTCCCCGCCGCAACAAACCTAAGGGATCGACGGCCCACCCACGCCACCGGACGGGGCGGTGCGGCGGGGTCGTTCACGAGAGATCCGCCAAGGGCCACCCGCCGTTGCGGCGCGGTGGGAGACGACGGCGGGCGGAAGGACGGGCACGGAAGGCGCGGCACTCGGAAGGCCGGACGTGGGCCCCGAAGGACCCGCGGCGGGGTGCGCCGTCAGATCTCGCCGCGCAACTTGGCCAGCGCCTCGGCGAGGATCGCCTCGCCGTCCGCGTCGCTGCGCCGCTCGCGGACGTAGGCGAGGTGGGTCTTGTACGGCTCGGTGCGCGGCGGGTCGGGCGGGTTGTCCCGGTCCTTGCCGGCGGGGAAGCCGCAGCGAGGGCAGTCCCAGGTGTCGGGGACGGTTGCGTCCCCGGCGAAGCTCGGCTGTGTCTCGTGCCCGTTCGAGCACCAGAAGGAGATGCGCAGGCGCGGAGCCGACTCACCGCGCTCGGCTTCTCCCATCGGCCCCGCCCCGACCCGGCTGCCCCGGATCGCGTTGCCACTTGCCACGGTCGTACTCCCTGCCTCACGGTGCCGCGGAGCGTGGAGATGCCGCTCCGCCGCACACGCCCTGGTTTACGTAGGACCAACGCGCGCCCCGCGACCCGAGTTACTTGCTCCGGCCGCGGACCGCGGAGCCACATGATAGGCAGGGCGGGCGGAACGTCGACAGCGTGCGGACGGTCAGCCCTCGAACTTCATCAGCAGACCGAGCACCACGATGATCGCGAACCACGCGATGGCGACGACGACCGTGATGCGGTCGAGATTGCGCTCGGCGACCGAGGACCCGCCGACGGACGACTGCATGCCGCCGCCGAACATGTCGGAGAGGCCGCCGCCCTTCCCCTTGTGCATCAGCACCAGCAGCAACAGCAGCAGGCTGAAGACGACGAGGGCGATAGAGAACCCCATGATCACGGCTGGACCAACTCTCTCGGACGGTGAGCGGAAGACTTCTGGATGGTGCGGGGGCCGGAGGACTGACTCCGGCCCCCGACAGGGTACGTCGTGTGGTCACCCGTCGTCACTCGTGCCCGCCGTGACGGGCGACGACGGCGCTGTCACCACCCTGTCACTGGTCGCGGAAGCGGACGATCTTCACGAATTCGTCCGTGTCCAGCGAGGCGCCCCCGACCAGGGCGCCGTCCACGTCGGGCTGCGCCATGATCGCGGCGACGTTGCCGGACTTCACCGAGCCGCCGTACTGGATGCGGACCTTTCCGGCGACCTCGTCGTCGTACAGCTCGGCCAGCCGGCCGCGGATCGCGCGGCAGACCTCCTGGGCGTCCTCCGGGGTGGCGACCTCACCGGTGCCGATGGCCCACACCGGCTCGTACGCGATCACGAGCGTCGCCGCCTGCTCGGCCGGCACACCGTCGAGGGCGCCGTCGAGCTGGGCGAGGGTGTGCGCGACGTGATCGCCGGCCTTGCGGACCTCCAGGCCCTCGCCGACGCACAGGATCGGGGTGAGCCCGTGTGCGAAGGCGGCCTTGACCTTGGCGTTGCAGACGGCCTCGTCCTCGGCGTGGTACTGGCGTCGCTCCGAGTGACCGATGGTGACATAGGTGCACTTGAGCTTGGCCAGCATCGCGCCGGAGACCTCGCCCGTGTAGGCGCCGGATTCGTGCGCGGACACGTCCTGGGCGCCGTACCTGATCTTGAGCTTGTCGCCGTCGACGAGGGTCTGCACCGAGCGCAGGTCGGTGAACGGCGGCAGGACTGCGACCTCGACGGCCTCGTGGTCCTTGTCCGCGAGGGCGAAGGCGAGCTTCTGGACGTGCGCGATGGCCTCGAGGTGGTTGAGGTTCATCTTCCAGTTGCCCGCCATCAGCGGCGTGCGGTTACTCATGGGGTGTTCAGTCCTCCAGTGCGGCGAGGCCGGGGAGCGTCTTACCCTCGAGGTACTCGAGGCTGGCGCCGCCACCGGTCGAGATGTGGCCGAAGGCATTCTCGTCGAAGCCCAGCAGGCGGACGGCGGCGGCACTGTCGCCGCCGCCGACGACCGTGAAGGCCGAACCGTCGAGGAGACCCTGCGCGACCGCGCGCGTACCCTCGGCGAAGTCCGGGTGCTCGAAGACGCCCATCGGCCCGTTCCAGAAGACGGTGGCCGCGTCCGCCAGCTTGGCGGCGTACAGCTTGCGGCTCTCCGGGCCGATGTCCAGGCCCATCAGGTCGGCCGGGATGGCGTCGGCGGGCACGGCGGCGGGGTCTGCCGGCGCCTTCGTCTTCAGGTCCGGGAACGCGGTGGAGGCGAGCACGTCGACGGGGAGGACGAACTCCACGCCGCGCTCGTCCGCCCGTTTGAGGTAGTCCTGGACGGCCGGGATCTGGTCCTCCTGGAGCAGCGAGCCGCCCACCTCGTGGCCCTGGGCCTTGAGGAAGGTGTACGCCATGCCGCCGCCGATGAGGATGCGGTCGGCCTTCTCCAACAGGTGCTCGATGACGCCGAGCTTGTCGGAGACCTTGGCGCCGCCGAGGACGACGGCGTAAGGGCGGGCGACGTTCTCGGTGAGCTTCTTCAGCACGCCGACCTCGGTGGCGATGAGGCCGCCGGCCGCGTGCGGGAGCCGGACGGGGAGGTCGTACACCGAGGCGTGCTTGCGGTGCACCGCGCCGAAACCGTCGCCGACGTAGAGGTCGGCGAGGGCGGCGAGACGGTCGGCGAACGCGCCGCGTTCGGCGTCGTCCTTGCTGGTCTCCCCGGCCTGGAAGCGGAGGTTCTCCAGCAGGGCCACGTCGCCGTCGGCCAGGCCGTCCACGGTGGCACGGGCCTGGTCGCCGACAGTGTCGGCGGCGAAGGCGACGTCCCTGCCGAGGAGGTCACCGAGCCGCGCGGCGACCGGGGCGAGGGAGAACTGCGGGTCCGGGGAGCCCTTGGGGCGGCCCAGGTGGGAGGCGACGACCACGCGGGCCCCGGCCTCGGCAAGTCTGCGGACCGTGGGGACGGCGGCGCGGATGCGGCCGTCGTCGGTGATGGTGTCCCCGTCGAGCGGGACGTTCAGGTCGGCGCGGACGAAGACCCGCTTGCCGGCCACCTGAAGATCGTCGATCGTCTTCATCGTTCCTCGGAATTCCTCGTGTCGGGCCGCACCTGGGGCGGCCCCGTACGAACCGGGGCCCGCGCAACGCGTCATCGCGCTCCGCGAGCCCCGGCCATGTCACCTCGCTGCTGCCGTCGTGGTGGACGTACCGCCGACGGTCAGAGCTTGCCGCCGACGAAGACCGTCAGGTCCACGAGGCGGTTGGAGTAGCCCCACTCGTTGTCGTACCAGCCGACGATCTTCACCTGCTTGCCCTGGACCATGGTCAGGGACGAGTCGAAGGTGCAGGACGCCGGCCAGTTGACGATGTCCGAGGAGACGATCGGGTCCTCGGTGTATTCCAGGACGCCCTTGAGCTGGCCCTCTGCGGCCTTCTGGAAGGCGGTGTTCACCTCGTCGCGGGTGACCTCCCGGTCCAGTTCGATGACCAGGTCCGTGACCGAACCGGTCGGGACCGGGACGCGCATCGCGATGCCGTCCAGCTTGCCCTTGAGCTGCGGCAGGACCAGGGCGGTCGCCTTCGCGGCGCCGGTGGACGTCGGGATGATGTTCTCGGCCGCAGCACGCGCCCGGCGCAGGTCCTTGTGCGGGAAGTCCAGGATGCGCTGGTCGTTGGTGTACGCGTGGACGGTCGTCATCATGCCCTTGACGATGCCGAAGCTCTCGTCCAGCACCTTTGCCATCGGCGCGACGCAGTTGGTGGTGCACGAGGCGTTGGAGATGACGTGGTCCTTCTCCGGGTCGTACTTGTCCTCGTTGACGCCCATGACCACCGTGATGTCCTCCTCCTTGGCCGGAGCCGAGATGAGGACCTTCTTCGCGCCCGCCGCGAGGTGCTTCGCCGCGTCCTCGCGCTTGGTGAAGATGCCGGTGGACTCGATGACGATGTCGGCGCCGAGTTCTCCCCAGGGAAGCTGGGCCGGGTCGCGCTCCGCCATCGTCCGGAAGGTCTGGTTGCCGACCGTGATGGTGTCGTCGGTGTGGCTGACCTGCTGCTTCAGGCGACCGAGGATGCTGTCGTACTTCAGCAGGTGCACCAGGGTCGCGTTGTCGGTCAGGTCGTTGACGCCGACGATCTCGACGTCCGCCCCCTGCTCAAGGAGTGCGCGGAAATAGTTGCGGCCGATGCGGCCAAAGCCGTTGATGCCTACGCGGATCGTCACGAACCGATCTCCTCGTTGGGTACGCCGGCGTGTGCGGACGCCGGCGAGAGCTGTTTGGGCTGTGTCCCCGACCACTTCCGACCCTACCGCGCGCGTCCGGGTCCCGGCGCCGCTCCCCTCCCGTGCCGTCGCCTTCTCGTCCTCGCTCGCGGGACGGGATCCCCGTCGGAGCCCGTCCGGCGAGCGGGGACGGCGGCACGGGAGGCGGGCGTCAGACCGCCATCTCCTCGGCGAGGTTGGACTCGGTGCCGGGGACGCCCAGGTCCTGTGCGCGCTTGTCGGCCATGGCCAGCAGGCGGCGGATCCGGCCCGCCACCGCGTCCTTGGTCAGCGGCGGGTCGGCGAGGGCGCCGAGCTCCTCCAGCGACGCCTGCTTGTGCTCCATCCGCAGCGCGCCCGCCGCCGCCAGGTGCTCGGGGACGTCCTCCCCGAGGATCTCCAGCGCACGCTGCACCCGCGCCCCCGCGGCCACCGCTGCCCGCGCGGAACGCCGCAGGTTGGCGTCGTCGAAGTTCGCGAGCCGGTTCGCGGTCGCCCGCACCTCGCGCCGCATGCGGCGCTCCTCCCAGGCGAGCACTGCCTCGTGCGCGCCGAGGCGGGTGAGCAGCGCGCCGATGCCGTCGCCGTCGCGCACCACGACGCGGTCGACGCCGCGCACCTCGCGGGCCTTCGCGGGGATCTGGAGGCGCCGGGCGGCGCCGACCAGGGCCAGGGCGGCCTCCGGGCCGGGGCAGGTGACCTCGAGCGACGAGGAGCGGCCGGGCTCGGTCAGCGAGCCGTGGGCGAGGAAGGCGCCGCGCCAGGCGGCCTCCGCGTCGCAGGTGGCCCCCGAGACCACCTGTGGCGGCAGGCCGCGGATCGGGCGACCCCTGCTGTCGACCAGGCCGGTCTGGCGGGCGAGCTGGTCACCGCCGGCCACCACGCGGAC
The DNA here is from genome assembly GCF_004795255.1 of Streptomyces sp. RKND-216. Lineage (NCBI taxonomy): Bacteria > Bacillati > Actinomycetota > Actinomycetes > Kitasatosporales > Streptomycetaceae > Streptomyces > Streptomyces sp. RKND-216. The sequence continues at coordinate 5,038,403 of NZ_SSBQ01000002.1, read as the reverse complement.
GACGTAGCGTGAGCCGCGCCGCAACCCGCCGGGGGCCATGACCACCAGGTCGGAGGCGTGGCCGAAGATCTCCAGAATGTCCTTGCGGAGCCGCCGGGCGGCGATGCCCGTGTCGAGTTCCGCCTCGATCACGATGCGTCCGCTGACCAGGTGCAGGCCGCCCGCGAAGCGAAGGGTCGACGAGACCTCCGACTTCCGGCAGCAGGTCCGGGTGACGGGGAGCCGGGAGATTTCGTCCTTCACCGCTGCCGTCATCGCCATGGGCCGATCCTTCCATGCATCCGAAAAATACGGTCGTACGCGGCCGCCAGCAGCTCCGGGTCGTGCCGGGCGGACTGGCCGGAGGCCGCGACGGGGGCCAGCTGGACCGTGGCTCCGAGCTGCTCGGCAGCCTCCCGGAGGCTGTGTTCGTCCGGCACCGCGTCCTGGTCGGCCAGCACCGCGTCGAAGGCGAGTTTAGGGGCGTGTCGTGCCAAAACCTCCAAATGACGCTGCGGGGAGAAACCTTCCGTTTCGCCCGGTTGCGGTGCGAGGTTGAGGGAGAGCACCCGGCGCGCCTTGGTCTCCTGGAGCGCGTCGCGCAGTTCGGGCACCAGCAGGTGCGGGATGACCGAGGAGAACCAGGAGCCCGGCCCGACCACCACCCAGTCGGCGTCCAGGACGGCGGCGACGGCTTCCGGCACGGCGGGCGGGTCCGGCGGCACCAGGTGGACCTGCTGCACCTCACCCGGCGTCAGCGCGACGGTGGCCTGCCCGCGCACCGTGCTCACCTCGTCGGGCCGGGCGGCATCGTGTCCGCGCACGCTCGCGGTGAGTTCGAGCGGGACGGCGGACATGGGCAGCACGCGGCCGTGCGCGCCGAGCAGCCTGCCGACCAGGTCGAGCGCCTGGACGTGGTCGCCGAGCTGCTCCCACAGGGCGACGATCAGCAGGTTGCCGACCGCGTGCTGGTGCAGCTCGCCCTTGCTCTCGAAGCGGTGCTGGATGACCTCTGCCCAGGTGCGACCCCAGTCGTCGTCGCCGCACAGCGCGGCGAGGGCCTTGCGCAGGTCGCCGGGGGGCAGCACGCCGAGTTCGTCCCGCAGCCGACCGCTGGAGCCGCCGTCGTCGGCGACGGTGACGACCGCGGTGAGGTCGCCGGTGATGCGGCGCAGCGCGGTGAGCGAGGCGGAGAGACCCATGCCCCCGCCGAGGGCGACGACCTTGGGCTGGGCGCCGCGGCGTACCGCCTGTCCGCCGACGAAGCGCCGCAGCCGTATGGTCCTACGAGCCATCACTCACGTCCCATGTCCCGGTGGACGACAACGGTTTCCACGCCCTCTCGCGAGAGGCGGGCGGCGAGACGTTCGGACATGGCGACCGACCGGTGCTTGCCCCCGGTGCACCCGACTGCGACCGTGACGTAGCGCTTGCCCTCGCGGCGGTAGCCCGCGGCGATGAGCTGCAGCAGTTCGGTGTAGCGGTCGAGGAACTCCTTGGCTCCGGGCTGGTTGAAGACGTAGCCCGAGACCTCCTCGTTGAGCCCGGTGAAGGGGCGCAGTTCGGGCACCCAGTGCGGGTTGGGCAGGAAGCGGCAGTCGACGACCAGGTCGGCGTCCACGGGAAGTCCGTACTTGTAGCCGAACGACATGACCGTGGCGCGGAGTTCGGGCTCCTCCTCGCCGGCGAACTGGGCGTCGAGCTTGGCGCGCAGCTCGTGCACGTTGAGGCTGGAGGTGTCGATCACCAGGTCCGCGTCGCCGCGTAGTTCGCGCAGCAGGTCGCGTTCGGCGGCGATGCCGTCCACGATGCGTCCGTCACCCTGGAGGGGGTGGGGGCGCCGCACGGATTCGAACCTGCGCACGAGGGCTTCGTCGGAGGCCTCCAGGTAGACGGTGCGCCGGGTGACCTCCTTGGCGTCGAGGTCGATCAGCGACTGCTTGAGGTTGTCGAAGAAGCGCCGGCCGCGCACGTCGACGACCACGGCGATCCGGGCGACGTTGCCCTGCGAGCGCGCGCCGAGATCCACCATGGTGGGGATGAGCGCGGGCGGCAGGTTGTCGACCACGAACCAGCCGAGGTCCTCCAGGCACTTCGCGGCGGTGCTGCGCCCCGCCCCGGACATGCCGGAGATGATCACCAGCTCCGGTGTCGTCGCGTCCTCGCTCTCGGCGGGCGTGCCCGTGCTCACCTGTGCTCCGTCTCTGCGGTCGTCGTGTGCTTCGTCCATGATCGCGTCCCCCGGTCCGGCCGTCGTCAGCGGTTGCCGCCCCGCGTCTGGCGGGGGCGTTCTTCGTCTTCCACGATCTCACCCGTGGCGGTGTTGACGGCGGGTCCGCCCGGAGTCGCCCCGGCCAGCGACGCCGCGACGGTCTCCGCGGTCTTGCGGCCGACGCCCGGGACCTCGCAGATCTGCTCCACAGTGGCCGCCCGAAGCCGTTTGACCGACCCGAAGTGTTTGATCAGCGCCTGTTTGCGGGTTTCGCCGAGGCCGGGCACGGCGTCCAGCGGGCTCGCCGTGAGGGCCTTCTTCCGCTTGCTCCGCTGGTAGGTGATCGCAAAACGGTGCGCCTCGTCACGGACGCGCTGCAGGAGGTAGAGGCCTTCACTCGTACGGGGGAGAACGACGGGGTCGTCGTCCTGCGGCAGCCAGACCTCCTCCAGCCGTTTGGCGAGGCCGCACACGGCCACGTCGTCGACCCCGAGCTCGTTCAGTGCCCGCTGCGCCGCCGCGACCTGCGGCTTGCCGCCGTCGACCACGAGGAGCTGCGGCGGGTAGGCGAACTTCTTCGGACGCCCGTCCTCGTCCCGGCCGTGCTCGCCCTCCTCGCCCTCGGGCCACTCGCCGGTCCGCTGCATCTCCTGGAGGTACCGCCGGAAACGCCGGGCGACGACCTCGTGCATGGCCCGTACGTCGTCCTGGCCGGCGAAGGAGCGGATCTGGAAGCGCCGGTACTCGCTCTTGCGGGCGAGGCCGTCCTCGAAGACGACCATGGACGCGACCACGTCGTCGCCCTGGAGGTGCGAGACGTCGAAGCACTCGATGCGCAGCGGCGCGGAGTCGAGGTCGAGGGCCTCGGCGATCTCCTCCAGGGCGCGGGAGCGGGTGGTGAGGTCGGAGGCACGCTTGGTCTTGTGCAGGGCGAGCGCCTGCTGGGCGTTGCGCTGGACGGTCTCCATCAGGGCCCGCTTGTCGCCGCGCCGCGGGACGCGGAGGTTCACGCCGGCGCCGCGGCGACCGGCCAGCCACTGGGCGATCGGCTCGACCGGCTCGGGCAGGGCGGGGACCAGCACCTCGCGGGGCACGGTGTCGCCGCTCTCCTCGCCGTAGAGCTGCTGGAGGGCGTGCTCGACGAGTTCGGCGGTCCCGACCTCCTCGACGCGGTCGGTGACCCAGCCGCGCTGGCCGCGCACGCGGCCGCCGCGGACGTGGAAGATCTGCACGGCGGCCTCGAGTTCGTCCTCGGCCAGCGCGATGAGGTCGGCGTCGGTGGCGTCGGTGAGGACGACGGCGTTCTTCTCCATGGCGCGGCGCAGCGCCTCGATGTCGTCGCGGAGCCGGGCGGCGCGCTCGTACTCCGTCTCCTCGGCGGCCTCGTGCATCCTCTCCTCGAGGCGGCGCAGGTGGGCGCCGGTGCGGCCGGCCATGAAGTCGCAGAATTCGTCGGCGAGTTCGCGGTGCTCCTCGGGGCTGATCCGCCCGACGCAGGGGGCGGAGCACTTACCGATGTAGCCGAGCAGGCAGGGACGGCCGATCTGCGCGGAGCGCTTGAAGACGCCCGCGGAGCAGGTGCGTACGGGGAAGACGCGCAGCAGCAGGTCGACGGTCTCGCGGATGGCCCAGGCATGGGCGTAGGGCCCGAAGTAGCGCACCCCCTTCCGCTTCGGGCCGCGCATCACCTGGACGCGGGGGAACTCCTCGTTCAGCGTGACCGCGAGGGACGGGTAACTCTTGTCGTCGCGGTACTTGACGTTGAAGCGGGGGTCGTACTCCTTGATCCAGGTGTATTCGAGCTGGAGCGCCTCCACCTCGGTGGAGACGACGGTCCACTCCACGGATGCCGCCGTGGTCACCATCGTCCGGGTGCGCGGGTGCAGGCCCGACAGGTCCTGGAAGTAGTTCGCCAGGCGCAAGCGGAGGCTCTTGGCCTTGCCGACGTAGATCACGCGGCGGTGCGCGTCACGGAACCGGTAGACCCCCGGCGAGTCGGGGATCTCTCCCGGCTTGGGTCGGTAGGTGGAGGGGTCTGCCATGCGTCACACCCTACGTGCGGGGACCGACGTCCTGCGGGGTGCTGCCCGGGCGGTTCCGCCGCCCGCGGCCGGGTCACGTCCAGGCGACGCGGAGGGCGGTGGAGGCATCCAGCGGCGAGGCCCCGGCCTCGGCGGCGAGCACGCCCGCGCCCTCCGGGGAACGGGTGTAGACGGGCACGGCCTCGCTCACGTACCGGCGCCAGGCCGTCGCGTACAGGTCGACGCGCCGGCGGTTCTCGCCCAGCACGGCGGGCGCCGCGGGTGCACCACCGCGTGGGAGCGGAGGCGGCCGCGCGCCGCCCTGCCCCCGTCGCGCAGTCCGTGCCCGGTGACGAGGTAGCGGGGAACGAGGTAGCGGGGATCGCCGACGAGCGACACGGCCTCATCGAAAGAGGTGGCGAACAGGGCCGACGCCGCCGCCAGCACCCCCGCCAGCCGCACCCGGTAGGCGCCGGTCTCGTCGGGAGCGACCGGCACCGCCTCCGCTCCGCGCGGGACGAGCCCTGCCGCGTGCGGGGCCTCCGCGACGGCGGGGGCGACGGCGGGGGGCCGGAGGCTCCGCTCCGGCGGCGCGGAGCATGCGCGCGCCGAGAGCGGCCCTGCGGAGCACGAAGGCTGCCCCTCCCCCGGCCGCCGCGGCGAGCGACGCGAGGACGCCCGGGCCGAGGAGCACGGCCGAGACCCGGCGTCTGCCCGCCGCGAGCGCCTCGTCGAGGGCGCCCAGCGCCTCGGACTGGTCCCGGCGCAGCGGTAGGGGCGGCGGGACGCCGGCGAACCCGGTGCCGTCGACGGCGGGCGTGCTCACCAGCCGCGCTCGCGCCACTCCGCGAGGTGCGGGCGCTCGGTGCCCAGCGCGGTGTCGGCCCTGTGGCCGAGGTAGACCCACGTCTCGTCGGGGAGCCGGTCGAAGAGCTCGGCCTGCACGTCGTGCAGGAGCGTCGTGAACGCCTCCGCTTCGCAAGGTGTTGCCGACGCCGCCGGGGACACCACAGAGCTCTCCTCCCTGAACAAAATGCCGCGCCGCACGGCCGGGGGGCTGTCTCTTCGAGGTAGACCTCGGCGAGGGTGCGGGGCGCCGTTCGGCGCTGACCTGGGTCTGCACGGCGGCGAGTAGTACCCCGGTGGGTGGCGCCGGCCCTCCCCGGGGCAGTCCGCCGAGGACTTCGCCCGCTCCCACCGGCTGCCGCCGGCGCACGGGACGCTCCGGGAGCTGCTGACGGACGCGGGTGTCCTCACCCTCACCGGCCGCCCACACCGCGCATTCGAGTGGCGGTTCCACCCGGTGCCGTCGCGGACACATGTGGAGGTCTGGGCGCGGTGTCTGGAGGCGGTGCTACACCTGGCCGACGAGGAGTTGCGGCGCAGGCAGGCTCTCACCGGGCGCCATGCCACCAGGAGCGCGGCCCGCCGCGGTCTGGTGCAGGAGACAGCGGTGCAGCACGGTGTGCGCGCCTACGTGGACTCGCCGACGCCGGCTCACCGCCGGACCGACGGCGAGCCGTTCTCGTACCTCGCGCCGGGCGTCCTCGACCGGGCCCGGCAGAGCCTCGCGCTCCGCGACGAGCGGGCGCGTACGGGACTCAACGTCGGTGACGCCGCGCCAGACACCACCGGGCAAGCGATGGCGGCGCATCGACCACCGAGTTCTCCAGCAGGCGCCCGGCCCTTCAGGGCTAGGAGGAAGCCACGACGGCGTCAACGAGGAATGGGCCGCCGGTGCGGTAGCCGTGGTGGATGGCGTCGGCGAGGCCGTCGGGGGTGGTGACCTGCTGGGCGGGGACGCCCATGGCGCGGGCAAGCGCGGTGAAGTCCAGTGGCGGGTCGGTGAGGTCCATTCCCAGGTAGCTGCGGGCCTGGTTATCGCGGTGCCGCCAGTTGTCTTTCAGGACTCGGTACTCGCGGTTGTTGGCGATCAGGTAGCCGATGGGAAGGCCGAGGTGGGCGGCGGTCCATAGAGCTTGCGGGGAATACATGGCGGCGCCGTCGCCGAGGGTGCACAGCACGGGCCCGGGGCGGGTGAGGGCGGCGCCGACGGCGGCCGGCATGGCCCATCCCAGGCCGCCGGATACCCACTGGTAGAGGTTGGCCTGCTCCAGGCGCAGGGCGGTGCGTAGGTGACGGGTGGCTTGCGGGGCTTCGTCGACGACGAGTGCACCGTCGGGCAGGTTTCGGGCTACGGTGCGGGCCCACTCGGCCGAGTCGAGGGTGCCTGGTGTGGGCGAAGCGGGCCAGCTGGTGGGCACGGTATCGGCTGTAGCTGCGGCCGCGGGCAGGGTGTCGAGTAGGGCCTCCAGGGTGGGCCGCAGGTGGCCGACGACGGAGCAGGTGACGGGGGTGTCTCGTCCGGGGCCGGTGGGGTCTGAGGTGATCTGAACGACAGTGGTGTCCGACGCGAGCGGGGGGCCGGGGCTGTAGGGGTAGTACAGCGGGAAAGGGTGAGCGCCGACGAGGAGAACAGTGCGATAGGGCGCGAGGGTGTCGCGGATGCCCGTCACATGGGTGGGTAGATAGCCGCGCCATAGCGGGTGGGTGGTCGGTAAGGGGTTGGTGGCCGGCCAGCCAGCGGCCCATACGGGCGCGTTGAGGGCTTCGGCCAGGGCTTGCCCCTCGGCGGGTGCGTGGCGGGCCAGTTCGTCACCGTAGACCAGGGCGATGCTGCCGGGCGGGGCCTGGCTCAGTAGTTCGGCCGGTTCTTGGATGGGTGCGGCGGCGGCGCGCAGTACGGGGCTGCGGGGCGGGGCGGCCGGTCCGGGGGCATCGAGCAGGTTCATCGGCAGGGACACGAAGACCGGGCCTGTGGGTGGCGCTGCGGCTACGCGGAAGGCGTGGCGCAGGACTTCGCCGAGTTCTTCGCGGGTGGAGACCTGGTGGGCCCATTTGACGGTCCCGGCGGTCAGCGCCGTCAGGTCCCCGGCCAGTACCGGGGCGTGGATGAGGTGACGCAGGTCTTGTTGGCCGGCGGTGACCACCATTGGCACTCGGGCGGCGGCGGCGTTCGTCAGTGCTCCGATGCTGTTGCCCAGGCCGGCGGCCGCGTGCAGGTTGGCGACCGCGGGCCGACCGGTGATCCGTGCGTAGCCGTCGGCCATGGCCACCGCGGAGGCTTCCTGTAGGGCGAGCACGTAGGAGATGTCGTGCTGCCTGGCCACTTGTTGGACTAGTGGCAGTTCGGTGGTGCCGGGGTTGCCGAAGAGGTGCCGTACGCCTTCGTCTCGCAGCACGTCGAGTGTCAGCTCTGCGCCCGTGGGAGCGCCGGTTTCGTGCATGCTCACCGATTCCCTCCTCCTGCTCCCACGTAGCGGGGGCAGTCGTTGCTGAGGCAGGGGTCCCGGCGTGCGACCGTCGGGGTCTCCCGTCCTCAGCCTGCCCTGCCTGAGGGCCGCTAAAGCACCAATGCGCCTTTTGAGACGGGTTGTTGGGGCAGGAGGCCGAAACACAAGTGGGCCCCGGCCACCCTCGGCGGATTCCAGGGATCGTCGCAACACCGGCGGGTGTTGCGACGATCTTATGGGGTGTGGGTGAGCGCTTGGGCGAGTTGCTTGACGGTGGGTGCGCCGGCGAGGCCGCCCGGCGTTGAGTAGACGCGGCAGGTCAAGCCGAAGGTCTCGGAGGCGGCTGGGAAGGGGTCATGGCCGTCGATGTGGATCGTGGGAGAGCCGGGGAAGTGCAGTGTCCCTGCTTCCTCGCTCGTTTCGACGGCGTGGAGCTTCACCTCCTGTTCGGAGCGGCCCAGTGTGGCGAGGGCCTCGGTGAGGTGCTCCTGGGCGGTGGTCCAGTTCGGGCAGCCGGTGAAGTAGAGCAGTTCGATATCCACGCCTCCACGATGCCTCTGGGTCAGGCCATGGCGTCGAGCAGCTTCGAGAGCCGCTGAGCCGGGGTTTCCCAGGAGGCGTCTTGCGTGGGCGGGGCCAGCCTTCCGATGGCGGGCGGTTCGGCCGTTGCGGCGGGTCCTGGACTGCCCAAGCCTGAGCATGAAGGTGCACCCGGTGGCGCGGCGCGGCCCGGGTTTGATGAGACCACCGTCGAGCTCCAGTGGGCGCGAACCAGCGACTGGGCGGCATACGCGCGACAGTGGTCGCGGGGCACCCCTCCCAGCCAGCTGCGTCGATCTGGGGATGCACAGGTGTGTTCGAGCTGCTTAGCTGGAGATGGAAGGCTTTGTGCGGCTGGGCCACTGAGATGTCAGATGGTTCGAGCGTAGGTCCCCAAGGCTCCGGACGATTCCACCATTGGGCGACCGCAGGCACCGTTCGCGCGTGCTGGCCGGCGCGGATGAGCCGCCGCCGCTCGTTGCGTGGGCGAGGCAATGGAGAGGCGCTTCATGGACGAGAAGCTTCCAAGCTGGACCGATGGCCCGGCGAAGCAAGCCGTCATCGGGTTCATCAGCCGGGTGACGACCCCCGGCGACGGATACCTGAAGCCCGCGGAGCGGGTCGCCGCCTTCGACAACGACGGCACTCTCTGGGTCGAGCAGCCGCTTCCGGTGCAGCTCGATTTCATCTTCCGTGCCCTGGCCGCGGCAGCTCGGCGTGATGCCTCTCTCGCGGGCACGCAGCCCTACAAGGCGATCCTCGAACAGGATCACGACTTCTTCACCGCGGTAGGTCAGCAACGCCCCGACGCGATCATGGCCCTGGAGGGGGCGCTCGCGTCGAACTGGCGCGGGACGACACCGGCCGAGTTCGACGCCGAGGTACTGCGATACCTGGACGGCGCGAAGTCCGAGCGCTTCGGGGCGCCCTATACCGAGCTGGTCTACAAGCCGATGCTGGAGCTCTTCGACCTGCTGAGGTCGCACGATTTCCGGATCTTCGTCTGCTCGGGGGGAGGCCGGGACTTCATGCGGGTGATCGCCGAGGACGCCTGGGGGCTCAACAGGGAGGACGTGGTCGGGACGGCCCCCCAGTACGAATACCGGGACGGCGTACTCCACCGCACCGACAAGGTCCTGGGCGGGATCGCCCTCGGCCCGGGCAAGCCCGAGCACCTCTTCGCCACGACCGGTCGGATGCCGGCCTTCGCGGGTGGCAACGCCGACGTCGACATCGAGATGCTGGAGTCCGCGACGTTCGCGATGCTGGTCGTTCACGACGACGAGGAACGCGAGTACGCCTATACCGCCGCCGCCGAGAGGTCGGTGCAGGAGGCGAAGCGGCGGGGATGGACCTTGGTCAGCATCAAGAACGACTGGAACGCGGTGTTCTGATGAGCGACGACCTCACCGCGATCGACATCCTGATGCTTCCCGACGCCACGATGATCGAGCGCTCCAGGGTGCTAAACACCCAGATGCGCCAGAGCGTCCCCGATGGCTTCCGGCTCGACGCCCACCACCGGCCCCACATCACTCTGCTACAGCGCTACGTCCGCACCAGCGAGCTCACCCGTGTCTTCGCCGCTGTCGCAGAAACGATCAGTTCCGCGGATCCGGATGCGCTCCAACTGCGCGGCGTCCGGGTCGCCCACATGCAGGTCACCTCCCAGGCCGGAGTGGGCCTCGCTGCCCTGGTCGTCGAGCCAAGTCAGGCGGTGCTCGACCTGCAGCGCTCGCTCATCGCTGCGGTCGCGCCCTTCGCCGAGCAAGGGGGGACTGCCGCCGCGTACGTGACCACGGCGCAGGCACCCGAGATCAACGCGGACACCGTCGAGTACGTGGAGCGCTATGTGCCGGACCACAGCGGCGACAACTTCGTCGCGCACGTCACCGTCGGCCTCGCCCAGCTCGACTTCCTCGCCGATCTGGAAAGCAGGACCTTCGACGCCTTCACCTTCCATCCGGCCGGCTTCGCCGTCTTCCAACTCGGCAACAACGGCACCGCGCAACGCGAACTGAAGACCTGGGACTTCTCCCCGAAGGGCAAGACCCCCAGAGGCCGTCAGAGCTAGGTGTTTGTCCTGTGGAGGCAGGGACGCGGCTGGCGGTGAACCGGTGACGACCACCGGTTCGTGGCTGTCGTCGTCCAGGTCGCGGAAGCCGGGGAGCCGTGCGGCTCTCGAGGTCGGTCCGGTAGCGGGTCGCCCACCGCTGGACGGTGGTGACCGATACGTCGAACCGTTCAGCCGCCCGGCGCAGGGGGCAGCCATCCTCGACCACACAGCGGGCCAGGCGCAGACGTCCGGTCTCGGTCAGCGGTGCGTTACGGTGCGGCATGATGCCTTTCTGGTCGCCGGTGCAGATCTCGCAGTCCACACCGGGCCGGAAGGCCCTCACCCCATTTCAAGATCACCTGCCGGTGATCACCGTCACCAACCTCCGTGGTCAGAACACCTAGGCACAGCCCTGGACGACGCGCCCGTCAGCCATGATGCCCCTGGCGCGCCGGCACGCCTGAACGCAGCGACCGCCCCCGCTTCGGCTTCGAGCGGGGGCGGTCGCGCGTTGGACGGTCACCAGCCGCGCTCGCGCCACTCCGCGAGCGAGGGGCGCTCGGCTCCGAGCGTGGTGTCGTTGCCGTGACCCGGGTAGATCCAGGTTTCGTCCGGCAGGACGCCGAACACCTTGGCCTCCAAGTCGTCCATGAGGGAGGTGAATTCCTCAGGCTGTGTTGTCCGGCCAGGACCGCCGGGGAACAGGCAGTCCCCGGTGAACAGGTGGGGATGGCCGTGCGGGTCGTCGTAGACGAGGGCCACCGAGCCCGGGGTGTGGCCGACCAGGTGGCGGGCGGTGAGCTCGACCCGGCCCACGCGGACGGTGTCGCCGTCCTCCAGCGGCACGTCGGTGGGCACCGGGATGCCCTCGGCGTCGTACCGCCCAGCGTACGTGCGGGCGCCGGTGGCGCGGACCACCTCGGCAAGCGCCTGCCAGTGGTCGCCGTGGCGATGGGTGGTGACGACCCCGGCGAGGCCGTCCTCACCGATGAGCCGGAGGAGCGTCTCCGGCTCGTCGGCCGCGTCGATCAGCAACTGCTCGCCGGTGGCGCGGCAGCGCAGCAGGTAGGTGTTGTTGTCCATCGGGCCGACGGCCGCCTTGGAGATCATCAGGTCGGCCAACTCGTGCACGTCGGCGGGACCGCCGACCTTCACCGCTCCGCTGTAAGCCATGCCCTCACCTTAGGGCCTGTCCGGCGGATCTTTGAGGGTCGGCCCGCGGCGCCGGATGCCTGGGGGCTCCCCAGATCCGCCCCAGTCCTCACGGGCCGGCCGACGACCTCGCGCGTCTGCCCGGAACCGGTCCCGGGCAGACGCCGGGAACTCCCCCGCGCCTGCCCGGAACGGGGCGGACGTCAGAAGGTGGGCAGGGCCGGCAGCGGCTCCGGGGCAGAGAGGCCGGACCCGTCGGCGCGGCCGGTGATCCATCCCATGAGGGCGACGGGCGTGCCCGTGACGACGAGCGGCTCACCCTCGGCCGCACCGGTACGCCAGGACCGCCCGTCCCCGGTGCGCAGCTCGACGCCGACGGCCAGGTCGGCGTGGCCCTGGTAGCGCGCGGCCATGTTCGCGATCTCGCGTTCGACGAAGTCCGCCGGAACGTCCGTCAGCTCGTATCCGACGCCGAGGTCCACGTGGTGCAGTTCGGTCTCGATCCAGCGCCGCCACGGGATGTTCGCCACCCGGTCGGTGACTCCGTTGCGCAGTTCGACGGTGCGCTCCCACCCGGCGTCGCCGTCCGGCTGCCCCTCGAAGGCTCCGTCGAGGCGGAGGGCCGTGACGGCCACGTCCTCCATCTGCTCGGCGGCCGGGCGGGGCGCGCCGCTCTCGATGTCGGCGTCGCGCGCCTCGGCGCTGACGTACATCGGCCTGCCGGCGAGTACGTTGAGCAGCGCGTCGGAGTTGCGGGCGAGGTGGGCGAGGACGTGGCCGCGGGTCCAGCCCGGGAGGCGGGAGGGCGCGGAGACCTCCGGGTCGCTCAGCTTCGCGACGGACTCGAGGAGGCGTGCGGTGGACTCGCGGAGGGCCGCGCAGTCGTCGGCGGGAGAGTGCGTGGTCATGATCCCAACCTAGCGGCCTCACACCATCGGGTGAAGCTCGCGCTCCAGGTCCGGAAATCGAATGCGCGTGCTATAGGCTCGCTCTGCGGCATCCCGCAGCACACCGTCGCGGCGCTCCCATACCCTGGGGTTCGTGGGCCTGCGCCCACAGCTCCCGCACGAAAGGTCTCATCCGGCGTGGCCGACCGTCTCTACGTACGTGGCGCTCGCGAGCACAACCTCAAGAACGTCTCCATCGACCTCCCCCGGGACGCGCTGATCGTGTTCACGGGGCTTTCCGGGTCGGGCAAGTCCTCCCTGGCCTTCGACACCATCTTCGCCGAGGGCCAGCGGCGCTACGTGGAGTCACTCTCCAGCTACGCGCGGCAGTTCCTCGGCCAGATGGACAAGCCCGACGTCGACTTCATCGAGGGCCTGTCGCCGGCCGTCTCCATCGACCAGAAGTCGACCTCGCGGAACCCGCGCTCCACGGTCGGCACCATCACCGAGGTCTACGACTACCTGCGGCTGCTCTTCGCGCGGGTCGGAAAGCCGCACTGCCCGGTGTGCGGCGACCCGATCGCCCGCCAGTCCCCGCAGGCCATCGTGGACAAGGTGCTGGACCTGGAGCCGGGCAGCCGCTTCCAGGTGCTGTCGCCGCTGGCGCGGGAGCGGAAGGGCGAGTTCGTCGACCTCTTCCACGAGCTGCAGACCAAGGGGTACAGCCGGGCCCGGGTGGACGGGACGACGATCCAGCTGTCGGACCCGCCCAAGCTGAAGAAGCAGGAGAAGCACACCATCGAGGTGGTCGTGGACCGCCTCACGGTCAAGGAGGGCGCGAAGCGCCGTCTGACCGACTCGGTGGAGACCGCGCTCGGCCTGTCCGGCGGCATGGTGATCCTCGACTTCGTCGACCTGGACGAGGACGACCCGCTGCGCGAGCGCATGTACTCCGAGCACCTGTACTGCCCGCGGGACGACCTGTCCTTCGAGGAGCTGGAGCCGCGGTCGTTCTCGTTCAACTCGCCCTTCGGCGCCTGCCCCGAGTGCACCGGCATCGGCACGCGAATGGAGGTGGACCCGGAGCTGATCGTCCCGGACGAGGAGAAGTCGCTGGACGAGGGCGCCATCCACCCGTGGTCGCACGGCCACACCAAGGACTACTTCGGCCGGCTGGTCGACGCGCTGGCCGACGCACTCGGCTTCCGCACCGACATCCCCTGGGCCGGCCTCCCGCAGCGGGCGAAAAAGGCCCTGCTGAACGGCCACCGCACCCGCATCGAGGTCCGGTACCGCAACCGCTACGGCCGGGAGCGCGCCTACACCACGGCCTTCGAGGGAGCCGTGCCGTTCGTGCGGCGGCGCCACCAGGAGGCCGAGACCGACAGCAGCCGGGAGCGCTTCGAGGGCTACATGCGCGAGGTGCCCTGCCCGACGTGCGAGGGCACGCGCCTCAAGCCGATCGTGCTCGCCGTCACGGTGCAGGGCCGCTCGATCGCGGAGGTGTCCGCGATGTCCATCAGCGACTGCGCGGACTTTCTGCGGGACCTCAGGCTCACCGCGCGGGAGAAGACGATCGCCGAGCGGGTGCTGAAGGAGGTCAACGAACGGCTGCGGTTCCTCGTCGACGTCGGCCTCGACTACCTCTCACTGAACCGCGCGGCCGGCACCCTCTCCGGCGGCGAGGCGCAGCGCATCCGGCTGGCCACACAGATCGGCTCCGGCCTGGTGGGCGTGCTCTACGTGCTGGACGAGCCGTCCATCGGCCTGCACCAGCGGGACAACCACCGGCTGATCGAGACGCTGGTGCGGCTGCGGGACATGGGCAACACGCTGATCGTCGTCGAGCATGACGAGGACACCATCAAGACCTCGGACTGGGTGGTCGACATCGGTCCGGGAGCCGGCGAGCACGGCGGCCGGGTCGTGCACAGCGGCCCGCTGGACCAGCTACTCACCAACGGCGAGTCGGTCACCGGCCACTACCTCTCGGGGAAGAAGCAGATCCCCACGCCCCGGGAGCGCAGGCCGGTGGACGGCGACCGCCGCCTCCTGGTGCGCGGCGCACGGGAGAACAACCTCCAGAACATCGACGCCGCCTTCCCCCTCGGCGTCCTGACCGCCGTCACTGGCGTCTCCGGATCCGGCAAGTCGACGCTGGTCAACGACATCCTCTACACCCACCTGGCGCGCGAGCTGAACGGCGCCAAGGCGGTTCCGGGGCGGCACACCCGCGTCGAGGGCGACGACCTGGTCGACAAGGTGGTGCACGTCGACCAGTCGCCGATCGGCCGCACCCCGCGCTCCAACCCGGCGACGTACACCGGGGTGTTCGACCGGGTGCGGAAGCTGTTCGCCGAGACCACGGAGGCGAAGGTCCGCGGTTACCAGCAGGGCCGGTTCTCCTTCAACGTCAAGGGCGGTCGCTGCGAGAACTGCGCGGGCGACGGCACCATCAAGATCGAGATGAACTTCCTGCCTGACGTCTACGTGCCCTGCGAGGTGTGCCACGGCGCGCGCTACAACCGGGAGACCCTGGAGGTCCACTACAAGGGGAAGAACATCGCCGAGGTCCTCGACATGCCCATCGAGGAGGCACTCGACTTCTTCGAGGCGGTCCCGGCGATCGCCCGTCACCTGCGCACGCTCAACGACGTGGGCCTGGGGTACGTGCGGCTGGGGCAGCCGGCGCCGACGCTGTCCGGCGGCGAGGCCCAGCGCGTGAAGCTCGCGAGCGAGCTGCAGAAGCGCAGCACCGGCCGCACGGTGTACGTGCTGGACGAGCCGACGACCGGTCTGCACTTCGACGACATCCGCAAGCTGCTGGGCGTGCTGTCGGGGCTGGTCGACAAGGGCAACACGGTGATCGTCATCGAGCACAACCTCGATGTCGTCAAAACCGCCGACTGGCTCGTGGACATGGGCCCGGAGGGCGGCAGCGGAGGCGGCCTGGTGATCGCCGAGGGCACCCCGGAGGACGTCGCGGCGATCCCGGCGAGCCACACGGGGAAGTTCCTCCGCGAGATCCTGGGCGACCGGGTGAGCGACGCGCAGGTGCCCGCGTCGCGCAAGCCGCGGGGCACCGCGCGGAAGAAGGCCGCGGCCCGGAAGTAGCGCCGCCGCGTGGGGCGGGTACGTCGCCGGGTCCGCCCCACGTCCGCGTACCGGCGCCGCTTCGGACCGGGCGTCCCCCTTCGGTCAGGCCCAGTCCCAGCTGATGCCGAGGAGTCCGGGTTTCACGTCCTGGTGCGCCAGGTGCACCGCGCGGTGCGGCGCGGACAGGTCGAGTTCGCGCACCTGCGTCGGCCGCGCGCCCGGCGCGGTCCGCGCGAAGCTCCGGCAGCCCACCGGTAGCGCGTCCGCGTCGAACCCGGCCTGGAGCACGTACTGCCCTCCGCCGAAGCTGAAGCCGCGCACGTACTCGCCGCACGGCCCGGCCGTGCCGTCCTCGAAGGTGTAGCTGAACATGTGGGTGTCGCCCACCCGCAGCCGCCTGTCGAAGAGGAGCTCCGCGGCAACCAGCCCCGTCGGCCCGTGCCGTCGCACACTGCCGGGGCGGCAGTTCTCCCCCGCTCGCAGGCGAACGCCGGACACGTCGCAGCCGGCGTCGCCGTAGTGGATGGCCACATACCGGTCGATGCCGTCCCGGTGCGCGCGCACCACCTGTTCCGAGTGGCGGGAGGCTAGTTCGCGGCGTGCCCCGATCCGCACGCGTTCGACGTGCAGCACGGTGTGCACGCCGCCGTCAGCGGGCCACCGCAGCTCCGCGAGCAGCTGCTGGAGCGCGTCCGCGGCGTCGACCAGCGACCGGTACGGCCGTGCGGCGGGCCGCTCCGCCGAGGCAGTCTCGCGCAGCAGCCGGGTGAGCGCGTCCCGCGGCAGATCCAGCACCTGCTCCAGCGCGGTGACCGCACGCATCGACTCGGGCCGGGCCGGGCGCCGGTTGCCCTGCTGCCAGTAGCTGAGGCTGGTCACCCCGACCTGTATGCCGCGCTCCGCGAGCCGGTGCTGTATGCGGTGCAGCGCGAGACCGCGCGCCTGGATGGCGGCGCGCAGCGCGACGTGGAACGGCCCGGTCTTCAGAAGCTGGTCCAGTTCGGAGTGCATGCTCACGGTGTCGCTCTCGTTCTCGCGCGGGCCGGCAGCGCGGCGCCGGCGTCATCGACGTCCGTCCGTTCACTTCGGCGCCGGTGACGTTCACATCGTTTCGCTCCCGCGCATTACAGCCTGTTGACCAGCGGGTCAGCAAGGCTTGCGGCACCGCCAGAGGTCGGCCCAATAGTTCGTGCCGAATTCGCCGACGGCCCTCTGGTGCGACCCGCCCTCCCTTGCCACTGTGTGCGGCTGTGTGCACGCCCCGTGCACTGAACTCACCTGTACCGAGGGGGTTTTGTGAAAGAAGCTCGCCCACTCAGACGGTTCCTCGTCCGTTCGATACTCGTTCCGGTGGCCGCCGCGTCCGCGCTGGCCACCGGGCTCACGGCTCCGGCCGGTGCCGCTCCCGGCGCTCCGGTCCCGGCACACGCCCCGGCATCGCCCATTCCGACCCCCGGCACGCCGGGGCCGGGGTGGGAGATCGACAGCACCAGCCGCCCGGTGGCCCCGGGCGCCACCCTCACCTCCTTCGACCGGCTCGCCCCCGACAAGTGGCTGCGGGCCGACGCGCTCAGCGTCGACCTCACGGAGGGCACGCGCGTCGACCACCTCTCGGGCGCGGTCTCGGAACGCCGCACGCTCGGCGAGCACGTCGCCGCGCACGACCCCGGCGAGGGACGCCGCACGGTCGCCGCGATCAACGCGGACTTCTTCGACATCAACGCCACCGGCGCGCCGCTGGGCCCGGGCGTCCGTAACGGCGAGATCACCCAGTCCCCCGAGCCCGGTGCCACCCAGGCGGTCGGCTTCGGGCCGGGCAGCGCCGGCCGCGTCCTCGACCTGTACTTCGAGGGCACTCTGACCGTTCCCGACGGCGAAGAACCGCTCGCCGCCTACAACGCGGCCGACGTCCCGCAGAACGGCATCGGCGCCTACAACGCCCAGTGGGGCGACGCCGACCGGACAGCAGCAGTGGAGGGCGCGGCCGAGACCGCAGAGGTGGCGGTCCGCGACGGCCGCGTCGTGAGCGTCTCCAAGAAGCCCGGCGACGGAGCGGTCCCGCCGGACACCACCGTGCTGCTGGGCCGCGACGCGGGCGCCGAGGTGCTGGCCGGGCTGCAGACCGGCGACCCCGTGTCCTGGGAGTACGACCTGCGCACGGGCGACGGCGGGCCGTTGCCGCGGACGGCGGTCGGCGGCCGCGGCATCCTGGTACTCGACGGCGAGCCGCAGGACTGGGAGGGCCGGCCGAACAACACGACCGCGCCGCGCACCGCGGTGGGCTTCTCCCGGGACGGCTCCACCCTGCACGTCCTCACCGTCGACGGGCGGCAGGCCGCGTCCGGCGGCGTCACCCTCACCGAGCTGGCCCGGATGATGGACGAGTTGGGCGCCCACAACGCGCTCAACCTGGACGGCGGCGGTTCGTCCACGCTGCTGGCCCGCGAGCCGGGCTCGGACACGCCGCAGCTGGAGAACGCCCCCTCCGACGGGGAGCAGCGCGAGGTGCCCAACGGTCTGGCGCTCACCGCGCCAGACGGCAGCGGCGACCTGCACGGCTTCCGGGTGGAGACCGCCGCGGACCCCGCCCTCGCTCCCACCGCGGACACCGTCCCCGGCGGCCACCCGGAGCGCGTCTTCCCCGGCCTCACCCGGCAGTTGACGGCCGCCGGGTACGACGAGACCTACGGTCCGGCCGAGGGCGATCCCGACTGGCGGGTGCACCGGCGCAGCGTGGGCCGGGTCGACGAAGACGGCACGTTCCACGCCCGCCGCACCGGCAGCACCGAGGTGACCGCCCGGCGGGGACGCGCAGACGGCTCCGTCGAGCTCCGGGTCCTCGGAGAGCTGCGTCGTGTGACACCGACCCGGGACCGGGTGGGCCTGGCGACGCCGCAGGACGAGGGCACCTTCGGGGTGCTGGGATTCGACGCGGACGGCATCAGCGCACCGGTCGACCCGACCGATGTGGAGCTGGAGTACGACCGGGCGCTCTTCGCCATCGCCCCGAACGCGACCATCGGCGGCTTCACGGTGCGTTCCCGCAGCGGCGAGGAGGGTGCGTCGGGAATCGTGGAGGCCACCGTGGCCGGGCACAGCACGGTGCTCGCCGTGACGGTCGGCCTGCGCGACCAGCGCGTCGCCGCCTTCGACGACGCCGGCGACTGGACGTTCTCCGCCGCCCGCGCAGAAGGCGCGGTCGCCCCCGAACCGTCCGGTCGCGACGGGCAGGGGCTCCGTCTGGACTACGACTTCGGGCAGTCCACAGCGACCCGCGCGGCATACGTCAACCCGCCGCAGTACCTCGAAGTGCCGGGTCAGCCGCAGGCGTTCACCCTGTGGGTCGAGGGCGACGGCCGTGGGGCGTGGCCGTCGCTGCACCTGGTCGACGCGAACGGCACCTCTCAGGTGCTGCGCGGTCCGCACGTCACCTGGGAGGGCTGGCGGCAGGTGACCTTCAGCGTGCCGGAGGGGGTGGCCTACCCGCTGAGGGTACGGCGCTTCTACGTCGCCGAGACGCGTCCGGACGCGCAGTACAGCAGCAGCATCGTGCTGGACGAGCTGGTGGCGCGCACCCCGCCGGACGTCGAGCTGCCCGCGCAGCCGGCCGTGCGGGACCGCCTGATCTCCACCGCGCGGGACGTGGTCGGCCGCGACTGGCGGTTCGCGGTGATGTCGGACGCCCAGTTCGTCGCCCGCGAGCCGGACAGCGAGCTGGTGGCCCAGGCGCGGCGGACGCTGCGGGAGATCCGCGCGGCGGACCCCGACTTCGTCGTCGTCAACGGCGACCTGGTGGACGAGGGGTCGCCCGAGGACCTGGCGTTCGCCCGGCAGGTCCTGGAGGACGAGCTCGGCGACGCGGTGCCCTGGTACTACGTGCCGGGCAACCACGAGGTGATGGGCGGGAGCATCGACGCCTTCGTCGCGGAGTTCGGTCCGGCCCGCCGCACGTTCGACCACGAGGGGACCCGCTTCGTCACCCTGGACACCTCCTCGCTCGCGCTCGGCGGTCTGGAACAGTTCGCCGAGCTGCGCGGGCAGCTGGACGCAGCGGCCCACGATCGGCGCGTACGGTCGGTGGCGGTGGTCCAGCACGTGCCGCCGCGCGATCCGACGCCGCAGCGGGCGAGCCGTCTCACGGACCGACTGGAGGCGGATCTGCTGGAGAAGCTGCTCAGCGCCTTCCATGCCCGGAGCGGCAAGGACGTGCTGTTCGTCGGCTCGCACGTGGGCGTTTTCCACGCCTCACGGGTGGACGGGGTGCCGTATCTGGTCAACGGCAACGCGGGGAAGAACCCGGCCGCGCCTCCCGGTGAGGGCGGATTCACCGGCTGGTCCCTGGTCGGCGTGGAACGGCACGGCACGGTGCACTCCGGCCGGGAGGCGTTCGCGGTGCAGACCCGTGCCCACGTGGACGGCCTGACGCTCCAGGCGCCGGGCGCCCTGCCGGACGGCGCGACCGCCGCTGCTGGGGCGACCGTGCGGCAGGGCGAGGGGGCCGGGGCGCGCGAGGTGCCGGTGACGTGGCCGGTCAGCGCGGACTGGTCCGGCTCGCGGAACCTGTGCCTGGGCGACGGGCGGCCGAAGCAGCGCTGTGACGCCGCCTTCGACCCGGCGACGGGGGTGCTGACGGCGCTGCGCCCGGGCACCGTCTCCCTCGCGGTGGAGGTGAACGGCGCCCGGGCGGAGCGGACGGTGGTGATCGGCTGACGCGCAGGCGTCAGTCGTCGTCCTTGGAGAGGGGGCCCCGGTCGTCGCGCGCGTCCGGGGTCCCCATCGGGGCGGTCTGCTTCTCGCGCTGCTTCCGGTCCTGCTTCTTCGAGGCGTAGAGGCTGGTGACCGTGGTGACGACCAGCACCGCGCAGATGACGCCCAGGGAGACCGGGATGCTGATCTCCGGGACGTGCACCCCCGCCTCGTGCAGGGCGTGCAGTACCAGCTTGACGCCGATGAAGCCGAGGATGACGGACAGGCCGTAGGACAGGTGGACGAGCTTCTTGAGGAGGCCGCCGATCAGGAAGTACAGCTGGCGCAGACCCATCAGGGCGAAGGCGTTCGCCGTGAACACGATGTACGGGTCCTGGGTGAGGCCGAAGATCGCGGGGATGGAGTCCAGCGCGAAGAGGACGTCGGTGGTGCCGATCGCGAGCATCACGATCAGCATCGGCGTCATCAGCCGCTTGCCGTTCTCCCGGATGAACAGCTTGGTGCCGTGGTACTGGTCGGTCGAGGGGAAGCGCCGCTCGATCATCTTGAGCATGCGGTTCTCCTCGTACGCCTCCTCTTCGTTCTCGACGCGCGCCTCCTGGATGAGCTTCCAGGCCGTCCAGATCAGGAAGGCGCCGAAGATGAAGAAGACCCAGGAGAACGTCGAGACGATCGCCGCGCCCGCGGCGATGAAGCCGGCGCGCAGCACCAGGGCGATGAGGACGCCGATCATCAGCACCCGCTGCTGGTAGATGCTGGGCACCGCGAACTTCGCCATGATCAGGACGAAGACGAAGAGGTTGTCGACGCTGAGCGACTTCTCGGTGATGTAGCCCGCGAAGAACTCACCGGCGGGCTGCCCGCCCCCGAAGACGAAGAGACCGATACCGAAGATGACGGCCAGGACGATCCAGACGATCGTCCAGATGCCTGCCTCCCTGAGGGAGACGTCGTGCGGTTTGCGGCCGACGAAGAAGTCGACGGCGATCAGGGCACAGAGACCGATGACGGTTGCCGCCCATACGGCAAAGGACACATCCACGTGACGTACACCTCCGGCTGACGCGCTGCCGGAGGTCTCTTCCGCCCGCGCCGCGCGTGACCTGTGCCGGTACGCGCCGCCGGACCAGCGCCCCGGGGCCGGGTCCGACCGGCCCGTACTGACGGGGTCACCGCGACGTGGGAATACTCCCCTCCGCACGACCCAGGGTAAAGCAATGCCAAGGAAAGGCAAAGAGGAACTTTACCCGACCCGGGTGATGGAGGGGCGGGAGGAGGCCGGAGGGACCGGACGGCCCGGCGTCAGAGGTGCGGCACGATCGCCGGCATCAGGTCCTGGAACGTGCGGCCCTCGGCGGGCTCACCGATGGCGGTCATCTGCCAGCCGCCGCCCTCACGCTGCACCTTCGCCATGATCTGCGCGGTGTACGCCCCGCCGCCGGTCAGCGTGTACCGGGCGAGCTCCTCCCCGTTCGCCGCGTCGAGCAGGCGGCAGAAGGCGTTCTCCACCTCGGTGAAGGTCTGGCCGGTGAAAGAGTTCACGGTGAAGACGATCTGGTCGATGTGCGCCGGGACGTGCTGGAGGTCGACCATCACGGTCTCGTCGTCCTCGCCTCGGCCGGCGCCGCCGACCAGGTTGTCCCCGCTGTGCCGGACGGATCCGTCGTCGCTGACGAGGTGCTTGAAGAAGACCACGTCCACCGGCTGCTTGCCGGCGAAAAGCACCGCGGAGGCGTCCAGGTCGATGGCCTTGGTCCGGCGGCCGAACAGCCCGCGACGGGGCGCCGCCTGCCAGCCCAGACCCATACGCACGGCCGAGAGGCTGCCGCCGTCGGACTTCCGCAGGCTGACCGCCTGCCCCTTGGACAGGTTGACCGTCACCGTGTGTCCCCTCTCGACGTGTCATCCGCCGTCACCGGCACTCCAGCGCCTGTCCGGCCCTGGGCGGCAGCCTACTTGAGGCCGGCCTCGCGCATCTGCCGCAGTTCCTTCTTGAGTTCGCCGACCTCGTCACGCAGCCGCGCGGCCACCTCGAACTGGAGCGACGCGGCCGCGGCGCGCATGCGCTGCGTCATGTCCTCGATGAGGTCGGCCAGATCCCCCGCCGGGCGGTCGGTGAGGATCTCTCCGTCGGCCTTCCCTCCGCCCCGGGCGGCCCTTCCGTGTCCGAGGTCGGGCACCGGGGCCTTCTGCCCACGGCCCTTCTCCACCGCGCCCTGCCGGTACCCGGTGCCGAGGAGCTCCTCGGTGTCGACGCCCTCGCGGGCGATGTCCGCCACGATGTCGCCAATCTTCTTGCGCAGCGGCTGCGGGTCGATGCCGTTGGCCTCGTTGAAGGCGATCTGCTTGGCACGCCGGCGGTTTGTCTCGTCGATGGCCCTGGCCATCGCCGGGGTGACCTTGTCGGCGTACATGTGCACCTGACCCGAGACGTTGCGCGCCGCACGGCCGATGGTCTGGATCAGCGAGGTGCCGGAGCGCAGGAAGCCCTCCTTGTCCGCATCCAGGATCGCGACCAGCGAAACCTCGGGCAGGTCCAGCCCCTCACGCAGCAGGTTGATGCCGACCAGCACGTCGAACTCGCCGGCCCGCAGCTCCCGCAGCAACTCCACCCGGCGCAGCGTGTCGACGTCGCTGTGCAGATAGCGGACCTGGATGCCGAGCTCCAGGAAGTAGTCGGTGAGGTCTTCGGCCATCTTCTTGGTGAGGGTGGTGACGAGCACCCTCTCGTCGGCCTCGGTGCGGGTCCGGATCTCGTGCACCAGGTCGTCGATCTGGCCCTCGGTCGGCTTGACCACGACCTCCGGGTCGACCAGGCCGGTGGGGCGGATGATCTGCTCCACCACGCCGTCGCCGCGCGACAGCTCGTACGCGCCCGGGGTGGCCGAGAGGTACACCGTCTGGTCGATGCGCTCCAGGAACTCCTCCCACTTCAGCGGCCGGTTGTCGATCGCCGACGGCAGCCGGAATCCGTGGTCGACCAGGGTGCGCTTGCGCGCGGCGTCCCCCTCGTACATCGCGCCGATCTGCGGCACCGTGACGTGCGACTCGTCGATGACCAGCAGGAAGTCGTCGGGGAAGAAGTCGATCAGGGTGTGCGGCGCGGAGCCGGGGTCACGGCCGTCGATGTGCCGCGAGTAGTTCTCGATGCCGGAGCAGGTGCCGATCTGCCGCATCATCTCGATGTCGTAGGTGGTGCGCATCCGCAGCCGCTGCGCCTCCAGCAGCTTGCCCTGCTGCTCCAGGGAGGCGAGCTGCTCGGCCAGCTCGGCCTCGATGCCGCCGATGGCCTTCTCCATCCGCTCCGGACCGGCGACGTAGTGCGAGGCGGGGAAGACGTACAGCTCGCTGTCGTCGGTGATGACCTCGCCGGTCAGCGGATGCAGCGTGGACAGCGCCTCGATCTCGTCACCGAACATCTCGATGCGCACGGCGAGCTCCTCGTAGACCGGGAAGATCTCGATCGTGTCGCCCCGGACCCGGAAGGTGCCGCGGGTGAACGCGGCGTCGTTGCGGGTGTACTGGATGTCGACGAAGCGGCGCAGCAGCGCGTCGCGGTCGATCTCGTCGCCGACCTTGAGCGGCACCATGCGGTCGACGTACTCCTGCGGCGTGCCCAGGCCGTAGATGCAGGAGACGGAGGCGACCACGACGACGTCACTGCGGGTGAGGAGGGAGTTCGTCGCGCTGTGCCGCAGGCGCTCGACCTCCTCGTTGATGGAGGAGTCCTTCTCGATGTAGGTGTCCGTCTGCGGGACGTACGCCTCAGGCTGGTAGTAGTCGTAGTACGAGACGAAGTACTCGACGGCGTTGTGCGGGAGCAGCTCGCGGAACTCGTTGGCCAGCTGGGCGGCGAGGGTCTTGTTCGGCGCCATCACCAGCGTCGGGCGCTGGAGCTTCTCGATCATCCACGCGGTCGTCGCGGACTTGCCGGTGCCGGTGGCGCCGAGCAGCACGACGTCCTTCTCGCCACCCCGGACACGGCGGGCCAGATCCTCGATGGCGGTGGGCTGGTCGCCGCTGGGCTGGTACGGGCTGACGACCTCGAAGGGCGCCACCTTGCGTTCGATCTTGGTCACGGGCCGCATGACACCCACCGTACGGCCCGGCACCGACACGCGCCCCGACGCACGGGGTTCAGCCCTCGGACACCCGTTCGCCGGTTGTGTGTACGACGCAACCGGGAACCTCTCTCTGACAGGAGCACGTGGATCACCGTGTGCTCACGGACGGACGCGAGGAGTCTCCATGGCGATGCGCCCTCTCACCGTGGCAGCCGGTGTGCTGCTGGGCCTGTCCACCCTCTTCCTCTCCGCCACCCCCGCGGCCTCGGCCGCGGGGGTGGCGGCCGCCCTCCCCACCGCGAAGGCGGCGGGGAAACCAGGACCCGACCGGGAGCCGGTCGTCGTCGCACATCGCGGCGCCTCGGCGTACGCCCCGGAGAACACTCTGGCCGCCGTGGACGCGGCGCACGACCTGGGCTTCGCCTGGGTGGAGAACGACGTCCAGCGCACCCGCGACGGCGAACTGGTCGTCCTGCACGACGAGAGCCTGGCCCGCACCACGGACGTGGAGGAGGTCTTCCCCGACCGTGCGCCGTGGCGGGTCGCCGACTTCACCGCAGCGGAGGTGGCGCGGCTGGATGCCGGAAGCTGGTTCGGCGAGGAGTTCGCCGGCGAGCGGATCCCGACGCTGGAGCGGTACCTGCGGCGGGTCGAGGCGAACGGGCAGAGGCTGCTGCTGGAGCTCAAGAAGCCCTCGCTCTACCCGGGCGTGGAGGGCCAGACCCTCAAAGAGCTGGCGAACGAGGGCTGGCTGGACCAGCAGCACGTGGCGCGTCGGCTGGTGATCCAGAGCTTCGAGGCGGAGACGGTGCGGACGGTGCACGAGCTGGCCCCCGAGGTGACCACCGGCTTCCTCGGCACCCCGCCGGCCGCCGAACTGCCCGGCTACGCGGCGTTCACCGACCAGATCAACCCGAACCACTCCACCGTGACCGCGGACTACGTGTCCGCGGTGCAGGCTCTGGAAGGCGCACACGGCAGGCCGCTGGAGGTGTTCACCTGGACCGTGGACGACGCCGCGACCGCCCGCCGGGTGGCCGGGGCGGGAGTCGACGGGATCATCTCCAACGCCCCCGACGTCGTGCGGGACGCGGTGAGCCGCTGACCCCCGGGGCTCTCCCCCTCCTCGGCGGCCCGGGGAGGGGGAGAGCCGCCGCGGCGGAGCGATGTCGGTGGGCCGCCGTACGCTGGCTGCGTGGTGAACGGAGCGGACGAGGCGGACGACAACGGGCCCGGCAGGGCGAGGGAGTGGGGCTGGAGCCTGTTCGAGTCCCCGGTGGGCCCGCTGCTGCTGGCCGCCACCGCGGACGGGCTGGTGCAGGTGGTCTTCCACGCCACCCCGGAGGTGACTCGGCGTGCGCTGGACCGCCTGCGTGCCCGCACCGGGCGGGAGCCCCACGCCGGGAGCTGCGGGCGCGATGCCCCGGGCAACGGCCCGTGGGCCAGGCATCTGGCGTGCGCCGAGCGGGAGCTGGCCGCCTACTTCGCAGGCGGCCTGCGCGTCTTCACCGTCCCGCTGGACTGGTCGTTGACCGGCGGCTTCCACCTGCGGGTGCTGCGTGCCCTGGCAGCGGACGTGCCGTACGGGACAACGGCGGGATACCAGGACCTGGCCGACCGGGTCGGCGAGCCCGGTGCCGCCCGCGCCGTCGGCGTCGCGATGGGGGCGAATCCGCTGCCCGTGGTGGTCCCCTGCCACCGCGTGGTGGAGAGCGGCGGCGGGCTCGGCGGGTTCGGCGGCGGGAGGGAGACGAAGCGGGAGCTCCTCGCGCTGGAGGGCCTACTCCCGCAGCCGCTCTTCTGATCTGTTCATCCGGCCTTCCCGGTGTTCCCGGCTCTGCCGGCTCCGGACGGTCCTCCCGGAGCCCCCTCGGGACGAGGGCCTTCAGCCGAGCCTCACGGGTGCAGGCCGTGGCTCTTCAGGAAGGGGACCGGGTCGAAGCCGGAGCCGTAGGCCGGGGTGGTACGGATCTCGAAGTGCAGGTGCGGACCGGAGGAGTTGCCGGTGCTGCCGGACTGGCCGATCTGCTCGCCGGTGTTCACCTGCTCGCCCGTTCCGACGCCGATCTTCGAGAGGTGGGCGTACTGGCTGTACTTGCCGTTCGGGTGCTCGATCACGATGCGGTTGCCGTAGGAGCCGCCCCAGCCGGTGGTGACGACGGTACCGCCGTGCACGGCCTTCACGCCGGTGCCAGTGGGCACGGCGAAGTCCTGGCCGGAGTGCGTGGCGGACCAGCGATTGCCGCTGTCGGCGAAGCCGGCGGTCTTGGTGTACGGCTTGTCGACCGGGAGCGACCAGGACGGTGCCTGCGCGCGGCCCTGGCCACGGCTCGCCTTCTTCGCCTTCTTGGCCTTCCCGTCCTTGCCGCCACCGGCCTTGTGCTGGTGGCCGCCGTCGCGGGACTGGGCCTTCTTCTCCGCCTGGGCCTGCTTGCCCGGCCCGTCCTTCTTCTCGTCCTTGCCGTCCTGGGCGGCACCGGCCTTCTTCTCGGCCTTCTCGCCCTGGCCGCCCGTGTCGGCCTTGCGGTCCTTCTTCTCCGCGGCGTCGGCCTGCTGCTGGGTGGCGTGAGCAGCCTTGGCAGGGGTGTCCGTCGCGAACATGTCGTCGCCGGCTGCGAGCGCCACGCCGGAACCCAGGGCCAGGGATGCGCCGACCCCGCCAGCGATGACGGCGTTACGGGTGCGCGGGATACGGCCGAGGGCGTCGGTAATCGTGGTGTGCAGGCGCATGGGGTACTTCCTCCGGAATTCGGTGGGGGTTTCCTGGCTCTGCGGACCAGGCCCCACCTTGGTAACCCGCCAATCCGGCATTTCAAAAAGGACCGGTTACTAAGGGGTGCCGTACTCGAAAAGGACAAATAGGACGCGAGGTGGAGGTGCTCGCGGTTTCCGGGAACGGCTCCGCGAGGGACTCCCGGCACGCCACCTGCGCACATCCCCCAGCAGCAGCGGCCCGCGGCCTGCCGCGGCGACGGGGCGAGAGGCCCGGTCGGGGGCAGGCCGGGAGCCCGGGACCTTCGTCCCGGGCATTCCTATGCCGCTTCGTAGAGGCTGTTCTCCTGTGCCTCACCTCACCCGCGGAAAGGCTCCGCCGGTGCTCTTTGTGACGTGCGGCACGGGAATTCTGTGACGTGGCTTACCTGAATTCTGTGACCTGGGGCACCAGGAATTCTGTGACCGGGAGCACTCGGCACCCGGACCCACCCGACAGGTGCCGGACGACCCACTGCGCCGCGGGCCGCGCGCTGGCAGACTTCCGCTGTGACCGACATCCGCGAACCCTCGGACGCTACTGACGCCTTTCCCGCGCCCTCCCCCTCCCCCGCCCCCGTCACGTCGCAGGCCCCGGACGCGGGCGCGCTGCGCGCGGTGCGGCGGCGCACCACGGCGGTGCTGATCGCCAGCCAGATCCTGGGCGGTCTGGGCGTGGCGACCGGCATCGCGCTGGCCGCCGTGCTGGCGGAGGAGGTGAGCGGCTCCGAGGGCCTGGCAGGACTGGCCTCCACCGCGTCGGTGATCGGCACCGCGCTGCTGTCGCTGCCCCTCGCCTCCCTGATGGCGGCGAAGGGCCGCCGGCCCGGCCTCACCCTCGCCTACCTCATCGCCGCCGTCGGCGGCGCGACGGTCGTCCTGGGCGCCACCGCGGACAGCTTCCCCCTGATGCTCTGCGGCATGGCGGCGTTCGGCGCGGGGTCGTCGGCCAATCTCCAGGCCCGGTTCGCCGCGGCCGACCTCGCCGAACCCCATCACCGGGCACGGGCGATCTCCACCGTCGTCTGGGCGACCACGATCGGCGCGGTACTCGGGCCGAACATCGCGGGCCCCGCCGGGGAGAGCGTCGCCGCCCTCGGCATGGGCATACCGGTCGCGGCCGGGCCCTTCCTCTGGGGTTCCGCGCTATTCCTGGTCTCCGCGCTGACCGTGCACCTGCTGCTCCGACCCGACCCGCTGCTCACCGCCCGCGACCTCGACTCCTCGGCCGCCGCCGCGCACGGAGAGGAGGACTCCTCCGGCGGACGACGCGCGGACGAGAGGTCGCTGCGGGCGGGGCTCGCCGCCGTCGCCGCCTCCGCACGGGCACGGCTGGCTCTGGTGACCATCGCCGGCGTGCACACCGTCATGGTGTCGATCATGGTGATGACGCCGGTGGACCTCGGCCACCACGGCGCCGGCATCGAGCTGATCGGCCTGGTCATCAGCATCCACATCGCCGGCATGTACGCCTTCTCGCCGCTCATGGGCTGGCTGGCCGACCGGCTCGGCCGGGTCGCGGTCATCGGGCTGTCGGTCGGTCTGCTGGCCTGCGCGGCGGCGCTCGCGGGCACGGCCGGGGCGGACCACCTGCAGTCCGCCGCCGGACTCTTCGTGCTGGGCCTGGGCTGGTCGGCAGGCCTGGTCGCCGGCTCCGCGCTGCTCACCGACGCCGTACCGCAGGGCGCACGGGCCGCCGTGCAGGGCCTCTCCGACCTGACGAGCAACGCCGCCGCCGGCGCGGGCGGCGCGCTGTCCGGCCTGGTGGTGGCCCAGGCCGGCTACGGGTGGCTCACCGCGCTCGCCGCGGCCCTGCTGCTCCCCGTGGGCGCGACGGCCCTGGCCGTCGCGCTGCGCCGGATGCGCACCCCGGCGTCCGGGACCTGACCGGCCGGGACCGCCGCACCGGCGGCCCCCGACGCCGGCCCGGTCTCAGCGCGGGTAGAGCTGGAACGACACGCCGCGCCGGCCGCCGAAGCTGCCCGCGACACCGCTGATCGCCTCGCCGAGGAACCTCCGCGCGTACGCCTCCGGCTCCTCGTCGCTGAGCACGGTCAGGTACGCCCGGTGCTCCGCCAGCGAGGCGACGGCCAGCTCCACGGATCGTTCCGAGACCTCCTCGGCGTGCGTCGCGTGCGGGGAGGCCGCCACGGCCACCCAGCGCACGCCGCCCCAGGGCTCCAGCCCGCTCTCCTCCAGCTGCTCACGGAAGATCCACCGGTTCCCCGCGTCGCCGACCGCATCCAGCACCGCGCGCCCCACCGCCCGGTGGTCCGGCGTGTTCCACCATGTGCCGCCGAAGGTGTCGTGGTGATTGAGGGTGATCACCAGCTCGGGCCGGTGCCGCCGCACCGCTGCCGCGAGGTCGCGGCGCAGCGCCATGCCCTCCTCGATCACTCCGTCGGCGTGGTCCAGGAACTCCACCTCGCGCACCCCCACCACCGAGGCACTGGCCCGCTGCTCGCGCTCGCGGACCCGGGCGGCCTCCTCCGGCGCCATGCTGTCGATGCCCGCCTCGCCGCGCGTGACCAGCAGGTACGTCACCTCACGGCCGGCCGCGGTCCACTCGGCGACGACGGCGGCCGCACCGTACTCCAGGTCGTCGGGGTGTGCGACCACCGCCAGCGCACGGGACCAGTCCCGCGGCATCGGCTCCAGCTGCCGTACCTGCTCGCCGACGACGGCGTCCTCCTGGCTCATCGCGTCCCTCCGTCAACCGCTTGCGCCGCATCACTCAAAGGCTCGGTCATCCTGCGCACGCTATCGCCAAACGGGTTTCGAGCGGGGAAAATGCCCAATCACAGACATCACGGCCGTCATGCGCCGGGGCACGCCCGGCCGCCGGCTCCCCCGGACCAGCCGTCAGACGCAGGAGACCCCGTAGCAATGCCCACCGCCGTCCCCTCCCACAACCGCTCCTCGCTGGCGCACCGCCTGCGCTACGCCGCCCGCCACCCTCAGCGCGTCGTGCCGTACCTCCGCCGGCACCTGCGGGACTGGCGACTCCAGCGTCGGTCCGGCGGAAACCACATCGCCTACTACCGCGCCGTGATGAAGTCCGACACCGCGCGGAACCCGCTCGGCGCCGTCGGCACGCCGTCGCAGGAGCGGTGGAACGCTCTGGGCAGGATGCAGTTCGACTACCTGGTCGGGCACGGCCTGAAGCCCGGTGACCACATGCTGGAGATCGGCTGCGGCAACCTCCGCGCGGGACGCCACTTCATCGACTACCTGGAGACCGGCCACTACTACGGTGTGGACATCTCCCCCGACATCCTGCTCGCCGCGCAGCAGACGGTGGTCGACCACAACCTCCAGGACAAGCTGCCGCACATGACGCTGGTCGACGACATGCGGCTGGCGCACCTGCCCGGGGGCCGCTTCCGGGTCGTGCACGCGCACAGCGTCTTCTCGCACTCGCCGGTCCACGTCATCGAGGACTGCTTCCGCCACGTGGGCAGGCTGCTGGCGCCGGGCGGGTTCTTCGACTTCACCTACAACCGCACCGACGGCACGGAGCACGACGTGCTGCGGGAGGACTTCTACTTCCGCCCGGCCACCCTGATCGCGCTGGCCGAGAAGCACGGTCTGGCCGCGCGCACGATGGACGACTGGGACGACCTGCCGCACAAGCAGTCCAAGATCCGGGTCACGCTCCCGGCGCCGGTGGAGGCGGCCGGGAAGAGCGAGGAACGGGCGCAGACCCCCGACGGAGACGGGGAGCCCAGCGGCAGCCCTGCCTGAGACGTCCGCCCGGTTCCGCCCCGGCTGCGAGCCGCCCGGGGCGGGCGGGCCGGCTGCTCAACCGGCCCGGAGCGCGGCCAGCCGGGCGGTCAGGGTGTCCACGTCCTGGTAGGTCATGCCGAGCAGCGCCACGTGCTTCCAGGCGACGGTGCCGTCCGGCGCGACGAGGAACACCGACCGGCGCAGCCCGATGCCGGGCGCGGCCACGCCGTACGCGCGGGAGACGGTGCCGTCGGTGTCGGCGAGCAGGGGCATCCGCAGGTCGTTCTTGCGGGCGAACCGCTCGTGGCTGTCGACGCCTTGCGGGCTGATCGCCCAGACGCTCGCGTCGAGTTCCTCGAAGCGCTCCAGTCCGGAGGAGTAGGAGCACAGCTGCTTGGTACACACGGCGGTGTCGTCGCCGGGGTAGAAGGCCAGCACCAGTGGACGTCCCGGTGCCCCGTCGACGGTGTAGTCGGCGCGTACGAAGGCCGCTTCGGGCCCTTCGCCGCGCAGGACGCCGCCGGGCAGGCTGAACTGCGGCGCCGGGCCGCCGGTCTCGGCGGGCTTCGCCATGTGGACTCCTGGAGGTGCGGGGCAGACGCCCGGCAGGGCGCCCTCCGTCACGCTACCGGCGGGTCACTTCCCGTCCGGCCCCCGGGGCCGGACTTCCGGACCGCAGGGCCGTCGTCGCCGCCCGGCGCGCCGCCGTCGTCGGTGGCGCCGTCGTCGGGCGCGGGCTGCGGTTCGGCGTGGACGTGCGGCAGCACGCGGTCCAGCCATCGCGGCGCCCACCAGACGCGGCTGCCCAGCAGGTTGAGCACCGCGGGCACCAGCAGCAGCCGTACCAGCGTCGCGTCGACCAGGACGCTCACGGCGAGCCCGAGGCCGAGCATCTTCACCACGATGTTGCTGCTGAGCACGAACGCGGCGAACACGCTCACCATGATCAGCGCGGCGCACGTGATGACGCGTGCGGTGATCTCCAACGCGTGCGCGACACTCGCTCTGCTGTCGCCGGTGCGCAGCCATGCCTCGTGGACGCGGGAGAGCAGGAAGATCTCGTAGTCCATGCTGAGCCCGAAGACGATGGCGAACATCATCATCGGGACGTAGCTCTCCACCGGGACGGTGCCGGACACCCCGAGCGCGGGCCCGCCCCAGCCCCACTGGAAGACGGCGACCACGACGCCGTACGACGCGCCGATGGACACCAGGTTGAGCACGGCCGCCTTGACCGCCACCAGGACGCCGCGGAAGACGGTGAGGATGATCAGCAGCGCGAGACCGACGACGACGGCGATGATCAGCGGCAGCCGTTCGGCGACGATGTCGCGGAAGTCGGTCTGGCCCGCGGTGGTGCCCGTGACGTACCCCTGTGCGTCGGTGCCGGCGACGGCCTGCGGCAGGACGGTGTCGGTGAGGCGGTGCACCAGGTCGGTGGTGCCGGCGCTCTGCGGCCGTTCGGCGGGGATGACCGTGGCGGTGAGCACGTCGCCGTCCTGCGTGGGCTGCAGGGTACTGACGGCGGCAGCGCCGGGCAGGCCCTTGAGAGCGGAGGAGACCTTGTTCTCCAGACCCGAACGGTTGCCGCCCACGACCCCGCTCTGGTCGACGACCACCGTCAGCGGGCCGTTGACGCCGGCCCCGAAGGCGTCGGTGACCAGGTCGTACGCCCGCCGGTCCGTGTAGGAGGTGGGGTCGGCACCGTCGTCGATGTGGCCGAGGCGCAGCGAGAAGAGCGGCACGGTGAGCACGGCCAGGACCACGAGGCCGGCGGCCAGATACCGCCACGGACGCCGCCCGACGCGGAGTGCGTACCGGTGCCAGAAGCCGCTGGACGCGTCCGCGCCGGCCTCGGCCACCGGAGTGCGCACGTGGAAGCGGTCGAGGGAGCGGCCGGCGAGTCCGAGCAGGGCCGGCACCAGGGTGAGCGCACCGAGCACGGCGGTGACGACGGTGACCGCCGCGGCCGCCCCGAGTTTGCCGATGAAGCCCACCCCGGAGGCGTTGAGGCCGGCGAGGGCGACGATCACGGTGGTGCCGGAGACCAGCACGGCCCGGCCGCTGGTGTGCGTGGCGCGACCGGCGGCGGCGACCGGGTCGGCGCCGTCCATCAGGTCCTGCCGGTGCCGGGTGAGGAGGAAGAGCGCGTAGTCGATGCCCACGCCCAGGCCGATCATCGTGGCAAGCGTGGGCGAGACCTGGGCGAACGTGGTCGTGGCCGCGATCAGTCCCAGCACGCTGAGCCCGACCAGCACCGCGGCGAGGGCGGCGACCAGCGGGACGGCGGCGGCCAGGACGCTGCCGAATCCGATGAGCAGCACGACCACCGCGACGCCGTAGCCGATGGACTCACTGGCCAGGTCGGCCACCTCGGGCCGGGCCAGT
Organism: Streptomyces sp. RKND-216; assembly: GCF_004795255.1. Taxonomy (NCBI): domain Bacteria; kingdom Bacillati; phylum Actinomycetota; class Actinomycetes; order Kitasatosporales; family Streptomycetaceae; genus Streptomyces; species Streptomyces sp. RKND-216. The sequence continues at coordinate 5,005,531 of NZ_SSBQ01000002.1, read as the reverse complement.
TCGCCGAGCGAGCCGCCGTACTCGACCTGCACACCCGCCTGGCGCAGCGGCTCGACGGCGTCGTCGACGCCGTCGAGGTAGCCGTCGCCGAGCGAGGCCGGGTTCTCGTCGAAGGTGACTGTGACGTAGGCGGTCCTGCCGTTGGGCGAGACCGGGCTGAGCGGGGCGGACGGAGTGCCGTCGGCCTGGGGCTCCGGCGCGGTGAGGGGGTTCTGCGCGGAGAGCACGTGCGGCAGCCCGCCGAGGTTCTTCACGACGGTGGCGACCTGCTGCTGGTGCCGGGAGAGCTGCTGCCCGTCGTGCAGCACGACGAGGGAACTCTGGCCGCCGCGGTCGGGCTGGTGTGCGCGGAGGACGTCGAGACCCTGCTGGGACTGGGAGTCGGAGAGAGTGAAGTCGTCGGCGTACGACCCGCCGAACGCGCTCTGCGCGGCGTGCAGCCCTCCGACGGCCGCGAGCCATCCGAGGAGCACGACGACGCAGTGCCGGGCGCACCATTCCCCCAGCCGCCGCAGCCGCCCCTTCCGGGGTGGTGCCGGGGGCCTTCTTCGCGCCGCGGGGCGACCGGTGGACACTCTCGTACTGTAGGTCCGCCCTGCGCACCGGGCACCCGGTGACGGCCGGCCGGGTGGTGCCCCGGGCCGCGGCCGCGACGGGCCGTGCGGGGTCCCCGCCCGCACCTACGATGGCGGGGAGACCGGCAGCGGAAGGACGGGGAGGCCGCCATGGCCAGCAAGCGCGTGATCGTCTCCGGGAAGGTCCAGGGCGTCTACTACCGCAACGACTGCCGGGCGGCGGCGGTCGAGCACGGGGTGCGCGGCTGGGTGCGCAACCTCCCGGACCGCACGGTCGAGGCGCACTTCGAGGGCGACTCGGACGCGGTGGAACGGCTCGTGGCGTGGGCCCGGCAGGGCCCGCCGGCGGCACGGGTGTCGGACGTGCGGGTCTCGGAGGCCGAGCCCGAGGGCCTGCCGGACTTCGAGGTCCGGCCCACCCCGCGCGGAGCGCGGTGACGGACCGGCACGCGCTCCGGCTGGGGGCGTACGCGCGGTGGGACGAGCGGAACACCTTGGCGGAAGCAGGGTTTCCGGGGGAGGATCCGGACATGCAGAGTGAGCTCTTCGCCTCCGAGAACATGGCGCAGCCGGCGACCGCGCCCGGGATGACCCGACAGAACTCCAAGTCCCTCAAGTACGCGGTCAACGGGGAGTGTTACGCGCGGCAGGGCGCGATGATCGCCTTCCGCGGGAACCTCCAGTTCGAGAGGCAGAGTCAGGGGGTCGGCAATTTCATCAAACGCTCGGTCACCGGCGAGGGCCTGGCGCTGATGGCCGTGCGCGGGCAGGGCGAGGCGTGGTTCGCGCACCAGGGCGCGAACTGCTTCATCGTCGACTTCGCTCACGGCGACGCGCTCACCGTCAACGGACGGAACGTGCTCTGCTTCGACGCCTCGCTGAGCTACGAGATCAAGATGGTCAAGGGCGCGGGCATGGCGGGCGGCGGCCTCTTCAACTGCCTCTTCACCGGCCAGGGCCGGCTCGGCGTGGTGTGCGACGGCGACCCGATCGTCATCCCGGTGTCGCCGCAGGCGCCGGTCTTCGTCGACACCGACGCGGTGGTGGGCTGGAGCGCGGCGCTGCACACCTCCCTGCACCGCTCGCAGAGCATCGGTTCGATGATCCGCGGCGGGTCGGGCGAAGCGGTCCAGCTCAAGCTGGAGGGCGAGGGCTTCGTCGTCGTCCGCCCCAGCGAGACCCGTCCCGCGGGCCAGGCGGCCTGACGGCACACCCGTGGTCGGCGCGGGCGGGAGCGGCCTCAGCGGTGTTCGGGGTTCTCGAAGCCGGGGCGGCAGCCGGCGTCCCACTCGGTACGGCGGTTGCCGTAGGCCGGGACGCCGCCCGCGGCGCGCAGCATGGCCGCCGTGTGCAGCAGGTTGAACGTCATGAACGTGGTGTTGCGGTTGGTGAAGTCGTTCGCGGGTCCCCCGGATTCGGGGTCGAGGTAGGAGGGCCCGGGTCCGGCTTCGCCGATCCAGCCGGCGTCGGCCTGCGGCGGGATCGTGTAGCCCAGGTGCTGGAGGCTGTAGAGCACGTTCATCGCGCAGTGCTTGACGCCGTCCTCGTTACCGGTGATCAGGCATCCGCCGGCGCGGCCGTAGTAGGCGTACTGCCCGGCGTCGTTGAGGAGGCTGGAGCAGCCGTACAGCCGCTCGACGACGCGCTTCATCACCGAGCTGTTGTCGCCCAGCCAGATGGGTCCGCACAGCACCAGGATGTCGGCGGCCAGCACCCGGGGGAACAGGTCCGGCCAGGCGTCGGCCGCCCAGCCGTGCTCGGTCATGTCCGGCCAGACGCCGGTCGCGATGTCGTGGTCCACGGCGCGGATCGTGTCCACTTCGACGCCGTAGCGGCGCATGATGCCCGCGCTGAGGTCGATCAGCCCTCCGGTGTTGCTGACCTCGGGCGACCGTTTGAGGGTGGCGTTGACGAAGAGCGCGTGCAGGCCGGTGAACCGGCGCACCGCCTCCGCGTCGGCCTCGTCGGCTCCCGCAGCCGCCCCCACGCCCGTGCCCGAGTCGTCGTGCCCCACGCCTGACCTCCGTTCGGCGGCAGCCGTCCGCCCGGTGGCGCCGGCCTCCGGGCCCAGCCTGCTGGCCCGCGCCGGGGGCGGCAACCGGTACAGGCCGATCGTGCGCGCGGGACCGCACCACCGTGCCGGGACGTTCGGGCGACCTGGGATCATCGTCGGACCGACCGTCCCGGAGGGTGAACAGCGTGCAGCAGATCGGAACGTACGTCCTGGAGCGCGAACTCGGACGGGGTGCTCTGGGCACCGTCCACCTCGCGCGGACGGCTGCGGGGAGGGCGGTCGCCGTCAAGGTGCTGCACTCCGGGGCGGCGCGGGACGAGGCGGCCGACGACCGGCTGCGCGCGGCCGTCGGGGCGGCGCGGGGCGTCGGCGGGTTCCACACCGCGCCGGTGCTGGACGCGGACACGGACGCCGACACCCCGTGGTTCGCCACCCCCTACGTGCCCGGTCCGTCGCTGGCCGAACTCCTCGCCTCCGGGGGCGCCCTCGGGGAGGACGAGGTGCGCCGCCTGGGCACCGGCGTCGCGGACGCCCTCCGGTCGGTGCACGCGCGCGGCCTCGCGCACGGCGGTCTCAAGGCCAGCGACGTGCTGATGGCCGACGACGGCCCGTGCGTGAGGGACTTCGGGCTGCGGCCGGCCCCCGGTGGCGACGACGCCGCGGCGGCCGCGGACGACGTGCGGGCGCTCGGCGGCCTGCTGCTCGCGGCCTGCGGCGGTGACACGTCGCGGGTGCCGGCGGCGCTGGGCGCAGCGGTCCAGGCGTGCCTGGACGACGAGCCGGCTCGCCGCCCTGCCCCGGAGGCGCTGATCGCGGCTCTCGCGCCGGAGACGCAGACGCAGGCGGGGGAACCCGCGCCGGTCGCGCCGGTCGCCGCCCGGCGGCCCGCGGGAGCCCCTCCGGTACCCGCGCAGGCGCCCGCCCCGCCGCCGATGCCGCCTGTCGCCCCGGCACCGGGCCCCGGCTGGTACGCGCCGCCGCCCGCCCAGGCCGGTCGCCCGGAGCACCCGGCGCAGATGCCGCCGCCGGGCCCGGGCGGCTTCGGCCCGGCGGCCCCGATGGCGCCTCCCGGGCAGCCCGGCCACCCTGCGCAGCCGCGTCCGGGCGCGCCGGGGATGCCCGGCGGGGAGGCCGGGGAGCCGGAGTTCCTCGCCATGGACCGCAAGAACGACATCGTCGCCGACGCCCACGGCGTCTCGTTCACCGCGCACGGCCGGAGCACCCACCTCGCCTGGCAGCACATCCGATTCGCCCAGCACCGGCGCGACCCGCAGGGCTCCAGCCACGTCCTCACCCTCGTCCTCCACCTCACGAACGGCGCGCAGACAGTGAGCCGAGTGAGCACCCGCAACACGTGGGAGCTGGAGCAGTGGGCGGCCCAGCTCGACGTCGTCCTCTCCCGCTTCCTCCCCAGACGGTGAGTGAGCGGCGCAATGTCGTGCACATCGGGCTTCCGGTGTGCACGTCTGGTCGCGGTCACAGCAGTTGAGAGGCGGAGGGGTTCGACGGATGGCTGACGACAGCCGGGAGGGAACAGCAGATCGCCGGCTTCTTCGAGGGCCTCGACCTTGTCGAGCCCGGCGTCGTCCCCGTCACCGCATGGCGGCCGGACCCCGAGGCGGAGTCCCCGGCCGCCGTCGACGCCTACGGCGGCCTGGCCCGCAAGCCGTAGGCCGCACAGGCCTGTTCCGCCCTCGGGCCGGGGGAAAACGGGTCAGCACATGGGGCCTCGGGTGGCGGCCGTGGCACGGAGGAGGTCGCGGACGAGGGGCCAGTCGATGTGGTCGGGGGTGCGGAAGCGGAGGCAGCCCTTGCCCATGTCGTGGGCGGCCAGGCGGTCGGCGAACGCGTCGGTGACGTCGCCGCGGACGACGTAGAGGGACAGGTACCGCTTCTGGCTCGCGAAGGCGAACTCGGCCGTGTCGCCCCGCTGGTAGCAGGGCATGCCGTGGGCCATCGTCTCGGTGAAGCCGGTCAGCTCGCTGCGGCACAGGTCCCGCAGGCGCTGCAGGGCCGCACCGCGTTCCGCGGGGGCTTCGGCGAGGTAGGTGTCGACGTCGGGCGCGCTGCTCTGGGCCATGACCGGGAGTGTAGGAGCCCGCACCGACAACGGCCCCCGCCCGCGCAGGGTCGTCACCGGGCCGGTGACGACCCTGCGGAGACGGGCGTCGGTAGGCTGGCGGGGTGGATGAAGAGCGACGTTCCGGACGGCGGGTGCCGGCGAACCGGCCGTACCTGCTGGGTGAGCTGAACCGGACGGTGCCGGGCGTGGACGACCGGGTACGGGCGCTGGGCGGGGAAGCCGGTCCGGCGGAGTACGAGGACGTGGCCGACCGGTTGTGGAACGTGTTCCTGGTCGCGCGGGAGCTGGAGCCCACCCGCTCCCGTACGGGGTGCGACGTGCACCCCGACGGTCCCGTGGATCCGCTGGCCCCGGAGGGCTGGACACGCTGCCTGCTGTGCAACCGGAACCGGCGCATCGGCGACCCGTCGGTCCCCGGCGTGGAGACCGGCCGCGCGCTCGGTCAGCGGTACCCGGCACCGGCCCCGCCGTTCACGCGGGAGGCGCTGGGCGAGGCGATGCGGCGGGTCTGCGAACTTCTGCTCGACCTCGGACACGGCTCTCCCGACGAGGACTTCGCCCGGCTCGCGCAGGCGGTCCACCGGGCGTTCGTCACGGCCCGCGAGCTGTCCCGGCCGCGGGGGACTTCGGGGTGCGCACGGCACCCAGGTGCGCCGCTGGATCCCACGGCGGAGGAGACAGGCGTCACGGCCTGCCTGTTCTGCCGCGGCGAGGAGACGCGGCACACCCGGCAGGGCCCGCCGGTCCCCCGGGCGCGGCGGACACGTCCACGCCGCCGCATCGGGCATCGCGTCACGCCGCCGCCCCCGGGAGACCGTCCGGACGGGCCGTCTGGCACCAGCCGTTGACGGGGCCGTTCACACCGGTCCACAGGTAGGCGTCGCTCACCCAGGTGCCGTCCGAGAGGCGGTTCCACAGGCTCGTCGTGCCGTAACGCCCGGTGTGCGACGTGCCGTCGGCCGAGCAGGCGATGTCCACCGTGGCGCCGTCGGCGACGGTTCCGGCCAGCCCGTGGCCGGTGCCCGGGCCGGTGCGCTTGTTGAGGTGGGTGCCGCCGAAGGTGTCGATGACGCCCTGCGTGAAGCCGAGGGCGCCGTGGTGGTGGAGGGCGACTCCGGGACCGACCTGACGGCTGCCGATCAGGGCGTGGCCCTGGTAGGCGCCGCCGCCGTTGAAGAACACCCACCTGCCCAGGGCGTGGCCGGCCACGCCGACGTAGTCGCCGTTCTGGCGGAGCGCGAAGTGCACGTGGCGACCGGTGGCGGAGCCGCCGCAGGTGACGTCCGTGCCGGTGTCGCCGAGGTAGGTGCCGGTGTTCACGGGGGCGCCGTCGGCGTCGATGTGGTTCCACAGGTGGTAGTAGTCGGTGGCGTAGCCGCGGTCGTGGACGACGCGGATCCAGCCGCGGCACATCGTGTAGGCGGTGCCCTGGCGGGCTGCGCGCACGGCCTCGTCGCCGCCGGCGAAGTCGAGGGAGCTCCACGGGGCTGCGGCGCCGGACCAGCCGTGTGGTCCGCTGGTCATGTACGTGGAGCGGCCGGCGGTCGTGGGCAGGGCCATGCCGGTACGGAAGTCGCCCCCGGCGGCGTACGTCCCCCACCCGTCCGCTGCTCCGCGAGCCTCTGCCCGGCGGGCCAGCGCGGCGAAGGCCCGCTCGCCCTCGAGGGCGGCGGTCCACCGTCCGTCGTCGCGTTCGGCGAGGAACAGCCAGCCCTGGGGCAGGGGTGCGGAGCCGGGTTCGGTCGCGAGGACCGCGGTGCCCATGGCCCAGTCGCCGGACCTCCGGGTGACCTGGACGCGGGGCGCGCCGGACGGGCCGCGCGGGGCCTGTCCGGCGCGCTCGCCGGGGAGGGGCGGACGGCTCAGCAGCCGCCGCAGTTGTAGAAGGTGACGTCCCAGTGGTTGCTCTCGCGGGCGTAGATGTTGCCCGAGGCGGCCTCGTACAGCGCCGCTCCGTCACCGCGGTCGCCGATGTAGGTGAAGGTGCCGGTGATGTAGCCGTTGACGCAGCTGGTGGGGCGGAAGTCGAGCTTGTAGCCGTTCCAGTGGCTGTAGGTGCCGCCGGCGTGGCCGGTCTCCGTGCCGCCGGTGATGTGGAGGGCGCATCCGCTGGCGCTCTTGAGCGTCTGGGCGCCCTGCACGGTGGCCAGGTTGATCTGGGAGAACGAGGTGCAGGTGGGGGTGTTGCGGTCCGAACAGCCGCCGGTGGACGACCAGGTGATCCCGGAGGAGCTGAAGCGGGATGCGGCGTCGGAGTGCGAGAGCTTGGTGGCGGCGAGGGTGGGCGCGGCCGGTGCGGGGGCGGCCGTCGCGGTGGTGGGAGCCGCGGTCTCGGCGGCGGTGGCGAGGCCGACGCCCGGGGCGGCGACCAGGGCGCAGGCGAGGGCGACGGCGCCCAGGCCGGAGCGGAGGCGAGACACGCTCATGGGGGGTTCCTCCAGCGAAGTGAACGTCGCGCGCACGTTGTCGTGCACACGTCGTGTCTGATGATGCCCGAGATCTACGCGCGTGCAAGGCCCCGGCGAGGCACATCCCTGCGGAAACCACCGTCGAGCGGCCGATTGTGGTGCCCCGCACCATGTCGCCGCGGTGCCGGCCTCCGTACGGTGTCCGGCGCCCTGACGATCCGACAGCCGGAGGCCGCCGTGCCGCCCACACCCACCAGACCGCCCCGACCGGGCCGCCCCCGGCGCGCCCCGTGGTCCCGACGCGGAGGCGCCGCGGACCGGCGCCGCCGCGGCACGTACACCGCACCGCTGGCGGCCGCGGCCGGCCTGCTGCTGTGCGGCGGCCTCCTCTCCCCCGCCGCCGCATCCCCCGCCGGGTCCGAGGGGCGCGGGGGCGGCCACTGCGACCGCCTGCACCGCGTCCACGTCCCCGGTGCCGCACACCAGCAGGCCGCCTGCCTGGCCGAGTTGACTACGGCCGGGACCGTGGAGTCGGGCCACACCGTGCCCGCGGACTGGGCGGGGCTGACGGCGTCGGGCACGGACGCGCCGACCGGCGTCCCCGGCATCCAGATCGACGGCTACTTCCCGGACTCCTCGAGCGGCAACACCCACCACGGCTGGGACCACGACGCGCAGTTCGTGATCCGCCTCCCCGACGACTGGAACGGCGGGCTGGTCGTCACGGGCGCGCCGGGGGTCCGCGCGCAGTACGCGAACGACCGGGCCATCGCCGACCACGTGCTGTCGCGCGGCTACGCATTCGCCTCCACGGACAAGGGGAACGTCGGCGGCACGTTCTACCGGGACGGCCGCCGCCCCGGCGACGCCGTGGCCGAGTGGAACCACCGCGTCACCCAGCTGACCCGCGCAGCCCGCGCGGCCGTCGTCCAGCGCTACCACCGGCCGCCGGAGCGCACGCTCGCCGCCGGGCTGTCCAACGGCGGCTACCTGGTGCGCTGGCAGCTGGAGAACCGGCCGTGGCTCTACGACGGCGGCGTGGACTGGGAGGGCACACTCTGGCGCGCCGACGGCCGCGACCGGACGGAGACCGGACGGGGACCGAACCTGTTCACCTTCCTGCCGCCCGCGCTGCGCGCCTACCCCGACTACGCGGCCGGCGGCGAAGGGGCCGACGAGGCACACGCCCGCATGGTGGACGCCGGGTTCCCGGCCGGGTCGGAGTTCCTCTGGCCGTATCACCACGACTTCTACTGGGACATCACCCAACGCATCTACCGGGAGGAGTTCGACCCCGCGTACGACGGCGACCGCGAGGCCGGCACGCCGTTCTGCCCGCCCGGCTCCGGCCCCGGCTGCGACACCGACTACGCGTACGCGGACCGCCCGCACCACGTGCACCGCGCGGTGGAGCGGATCGGGCTGACCGGCCGGATCGGACGGCCGCTGATCACCTTCCACGGCACGCTGGACGTGCTGCTGCCGATCAGCCGGTCCTCCGACGTCTACGCCCGCATGGTGCACGAGGCCGGCCGCGGGGACCTGCTGCGGTACTACCGCGTCGAGGACGGCACCCACGTCGACGGCCTGTTCGACACCTACCCGGAGCGGCTCCGGCCGCTGGAGCCCTGCTTCCGCTCCTCGTTCGCCGCGCTGGACGGCTGGCTCGACGGGCACTCCCGGCCCCCGCGCAGCCGTACCATCGAGCGGCCCGCCGGCGCGGACCGCGACGAGCTGACGGCCTCCTGCCGACTGGACGCCGCCGACTGACCATCCTCCGGCGAACCCTGGCTGCGGCCCCCGGCCGCAGCCCGTCGTGCCCCGGAGCGGGCCCGCCCACCCCGGCGGGCCCGCTCCGGCACGTCACCCCTCGAAGTGCAGTGTGGGTGACCACCACATATACGGGCGTCACTGTGGTGACCCCACCTGTAGGCGTGGCCGCCGCGCGTCCCTACCGTTCACGCCATGACAAGCCGATTCGACGCGGGCGCCACCGCGCCCCCCGCCGCCGACCTCTCCGGCCGCACCGCCATGGTGACCGGCGGCGGCAGCGGCATCGGGCGGGCCGTCGCCCGCGCGCTGGCGGCAGCCGGGGCGGACGTGCACGTCGTGGACGTGGACGCCGAGGCCGCCAAGGCGGTCGCGGAGGACACCGGCGGCCGGCCGCACGCCGTGGACCTGGCCGACGCCGGGGCGCTGGAACAGCTCCCGTCCGAGGTCGACGTCCTGGTGAACAACGCCGGCCTCCAGCACGTCGCCCCGCTGGAGGCGTTCCCCCCGGAACGTTTCGCGCAGATCCAGAAGGTGATGGTCACCGCGCCCTTCCTGCTGCTGCGCCGCACCCTGCCGCACATGTACGCGCAGGGGTGGGGGCGGGTGGTGAACGTCTCGAGCGTGCACGGCCTGCGCGCCAGCCCGTACAAGGCCGCCTACGTCGCCGCGAAGCACGCTCTGGAAGGGCTGAGCAAGGTCACCGCCCTGGAGGGTGCGGCGCACGGCGTGACCAGCAACTGCGTCAATCCGGGCTACGTGCGCACCCCGCTCGTCGAGGGCCAGATAGCGGACCAGGCGGAGGCGCACGGCATCCCCGAGGAGAAGGTGGTGCGCGAGGTGATGCTGGAACGCTCGGCGATCAAGCGGCTGATCGAGCCGGAGGAGGTCGCGGGCATCGCGGTGTGGCTCTGCGGCCCGCACACCGGCTACCTCACCGGTGCCTCACTCCCCGTCGACGGCGGCTGGACCGCCCACTGACGACACCGTCGCGACCGCCGATCCTCCCGGTCCCCCATCCCGTCCCCGCACCCGCTCCACCGTCCCCGTTCAGCTCCACCCAGCGAAGAGTGGTGAACCTCCCATGGCAGCAACCCCGCAGCCGGACGTCAGAGACAAGACCCGCATCGGCCGCGTCATCAGCGCGAGCATCATCGGCACCACCATCGAGTGGTACGACTTCTTCCTCTACGGCCTGGCCGCCGCGCTCGTCTTCGACAAGCTGTTCTTCCCGGAGAACGAGCCACTGGTCGGCACACTGCTGGCGTTCGCGACGTTCGCCATCGGCTTCGCGGCCCGCCCAATCGGCGGTCTGGTCTTCGGGCACTACGGCGACAAGATCGGCCGCAAGAAGCTGCTGGTCGTCAGCCTGCTGCTGATGGGCGGCTCGACCTTCGCAATGGGCCTGCTGCCGACGCACGCGACCGTGGGCGCGCTGGCGCCGGCGCTGCTGGTCCTGCTGCGCCTGGTCCAGGGCTTCGCCCTGGGCGGCGAGTGGGGCGGCGCCGTGCTGATGGTGTCCGAGCACGGCGGGCCGGAACGGCGCGGGTTCTGGGCCTCCTGGCCGCAGTCCGGCGCGCCCGGCGGCAACCTCCTCGCCACCGGCGTTCTGGCAGTGCTCGCCGCCGTGCAGACAGACGAGGCGTTCCTCGCCTGGGGCTGGCGCATCCCGTTCCTGCTGTCCGGCGTGCTGGTCGTCGTCGGCCTGTGGATTCGGCTGGTGGTCAGCGAATCGCCGGTCTTCCTGGAGGCGCAGCGCAAGGCTGCGGAGATCAAGAAGGAGACCGGCGGCGACGAGCAGGCCCCGGTCGTGGAGGTCTTCCGGTCCAGCTGGCGCGAGGTCCTCACCGCGATCGGCGCCCGGTTCGGTGAGAACATCTCGTACTACATCATCACCTCGTTCCTGGTGGTGTACATCACCACCCAGCTCGGCCTGGACAAGTCGACGGCGCTCAACGCGGTGCTGATCGCCTCCGCCGTCCACTTCGTCACCATCCCCCTGTGGGGGGCGCTGTCCGACCGGATCGGCAGGCGCCCGGTGATCGCGATCGGCGGCCTGGGCATGGCGGTGTGGGCGTTCCTGTTCTTCCCCGTGCTCGACACCGAGTCCTTCGCGGCCATCACGGTCGCGGTGACGATCGGTCTGCTGTTCCACGGCGCGATGTACGGCCCCCAGGCCGCGTACATCTCCGAGATGTTCGACACCAAGGTGCGCTACACAGGCGCCTCGATGGGCGCGCAGGTCGCCTCGATCATCGCGGGTTCCATCGCTCCGCTCATCGCGGTCGCCCTGCTCGACGCGTTCGGCTCCTCGGTGCCGGTCTCCCTCTACCTCGCCTTCGCCTCGGTGGTCACCGCGGCGGTGGTCCTCGCGAGCCGGGAGACCCGTGGCCGGGACCTCACCAAGGACCTGCGCACCACCGGCGTCCGGGACGACTCGGGAGAGGTGAAGGCCACCGCCGGGTCCGCCTCCGTGTCCGGCTGACACATCGTGCGGGCACACCCGCCCCTCCGCGCCCCTCTCCGGCACTCCCGGGAGGGGCGCGGTCACCTCGACAGCCCGCTGGAAAGCACCCCGTATGCTCCCCACCGTGACAGCCTCCGGCTCCCCCCGAACCCAGGACGCCCTGCGCACGCTGCTCGACCTGCTCGCCGCCGACGCCCCCGCCGAGGACTTCGCCCGCCCGGCCGCCCAGGCACGTGCCGACGGCGCCTCGGCCGCCGAACTCGCCGAGGTGGACGAGGCGACCCGGGTGGCGCTGCGCATCCGCCGGACCCTGAGCCAGCACCGGGTGAGAGAGGCGGAACTGACCGCCCTCTTCGACACCGCCAGCGACCTCGCCGCGCTGCGCGACCTCGACGCGGTGCTGCGGGCCATCGTGCACCGCGCCAAGCTGCTGCTCGGCACCGACATCACCTACCTGTCGCTGAACGACGAAACGGCCGGCGACACGTACATGCGGGTGACCGACGGCTCGGTCGCCGCCTCCTTCCAGCAGGTCCGGCTGGGGATGGGCGAAGGGCTGGGCGGACTCGTCGCCCAGTCGGCACGGCCGTACGCCACCGACGACTACCAGGCCGACAACCGCTTCCACCACACCGACACCATCGACGGCGCGGTCCTCGACGAGGGGTTGCGGGCCATCCTCGGCGTGCCGCTGCGGCTGGGCTCCCGCGTGATCGGCGTGCTCTACGCCGCGGACCGTACGCCGCGGCGCTTCGCGCGCGAGGAGGTGGCGCTGCTCTCCTCGCTCGCCGACCATGCGGCGATCGCCATCGACAGCGCGCGGCTGCTGGAGGAGACCCGCACGGCGCTGGGCGACCTGGGCGCGGCGAACGACACCATCCGCGCGCACAACCAGGCCATGCACCGCACCGAGGAGGCCCACGACCATCTCACCGACCTGGTGCTGCGCGGCGCCGACGCCACGGAGGTGGCGGCCGGGATCGCCGCCCTGCTGGACGGCGGCATCCTCATCCACGACGCGGACGGCACCGAACTGGCCCGCACCGGGACGGCGCCCCTGACGCCGCCGGTCGACGGGGTGGCCGCCTCCCGCACCAGTGGGCGGGCCGTCCCCGTCGAGGCCGCGGCCGGTACCTGGGTGTGCGCGGTGCTCGCCGGCCCGGAGCTGCTGGGCAGCATCGCCCTCACCGGCCGGCCGGACCTGCCGGACACCGACCGGCTGCTGTTCGAACGCGCCGGGATCGTCACCGCACTGCTCCTGCTGCTGCGCCGCTCGGCCGCGGAGACCGAGGACCGGGTGCGGGCGGAACTGCTGTACGACCTGCTGACCGCGACCGGGGACGGCGGAGCACTGGCCGCACGCGCCCGCCGGGTCGGCGTCCATCTGTCACGGCCGCACGCCGTGCTCGTGGCGCACGGCGAGGCGGCGACCCGGCAGCGGCTGCTGTCGGCGGCGGCGCAGAGCGCCCGCACCCGGGGCGGGCTGGCGGGCATCCACCACGACCACGTGGTGCTCGCCGTGCCGTCGAAGGCCCCCGGCCGGTGCGCCCAGGAGATGGCGGCGGAAATGGGCAAGGCGCTCGGTTCGCCGGTCACCGTGGGCGCGGCGGGCGCGGCCGCGGAGCCGGGCACCGGCGACGGAACCGGCTCGCTGCCCACGGCGCACGAGGAGGCGCAGCGGTGCCTGTCCGCGCTGCTGGCACTCGGCCACACCGGGAACGGCGCCGCCCTTCCGGACCTGGGGTTCCTCGGCGTGCTGCTCGGCGACCAGGCCGACCTGGCCGGATACGTGCGGAACACGCTGGGGCCGGTGCTGGACTACGACGCGCGGCGCGGCACCGAACTGGTGCGCACGCTGGACGCGTACTTCGTGCACGGTGCCAGCCTGACCCGCACCAAGACGGCGCTGCACATCCACGTCAACACGGTGGTGCAGCGGCTGGAGCGCATCGGACGGCTGCTGGGCAAGGACTGGAACGCCCCCGCCCGGTCACTGGAGATCCAGCTGGCACTGCGACTGCACCACCTGGCCCAGGATCTCTGAGGCCGGGCCGGGCCCGGGGCGCCTGACCGGCCGCCGCCGTGTCCCGCCCGTCCCACGCCGTCCCACGCCGTCCCGCAGATGTCCTGGGGTGTCCGGATGCGGCCCGCGCACGCCGGTGTCACCGTGGAGCCATGAAGATCACGGAGCCGGTGCTGGGCGCTCCCTGCTGGGCCGAGCTGGGCACACCCGACGTCGCGGATGCCGGACGGTTCTACGGCGGGCTGTTCGGCTGGACTCCGGAGGAGGACGCCAGTCCGGAGGCCGGCGGCTACACGATGATGCTGCTGGACGACGACCCGGTCGCGGCCGCGACTCCGCTGTACCAGACCGACCAGCCGGTGGCCTGGACGATGGCGGTGTCGGTCGCCGACGCCGACGTGGTCGCGGAGCGGGTGCGGGAGACCGGCGGCGCCGTGCTGATGGAGCCCATGGACGTGTTCGACCTGGGCCGGTTCGCGGTGGTCGCCGACCCCGGAGGGGCGGTCTTCACCCTCTGGCAGGCCGGACTGTTCCGGGGCGCGGCGCGCCTGGACGAACGCGGGACGCTGTGCTGGGTGGAACTCGCCACCCGCGACACGGTCGCGGCCCGCGCCTTCTACACCACGGCACTCGGCTGGACCGCGGCCGGCGGTGACGCCGCCGACGGTGACGCGGAAGGGAGCGACGGCGGCGGTCCGTACGGCGGTTACACCCAATGGGGCATCGGCGGCCGGGACTTCGGCGGCATGGTGCGCATGACCGACGACCGCTTTCCGCCCGGCGTGCCCCCGCACTGGCTGCTCTACTTCGCGGTCGACGACGTGGACGCCTCGGTCGCCCACGCCCTGGAACTGGGCGGGGGCACCACCTTCCCCGCCGTGGACGTCCCCGGGACGGGCCGGGTCGCCGGACTGACCGACCCGCAAGGCGGGGCGTTCGCGCTGTACACCCCGGAGAGCTACCGCTCGGCCGGGCGCGCGGCCAGCCGGGGCCTGACGGCGGACGGCTCCTGAGCACTGGCGGCTCCTGACGGCGGACCGCGTTCCCGAGGAACGACGCACGCACGGCGTGGCGGCGCCCGTTGCCGCATGGCGGACCGCTGACGGGGCACCCGAGGGCGGCGGCCTCGCAGGCAGCGAGCCCGGTACCACCAGGGGCGGGAGGAGTTCTGGATGGGAGCGCCACACGACCACGACGGCACGGGTCCCGGCGGTGGAGAGCCGAGCGGGACCCCCGGCGGGTACGGCACCGTCACCACCGCCGTGCCGGCCCGGCTGGACCGGCTGCCGTGGTCACGGTGGCACTGGATGATCGTGATCGGCCTCGGCACCGTCTGGATCCTGGACGGTTTCGAGGTCACCATCGTCGGCAGCATGGCCGCCCGGCTCGCCGAGGACGGCAGCGGCCTGGACATCTCCGCCGCGCAGGTCACCGGCATCGCCGCCGCCCTCTACGTCGCGGGCGCCTGCTCGGGCGCGTTGTTCTTCGGCTGGCTGACGGACCGGCACGGGCGCAAGAAGCTGTTCATGATCACCCTGGGCGTGTACCTGGCGGCCACCGCACTGACCGCGCTGTCCTTCGAGTCGTGGTGGTTCTTCCTCTTCCGCTTCCTGACCGGCTTCGGCATCGGCGGCGAGTACGCGGCCATCAACTCCGCGATCGACGAGCTGATCCCGTCGTTCTACCGCGGCCGCGTCGACCTGATCATCAACGGCAGCTTCTGGCTGGGCGCCATCGGCGGCTCCCTGCTGTCCATCGTCCTGCTCGACACGGACGTCTTCGCCCAGGACCTGGGCTGGCGGCTGGCGTTCGGCTTCGGCGTGGTGCTCGGCCTGGTGATCCTGCTGGTACGGCGCAACGTGCCGGAGAGCCCCCGGTGGCAGTTCATCCACGGACGCGGCCAGCAGGCCGAGGGCCTGGTCTCCGGCGTGGAGGACGAGATCCGCCGGGACACCGGGAGGGAACTCCCGCCGCCTGCCGGGGAGATCACCATCCACCAGCGCAAGTCGATCGGATTCGGCCTCATCGCGAAGACCGTCTTCGGCAGGTACCGGCGCCGCGCCATCCTCGGGCTGTCCCTGTTCATCGGGCAGGCGTTCCTCTACAACGCCATCACCTTCGGTTTCGGCTCCATCCTCGCCACCTTCTTCGACGTGCCGTCCGGCAACGTGGGCTACTTCTTCGCGGCGATCGCCGCCGGCAACTTCCTGGGCCCGCTGCTCCTGGGCAAGCTCTTCGACACCGTCGGCCGCCGCGTCATGATCTCCGGCACCTACCTGCTGTCCGGTGTGCTGCTGTTCGGCACGGCCTACCTGTTCGACAACGGCCACCTCAGTGCGAACACGCTGACCGCCTGCTGGGCCGTGGTGCTGTTCTTCGCCTCCGCGGGCGCCAGCAGCGCCTACCTGACGGTCTCCGAGGTCTTCCCGATGGAGACCCGCGCGATGTCCATCGCGTTCTTCTACGCCATCGGCACGGCGGCCGGCGGTATCAGCGGGCCGCTGATCTTCTCCAAGCTCACCGAGTCGGGCGTGGTCGGCGAAACGACGCTGGCCTTCCAGATCGGCGCCGGACTCATGTGCGCCGCGGGCCTGGTCGCGGCGGCGCTCGCGGTCCCGGCGGAGCGCCGCTCGCTGGAGGACATCGCCACCCCGCTGTCCACCGCAAACCGCGCGGACGCCTGATCCGCACGTCGCGGGCGCGGACCCCCCTCTTCCCACCCGTCCGGTCGGACCGGAACCGGCGGACGGGGGGGAGCGGGGCGCCGGGGTGGTGAAGGGTGCCAGGAAGGGCGGGCGGAACGACGTCACGACGGCTCGCCGAACGTACCGTACTCGGGAACGCCGGCCGGCCGGTAGACGCTGACGACCACACCGGTGCCGGTGGTGTCGCTCCGCACCAGCCGCAGCGCGGCAGGCACCGCGCCCTCGGGGAACAGGCGGCGGCCCGTGCCCAGCACCACCGGGTACGTCAGCAGCCGGTACTCGTCGATCAGGTCGTGCCGCATCAGGGTGTGCGCCAGGCCGCCGCTGCCGTGCACCTGGAGCTCCCGGCCGGGCTGCCGCTTCAGTTCGGCCACGCGGCCGGGCAGGTCCTCCGCGACGACCGTGGTGCCGGCCCAGTCGGCGCGGTCCAGGGTGCGGGAGGCCACGTACTTCGGCAGCCGGTTCAGCGGCCCGGCGATCGGGTCGTCGGGTTCGGTGGCCCGCGGCCAGTAGGCGGCGAAGATCTCGTAGGTGCGGCGGCCGAGGAGGAAGGCGTCCGCCTCGGCGAACCAGGTGGTCACGGCCTTCCCCATGTCGTCGTCGGCGTAGGGGACCAGCCATCCGCCCTGCTCGAAACCGCCGCTGCGGTCCTCGTCGGGCCCGCCGGGGGCCTGCATGACGCCGTCCAGGCTCACGAAGGTGGTCAGGGTCAGTCGCATCGGTGTGCTCCTCCCGTCTCGCGGACCCGCCGGGGGGAGAGCCCTCACCGAGTACGACGGCTGCCGCGCCCGGAACTCATCGCTCCGGGCGCCGGCGGCGACGGGAGAGCAGCTGGTCCCGCCGGCGTCAGTAGACGGCGAGACCGTAGGTGCTGAGCACCTCGCGCACGGGCAGGTGGTACGCGCTGCCGCCGGCGGCGCAGTTCGAGCTGCCGAGGACGAGGCCGAGCGCCACCGTGCCGTGGAAACCGGGCGCGCCCGCGTCGCCGGGCTCCGCACAGTCGGTGGCCCGGAAGGCGCCGTACACGATGCCGTCCGGGAACTGGATCGTGACGTTCACGGCCTGCACCACGCCGCAGCGCAGGCCGCTGGTGCGGCCGGCGTGGCACATGTTCTGCCCCACGCGCGGGGCGGCGGAGCCGGTGATGTCGATGTGGTCGCCGCCGACGGTGATCTCGCCGGGGAAGGACACCTCGGGATTGGTGTACCGGATCAGCGCGGCCGTGCCGGGCCCGGGGAGACCTCCGTCCGCGGTGCCCACCTCGATCGTGCGGGCCACGTCGGCGTACGAGGTCGAGGCGCCCTCGGCGCAGGCGCCGAGCACGATGCCGTAGCGGGTGCCGCTCGACGAGCGGGCATTGAACCCGACCTGGCACGCGCCGCCGTGATCGCCGTACACCGTGTCACCGCCCCGCACGGCGTACTGCTGGCCGGCGTTCCGCTCCTGCGCGGCGCTCGGCCCGGCCGACAGGGCCAGTGCGCCCAAGGCGGCCAGCAGCGCCGTCACGATCCGTCCGCGTCGTCTTCCGCTTCTCATCCGCGCCTCCACTCGATGCCGGTCACCCGAGCATTGTGGAGGGCGGGGCGGCATCCGCCCAGAGCACCGGCAGGCCGAACCCGCCCTGCTGGAAAGGGACTTGCCCGGCAGGCGGCGCTACGACCGCCGGTCGGCGGCTCGCCGCAGGTCGTCCCAGAGGCGGCAGACGCGGGGCTCCAGCTCCTGAAGCGGCCCGTCGTTGTCGAGGACGACGTCGGCGACGGCGAGCCTGTCCTCTCGCGTGGCCTGAGCGGCCATCCGGGCGCGGGCGTCGGACTCCGGCATGCCGCGCAGCCGGACGAGCCGGTCCAGCTGCGTCTCCGGCGACGCGTCCACGACCACCACCGTGTCGTAGAGCGGGGCCAGTCCGTTCTCGGCCAGCAGCGGCACGTCGTGCACGACGACTGCGTCGTCCCCGGCCTCGGCCTCCAGTTCGGCGGAACGCGCGGCGACGAGCGGGTGGACGATGGCGTTGAGCGCAGCGCGCCGTCCGGCGTCGGCGAAGACGAGGGCGCCGAGCTTCGGACGATCCAGCGTGCCGTCCGCGGCCAGCACGTCCCGGCCGAACTCGGCGACCACGGCGTCGAGTCCGGGGGTGCCGGGCTCCACGACCTCCCGCGCGATGCGGTCCGCGTCGACGAGCACCGCTCCGTAGGACCGCAGCAGCCGCGACACCTCGCTCTTGCCCGCCCCGATCCCGCCGGTCAGTCCCACCTTCAGCATGCGGGCCAGGCTATACGGCGCGCGGCGCCAGCTCCGCCGTCAGGTCTCCCACGGTGACCCGGTCGAGGCCGAAGTCGTCCGCCGGACCGGGGAAGAGCCGGTATGCCGTGCCGACCGCGTCCTCGGGCAGGACGGGCACGTCCGCGTGCATCAGGGCGCAGAACAGGCGAGCGCCGGGTGCCACCGCCAGGGCGGGCGCCTGCCGTGCGGCAACGGCGTCGGGGGCCCACCGCCCCCGGACCCCGTCGGCGAAGGCGTGCACCGTCTCCCCGGGCCCGGCGCCCGGTAGACGTGGTGCGCCGTCCCGTCCCGCACCACCACCTCACCGCCGTCCCGGAGGCGGGCGGCGGCCCGCCAGCAGGCCGGGTCCCCCAGGGTGACCCGGGAGCCGTCGCCCCGGCGCTCCGGGTGCCTCCGGCGCGTCCCGCGCGGCGTGCGAGGCGCGGGGGGACGAAGAGTGGGTGCGCTTGTCTCCTTACCGATTCGAGGGAGAAGGAAGCACACCGCGGAGCCGTCCCCGCGCAGGTTCCGACCATGCCCGTGGGAGCCACCGGGCCCGCATCCGGTTTTCGTACGCGGGTCAGGCCTCGCCGGGGCCGGGGTCGTCGTGCCTGCCGGGTCCGCCGCTCGCGTCGTGCTCGGCGAGGAAACGTTCGAAGACCTCGCCGAGCTCGTCGGCGGAGGGGAGGTCGGAGGGCTCGGCGACCAGGTTGCCGCGCGTCTCGGCGCCGGCGACCGCATCGTACTGCTGCTCCAGGCCGCGCACCACGGACACGAGTTCCTCGTCGCCCTCGGCGAGCTGGCGCTCGATCTCGTTCTGCGTGCTGAGCGCGTCACCGCGCAGAGCGTGCGCGAGGTCGGGCAGGACCAGGCCCGTCGCGGAGGTGAGGGCCTCGACCACGACCAGCGCGGCGTCCGGGTAGGGCGAGCGGGCGATGTAGTGCGGCACGTGCGCGGCGACACCGAGCACGTCGTGGCCCGCCTCGCCCAGCCGGTACTCCAGCAGGGCGGCGGCGCTGCCGGGGACCTGCGCCTCCTCGAAGAACGGCTCCGGGCGGGCCGGGACCAGGTCGGTGCGGTTTCCGTGCGGGGTGAGGCCGACTGGCCGGGTGTGCGGCACTCCCATCGGGATGCCGTGAAAGGTGACGGCGAGGCGTACCCCGACCCGGGCGACGATCTCGCGCACGGCCTCGGTGAAGGTCTCCCACAGCACGTCCGGTTCGGGGCCGGACAGCAGCAGGAACGGCGCACCGGTGCCGTCCCGGAGCAGCTTCAGTTCCAGGGTGGGCCTCTCGTACGCGACCCACCTGTCGCGCCGGAAGGTCATCGCCGGGCGGCGCGAGCGGTAGTCGGTGAGGCGGTCGGCGTCGAAGCGGGCCACGGTGAGGGGCTGCTGGTCGTCCAGCAGCCGCTCGGTGATCTGGCCGCCGGTGTCGCCGGCATCGATGAAGCCCTCGAAGTGGTAGAGGAGGACGAGCCCGGAAGTGTCCCCGCCGCCGATGATCTCGTCCACGGCGCGGAGGCCGTCCGGCTCCCACTCGTACAGGCCCTTGGGTTCCAGCACGCTCAGCTCCTTGTCGACTACGTCCGTGCCAACGCGTGGCGGCGCGTGGTCATTCCCGTGAGGGCCGGACCTCGGGGCGGCCGAAAGCGGCGTGGCCCGCACCTCCCGGGGAGGTGCGGGCCACGCCGTGCGACGTGCGCGTCAGCGGCGCGCGATCAGCTCTGGCCGCCGGCCAGCTTCTCGCGGAGCGCCGCCAGGGCCTCGTCCGAGGCGAGGGCGCCGGCGTCGTCGGTCGACTCCGAGGAGTACGAACCGCCGCCGCCCTGGCCACCGCCCTGCGGGGCGGGGGCGCCGCCGGCAGCGGCCTCGGCCGCGGCCTGCTCGTCCGCCTCGCGGGACTTGATGACCTGCGCCTGGTGCTGCTCGAAGCGGGTCTGGGCCTGGGCGTACTGGCCCTCCCACTCCTCGCGCTGCTTCTCGTACCCCTCGAGCCAGTCGTTGGCCTCGGGGTCGAAGCCCTCGGGGTAGATGTAGTTGCCCTGGTCGTCGTAGGACGCGGCCATGCCGTACAGGGTCGGGTCGAACTCGACCGCGGTCGGGTCGCCGCCGAAGGTTTCGTTGGCCTGCTTCAGCGAGAGGCTGATGCGACGGCGCTCGAGGTCGATGTCGATGACCTTGACGAAGATCTCGTCGTTGACCTGGACGACCTGCTCCGGGATCTCGACGTGGCGCTCGGCCAGCTCCGAGATGTGGACCAGGCCCTCGATGCCCTCGTCGACCCGGACGAACGCACCGAACGGCACCAGCTTGGTGACCTTGCCGGGCACGACCTGGCCGATCTGGTGCGTGCGGGCGAACTGCTGCCACGGGTCTTCCTGAGTCGCCTTGAGCGACAGGGACACGCGCTCGCGGTCCATGTCGACGTCCAGGACCTCGACCGTGACCTCCTGACCGACCTCGACGACCTCGGAGGGGTGGTCGATGTGCTTCCAGGACAGCTCGGAGACGTGGACCAGACCGTCGACGCCGCCGAGGTCCACGAAGGCGCCGAAGTTGACGATCGAGGAGACGACGCCGGAGCGCACCTGGCCCTTCTGGAGGGTGGTGAGGAAGGTCTGGCGGACCTCGCTCTGGGTCTGCTCCAGCCAGGCGCGACGGGACAGGACCACGTTGTTGCGGTTCTTGTCCAGCTCGATGATCTTGGCCTCGAGCTCCTTGCCGACGTACGGCTGGAGGTCGCGGACGCGGCGCATCTCGACCAGGGAGGCGGGAAGGAAGCCGCGCAGGCCGATGTCGAGGATGAGACCACCCTTGACGACCTCGATGACGGTACCGGTGACGATGCCGTCCTCTTCCTTGATCTTCTCGATGGTGCCCCAGGCACGCTCGTACTGGGCGCGCTTCTTCGAGAGGATCAGTCGGCCTTCCTTGTCCTCCTTCTGGAGGACGAGGGCCTCGATCTCGTCGCCGACGGCGACGACCTCGTTCGGGTCGACGTCGTGCTTGATCGACAGCTCGCGCGAGGGGATGACGCCCTCGGTCTTGTAGCCGATGTCGAGCAGGACCTCGTCCCGGTCGACCTTCACGATGACGCCGTCGACGATGTCGCCGTCGTTGAAGTACTTGATCGTCTCGTCGATCGCGGCGAGGAAGGCTTCCTCGGAACCGATGTCGTTAACCGCAACCTGCGGGGTGGTCACGGTGGCTTCGGTGCTGCTCGTCATGTGGAAAAGGGCTCCGGTACGGACAGTGAGTCGTAGGTACTGCTACGCCGAGAGCCCGTATCGCACCGCATGCAAGCCAGCCGGACAGCCAATGAAGGACCTATGTACCGAGGGGACATACAACAGATGCGAGCGCGACCTGCTCCGTCTGAGGTCCGCAGGCCCGCAGCGCAACTTGTAGCATACGGGCGCCGCCGGGCATGGTCAATGCGCGAACGAGTACACCCGGGGCCTAACGGACCAATCCGGCGCACGCCCGTCACGGTCCGCGCCGGAACGGCGTTTCACCGCCCGCTCCGGGACCGTTCCCGGACGGCTTCCGCAGCACACTACGACGACGGACACGATGATCCAAGAGGACGAACCCGAGGCGATCCGGCGCGGCGCCGGCGCCGGCGAGAGCAGCCGCGCCAGCCGCGACTGGTGGGACGACAACGCCGACGACTACCAGCGCGAGCACGGCGACTTCCTCGGCGACCAGCGGTTCGTATGGGGCCCGGAGGGACTGGACGAGGCCCGCGCGCGGCTCCTCGGCCCGGCGGGCGCGCTGCGCGGCCGGGCGGTGCTCGAGATCGGCGCGGGCGCGGCACAGTGCTCGCGCTGGCTGGCCGCCCAGGGCGCCCGGCCGGTCGCGCTGGACCTCTCGCACCGCCAGCTCCAGCACGCGCTGCGCCTCGGCGGCGCGACCTCCGCCGCGAAGGGTGTGCCCTTTCCTCTGGCAGTCCCTCTGGTGGAGGCCGACGCGGCCGCCCTTCCGTTCGCGGACGGGAGCTTCGACCTGGCCTGCTCGGCCTACGGCGCGCTGCCGTTCACCGCCGAGCCGGTGCGGGTGCTGCGCGAGACACGGCGGGTGCTGCGCCCCGGCGGACGGTTCGTCTTCTCCGTCACCCATCCCGTGCGCTGGGCGTTCCCCGACGAGCCGGGGCCGGAGGGCCTGACCGCGACGTCCTCCTACTTCGACCGCACGCCCTACGTCGAGCAGGACGCTCACGGCCGCGCCGTGTACGTCGAGCACCACCGGACGCTGGGCGACCGGGTGCGGGACGTCGTGGCGGCCGGCTTCCGGCTCACAGATCTGGTGGAACCCGAGTGGCCGCCGGGGAACCGGCAGGAGTGGGGCGGCTGGTCCCCGCTGCGCGGGCGGCTGCTGCCCGGCACGGCGATCTTCGTCTGCGACCGCGACGACTGAACGACGGCGGAACCGCCCCAGGAACCGGGACACAAGGGGCGCTGGGAGACTGGGGCACGTGCTGCGTACCGACGTCCTCGACCGCCTTCCCGTGCGGGACTGCCTGCCCGCCCTGACCGACGCGCTGGACGGCCACGGCACGGCGGTGCTCTGCGCACCCCCCGGCACCGGCAAGACCACGCTCGTCCCGCTGCACCTCGCGGGGCTCCTCGGGCCCGCCGTCGCGCACCCGCCCGCCCGGCGGGTGCTGGTCGCCGAACCGCGCCGGATGGCCGCCCGGTCCGCGGCCGGCCGAATGGCGTGGCTGCTCGGCGAGGAGCCGGGCGGCACCGTCGGGTACAGCGTGCGCGGGGACCGGCGCGCCGGGCGCCGCACACGGGTGGAGGTCGTCACCACCGGCGTGCTCCTGCAACGCCTCCAGCGCGACCAGGAACTCGGCGGAGTGGACGTCGTGCTGCTCGACGAGTGCCACGAACGGCACCTGGACGCCGACACCGCACTGGCCTTTCTGCTCGACGTGCGGGCCGCGCTGCGGCCCGGACTGCGGATCGTGGCCGCCTCCGCAACCCAGGACAGCGACGCCTGGGCGCGGCTGCTCGCCACCCACGACGAGGCGCCGGCCGCGCCCGTGGTGCAGGGCGCCGGCCGCGCCTTCCCCGTCGAGGCGCGGCACGCCGCGCCGCCCGCCGCCGTCCGGCCGTCGCACGGCACCTGGGTCGACCCGGCACTGCTGCGGCACGTCGCGGGCACCGTGCGGCGGGCGCTGACCGAGGTCGAGGCGGGCGACGTGCTGTGCTTCCTCCCCGGTGTCGGGGAGATCGGCCGCGTCGCCGGGCTGCTGGAGGGCTGCGGGGCCGAGGTGCTGCAGCTGCACGGGCGGGCACCGGCTTCGGTACAGGACGCGGTGCTGCGCGGCGGCGGGCGCGGCGGCGGGCGCGGCGGCGCTGCGGAGCGGCGCGTCATCCTCGCCACGTCGGTCGCGGAGTCCAGCCTGACCGTGCCGGGCGTGCGGAGCGTGGTCGACTCCGGGCTGGCCCGCGAACCGCGCACGGACCACGCACGCGGCCTGGGCGCTCTCACGACCGTGCGGGTCTCGCGGGCGGCGTCCGCTCAGCGGCAGGGCCGGGCGGGCCGCGAGGCGCCCGGCGTCGTGTACCGCTGCTGGGCACCCGCCGAGGACGCGGGGCGCCCGAAATGGCCCTCGCCGGAGATCGCCCTCGCCGACCTGACGGCCTTCGCGCTGCACACCGCCGCCTGGGGAGAGCCGGACGCCGCCGGCCTGGCGCTGCCCGACGCGCCACCCGCCGGGGCGATGGAGGCGGCCCGCGAGACGCTGCGCGCCGTCGGCGCTGCCGGCGCGGACGGCCGGATCACCGAACGCGGCGCGCGCATGGCCCGGATGGGAGTGCACCCGCGCCTGGCGCGGGCCCTGCTCGACGGCGCCCCGCGAGTCGGAGCCCGGGCGGCGGCTGAGGCGGTGGCGCTCCTCAGCGAGGAGCCGCCGCGCGACTACGGCGACGACCTCGCGGATGCACTGCGTGCGGCGCGCCGGGGGCGCGACGCGTACGGCGCGCGGTGGGCGGCGGAAGTGCGGCGCCTGCATGGCGCGCTGCGAGCGGCGGACGGCGCGGACGAGCAGGGGGCGGGGCCGGAGGCGAACGGGGAGCAGGGCGGTCCGGTCGACGCGCGGCAGGCGGTCGGTCTGATCGCGGCGCTCGCGCACCCCGAACGAGTGGCGGCGGCGCGCGGCGGACGCAGCTGGCTGATGGCGGGCGGCACCCGCGCACAATGCGCTGACGGCTCACCGCTGCGCGGCGCCGGCTGGCTCGCGGTCGCGGTGGCCGACCGGCCCGTCGGCTCGCCGGCCGCCCGGGTCCGGCTGGCGGCCGCCATCGACGAGACGACGGCGCGCGAGGCGGCGGCCGCGCTGCGGCAGGAGAGCGAGGAGGTCCGCTGGGACCCGGACCGCGGCGACGTGGTGGCGGCGCGGACCGAACGACTGGGCGCCCTCGAACTCTCCGTCCGCCCGCTGGAGCGACCCGACCCGCAGGCGCTGCGGGCCGCCGTGCTGGACGGTCTGCGCCGCGAAGGCACCGGTCTGCTGCGGTGGACGCGGGACTCCCGCGCCCTCCGCGAACGGCTGGCCTTCCTGCACCGCGAGCTGGGCGCCCCGTGGCCCGAGGTCTCCGAACGCGTGCTGCTCGCACGCGCCGACGAGTGGCTGGGCGCGGTGGCGAACCGCGCCGACCTGGCCCGTACCGACGCGGGAGAGGTGCTGCGCGGGCTGCTGCCGTGGGCGGGAGGGGAGGCCGCGCGCCTGGACGCACTCGCCCCCGAACGGGTGGAGGTCCCCTCCGGCTCTCGGGTGCGGGTCGACTACGCGGCGGAGCAGCCGGTGCTGGCGGTGAAGCTCCAGGAACTCTTCGGCTGGCAGGAGACGCCGCGCATCGCGGACGGGCGCGTGCCGCTGCTGGTGCACCTGCTGTCGCCGGCGGGGCGGCCGGCCGCCGTCACGGGTGACCTGGCGGGATTCTGGCGCGAGGGATACCGGGCGGTGCGGGCGGAGCTCCGGGGTCGCTACCCGCGGCACGCCTGGCCCGAGGACCCCCTCTCCGCAACGCCCACCCGTCGCGCCAACCCCCGTCGCTGACCCAGGCGGGAGCGCGGCGGCACGGTCGACGCCGTCCCCGCCCTCCCCACGACGTCACGGGGGGGGGGCGGGGCACGCCGTTACGTCGTGGAGGACGAGGGGGACGGCGTGGGGGTCGGCGTCGGCGTCGGCGTGGGGGTCGGCGTCGGGGTGGACGGGGCGGCGGTCACCTTGACGGTGAGGACGAGGGAGCCGCCGCCGGGAGTGGTGAGCCGCAGTCGGTAGTCGGCGGGCTGCTCCCCGGCGTGCAGGTCGGGCAGCGTGACCCGTCCCTCCGCGTCGGTGCGCACCTGGAGCGTGTGCAGCTCGGCCTCGCCCTCACCGGCGAAGTAGGGGCCGGTGCCGGCCGGGAGGGGCTCGCCGGCGGCGTCGAGCACCGTCGCGGTCACGGCCACCCCGGCGGCGGCTTCGCCCTCGTACGTGGCCTGGAGCTGCACGGCCGGGCAGACCGTGCCGGCCGGGGCCTGCACGGGGTCGCCTTCGCCGAGGCGCTGCAGCGTGTCCGCCTCGGGTTCGGGTGCGGGCGCGACGGTCGTGGTGAACTCGGCGGCGCGCACATCGCCGTGACCGACCACCGTCGCGACGACCGCGAACGTCCCGGCGCGGTCGCCGGCCAGGAGGGCGGGCGCGGACGCGGCGCCCTCCTCGTCCGTCCGCACCTCGATGGTCCGGGCGCCGCGCGGGAAGCGGGCCGCGGTGTCGCCGACGATCTCGTAGCGCACCCGGGCCTGGGCGACGGGGTCGCCGTCCTCGGCCGTGACGCGCACGGGGTATCCACCGGTGTGCTTCTCCCCCGCTGTGACCGTGACCTCCGCCGCGCCGACGCGCTCCAGCACGGCCGGCACGTCCTCGGCGGGTTCGGTCGGGTCGGTCGGCTCGCCCGGGTCCGTGGGTTCGCCCGGTTCGGAGGGGTCGTCCGAGGGGTCGTCGCTCGGGTCCGGGTCCGGGTCCGGGGACTCCGACCCCCCGGAGGGGTCGGGGGACGGCTTGCCCGTCCCGGAGCCGCCCGAGGACGAGCCGTCGTCGCCGCCCGCGCCGGGCGACGTGGGCAGCGGGCCGGTGCCGTCGGGCACCTCGTGGACGCCGTCGCGGTAGAACTCCAGCCAGGACAGGACCGTGCGCAGGTAGGCGCTCGAGTTGTTGTAGCTGAGGATCGCCCGGTCCAGGTCGGCCTTGACGGCCAGGTCCCGTTCGCCGGCGCAGAGGTAGCCGCCCGCGGCCAGCGCCGCATCGTAGATGTTGTTGGGGTCGGAGCGGCCGTCGCCGTTGCCGTCCGCGCGCCACTTCGCCCACGTGGAGGGGATGAACTGCATGGGGCCGACGGCCCGGTCGTAGGCCGTGTCACCGTCGTGGACGCCGTTGTCGGTGTCGCGGATCTCCGCGAAGCCCTCGCCGTTGAGTTGGGGGCCGAGGATGGGGTCGAAGGTGGTGCCGGCTTCGTCGACCGCGCCGCCGCGGGCCTGACCGGATTCCACCTTGCCTATCGCGGCGAGGAGTTGCCACGGCAGGTTGCAGGCGGGGTCGGAGCCGGATATCGCGCGCTCGGCCTTCTTGTACGCGGCGAGCACCGTCGCAGGGATGCCGGACTGGTCCGGGCCGACCTCGCCGCCCTCCTCGGGCGGTGCGGGAGTGGCGAGCGGCGGCAACTCCGTGTGGTACGAGTCGTCGCCGGGGCCGGCGTCGGGCACCGAGCCGGAGGGGACGTCGCCCTCGGTGCCGCCGCCCTGCGCGAGTCCGATGCCGGGCGCCTGGGAGGCGGTGAGCGCGGCCATGGCCGCGGCCGCGATCGCCGCGCTGCTCACCCCTCTGCGGAGTCGCGCGGAGCCGAAGTCGGTCTGCTTGGCAGCTGCGTGCCTGCCCCGGTATCGCCCCATGCTCAGGACACCCCTCTCCCCCGGCGACCCACGTCGACAGGTGACCACATCGACACGTGACCCTACGGCATTCCGCTGTCCGCGTCAGCGGGCTCCGGCATCGAAACCGGGCCCGTCCGCCGCTGCGGCCCCCGCCGCCCCGTGGCGCCTCAGTGCGCCGCGGACTCCCAGTCGGCGCCGGACCCGACGGACACCGCGAGCGGGGCACGCAGCGAGACCGCGCCGGTCATCTCCCGGCGCACCAGCTCCTCGCACACCTCCCGCTCCCCCGGTGCCACTTCGAGCACGATCTCGTCGTGCACCTGGAGCAGCATCCGGGAGGACAGGTGCTCCGCGCGCAGCGCCTCGTCGACGCGCAGCATGGCGACCTTCACGATGTCGGCGGCGGTGCCCTGGATGGGCGCGTTGAGGGCCATGCGTTCGGCCATCTCCCTGCGCTGCCGGTTGTCGCTGGTGAGGTCGGGAAGGTAGCGGCGGCGACCCATGATGGTCTCGGTGTAGCCCGTGGCACGGGCCTCGTCGACGGTGCGGCGCAGGTAGTCGCGCACGCCGCCGAACCGCTCGAAGTAGCCGTCCATCAGCCTGCGCGCCTCCTCGGGGGTGATCCCGAGCTGCTGCGACAGACCGAACGCGGACAGGCCGTACGCCAGGCCGTAGCTCATCGCCTTGATCTTGCGGCGCATCTCGGGGTCGACCTGACCGGTGGGGACGGCGAAGACGTGCGAGGCGACCGTGTCGTGCAGGTCCTCGCCGCCGGTGAACGCCTCGATCAGTCCCGCGTCCTCGGAGAGATGGGCCATGACGCGCAGTTCGATCTGGCTGTAGTCGGCGGTGAGCAGCGAGGCGTACCCGTCGCCGACGCGGAAGCCGCGACGGATCGCGCGGCCCTCGTCCGTGCGGACCGGGATGTTCTGGAGGTTGGGGTCCGTGGAGGACAGCCGCCCGGTCGCGGCGACCGTCTGGTTGTAGGTGGTGTGGATGCGGCCGTCCACGGAGACCGTCTTGATCAGGCCCTCGACGGTGCTGCGCAGCTTCTGCTGCTCGCGGTAGCGCAGCATCTGCACCGGCAACTCGTGCTCGGTCTGCCCGGCGAGCCAGGCCAGCGCGTCGGCGTCGGTGGTCCAGCCGGTCTTGGTCTTCTTCGTCTTGGGCAGGCCCAGCTCGCCAAAGAGGACCTCCTGGAGCTGCTTGGGGGAGCCAAGGTTGAACTCGTGCCCCACCGAGGCGTGCGCGGCGGCCACGGCCTGCTCCACGGCTTCGGCGAACTGCTGCTCCATCTGCGACAGCCAGTCGCGGTCGGCGCAGATCCCGGCACGTTCCATCCGGGCCAGCAGTTCGGAGGTGGGCAGCTCCAGGTCGCACATCAGCTCCACGGCGCCGACCTCCTCCAGCCGGTGCCCGAGCACCTCGCCGAGATCGAGGACGGTGCGGGCCTTGCTCATCAGGGCGTCGGCCTCGGCCTGCTCGTCGGTGCCGAAGGCGAGCTGCCCGCCGCCCTCGGCGGCCGCCGGAGCCAGCTCCCGGCCCAGGTACTCCACCGACAGGCCGTCCAGGGCGAACGAGCGGCGGCCGGGCGTGACCAGGTAGGCGGCGAGAGCGGTGTCGACCCGGACGCCGGCGATCCGCCAGCCGTGGTCGGCGAACACGCGCATCGCGGACTTCGCGTCGTGCAGGACCTTGGGGCGTTCCGCGTCGGCTGTCCAGGCGGCGAACGCCTTCTCGTCGGCCTCGTCGAGCTGCGCGGGGTCGAACCAGGCGGCCGGGCCATCCGCCGTCGCCAGGGCGACCTCGCTCACGCTGCCGGTGCCCTGCTTCCACGCCGCGACGACGGCCATGCCCAGCGGCCCGCCGGAGCCGTGCTCCGCGAGCCACCCGGCCAGCTCGCCGTCGCCGATGACGGTGCCGTCGACGGTGACGCCCTCGGCCGGTTCGGCCGCCTCCTTGGCTGCTCCTGGGTCGACGGCGAACAGCCGCTCCCGGAAGTTGGGGTGGCGGAACTCCAGCGCGTCCAGCACGACCTGGAGAGCCTCGGTGTCGTAGGGCTGCCGCCCGAGGCCGGCGGGGCCCTCGTCCAGCTCCACGTCCCGATCCAGCTCCGTCAGCCGCCGGTTCAGCTTCACCGACTCCAGGTGGTCGCGGAGGTTCTGGCCGGCCTTGCCCTTGACCTCCTCGACGCGCTCCACCAGCTCGTTGAACGAGCCGAACTGGTTGATCCACTTCGCCGCCGTCTTCTCGCCCACCCCCGGGATGCCGGGCAGGTTGTCCGAGGGGTCGCCGCGCAGCGCGGCGAAGTCCGGGTACTGGCTCGGCGACAGGCCGTACTTCTCCTGCACCTTCGCCGGCGTGAAGCGGGTGAGCTCGGAGACGCCCTTCGTGGGGTAGAGGACGGTCACGTCGTCGGTGACGAGCTGGAGGCAGTCCCGGTCGCCGGTGACGATCGACACCCTGAAGCCGTCCGCGGCCGCACGCGTGGCCAGCGTCGCGATCACGTCGTCCGCCTCGAAGCCCTCGACGGCGAACCGCTTGACCCGCATCGCGTCCAGCAGCTCCCCGAGCAGCTCCACCTGGCCGCGGAACTCGTCCGGCGTCTTGGAGCGGTTCGCCTTGTACTCCGCGAACTCCTCCGACCGCCACGTCTTCCGCGACACGTCGAACGCCACCGCGAAATGCGTCGGCGCCTCGTCACGCAGGGTGTTCGCCAGCATGGAGGTGAAGCCGTAGATCGCGTTCGTCTGCTGGCCCGTGGAGGTGGAGAAATTCTCCGCGGGCAGCGCGAAGAACGCGCGGTAGGCGAGCGAGTGCCCGTCCATGAGGAGCAGGCGCGGTGCGGTGTCTTCAGGTGCTGTCTTGGCCACGCACCCGATACTCCCACGCCCCGCCGACAACGCCGTCCGGACGTGCCGGGGCCCATCGCCGGGGCGCTGTCGCACCGGCATGCGACGATCGGTACATGACGCGAGAACCGCCCGCCGAGGACCCGGCACAGGACGCCCCGCAGGCCGACGGCCCGCAGCGGGCCGCCGCCGGCCTGCCCGCCGTCGGCCACTCGCTGCGGCACGCCACGGCGCAGATGGGCGTGCGGCGCACCGCGCTCACCCTGCTCCACGTCAACCAGCCCGACGGCTTCGACTGCCCCGGCTGCGCCTGGCCCGAGCCGGAGCGCACCCACCGGGCGGAGTTCTGCGAGAACGGCGCCAAGGCCGTCGCCGAAGAGGCCACGCTCCGCCGCGTCACCCCCGACTTCTTCGCCCGGCATCCCCTCGACGACCTGGCCGGGCGCTCCGGCTACTGGCTCGGCCAGCAGGGCCGGCTGACCACCCCGATGTACCTTCCCGAGGGCGCCGACCGGTACGAGCCGGTGTCCTGGGACCGCGCGCTCGACATCGTCGCGGGCGAACTGCGCGCCCTGGACTCCCCCGACGAGGCCGTGTTCTACACTTCCGGCCGCACCAGCAACGAGGCCGCGTTCCTCTACCAGCTCTTCGCCCGCGAGTTCGGCACCAACAACCTGCCCGACTGCTCCAACATGTGCCACGAGTCGTCCGGCTCCGCGCTCACCGAGACCCTCGGCGTCGGCAAGGGCAGCGTGCACCTGGAGGACCTGCACAAGGCCGAGCTGATCATCGTCGCCGGGCAGAATCCGGGCACCAACCACCCGCGCATGCTGTCCGCGCTGGAGGAGGCCAAGCGGGCCGGGGCGCAAATCCTCACCGTCAACCCGCTGCCCGAGGCGGGCCTGGCCCGGTTCCGCAACCCGCAGACCGCCCGCGGCCTCGCCGGGCGGGGCACCCGGCTGACCGACCTCTTCCTCCAGATCCGCATCGGCGGCGACCAGGCCCTCTTCCGCGCCCTGGCCCGCCTGGTCCTCGAAGCCGAGGCGACCGACGACGCGTTCATCGCCGAGCACACCCACGGCTTCGACGCGTACGCGGCCACCGCCCGCGCCGCCTCCTGGGACGAGACGCTGCGGGCCACCGGCCTCACCCGCGAGGAGATCGAACGGGCCGGCCGCATGGTGCTGGCCTCCCGCCGCACCGTGGTGTGCTGGGCCATGGGCCTCACCCAGCACAAGCACGCGGTGCCCACCATCCGCGAGATCGTCAACCTGCTCCTGCTCCGCGGCGACGTGGGCCGCCCCGGCTCCGGCGTCTGCCCCGTCCGGGGCCACAGCAACGTGCAGGGCGACCGCACGATGGGCATCTTCGAACGCCCGACGCCCGCCTTCCTCGACGCTCTGGAGGCCGAGTTCGGCTTCGCACCGCCCCGCCGGCACGGCTACGACGTGGTGCGCGCGATCCGCGCCCTGCGCGACGGAAACGCCAAGGTCTTCCTCGCCATGGGGGGCAACTTCGTCGCCGCGAGCCCCGACACCGCCGTCACCGAGGACGCCATGCGCCGCGCCCGCCTCACCGTGCATGTGTCGACCAAGCTCAACCGCTCCCACTGCGTCACCGGAGCCCGCGCCCTCATCCTGCCGACCCTGGGTCGCACCGAACGCGACACCCAGGCCGGCGGCGACCAGTTCGTCACCGTCGAGGACTCCATGGGGAAGGTGCACGCCTCACGCGGTCGCCTCGACCCCGCCGACCCCGCCCTGCTGTCCGAACCGGCCATCGTCTGCCGCCTCGCTCGCCGTGTACTGGGCGACGGATCGACCACACCCTGGGAGGACTTCGAGCGGGACTACGCCCGCATCCGGGACCGCATCTCCCGCGTCGTGCCCGGCTTCGAGGACTTCGACGCCCGCGCCGCCCGTCCCGGCGGCTTCACCCTCCCCCACGCCCCGCGGGACGAACGCCGCTTCCCCACCGCCACCGGCAGGGCCACCTTCACCTCCGCGCCGGTGGAGTACCCGCACGTGCCCGAAGGGCGGCTGCTGCTCCAGACCCTGCGCTCGCACGACCAGTACAACACCACCGTCTACGGCCTCGACGACCGCTACCGCGGCATCACCGGCGGCCGCCGCGTCGTCTTCCTGCACCCCGACGACGCCGCCGAACGCGGCCTGCCCGACGGCACCTACGCCGACCTCACCAGCGAATGGCGCGACGGCGTCCGCCGCACCGCGCCCGGCTTCCGGGTCGTCCACTACCCCACCGCCCGCGGATGCGCCGCCGCCTACTACCCCGAGACCAACGTGCTGGTGCCGCTGGACGCCACCGCCGACGTGAGCAACACCCCGGCCAGCAAGTCCGTGGTGGTCACGGTCACCCCCGCCGCCGGACGACCCGGGGCCGATGATAGGAACGGGACGGACACCCCACGCCCGGCCCGCGGCGGCCGGCGCAGCTGATCGGAGCCGTTGAGCATGGGCGAGCAGACCGCGACGAAGTTTCCGCCGGAGATCCTCGAACAGTGGACCGGCGTCGGCGTCGACCTCCCGTCGCTGTTCTCCGCAGGCCACCTCGGCGACCGCATGGGCGTCACCGTCGTCGAGGCCGCCCCCGACAGGGTCGTCGGCACCCTCCCCGTCGAGGGCAACACCCAGCCGTACGGGCTGCTGCACGGCGGCGCGTCCGCTGTCCTCGCCGAGACCCTCGGCTCCGTCGGCGCCATGCTGCACGGCGGCCCGACGAAGATCGCCGTCGGCGTCGACCTCAACTGCACCCACCACCGCGGCGTCCGCTCCGGCATCGTCACCGGCACCGCCACGCCGGTGCACCGAGGCCGCTCCACCGCCACCTACGAGGTCGTCATCACCGAGGAGAACGGCAGGCGGGTGTGCAGCGCCCGCCTCACCTGCCTGCTCCGCGACGCCTGACCGGCCGCCGACGGCAGGGGAGGCGGCGGGTGACCCAGCGTCACCCGCCCTATCCCCGCCCCGCAGCACCCGCGTCCGTCCCCGGACCGGCGACGCCCTTCTCCGCGGGCGGAACATCCCGGTAGGTGCCCCTGCGGGTGAATCCTCACGCTCGCCCTGGATACCACCCTCGCACTCACACAGCGTCACCTCACTCGTCGAGAGAACCACCGGACGGAGTGACGCGTGCCACACCCGGCCCCCTCCCGCGCCGGACGCGTACGGAATGCGGACTCTCCCGCGGCGCGCACCTGCGCGACACGCGAGGGAACTGCACCTTCGCCGTCCGCCAGGCGTACCTTTCATGCGCAGGGCATCTATCTCGCGCGACGATGACGTCCGTCATGACGCGCGTCATAACAAGAAAGTCACATCCTTCTCGTCACCTCTCCCCCGCCGCCAGCCCTCCCCTTAGAGTCACCGCCAGTCACCGCGCCGCCGGGCGCGAACTGTCAGAGCACGGATCCAGTACCACCCCCCAGTACGGCCCGGCGCGCTACACGGCCACTCACCTGAGTGCGCCGCGCCAGGGGAAAGGACTGATCGTGCGCCAGCGATCCCTCATCATGCTCACCACTGCGGTCACCACCGGAGCACTCGTGCTGACCGCCTGCGGCTCCCGCGACGACTCCAACGGCGGCGACAAGGGCGGCGAACGCGTCGTCCAGATCGGCCTCGACGCCCCGCTTACCGGCAACCTCTCCGCCATCGGCATCGGCATCAAGAACTCCGCCGAACTCGCGGTCAAGACCGCGAACAAGGAGAACACCGTCGACGGCGTCACCTTCAAGCTCGTCTCCAAGGACGACGTCGCCCAGACCACGCAGGGCCAGCAGAACGCCACCGAGTTCGTCGGCAACACCGACATGATCGGCGCCATCGGCCCGCTCAACTCCGACGTCGGCCAGTCCATGGCCCCCGTCTTCGCCAAGGCCGACATGGTCCAGGTGTCCCCCGCCAACACCAACCCCGCCCTCACCCAGGGCGTGGACTGGCAGAAGGGCGACAAGCAGCGCCCCCATGACACCTACTTCCGCACCTCCACCACCGACGCCATCCAGGGCCCGTACATGGCCGACTACATGTACAGCGACCAGGACCTGAAGAACGTCTACGTCATCGACGACAAGAAGACCTACGGCGCCGGCCTCGCCGGCACCTTCGCCGACCACTTCAAGAAGATCGGCGGCAAGGTCGTCGGCACCGACCACGTCAACCCGGAGGACAAGGACTTCACGGCCATCGCCACGAAGGTCTCCAACTCCAAGGCCGACTTCGTCTACTACGGCGGCGAGTACCCCGCCGGCGCCCCCCTCGCCGACCAGATCAAGCGCGCCGGCGCCGACATCCCCGTCGTCGGCGGCGACGCCCTCTTCAGCGAGGAGTACGTCAAGATCGCCGGCAAGAACGCCGAAGGCGACCTCGCCAGCTCCGTGGGCGCACCCCTCGAGACGCTCGACACCGCCAAGGCCTTCATCGACAACTACAAGAAGGCCGGCTACGAGCAGACCTACGGCCCCTACGGCGGCTACTCCTACGACAGCACCTGGGCCGTCATCCTCGCCGTGAAGGAAGCCGTCGAGAAGAACGACGGCCAGCTCCCCGACGAGATCGACGACGCACGCGCCCAGGTCACCGAGGCCATGCAGAACATCACCTTCGACGGCGTCACCGGCGCCGTCGGCTTCGACGAGTTCGGCGACAACACCAACCGCCAGCTGTCCATCTACGAGGTGAAGGACGGGAAGCACGTGCCCGCCAAGACCGGCACGTTCGAGGGCTGAGCCCCGGCACACCACAGGCCCACGGGCCCGTAACCCCACCCACAGGCTCCGCGGGGGCGTCTCGGCGCCCCCGCGAAGCCGTCTGAACTCCCATCCCCTCCGGAGGCTCCGCGGTGAACGATCTGCCGCAGCAACTCGCCAACGGCCTGCTACTCGGCGGGCTGTACGGACTCATCGCAGTCGGCTACACGATGGTCTACGGCATCATCCAGCTGCTCAACTTCGCCCACGGCGAGATATTCATGATCGGCGGCTTCGGCGCCCTCACCGCCTGGCTCTGGCTACCCGAAGGCACCAGCCTGCTGATCGCACTCCCCCTCATGCTCCTCCTCGCCATGGCGTTCTCCGTCATCGTCGGCGTCGGAGCAGAGCGGCTCGCCTACCGGCCCCTCCGCGGCGGCCCACGGCTCTCCTACCTCATCACCGCCATCGGCCTCTCCATCGCCCTCCAGCAGCTGGTCTGGGCCTTCTACCCCGACGGCCACAAGTCGCGCTCCTTCCCCCAGTTCTCCGGAGGCGGGTTCGACATCAGCGGCGTCAGCTTCGGCGGCGCCGACGTCTACATCCTCATCGCCGCCCCCGTCAGCATGATCGCCCTCGGCTTCTTCGTGTCCAAGACCCGCAGCGGCCGCGCCATGCAGGCCACCTCGCAGGACCCCGACACGGCCAAGCTGATGGGCATCAACACCGACCGCATCATCGTCACCGCCTTCGCCATCGGCTCCGCGTTCGCCGCCATCGCCGCCATCGCCCACGGCCTCAAGTACGGCGAAGTCAACTTCAAGATGGGCTTCATCGCCGGCCTCAAGGCCTTCACCGCAGCCGTCCTCGGAGGCATCGGCAACATCTACGGCGCCATGATCGGCGGCCTCGTCCTTGGCGTCGCCGAAGCCCTGGCCACCGCATACATCGAACTCCTCCCCGGCATGTCCTCCTTCGGCAGCGGCTGGAAGGACGTATGGGCCTTCGTCCTGCTCATCCTCGTCCTCCTCCTCCGCCCCCAGGGCCTGCTCGGCGAACGCGTCGCGGATCGGGCGTGATAACCATGACGACCACCACCCAAACCACACCCGTGCCCGACAACGCAGGCACCGGCGCCCCCACCCCCGGCACCCTCCCCCTGGGAGCGACCCCCGCGCGGATCCTCACCGCCGCCGGCGCCACAGCCACCCTCGCCAGCACGTTCCTCGCCTGGACCTGGACCCAGGCATTCCCCGGCAACCTCACCGTCTACGGCTACCCCGGCGGCCTCCAGGTCCTCACCCTCACCGGCGCACTCCTGACCCTCGCCTTCCTCCTCTCCGGACACGGCATCAAGGCACTGCGCTGGCTCACCCCCGGCGGCAGCAACAGCCCCGTGCTGCTGCTCGCCCTCGGCACCTTCGCCGTCACCTGGTACGCCGCCGGCGCCATCACCGTGACCCTCGGCGGCCTCGTCAACCTCGAACCCGGCGGCATCATCGCCGCAGCGGCCTCCCTCATCACCCTCATCGGCGCCCTCGGCCTCCCCGCCGACACCCCGCACGACCCCCACACCCCGCCCACCACCCCGCTGCACCGGTTCCTCCACAGCTTCAAGGCACCCGCCCCCGCAACGGCCAAGGCGCTGCCCCCCTGGGTGGAGATCCTCATCATCAGCGCGGCCGTCGCCATCGGCCTCTGGGTCTTCTCCTACGGCATCGCCACCCCCTACGGCGAACTCTTCATCGGCTTCCTGCTGCTCAGCGCAGCGGTCATCACCGCCGTCACCCGCGCCGGACTCAACCGCCGACTGACCGCCGTCACCGCGAAACACCGCAACATCACCGTCGCCGCGGCCTTCATCGCCGCCGTCGCCTTCCCCCTGACCCAGACCAGCGAGGCCTACGCCAGCCTCGGCGCCTACATCCTCATCTTCGCCACCGTCGCGCTGGGCCTGAACATCGTCGTCGGACTCGCCGGGCTCCTCGACCTCGGCTACGTCGCTTTCCTCGGCGTCGGCGCCTACGCCGCAGCCCTGGTCTCCGGTACCCCCTTCTCGCCCTTCGACATCCAC
The DNA here is from genome assembly GCF_004795255.1 of Streptomyces sp. RKND-216. Classification (NCBI taxonomy): domain Bacteria; kingdom Bacillati; phylum Actinomycetota; class Actinomycetes; order Kitasatosporales; family Streptomycetaceae; genus Streptomyces; species Streptomyces sp. RKND-216. The sequence continues at coordinate 4,968,667 of NZ_SSBQ01000002.1, read as the reverse complement.
TTCCCGTTCTGGCTCGCTGTCCTCACCGGCATCACCGCCTCGCTGGTCTTCGGCGTCCTCATCGGCGCCCCCACCCTGCGACTCCGCGGCGACTACCTCGCCATCGTCACCCTCGGCTTCGGCGAGATCTTCCGCATCGGCATGCAGAACCTCGACGGCACCTCCGGACCCGACATCACCAACGGGCCCTCCGGCATCCCCGACATCCCCGACCTCGTGATCTTCGGCTTCAACCTCGGCGAAGAACACACCGTCCTCGGCTTCGAAATCGGCCGCTTCGCCAACTACTACCTGCTGATGCTCGTCTTCACGGCCATCGTCGTGATGGTCTTCAAGCGCTCCGACAACTCACGCATCGGCCGCGCCTGGGTCGCCATCCGCGAGGACGAGACCGCGGCACAGGCCATGGGCATCAACACCTTCCGCACCAAGCTGGTCGCCTTCGCGCTCGGCGCCGCACTCGCCGGCATGGCCGGCACCGTCCAGGCGCACGTGACCTACACCGTCAGCCCCACGCAGTACAAATTCGTCGAAGCCGTCCCGCCCAACTCGGCCTTCCTCCTCGCCGCCGTCATCCTCGGCGGCATGGGAACCGTCAGCGGACCCCTCATCGGCGCCGCACTGCTCTACCTCATCCCCGAGAAGCTCGAGTTCATGGCCGAATACCAGCTCCTGCTGTTCGGCCTGGCCCTCATCCTGCTCATGCGCTTCCGCCCCGAAGGCCTCGTCGCCGACCGGCGCAAGAAGCTCGAGTTCCACGAAACGGACCAGCTCGACATCCCGAAACAGACCGGCCTCAGCAAGGCGGAGGCGTGACACCCATGACCACCACAACGAAGACCGCGCCCCCGCCCGCCGCGCCCGGCACCGGCGGCAACGTGCTCCATGCCTCCGGCGTCACCATGCGCTTCGGCGGACTCACCGCCGTCCGCGACGTCGAGCTCACCGTCGACAGCGGCGAGATCGTCGGCCTGATCGGCCCCAACGGCGCCGGCAAGACCACCTTCTTCAACTGCCTCACCGGGCTCTACGTCCCCACCGAGGGAACGGTCTCCTACAAGGGCAAGGTGCTGCCCCCCAAGTCGCACCTCGTCACCAAGGCAGGCGTCGCCCGCACCTTCCAGAACATCCGGCTCTTCGCCAACATGACCGTCCTGGAGAACGTCCTCGTCGGCCGCCACACCCGCACCAAGGAGGGCCTCTGGTCCGCCCTCCTGCGCGGACCCGGCTTCCGCAAGGCCGAAAGCGACTCCGAGGCCCGCGCCATGGAACTCCTCGAGTTCACCGGCCTCGCCGCCAAACGCGACCACCTCGCACGCAACCTCCCCTACGGCGAACAGCGCAAGCTCGAGATCGCCCGCGCACTCGCCTCCGAACCCGGCCTCCTGCTCCTCGACGAGCCCACCGCCGGCATGAACCCGCAGGAGACGCAGGCCACCCAGGAACTGGTCTTCGCCGTCCGCGACCAGGGCATCGCCGTCCTCGTCATCGAGCACGACATGCGGTTCATCTTCAACCTGTGCGACCGCGTCGCCGTGCTCGTCCAGGGCGAGAAGATCGTCGAAGGCACCCCAGAGGTCGTCCAGAGCGACGACCGCGTCGTCGCCGCCTACCTCGGCACCCCCTTCGAAGGCGAACCCGGCGAGGCGGAGGCCCAGGAGGTCGCCGCCGCCGAAGCCCACCACGACACCGACACCCCCGCCCCGGCCCCCGACGCCGACGCGGCCGGCGGCGCCGACAGCACCACCGGCACGGACGACGACACCGAAAGGTCCGCCGCCGACAAGGCCGGAACCACCCGCGCCGAAGAAGAGGGTGAGAAGAAGTGACCGCACTCCTCGAAGTCGAAGACCTCCGCGTCGCCTACGGCAAGATCGAAGCCGTCAAGGGCATCTCGTTCACGGTCGAAGCAGGCCAGGTCGTCACCCTCATCGGCACCAACGGCGCCGGCAAGACCACCACCCTGCGCACCCTCTCCGGCCTCCTCAAGCCCGCAAGCGGCAAGATCATGTTCGACGGCGAAGCCCTCGACGGCGTCAGCGCACACAAGATCGTCGCCAAAGGCATCGCCCACTCCCCCGAAGGCCGCCGCCTCTTCCCCCGCCTCACCATCGCCGAGAACCTCCAACTCGGCGCCTTCCTGCGACGCGACGCAGCCGGCATCGAAAAAGACGTCCAGCGCGTCTACGACCTCTTCCCCATCCTCGGCGAACGCCGCAAGCAAGCCTCCGGAACACTCTCCGGCGGCGAACAGCAGATGCTCGCCATGGGCCGCGCCCTCATGTCCCGGCCCAAACTGCTCATGCTCGACGAACCCTCCATGGGCCTCTCCCCGATCATGATGCAGAAGATCATGGAGACCATCAACGAACTCAAGAACTCCGGCACCACCATCCTGCTCGTCGAGCAGAACGCCCAAGCCGCGCTCTCCCTCGCCGACCAGGGCCACGTCATGGAGGTCGGCTCCATCGTCCTCTCCGGCACCGGACAGGAACTCATGCACGACGAATCCGTCCGCAAGGCCTACCTCGGCGAAGACTGAACCCCGCACACGGCGAAGGCGCCCGCCCCCGGAAAGGGGGCGGGCGCCTTCGCCGTACGGGAAACCGCGACGCCTACTGCTGCCGCTTCTTCTCCTCCGCGTCCTCGATCACGGCCTCCGCCACCTGCCGCATCGAGAGCCGCCGGTCCATCGACGTCTTCTGAATCCACCGGAACGCCGCCGGCTCCGACAACCCGTACTGCGTCTGCAGCACACTCTTCGCCCGGTCCACCAGCTTCCGCGTCTCCAGCCGCTGCTCCAGGTCCGCGACCTCCTGCGACAGCACCCGCAACTCCGTGAACCGCGACACCGCCATCTCGATCGCCGGCACGATGTCGCTCTTGCTGAACGGCTTCACCAGGTACGCCATCGCGCCCGCGTCCCGCGCCCGCTCCACCAGCTCCCGTTGCGAGAACGCCGTCAGCATCAGCACCGGCGCGATCGCCTCCTCAGCGATCCGCTCCGCGGCGGAGATGCCGTCCAGCACCGGCATCTTCACATCCAGGATGCACAGGTCCGGACGGTGCTCGCGGGCCAGATCGATCGCCGACTGCCCGTCGCCGGCCTCGCCGACGACGGAGTACCCCTCCTCCTCCAGCATCTCCTTGAGATCCATCCGGATCAGCGCCTCGTCCTCCGCGATGACGACACGCGTCGTCTCCGGCGGCACGTGGGCGCTCGCCGCTTCGGCGTCGGCGGGTTCGGTGGGCTCGGGGGCGTCCGCGGTGCTCACTGGGTTCCTCGTTTCCGCACGGTGGGACCTCCGACCCTATCGGTGTCCTGTATGGTGGTGACACAAGGGTGGTTGTCCCCCTTGCATTTGAAGGAGGCCCCGGTAGCCCAGCGGTAGAGGCCATGGATTCAAAACCCATTCAGCGTCGGTTCGAATCCGACCCGGGGCACTTTCCTTCAATCCCAAGGTCACCGGAAATCAACTGCAGCTTACTCGATCGAGTAAGCGGCGACGGGTTCGCCGACGCAGTTTCCAGCCGCTCCTCACGCTGGCTCGCATGTACGACGACACCGCCACGGGGGATGGGGCACTGACACCGCCCGGGCCGGCCCTCGGCCGCAATGCCGCCTGTCCGAGATGCTCAGGAAAGCGGGCACGCCCCGAGAAAGCCGACAGCTACCCACTCCGACGGGTGCCGGATCACGAACTGGACGACGCGCAGGATCGGCGGGGAGAGGAAGCGGTACGAGCACCCCCGGTACTTCTTCACCAACAAGTCCGACGACATCAGGCGCATCTTCACCGACACGCTGCGCAGCGTCGGCGTGGAGTGGACGGTCCTGGCCCGCGGTCACGCCCCTTCAACGTGTCGCTCGCCCGCAGGCTTCCGTGGCGTTGATGGACGCGCACGTCGGGCCGAAGTACTGACCTGGTCGAAAGGTCCGTGCGGTGGGGACGGTGCGTGCGGCAGCATGGGCGCATGTCCCCATTGACGCGCGACGAGGCGCAGCAGCGAGCCGGGTTCCTGGACGTCCACGAGTACGTGATCGATCTTGATGTGACGGGTGGGGAGGAGAGTTTCGGGTCCACGTCGACGGTGCGGTTCGCGGCGAGATCGGGGGGCTGGACGTTTCTGGACGTGCGGCCGGTGGTGCTGCGGCGGGTGGTGCTGGACGGTGTGGAGCTGGATGCGGGGCTGTTGTCGGACGGCCGGTTTCCGCTGGAGCTGGGTGCGGGTGAGCACGAGCTGCGGGTGGAGGCGGAGATGCCGTATTCGCGGACGGGTGAGGGCATGCACCGGTTCACGGATCCGGCGGACGGGCTGACGTATCTGTATTCGCAGTGCTTCCTGGATGATGCGCCGCGTGTGTTCGGGTGTTTCGACCAGCCGGATCTGAAGGCGACGTTCGCGGTGTCGGTGTCGGCGCCGGCGGAGTGGACGGTGCTGGGGAACGGGGTGGCCGAGCGGGTCGGTGAGGGACGCTGGGTGTGTGCGGTGACGCCGCGGATTTCGACGTATCTGGTGGCGGTGGTGGCGGGGCCGTACCACTCGGTGCGGGCGGAGCATGCGGGTTTGCCGTTCGGGTTGCATGTGCGGGCTTCGCTGGCGGAGTTCCTGGAGCGGGATGCGGAGGAGTTGCTGGAGGTCACGCGGCGGTGCTTCGACCGGTATCACGAGATCTTCGAGGAGCCGTATCCGTTCGACTCCTACGACCAGGCGTTCGTGCCGGAGTTCAATGCGGGGGCGATGGAGAACCCGGGTCTGGTGACGTTCCGGGACGAGAAGATCTTCCGTTCTGCGGCGACGGAGACGGAGGTGCAGGATCGTGCGGTGACGGTGGCGCACGAGATGGCGCACATGTGGTTCGGGGATCTGGTGACGTTGCGGTGGTGGGACGACGTCTGGCTGAACGAGTCGTTCGCCGACTACATGGGGTATCAGGTGCTGGCGGATGCGACGCGGTTCCGGGAGGTGTGGACGGATTTCGGTGCGGCGCGGAAGGGCTGGGGGTACGACGCGGATCAGCGGGGGTCGACGCATCCGGTGGCGCCGGAGCCGGAGTCGGTGCCGGACACGGCGACGGCGTTGCTGAACTTCGACGGGATCAGTTATGCGAAGGGCGCGAGTGCGCTGCGGCAGCTGGTGGCGTGGCTGGGTGAGAAGGCGTTTCTGGCGGGCGTGAACGAGCATTTCGCGCGGCATCGGTTCGGGAACGCGACGCTGGCGGATTTCGTGGATTCGATGGCGCGGGCGTCGGCGGACCGGGATGTGCATGCGTGGGCGGATGCGTGGCTGCGGACGACGGGTGTGGACACGTTGACGCCGGTGGTGTCGGAGGGGGCCGGCGGGTGGCGGGCGAAGGTGGAGCATGTGGGGATGCGGCCGCACCGGTTGGCGGTGGGGTTGTACGACCGTGTGGCGGGTGACCGGGCGCGCCTGGTGCTGCGGGAGCGGGTGGAGCGGGATGTGTCGGGGGACGGTGTGGGGTTCTCCGTGTCGGGTGAGGGGCCTCGGCCGGATCTGCTGCTGCTGAACGACGGCGACTTGTCGTACGCGAAGGTACGGCTGGACGAAGGGTCGTGGGAGGCGGTGCGGACGTCGTTGTCGGGGTTGCCGGGCGGGTTGTCGCGTGCGGTGGTGTGGAACGCGGCGCGGGACATGGTGCGGGACGGTCAGCTGGCTCCGGAGGTGTATCTGGAGGCGGTGCGGGCGCATCTGCCGCTGGAGGCTGACGAGTCGGTGGTGCAGGCGGTGCTGGCGTTCTCGCGGGGGGCGGTTGCGGATCGGTTCCTGGCGGGGCGGGAGCGTGCGGGGGCGTTGGAGCTGTTGGTGGGTGTGTGTCGTGCGCTGCTGGAGCGGACGGAGGCCGGCGGGGAGCCGGGGGTGCGGTTGACGGCGGCGCGGTGTCTGCTGCGGAGTTCGTCGGATGTGGCGGAGCTGCTGGGGTGGCGGTCGGCGGGTTCGGTGCCGGGTGGTCCGGAGCTGGATGCGGAGTTGGGGTGGTTGCTGTTGCAGCGGTTGTCGGTGCTGGGTGCGGTGGGTGAGCGGGACATCGCGGCGGCGCTGGCTGAGGACCGGAGTGCGTCGGGTGAGCAGGGGGCGGCGTGGTGCCGGGCGGCGTTGCCGGATGCGGGGGCGAAGGCGGCTGCCTGGGAGGCGTTGTTCGGTGGTGGGGATGCGTTGTCGAACCGGTTGTTCCGGGCGACGGCGGAGGGGTTCTGGCAGCCGGAGCCGGAGCAGGTGGAGTTGTTGGAGCCGTATGCGCCGGGGTTCTTCGATGCGGCGGTGGCGGTGTCGGAGCGGCGGGGTGCGGAGATCGCACGGGTGACGGGGGTTGCGGCGTTTCCGCATGCGGTGGCGGGTGACGAGGTCTTGCGGCTGGGTGAGGAGCTGTTGCGGTCGCGGGAGGTGATTCCGGCGTTGGGTCGGGTGCTGGCGGATCAGCTGGATGATCTGCGGCGGGTGCTGGCGGTGCGTGGGGCGGGGTGATCGGGGGTTCCGGGAGGAGGCCGGGGCTCGGTTCCGCGTGGCGGGGCCGGGCCCCGGCCGGTGCTGCGTGTACCCCCTTCGGGGGAACGTTCGCTGTGTGTGGTGGCGCGGTGGCGTTCCGCGCATAGGTTAGGTCGGCCTTACCTCTTTGTGGTGCCGATTGCGAGAGAGTTCTGCCGATGTCTGTTTCTGCCGCGTCCGTCGTTGTTTCTGCGCGGGGTGCCGTGCGGGATGCCGGGTTGCTCGCGGGTGGGTCCGGGGGGCCTGCCGCGTTGCGCCCGCTAATCGGGACGGTGCTGGACGCGCTGGCGGTGGGGGCGGGTGAGCGGTGCGGGCCGTTGCCCCGTGGGGGTCCGGAGGTGGTGGCGGGGCGGCTGCGTGCGGCGGTGGGTGAGGTGCTTCCGGAGTACGGGGTGGGTTCGGGGGCGGCGTTGGGTGTGTTGGTGCGGGCGTTGGCTGAGGGGGCGGCTGATCCGGCGGATCCGCTGTGTGCGGCGCATCTGCATTGTCCGCCGTTGGCGGTGGCGGCTGCGGCGGATCTGGCGGCGAGTGCGTTGAATCCGTCGTTGGATTCGTGGGATCAGGCGCCGGCGGCTTCGGAGTTGGAGGCGCTGGTGTGCGGGGAGTTGGCGCGGCTGGTGTTCGGGGGCCGGGAGTCGTCGCGGGCCGGGGGGCGGCCGGATGCGCTGGTGACGACGGGTGGTACGGAGGCGAACCAGTTGGGTGTGCTGATGGCGCGGGAGCGGTTCGGGCCGGGGGTGCGGGTGGTGTGTGGGGAGAACGCGCATCACAGCGTGCACCGGTCGGCGTGGTTGCTGGGGCTTGGGGAGCCGGTCACGGTGGCGGCGCCGCGGGGGGTGCTGGATCCGGCGGCGGTGGAGGAGGCGCTGGCGGGTGTGGGGGGTCGTGCGCTGGTGGTGGCGACGGCGGGGACGACGGATGCGGGGGTGGTGGATCCGTTGCCGGAGGTGGCGGAGGTGGTGGCGCGGTGCGGGGCGCGGCTGCATGTCGATGCGGCGTACGGGGGTGCGTTGTTGTTCAGTGAAGGGCTGCGGGGCCGGTTGGCGGGGTTGGAGCGGGCGGATTCGGTGACGGTGGATCTGCACAAGCTGGGGTGGCAGCCGGTGGCGGCGGGGTTGTTCGTGGTGCCGGATGCTGCGGAGCTGGGCGTACTGAATCACCGAGCGGATTATCTGAATGCGGATGATGATGCGGCGGCCGGTCTGCCGGATCTTCTGGGGCGGTCACTGCGGACGACGCGGCGGCCGGATGTGCTGAAGGTGGCGGTGACGTTGCGGGCGCTGGGGCGTCGGGGACTGGCGGAGCTGGTGGAGCACGCGTGTGCCGCAGCGGGTGTGCTGGCGGGGCTGGTGCGGGAGGAGCGGGGGTTGGAGCTGCGCGGGTGGCCGGAGTTGTCGACGGTGCTGTTCCGTCCGGTGGGGGCGTCGGACGGGGTGGTGGCCGAGGTGCGGCGGCGGCTGCTGGAGGAGGGGCGGGCGGTGCTGGGGCGGGCGTCCCTGGACGGCCGGTTGTGGTGGAAGGTGACGGTGCTGCATCCGCGGGTGGAGCGGGGGGAGCTGGCGGAGTTGGTGAAGCTGGTGCGGGATGCGGCGGCGGACGTGGCGGCGGGTGCCGGGGTGGCGTGCGACGCGGAGGTGGGCGCGTGAGCGGCGGGGTGCGGAAGTCGGAGGGGCCGCTGGACGTCGCGGGTGTGGGGTGCGGGCCGTTCAACCTGTCGCTGGGGGCGCTGGCGGACGGGGTTCCGGGGTTGCGGTGGGCGGTGTTCGAGCAGCGGCGGTCGTTCTCGTGGCATCCGGGTCTGCTGGTGGACGGTGCGACGTTGCAGGTGCCGTTCCTCGCGGATCTGGTGTCGTTGGCCGATCCGTCGAGCCGCTGGTCGTTTCTGAGTTATCTGCGGGCGCGGGAGCGGTTGTTCCCGTTCTACTTCGCGGAGCGGTTCCACATCGAGCGGGTGGAGTACGACGCGTACTGCCGGTGGGTGTGCGACGGTCTGGCGGCGGACGGTCCGGGCGGCGGGGGCGTGGGGGGCGGGCTGCGTTTCGGGCATCAGGTGGACGCGGTGCGGTGGAACGGCGAGCGGGCGTTGTTCGAGGTGGATTTCACCCGGCTGGACGAGGCGGGCGAGGCGGAGGCGCTGGGGCGGGCGTGTGCGCGGAACGTGGTCCTGGGTATCGGCACGGCTCCGCATGTCCCGGAGCAGTTGCGGCCGTTGGCGGGTGCGCCGTCGCTGCCGGTGGTGCATTCGGCGGACTATCTGGCGCACCGGGACAGGCTGTTGGCCGCGGGGCACGTGACGGTGGTGGGCTCGGGGCAGTCGGGGGCGGAGGTGTTCCTGGATCTGCTGCGGGCGCGACCGGTGGGGGGTGAGGGGCTGCGGTGGCTGACGCGGAGTCCGGCGTTCGCGCCGATGGAGTACAGCAAGCTGGGGCTGGAGCATTTCACGCCGGACTACGCGCGGTACTTCCACGGTCTGCCGGAGCGGGTGCGGGACGGGCTGGTGCCGCGGCAGTGGCAGCTGCACAAGGCGGTGGATCACGAGACGCTGGCGGCGGTGCACGACGAGTTGTACCGGCGGGCGGTGCGCTGCGGCTGGCCGGATGTGGTGCTGACGCCGGGTGTGGCGGTGCGGACGGCGGGGCGGCTGGGGTCGTCGCAACTGGAGTTGCATCTGGAGCACGCGGAGCAGGGTGAGCGGTCGCGGCTGGTGACGGACGCGGTGGTGCTGGCCACGGGGTACCGGGAGCGGTCGGCGGAGCGGTTGCTGGCGGCGCTGGACCCGCTGGTGCGGCGGGACGCGGCGGGTCGCCCGCTGATCGACGGCGGGTTCCGGATGGAGCTGGATCCGTCGGTGACGGGTGGGATGTACGTGCAGAACGGTGAGCGGCATTCGCACGGGGTGGGGGCGCCGGATCTGGGGCTGGGGGCGTATCGCAGTGCGGTGATCCTGAACGGGGTGTCGGGGAAGGAGCCGTTTGTGCTGCCGGGGCGGACGGCGTTCACGTCGTTCGGTCTGCGGGGCGGGTCGTCGGGCTCGTCCGGGTCGTCGGGGCCGCTCATCGGAGCGGGGCGGCGCGCAGATTCGGGAGTTGTCAACGGGGTGTTCCCCTCGGGGTGTTGAGGTGGCGCCGGGAGGCCGCTCTCTACCCGCCGGTAGGTCGTAGGCTCGGCACATGCGCCGCGCGAAGATCGTCAGCACTCTGGGTCCCGCCTCCGACTCGTATGAGGTGATCAGGGCGCTCGTCGAGGCGGGCACGGACATGGTGCGGCTGTCTACGGGCGACGGTTCGCACGTCGAGCTGGAGGGCCGGTACGCGCGGCTGCGGAGGGCGTCGGCGGACGTCGGGAGGAGCGTCGGCGTACTGGCGGACCTTCACGGCCCGAAGGTTCGGCTGGGCCGGTTCCGCGAGGGTCCTGTGCTTCTTGAACGCGGGGACGTGTTCCGGCTGTTCTCGGCGGAGGCCGAAGGGGACCACGAGGGGTGCGGCACCACGCACGAAGGGCTGGCCGACGACGTGCGTCCGGGCTCGGAGGTTCTGGTCGACGAGGGCCGGGTGGTGCTGGAGGTGTCCAGCGTGTCGGGTGGGGTCGTGACGACGCGGGTGGTACGCGGCGGCCTGGTCTCCGACCACAAGGGCGTGAACCTGCCGGGGGTGCCGTCGCCGGGCTCGGCGCTGGGCGGGAAGGTCGTCGAGGATCTGCGGTGGGCGCTGCGGCTGGGCGTGGACGTGGTCGCCCTGTCGTCGGTGCGCGGGGCGGAGGACGCGGTGGAGGCGCGGCGCGTGATGGCCGAGGAGGGTCACCGGGTGCCGGTGATCGCGAAGATCGAGAAGCCGCATGCGGTGGAGGCGCTGGAGGCCCTGGTCGACGCGTTCGACGGCATCATGGTGGCGAGTGGCGAACTGGGCGTGGAGATGGCGCTGGAGTCGGTTCCGCTGGTGCAGAAGCGGGCGGTGAAGCTGGCGAGGCGGATGGCGAAGCCGGCGATCGTGACGACGCAGATGCTCGATTCGATGGTGGAGGCGTCGCGTCCGACGCGTGCGGAGGCCTCGGACGTCGCGAACGCCGTGATGGACGGCGCGGACGCGCTGATGCTGTCGGAGGAGACGAGCGTGGGCTCGCATCCGGTGGAGGCGGTGCGCACCATGGGCCGGATCGTGGCGGCCGCGGAGGAGGACATGCTGGCGGAGGGCCTGCGTCCGCTGGCGGAGGAGGACAAGCCGCGGACGCAGGGCGGTTCGGTGGCGCGGGCGGCGGCGGAGATCGGCGATTTCCTGGGCGCACGCGGTCTGGTGGCGTTCACGCAGTCCGGGGACACGGTGCGGCGGCTGTCGCGGTACCGGTCGCCGATTCCGGTGCTGGCGTTCACCCCGGAGCCGACGACGCGGGCGCAGCTCGGCCTGTCGTGGGGGGTGGAGGCGTTCTGCGTGCCGGTGGTGCGCACCACGGACGAGATGGTGGCGCAGGTCGACGAGGAGCTGCTGCGGCTGGGGCGCTGCTCCCGCGGCGATCTGGTGGTGATCACGGCCGGTTCTCCGCCGGGTGTGCCAGGGACGACGAACCTGGTCCGGGTGCACCGCATCGGCGAGGCCGGGTAGCGGGCCTCCCCCGGGCGGGGCGCGGCGACCGGGCCGGGGAGGGTGCGTCCCGGTGCGTCCCCGGTGCGGGTCAGGTCTTCTTGCCGCCGGGGGTGCTTCCGGGGGTGCCGCCGGCGATGGTCTCGTGGTGGCGGATCACCTCGGCGATGATGAAGTTGAGGAGCTTCTCCGCGAAGGCCGGGTCCAGTTTCGCGTTCTCGGCGAGCTCGCGCAGGCGGGTGATCTGGCGGGACTCCCGGTCCGGGTCGGCGGGCGGCAGGTGGTGGTCGGCCTTGAGGCGGCCGACGCGCTGGGTGCATTTGAAGCGCTCGGCGAGCATGTGCACCACGGCCGCGTCGATGTTGTCGATGCTGTCCCGCAGCTCGAGGAGCTGGGCGGCGGCGGACTCGTCGATCCGGTCGGTCTCGTTCATGATCCCTCCAGCCTATGGGGGTGCGGGCGGGCGGCGCAGCGGGTGCCCGCATGCCGGTCATGCGTGGCGCGGTCGCGGGGTGGGTGCGGCGTGCGGTGGGACCATGGCGGGTGGGGTGATGTGGTGATGAGCACGGTGGCGGGCCGGGCGGCGGACCCGGTGGAGCGCGGCTTTCCTCACCTGCCGACGGTGCGGTCGGCGGTCACGGCGCTGTACCGGCGGCTGTCGGCGGACACGGTGGCCCAGTTCGGGGCAAGCGTGGCGCCGGCGGACGTGGCGTTCGGGGACGGGGACGACCTGCATCTGGGGGCGCAGCGGGTGGCGGGGGCGCTGGTGCGGCATCTGCGCCTGCCGCAGGCGCGGATCATCGTGTCGTTCCGGTCGATGGATCACGCGGCGAGCGTGGAGCTGGCTGCGGGCCCGGAGTACTTCGTGGAGCTGAACGAGCGGTTCCGCACGCATCGGCGGGACGTGGGGGCGGCGCTCGCGCACGAGGTGATGCACGTCTACCTGCACCGTCTGGACCTGGCCTTCCGTGGGGTGCCGGCGAACGAGATCCTCACCGACACGGCCGCGGCGTTCCTGGGATCGGGCTGGCTGCTGCTGGACGCGTTCCGGCAGGACGGGGTGTCATCGCAGAAGCTGGGCTACCTGACCCCCGAGGAGTTCGGTTACGTGCTGGCGAAGCGCGCGGCGGTGTTCGGGGAGGATCCGTCGCCGTGGTTCACCAGTCCGCAGGCGTACGAGGCGTACGTGGCGGGCCGGGCCCGGGCGCGGCGGGACGTGGAGCGGCCGCCGCTGGCGGGCGCGGGCCGGGTGGCTCGCCGTGCGTACGCGCGGGACCGGCGCTGGGCTCGGCGCTGGGGCCGGCCGGCGGGGCGGGGCACGGTGTCCGACGGTGAGGGGTACGTGTTCGAACCGGGCGGGGCGGGCGAGCCGGGTGGTCCACGTGGGGCGGGCGCGCAGGCCGGGGCGGACGGCGGGGCCGGGGCGGACGGGATGCGGGTGGCATTCGCCTGCCCGATGTGCTTCCAGCGTCTCCGTGTGCCGGTGCGGGGCCCGGTGCGGGCACGCTGCGGGCTGTGCCGGTCGGTACTGGACTGCGACACCTAGCGGTGCGCCGCGGCAGGGGCGGGGCGGGCCGGGCCGGTGGTCGTGCGCGGGGCGGCTTTGCGCATAGGCTCCGCGGCATGAGTCCTTCGATCGCGACGAACACCACGGTGGGCCGGGCCGACCTGCTGGACTTCTTGCGTCCACGGCACCGGTCCCTGCTGATCACGCGGCGTTCCGACGGTTCGGTGCAGGCGTCGCCGGTGACGTGCGGTGTGGACGGGGCGGGCCGGATCGTGGTGTCGAGCTATCCGGAGCGCGCCAAGGTGCACAACGCCCGCCGGGAGCCGGCGGTGAACATGGTGGTGCTGTCGGACGAGTGGGACGGCCCGTGGGTGCAGGTGGACGGCGACGCCGAGGTGATCGACGCGCCGGACTCGGTGGAGCCGCTGGTGGAGTACTTCCGCTGCATCTCCGGTGAACATCCGGACTGGGACGAGTACCGGGCGGCGATGCTGCGGCAGGGCAAGTCGATCGTGCGGGTCACGCCGCGGCGCTGGGGGCCGGTGGCGACCGGCGGCTTCCCGGCGCGGCTGGCGGACGCCGCGGAGTAGCCCCCTCCGGGGGCTGCGTACGCCGACGGCGTGGGGGTGAAGCGGCTGCGGGGCAGGACGGGGCGGCGGCGGGGCTCGCTGCGGCGGGTGTGCTGTGCGTGGCGACGGGGCTGCTGGACGTGGGCGCGGCGGAGGCGGCGCTGGTGCGGCTGGCGCCACTGCTGGCGTTCCTGGCGTCGGTGATCGTGCTGGCGGAGCTGACCGGCGCGGCCGGTGACCGGGTGCTGTTCGCCGTCCCGGCGGTTGCGACGACGGGGTTCCTGGCGGCGATCCTGGGGGCGGAGGTGCCGCTGTGGGCGGCGTCGGGGGCGGCGGCGCTGGTCGTGGTGGGGGCGTTCGCGGTGCGGCGGCCGGGGGTGCTGCGGCCGTCGCTGGTCCCGTGGCGGCTGCTGGTGCTGGTGCCGGGGCTCTTTCTGGTGGTGGAGACGGTCACTGTGCACGGCCTGCACGGGTGGCTGGTGACGGCGATGGGCGCGGACGGCGGTGTGGTGGGGATGTTCCGTTCCGCGGCCGTCGGCGCGGGGCTGTCGAACGTGCTCAACAACCTGCCGGTGTACCTGGCGGGTGAGGGCGCGGTACCGGTGTGCCAGCCGCAGCGCCTCGCGGCGCTGCTGATCGGCACGAACGTGGGGGCGCTGGTGGTGCCGTGGGCGTCGCTGGCGACGCTGCTGTGCCTGGAGCGGTGCCGGCGGCACAGGACGCGGGTGCCCGCGGACCGGTTCGTGGTGACCGGGCTGGTGCTGTCGCTGGCCGCCACGGCGGCGGCGACGGGGGCGCTGGCGCTCCTCGGGCGGTGACCCGGCGGCGGGGCGGGACGCCCCGAGGGCCCGGCGGCTGTGCACGGGTCGGCGCCCGCCTCCCGGTCGGGGTGGGAGACGGGCGCCACGGGACCTGTTGCGTCCCGCGTCCGCACGACGTTGTGCGGGACGGGTGGGGACGGCCGCTACACGGTGAGCGCGCGGTCCGTCGGCTTGATCGGCGCGTGCAGCGTGCTGGCTGCGCCGGTGAGGTAGCGGTCCACGCCGCGGGCTGCGGAGCGGCCCTCGGCGATGGCCCACACGATGAGGGACTGGCCGCGGCCGGCGTCGCCGGCGACGAACACGCCGTCGACGTTAGTGGCGTAGTCGGCGTCGCGGGCGACGTTGCCGCGTTCGTCGAGTTCCACGCCGAACTGCTCGACCAGGCCGTTCTCCCGGTCGACGCCGGTGAAGCCCATGGCGAGGGTGACCAGCTGCGCCGGGATCTTCTTCTCGGTGCCCGGCTGCTGCTCGAGCTTGCCGTCCTTCATCTCCACCTCGATGAGGTGCAGCCACTGGACGTCGCCGTTCTCGTCTCCCTCGAAGTGGGTGGTGGAGACCGAGTACACGCGGTCGCCGCCCTCCTCGTGCGCGCTGGTGACCTTGTAGAGCATGGGGAACGTCGGCCACGGCTGGTGGGAGGGGCGCTCCTCGCCCGGCCGGGGCATGATCTCGAGCTGGGTGACGGACGCGGCGCCCTGGCGGTGGGCGGTGCCGACGCAGTCGGCACCGGTGTCGCCGCCGCCGATGACGACGACGTGCTTGCCCTCGGCGGAGATCGGGGAGGCCGTCAGGTCGCCCTCCTGCACCTTGTTGGACAGCGGCAGGTACTCCATCGCCTGGTGCACGCCGTTCAGCTCGCGCCCGGGGACGGGCAGGTCGCGGGCGGTGGTGGCGCCCGCGGCGATGACGACCGCGTCGTAGCGCTTGCGCAGCTGCTTCGCGTCGATGTCCACGCCGATCTCGGTCTCGGTGCGGAACTTGGTGCCCTCGGCCCGCATCTGCTCGATCCGGCGGTTGATGTGCCGCTTCTCCATCTTGAACTCGGGGATGCCGTACCGCAGCAGGCCGCCGATGCGGTCGGCGCGCTCGTAGACGGCGACGGTGTGACCGGCGCGGGTGAGCTGCTGCGCGGCGGCGAGCCCGGCGGGCCCGGAGCCGATGACGGCGACGGTCTTGCCCGAGAGCCGCTCCGGGGGCTGCGGGGTGACGTCGCCGGCCTCCCACGCCTTGTCGATGATGGTGACCTCGACGTTCTTGATGGTCACCGGCGGCTGGTTGATGCCCAGCACGCAGGCCGACTCGCACGGCGCGGGGCAGAGCCGGCCGGTGAACTCGGGGAAGTTGTTGGTGGCGTGCAGCCGCTCGCTGGCGGCGGCCCAGTCCTCGCGGTAGGCGTAGTCGTTCCACTCGGGGATGAGGTTCCCGAGCGGGCAGCCGTTGTGGCAGAACGGGATGCCGCAGTCCATGCAACGGCCGGCCTGCTTGCCGATGATGGGGAGCAGCGAACCGGGGACGTAGACCTCGTTCCAGTCCTGCACGCGTTCGGAGACCGGCCGGGTCTCGGCGACCTCGCGGCCGGTGGTCAGGAAGCCCTTGGGGTCAGCCATTGAGCGCCGCCTCCATCATCTTCTCGTGGGTCTCGGACTCGGGGAGTCCGGCTCGCTCGGCGGCTTCCTTGGCGGCGAGCACTGCCTGGTACTGCGGGGGAACGATCTTGGTGAAGCGGTCGGCTGCGGCGTCCCAGTCGGCGAGGAGCTTCTCGGCGACGGTGGAGCCGGTCTCCTCCTGGTGGCGGCGCACCACGTCGTGCAGCCACTGCCGGTCGGTGTCGTCCAGGGGGTTGAGCGCGGGGCGGAGCGCGACGTTGACGTTCGCCGGGTCGAGGTCGATGACGTAGGCGAAGCCGCCGGACATGCCGGCGCCGAAGTTCCGTCCGGTGTCTCCGAGAACGACGGCCGCGCCGCCGGTCATGTACTCGCAGCCGTGGTCGCCGACGCCCTCGGAGACCACGGTGGCGCCGGAGTTGCGGACGCAGAAGCGTTCGCCGACGCGGCCTCGGAGGTACATCTCGCCGCCGGTGGCGCCGTAGGCGAGGGTGTTGCCGGCGATGGTGGAGTACTCGGCCAGGTGGTCTGCGCCCCGTTCGGGGCGCACGGCGACGCGGCCGCCGGACAGGCCCTTGCCGACGTAGTCGTTGGCGTCGCCCTCCAGGCGGAGCGTGATGCCGCGCGGCAGGAACGCGCCGAAGGACTGGCCGGCGGAGCCGGTGAAGGTGACGTCGATGGTGTCGTCGGGCAGGCCGGCGCCGCCGAACCGCTTGGTGACCTCGTGGCCGAGCATGGTGCCGACCGTGCGGTTGATGTTGCGGATGTGGAGGCGGGCGCGGACCGGCTGGGCGGCCTCGACGGACTCGGCGTTCAGCGCGTCCGCGGACAGCTTGATGAGCTGGTTGTCCAGCGCCTTGGCCAGTCCGTGGTCCTGTTCGACGACCTGGTGCCGGACGGCGCCCTCGGGCAGGTCGGGCACGTGCAGCAGCGGCCCGAGGTCCAGGCCGGCGGCCTTCCAGTGGTCCACGGCGCGGCTGACGTCGAGGAGTTCGGCGTGGCCGACGGCCTCGTCCAGGCTGCGGAAGCCCAGTTCGGCGAGGAGTTCGCGGACCTCCTCGGCGATGAACTCGAAGAAGTTGACGACGTGTTCGGCCTTGCCGGCGTAGCGCTCCCGCAGCACCGGGTTCTGGGTGGCGATGCCGACCGGGCAGGTGTCCAGGTGGCACACGCGCATCATCACGCAGCCGGACACGACCAGCGGCGCGGTGGCGAAGCCGAACTCCTCGGCGCCGAGGAGCGCGGCGATCAGCACGTCGCGGCCGGTCTTGAGCTGGCCGTCGGTCTGCACCACGATGCGGTCGCGCAGGCCGTTGAGCAGCAGCGTCTGCTGGGTCTCGGCCAGGCCCAGTTCCCAGGGGCCGCCGGCGTGCTTGAGGGAGGTCAGCGGCGAGGCGCCGGTGCCGCCGTCGTGGCCGGAGATGAGCACCACGTCCGCGTGCGCCTTGGACACGCCCGCGGCGACGGTGCCGACGCCGACCTCGGAGACCAGCTTCACGTGGATGCGGGCCGCCGGGTTGGCGTTCTTCAGGTCGTGGATGAGCTGGGCGAGGTCCTCGATGGAGTAGATGTCGTGGTGCGGGGGCGGCGAGATGAGGCCGACGCCGGGCGTGGAGTGCCGGGTCTTCGCCACCCACGGGTACACCTTGTGACCGGGCAGCTGACCGCCCTCGCCGGGCTTGGCGCCCTGCGCCATCTTGATCTGGATGTCGTCGGAGTTGACCAGGTACTCGCTGGTCACGCCGAACCGGCCGGAGGCGACCTGCTTGATCGCGGAGCGGCGCTGCGGATCGTAGAGCCGCTCCGGGTCCTCGCCGCCCTCGCCGGTGTTGGACTTGCCGCCGATGCGGTTCATGGCGATGGCCAGGGTCTCGTGCGCCTCCTGGGAGATGGAGCCGTAGGACATGGCGCCGGTGGAGAACCGCTTGACGATCTCTGACACCGGCTCGACCTCGTCGATCGGCACCGGCTGCCGCTCGCCCTCCTTCATGCGGAACAGGCCGCGCAGCGTCATCAGGCGCTCGGCCTGCTCGTCGACGCGCCGGGTGTACTGCTTGAAGATGTCGTAGCGGCGCTCACGGGTGGAGTGCTGGAGACGGAAGACGGTGTCCGGGTCGAAGAGGTGCGGTTCGCCCTCGCGGCGCCACTGGTACTCGCCGCCGATGTCGAGGGCGCGGTGCGCGGGGGCGATGCCGGTGGCCGGGTAGGCCTTGGCATGCCGGGCTCCGACCTCCTTGGCGACGACGTCCAGGCCGGCGCCGCCGATCTTGGTGGTGGTGCCGTGGAAGTAGGTGTCGACGAACGACTCGTCCAGACCGACGGCCTCGAAGACCTGCGCGCCGCGGTAGGAGGCGACAGTGGAGATGCCCATCTTGGACATCACCTTCAGGACGCCCTTGCCGAGGGCCTTGATGAGGTTGCCGATGGCCTCCTCGGGGGCCATCTCGTCGATGCCGGGCAGGAAGGTGCCGGCCCGGACCAGGTCCTCCACGGACTCCATGGCCAGGTAAGGGTTGACGGCGGCGGCACCGTAGCCGATGAGCAGGGCGACGTGGTGCACCTCGCGCACGTCGCCGGCCTCGATCAGCAGTCCCACCTGGGTGCGCTGCTTGGTGCGGATCAGGTGGTGGTGCACGGCCGAGGTCAGCAGCAACGACGGGATGGGCGCGTGCTCGGCGTCGGAGTGCCGGTCGGAGAGCACGACGAGGCGTGCGCCGGCCGCTATGGCGGCGTCGGCCTCCTTGCAGATCTCCTTGATGCGGGCGGCCAGGCCCTCTCCCCCGTCGTGCACCCGGTACAGGCCGGACAGGGTCGTGGACTTGAAACCGGGCAGGTCGCCGTCGGCGTTGATGTGGATGAGCTTGGCCAGCTCGTCGTTGTCGATCACCGGGAACGGCAGCGTGACGCTGCGGCAGGACGCCGAGGTCGGCTCCAGGAGGTTGCCCTGCGGGCCGAGCGACGAGATCAGCGAGGTGACGAGTTCCTCGCGGATGGCGTCCAGCGGAGGGTTGGTGACCTGCGCGAACAGCTGGGTGAAGTAGTCGAAGATGAGCCGGGGCCGGGTGGACAGCGCGGCGATCGGTGAGTCGGTGCCCATGGAGCCGATCGGTTCGGCGCCGGTCTGGGCCATCGGCGCGAGGATGACGCGGAGCTCCTCCTCGGTGTATCCGAAGGTCTGCTGACGCCGGGTCACCGAGCGATGGGTGTGCACGATGTGCTCGCGCTCGGGCAGGTCGGCCAGCTCGATCAGACCGGCCTCCAGCCACTCCTCGTAGGGGTGTTCGGCGGCCAGCGTGGCCTTGATCTCGTCGTCCTCGATGATGCGGTGCTCCGCGGTGTCGACGAGGAACATCCGGCCGGGCTGGAGGCGGCCCTTGCGCACCACCCTGGACGGGTCGATGTCGAGGACGCCGACCTCCGAGCCGAGGACGACCAGGCCGTCGTCGGTGACCCAGTAGCGGCCGGGGCGCAGGCCGTTGCGGTCGAGCACGGCGCCGACCTGGGTGCCGTCGGTGAAGGTGACGCACGCCGGGCCGTCCCAGGGCTCCATCATCGTGGAGTGGTACTGGTAGAAGGCGCGCCGGGCCGGGTCCATGGATTCGCCGGAAGCAGAGTTCTCCCACGCCTCGGGGACCATCATCAGCACCGAATGCGGCAGCGAGCGCCCGCCCAGGTGCAGGAGTTCCAGCACCTCGTCGAAGGTCGCGGAGTCCGACGCGCCCGGCGTGCAGACGGGGAAGATCCGGGCCAGCTTCGCGTCGTCGCCGAACAGGTCCGAGGCCAGCTGCGATTCGCGGGCGCGCATCCAGTTGCGGTTGCCCTGCACGGTGTTGATCTCGCCGTTGTGCGCGACGAAGCGGTAGGGGTGGGCCAGCGGCCAGGAGGGGAAGGTGTTGGTGGAGAACCGGGAGTGCACCAGGGCGATGGCGCTGGTGAGCCGCCGGTCCGACAGGTCGGGGAAGAACGGCTCCAGCTGCCCGGTGGTCAGCATGCCCTTGTAGACCAGGGTGCGGGCGGACAGTGAGGCAAAGTAGGTGCCAGCCTCGCGCTCGGCCCGCTTGCGGGCGACGAACGCGATCCGGTCCAGGGCGACGCCGGTGCGCTCACCCGCCGCGTCGGCGAGGAACAACTGCCGGAACGTGGGCATGGTCTCGCGGGCACCCTCGCCCAGCAGCTGCGGGGCGACCGGCACCTCACGCCAGCCGAGGACGCTCAGGCCCTCCTCCGCCGCGATCTCACCGATCCGCGCGACGGCCTCCTCCTCGGCGGCCGGCTCGGCGGGGAGAAACGCCAGGCCTACGGCGTAGCCGCCGGCGGCGGGCAGGTCGAAGGGGACCTCCTCCCGCAGGAAGGCGTCGGGGACCTGGAGGAGGATGCCGGCGCCGTCGCCGGTGTCCGGGTCGGAACCGGTGGCACCGCGGTGCTCAAGGTTGCGCAGGACCGTCAGCGCCTGCTGCACCAGCTCGTGGCTGGGAACGCCGGTGAGTGTGGCCACGAAGCCGACGCCGCAGGCGTCGTGCTCGTACCGGGGGTCGTACATCCCCTGCTTGGCAGGGTGGGCCGCCTCGAATGCCGCACGCATCGGCTCTCCCGTCGTCGTCATGGCATGTGCTTGCGCCGAGGGACGACGTCGGCCCTGGCTGAACAGATTTTCGTGCAGGTTACAGGATGGCGCATCTTCCCAGCAGGCGGATTCCTCGTTCCAGCATGCGGACGACTCGCTCCGCGGCCGCAGCGCGGCGGAGGCCCCTGGGGCCGAAAACATGCAGGCCGGCGCGGGCATCGTTGCTCGCGGGCTTTCCAGCTTGTGCCCCGGAAGGCGGACGCTGAAACCGTCCGGTAACACGTGGATCATGCCCCGTCCGGAACGTCACACACCGTGTCCCGGGCCACACCGGCCACAGCGGGCCCCGTCTGCGTACCGCAGGGGCCTCAGCCCACGGCCACGCCGAAGACGGCACCCAGCCCGTAGGTCACCGCGGCCGCCGCGCCGCCCAGCAGCATCTGCCGCAGGCCGCTGTACCACCAGGACCGTGCAGTCACCCTCGCCACGACCGCGCCGCACAGGAACAGCGCGAGCAGCGCCACGACGACGGCCGGCCACAGGGCTCCGGCGCCGAAGAGGTACGGCAGTACGGGCACGGCCGCACCGACGGAGAAGGAGCCGAAGGACGACACGGCGGCGACCGTCGGGGAGGGGAGGTCGCCGGGGTCGACGCCCAGCTCCTCGCGGGCGTGCACGTCCAGCGCCTGCTCGGGGTCGCGGGATATCTGCTCGGCGACCTGCGCGGCCAGTTCCGGTTCCACGCCGCGGGCCTCGTAGGCGGCCGCCAGCTCCCGTATCTCGTCCTGCGGGTTGCTCCGCAGCTCGCGCCGCTCCACGTCCAGCTCGGCCTGCACCAGCTCGCGCTGCGAGGCCACGGAAGTGTACTCCCCCGCCGCCATGGAGAAGGCTCCGGCGGCGAGACCGGCCAGGCCGGCGATGACCACGGTCTGCTGGGAGGCCGAGGAGCCGGCGACGCCGGTCATCAGGCCGAGGTTGGAGACGAGGCCGTCCATCGCGCCGAACACCGCGGGACGCAGCCAGCCGCCGTTGACGTCGCGGTGACCGTGCGGTTCCGCGTCCGCGCCGGGGGTCGGCGTCTCTTTTTGGGCGCTGGCCATGGGGCGCACCGTCCTTCCTTCGCGGCCGTCGGATGCTTCGACCGTAGGCACGCCTGCGCGCTCCGCGCCACCAAGGAAGGCCGTACTTACCCCTCTGACCAGGTATTCTCCCCAGCCCCCGTCCTCACAAGACTCCGGGGTGCGGCCCCGGAGCCCGGCGAGGCACCCCGCCCCGGACGGGTGGGGGGAGGGGGGCGGTTCAGGTGCGGCGGCCAGGCCGCTCGCTGGGGGCCGTCGGTGCGTCGTCGGCGGCCGGGCCGGGAGCCGGGGGCTCGGTGCCCTCGTCGCTGCCCGCGCTCTCCGCTGCCGCGTCGCTCTGCGCGTCCTGGTCGCTCTGCGCACCCTCGTCGCTCTGCGGCGAGGCCGGCGGCGTGCCGTCGCCGTCGGCGGCGCCCGGTTCGACGACCTTCTCGCGCCCGGGCGACACCCGGTGGGAGATCACGATGTAGGCCACCGCGAGCAGGAACACCCCGAGCGCCGTCCAGTTGTTCAGCCGCAGCCCCAGTACCTGGTGGGCGTCGTCGATGCGCAGGTACTCGATCCAGAAGCGCCCCGCGGTGTACGCGGCGACGTACAGCGCGAACGCCCGCCCGTGGCCCATGCGGAAGCGCCGGTCGGCCCAGATGACCAGGAAGGCCACGCCGATGCACCACAGCGACTCGTACAGGAAGGTCGGGTGGTAGGTGGCGGCGTCGAGGGATTCGACGGGCCGGTGGGCGCGGTCGATCTCCACGGCCCACGGAAGGTCGGTGGGGCGCCCGTACAGCTCCTGGTTGAACCAGTTCCCCCAGCGCCCGACGGCCTGGGCCAGCGCGATGCCGGGTGCGACGGCGTCCGCGTAGGCGGGCAGCGGAATGCCGCGGCGGCGGCAGCCGATCCACGCGCCGACGGCACCCAGCGCGATCGCGCCCCAGATGCCCAGTCCGCCGTCCCAGATGCGGAAGGCGTCCACCCAGTTGCGGCCCTCGCCGAAGTACAGCTGGTAGTCGGTGATCACGTGGTAGAGCCGGCCGCCCACCAGCCCGAACGGCACCGCCCAGACGGCGATGTCGGCGACCGTCCCGGTACGGCCGCCACGGGCGGTCCATCGCCGGTTGCCGAGCCAGACGGCGAGGAAGACGCCGATGATGATGCAGAACGCGTAGCCGCGCAGCGGGACCGGACCGAGATGGATCTCTCCGGCCGAGGGGCTGGGAATGAAGGCAAGGGTGTTCATGGCTCCCCCGACGCTACCGTGCCCGGCCGCCGGGGGCCGCCGCCCGGCACAACGGCTGGATAACGCTGCCCGGGACGCACCGGGGAAACGTCGCGCAAAGGCACCGGAAAGGGCCTCGGAAAGGCGCCGCCGACGACGCCCGCGGACGTGCCCGCCGCCGACGCCCGGACCGCCGAAAGGGCCCGGGCGCCGGCGGCGGGCACGGAACAGTCCACGGCCGCGGTCAGTTCTTCCTCTCCACGATCTGCCGCAGCTTCTGCGGCGTCAGCGGGTCGGCCGGGTCGGCACCGGCCGGCTTGCCGTCGATGAGGACGGTGGGGGTCTGGTTGATGCCCGCATCGAGGAACGCGTTGTTCGTGCGGGCGACGCGGTCGGCGTTGTGACCGTCCCGCACGCACGTCTCGAACTCGGCGGTCGACAGCCCTTCGACCTGGCGGGCGAGTCGCAGCAGGTACTTCCTGTCGCCGAAGGCGTCCTTCTGCTCCGGCGGCTGGTTCGTGTACAGCAGGTCGTGGTACGGGACGAACCTCCCGGCGTCGTTCGCGCACATCGCCGCCTCGGCGGCGTACTGGGAGCCCTGGCCCCCGAGGTTGTCGTCGATGAGGGTGACGAGGTGGTACTCCACCCGCAGCTTGCCCGCGTCGCGCAGGTCGTTGATCGTCTCCCGGTACTGCGACTCGAATGCCTCGCATCCGGGGCAGCGGAAGTCCTCGTACACCGTCATGGTCACCGGCGCCCCGACCGGACCCGTGGTCACGGGGCGGGCCTCCCCCGACGCGTTGTCGCCCTTGCCGGTCACGGACACCGCCACGGCGACCAGCGCCGCGACCGCGAGCACGAGGACGACCAGGCCGGCCATCTTCAACGTCCGCAGCCGCTTGGCTGACTGGCGCTCGCGCTCCCGCTCCACGCGCAGGCGCTCGCGGGCGCTCGCGGCTCCCGGGGGCTTGTCGTCGGTCATCACACTGTCGCGATCCATCTGACTCGTCACGTCATGCTGCAACGAGCCGGGGGCGTCGCGGCATGCGCCCCGGAACGGGAGTTCCCCCGAAAGGGGTCCCCGCACACGGTGCGCTCCGCTGCGGGGACCCCTCACGGGGCGGGTTGGCGTCCCGTCAGGCTCGCGCCGCCCGGCGCACGCCGGAGGCGAGTTCGCCGGCCAGAGTCCGCACGTCGGCCAGGCCCGCCTCCAGGTCGTCCGCGGCGGCGAGCAGGCGTTTGACGAAGGCCGAGCCGACGATCACGCCGTCGGCGAAGGTGGCGACCTCCGCCGCGTGGGCCGCGCTGGACACGCCGAGGCCCACGCAGACCGGGAGCTCGGCGGTCGCCCGGGTGCGGGCGACCAGGTCCTTCGCCTCCAGCCCGACGGATTCCCGGGTGCCGGTGACGCCCATCAGGGACGCCGCGTAGACGAAGCCGCTGCCGGCCGCGGTGATCCTCGCCAGCCGCTCGTCCCGGCTGGAGGGCGCGACGACGAAGACCGTGGCCAGGGAGTGCTGCTCGGCGGCCTTCGTCCACGCGCCGGCCTCCTCGACCGGGAGGTCGGGGAGGATGCAGCCGGCGCCGCCCGCGTCGGCGAGCTCGGCGGCGAAACGCTCCACCCCGTACCGGTCGACCGGGTTCCAGTACGTCATGACCAGGACCGGCGCACCCGTCGCGGCGTGCGCCTCCCGGACGGTGCGGAGCACGTCGGCGATGCGGACGCCGCCGCGCAGGGCGATGTCGTCGGCAGTCTGGATGACGGGGCCGTCCAGGACCGGGTCGCTGTGCGGCAGACCGACCTCGACGACGTCGCAGCCGCCCTCCAGCAGGGCGGTACAGGCGCGGATGCCGCCGTCCACGGTGGGGAAACCCGCAGGGAGGTAGCCGATCAGCGCGGCCCGGTTCTCGTTCCGGGCGCGGGCCAGGGTGGCGGTCAGGAGTTCGATGTTTCCGCTCACTGGTCGCTCCCCGGGGTCTCGGTGCCGCCCGGCTGGTCACCCGGCTGGTCGTCGTAGAGCCCGAAGTAGCGGGCGGCGGTGTCCATGTCCTTGTCGCCGCGTCCGGACAGGTTGACCAGGATCAGCCCGTCCGTGCCGAGTTCGCGGCCGAGGTCGAGCGCACCGGCGAGGGCGTGGGCGCTCTCGATCGCCGGGATGATCCCCTCCGTCTCGGAGAGCAGGCGCAGCGCGCGCATCGCCTCGTCGTCGGTGACGGGCCGGTACTCCCCGCGCCCGCTGTCCTTGAGGTAGGCGTGCTCGGGGCCGATGCCGGGGTAGTCCAGGCCGGCCGAGATCGAGTACGGCTCGGTGATCTGGCCCTCGTCATCCTGGAGGAGGTAGCTGCGGGAACCGTGCAGGATGCCCGGCTCGCCCGCCGTGAGGGTCGCCGCGTGCTCGCCGGAGGCGACGCCGTGTCCCGCGGCCTCGCAGCCGACCAGCCGGACGCCGGGGTCGTCGAGGAAGGCGTGGAACAGGCCGATCGCGTTGGAGCCGCCGCCGACGCAGGCCACGGCGGCGTCCGGCAGCCGGCCGGTGCGCTCCTGGATCTGGCGCCGTGCCTCGACGCCGATCACCCGGTGGAAGTCCCGCACCAGTGCCGGGAAGGGGTGCGGGCCGGCCGCGGTGCCGAAGAGGTAGTGGGTGCGGTCGACGTTCGCGACCCAGTCGCGGAACGCCTCGTTGATCGCGTCCTTGAGCGTACGGCTGCCGGAGGTCACCGGTACGACCTCGGCTCCGAGCATGCGCATCCGGGCCACGTTCAGCGCCTGCCGCTTTGTGTCGACCTCGCCCATGTAGACGGTGCACTCGAGGCCGAAGAGCGCGCAGGCCGTCGCGGTGGCGACGCCGTGCTGCCCGGCGCCGGTCTCCGCGATGACCCGGGACTTGCCCATGCGGCGGGTGAGCAGGGCCTGCCCCAGCACGTTGTTGATCTTGTGCGAGCCGGTGTGATTGAGGTCCTCGCGCTTGAGGAAGACGCGGGCGCCGCCGGCGTGTTCCGCGAAGCGCGGCACCTCGGTGAGGGCGCTGGGACGTCCGGTGTAGTGGACCAGGAGGTCCTCGAGCTCCGCGGTGAAGGCGGGGTCCGCTTTGGCCTTGTCGTACTCGATGGCGACCTCGTCGACGGCGGCGACGAGGGCCTCCGGGATGAACTTGCCGCCGAAGGCCCCGAAGTAGCCCTCGGGTGTGGGCACCCGGCCCTCCGGGTCGGGGATGAAGTAGCGGGACATCTGCGTGGTGCTCCTTGCGGTTCGTCGTCTGAAGGGGGAGCGCCGGGTGGGCGCGGGGGGCCGGCTCCAGCCTCCTGCGGGGCCCGGGCGGCACGGCGGGGACGCGCCGACGGCAGGCCATCGCCCGCCTGCTCGGCCGTGCGGGGCGTGGACGGCGCCGCCGGAGCGCGGGCCGCACGCGCGGCGCCGTGGCAGGGTGGCGGAGGGTCCCGCCGACGGCGGTGCCCCTCGTCCCGGGTGCCGTCGGCGTCCCACTGTCATGAGGGGACGCCGACGGCACCCGTGGCGGGCGGGGTCCCGGGCGGGGCGGTGCCACGCGGCGTCACGGCCGGGCGGGCGGGGTCGGGAGCAGGTGCGGGTGCGGTCAGGCCGTCGCCGCGGCGGCGGGCCATCGCCGGCCGTTGACCTGACCGGGTTCGCAGCCGATGTGGTAGCGGACGCGACGCCCGTGCACCCGCCGCGCCGGGGCGCGGCACCCGCGGGGGCGGCAGCCGCGGCGCAGGCGCGCGTACGGGTCGCGCGGCGCGGCGGCGCGGTGCGGTCGCCGGTCCACCGGAGGTCAGCCCTTCCCGTGGCGCAGCGCGGGGTGCGCGCCTGCGGCGACGAGGTCGGCGACGGCGCTCTTGGGGTCCTTGCCTGTGACCAGGGACTCGCCGACGAGGACGGCGTCGGCGCCCTCGTTGGCGTAGGCGATCAGGTCGTGCGGGCCGCGTACGCCCGATTCCGCGACCTTGACGATGTGGTCGGGAATCTCGGGTGCGACGCGCTCGAAGGTGCCGCGGTCGACCTCGAGGGTCTTCAGGTTGCGGGCATTGACGCCGATGATGCGCGCGCCGGCGTCGACGGCGCGGGCGGCCTCCTCCTCGTCGTGGACCTCGACGAGCGGGGTGAGGCCGAGGGACTCGGCACGTTCGACGAGGGAGACGAGAGCCTGCTGTTCCAGGGCGGCGACGATGAGCAGCACGACGTCAGCGCCGTAGGCTCTGGCCTCCCAGAGCTGGTAGGACGTGACGACGAAGTCCTTGCGGAGCACGGGAATGTCGACCTTGGCGCGGACGGCCTCGAGGTCGGCGAGGGAGCCGCCGAAGCGGCGCTGCTCGGTGAGGACGGAGATCACGGACGCGCCCCCGGCCTCGTAGTCGGCGGCAAGGCCGGCGGGGTCGGCGATGGCGGCGAGCGCGCCCTTGGACGGGCTGGACCGCTTGACCTCGCAGATGACCCGGACGCTGTCGCCCTTGAGTGCCGCGACGCCGTCCTTGGCCTGGGGGGCGGCCGCGGCGCGCTGCTTGAGGTCGTCGAGGCTGATCCGCGCCTGCCGTTCGGCGAGGTCTTGGCGAACGCCGTCGATGATCTCGTCAAGCACACTCACGCGAGCGGCCCCCTTCGTGGCTGGGTTCGTGGCTGAGAAATGTCGATGGTCGGGCACTGCGATGGTATCCGGCCATGAACGGAGGGCCTGCATCCGGTTACCCCAAATCCCACATTGCGGACAGTTCCCACGAAACTCAGGGGGCGAGCGCCGCTCCGAAGGGGAGGTTGCGGACGACCGTGAAGACCAGGACCAGCCCGGTGCCGAGCCACAGGTGCACGGGTCGCACGGGCACGGTCACGGGCCGGGCTCGGATCACCCTGACGCACCAGTGGAGCAGGAAGAGGACGGCCAGAGCCATGCCGGCCAGCGCGAGCGCGTTGGCTCCGAGGGCCGCGGCCAGGTCGCCGTGGGAGACGGCGTGAGCGGAGCGCAGACCACCGCAGCCGGGGCAGAGGATGCCGGTGAGCTGCAGCAGCGGGCAGGCCGGGTAGTGGCCGGGCGCATTGGGGTCGCGAGCGGCGACGTACGCGAAGGCCCCTGCCACGGCGGCCAGGGCGCTCAGCGGGGCGGCGAGCCGGGTGAGGGTGCCTGGGGTGCGGGCGCCGGCGGGGGTGGGGGTGGGGGCGTGGGTCACTGTCCCAGCCTGTCTGGTGCGGGCGGTCGGCGCCAGCGCGTTTCCGGCGGAGTGTCCGGCCGGGCGGACGCCGGAGCGGTCCCGGCGTGCCGCGCGCGGCGCACGGGGTGTGCGCCGCGCGGGCGGGACGCCACCGGGGTGGCGGCCGTCGTAGAGGTCGGCGGAGAGGTCAGTGCGGGGCGTCCGGGTTCGGGTCGTGGCCGAGTCCCATGGAGCGCATCACCAGGCCGGCCACGCCGCCGAGGCCCACCACGACCAGGCCGGCCACCACTCCGATCGGCTGGGCCGTCACGGTGAAGGCACCGCCGATGCAGAAGCCGATGAAGGCGATGATGACGCCGGTCCAGGCCGCCGGGCTGTTTCCGTGGTGGTAGTGCTTCGCCATGGGTTGCTGCTCCTCGTCGTTTCCCTCGGTGGGCGGGCGCGCCGCCCGCACCATTGTGTCCGTTGGCCGTTCGCGGTGGATCACGGGGTGCCGTGCGTGGGGTCCTCGCCGCGGTCGAGGGCCTTCCACAGGTCCTCGGGCCGGTCGGGGTCGACGGGCGGCGGAGTGTCGCGGCGGGGGGCACGGGTCCCGCGCTCGTACCGGCCGGTGCCTGCCATGGAGGGCCAGCGCCGCCCGTACCCCAGGGCCAGCAGTCCGGCGAGCAGCAGCAGGGCTCCGCCCGTCGTGGAGATCCACGGCCAGGCGCTGACCTGCACGGCGTCGATGGCGCCTTCGGTGAGGCCGCTTGCCCGCGCGGCCTTCTCGGTGAGCGCGGCATGGTCGCGGGCACCGGCCACGGCGGCGGCGACGGTGCCGGCGCCGCTGAGGGCGAGCAGGCCGGCGACGACGACGCGGACCGCGCGGCGGACGGCGAAGACGGCGACCAGGGCCGCGAGGCCGGTCAGGGCGAAGGCGCTGGGCAGGCCGGTGATGTCGCTGCCGGTGGCGGTCACCGGAAGGGTGCCGCCGGCGAAGGTGGTGGTGGTCTCGCTCCACACCTGCCCGGCGGCGATCAGTGCCAGTGCCGCGCCCAGCGGGCCACTCAGCAGCGCCGCCGCGAGGGCGCGCCGGGGTGTGCGGGAGGTGCGGGGCGGTGGTGCGGAAGTCACGGGCCCACGCTACCGCCGGGGCCGGCGGCCCGGGGGGCGCCCCCGAGGTGTGCGGCGGTGTGCACGGCACGCAGCACGGCGGCGGCCTTGTTCTGGCATTCGGTGTCCTCGGCGGCGGGGTCGGAGTCGGCGACGACACCGGCCCCGGCCTGCACGTAGGCGGTGCCGTCGCGGAGGACTGCGGTCCGGATGGCGATGGCGGTGTCGGCGTCGCCGGCGAAGTCGAGGTAGCCGACGCAGCCCCCGTAGACGCCGCGGCGGGTGGTCTCGAGTTCCTCGATGATCTGGAGCGCGCGGGGCTTGGGGGCGCCGGAGAGAGTGCCGGCGGGGAAGCAGGCGGTGAGGGCGTCGAAGGCGGTGCGGTCGGGGGCGAGGCGGCCGGTGACGGTGGAGACGATGTGCATCACGTGGCTGTACCGCTCGATGGACATGAAGTCGACGACCTCGACGCTGCCCGGCCGGCAGACGCGGCCGAGGTCGTTGCGGCCGAGGTCGACGAGCATGAGGTGTTCGGCGCGTTCCTTGGGGTCGGCGAGGAGTTCGTCGGCGAGTGCGGTGTCGCGCTGCGGGGTGGCGCCGCGCGGCCTGGTGCCGGCGATGGGGTGCATCAGGGCCTGCCCGTCCTCGACCTTGACCAGCGCCTCCGGGCTGGAGCCGACGACGTCGAAGCCGCCCGCGCCCCCGTCGTCCGCCTCCCCGGCGAAGCGGAACAGGTACATGTACGGGCTGGGGTTGGTGGTGCGCAGGGCGCGGTAGACGTCGAGGGCGGAGGCCTGGCAGGGGGTCTCGAAGCGCTGTGAGGGGACGACCTGGAAGGCCTCCCCGGCACGGATGCGTTCCTTGATGTCCTCCACGGCCGCGCGGTAGGTGGCGCCTCCGCCGGTACGGGAGACCTGCTCGGGAAGGGCGGAGGGCGGCAGGGTCGCGGCGCCCGCGGGTGCGGGGCGGTCGAGGTCGGCAGCCATCGCGTCGAGGCGGGCCACGGCGTCGTGGTAGGCCTCGTCGACGCCGGTGTCGAGGTCGTTGTGGTTGATGGCGTTGGCGATGAGCAGCACGGTGCCGTCGCGGTGGTCGAGCACGGCGAGGTCGGAGGCGAGCTGCATGGTGAGCTCGGGGAGGCGCAGGTCGTCGCGGGTGCTGTCGCCGATCCGCTCCAGGCGGCGTACGACGTCGTAGCCGAGATAGCCGACCATACCGCCGGTGAACGGCGGGAGTTCGCCGCTCTCGTGGAGGTCGCGCGGGGTGTGCAGGGCCTCGACGGTGGCGCGCAGCGCGTGCAGCGGATCGCCGTCGGTGGGGACGCCGGCGGGCGGGTCGCCGAGCCAGTGGGCGCGGCCGTCGCGGACGGTGAGAGTGGCGGCGCTGCGGACACCGACGAAGGAGTACCGGGACCAGGTGCGGCCGTTCTCGGCGGACTCCAGGAGGAAGGTGCCGGCGCGTGAACCGGCGAGCTTGCGGTACAGGCCTACGGGCGTGTCGCCGTCGGCGAGGAGCCGGCGGGTGACGGGGATGACGCGGCGGTCCTTGGCGAGCTGGCGAAAGGTGTCGAGGTCCGGAGTGGTCATGTGGGCCTTGGGTCCTGTTCCTGGGGTCCGTGACGGGTGCGTGGCGGCGGGGCCGGGTGCGTGCCGGCGGTCAGCCGTCGGCGGTGACGGGCAGGGGCGCGGCGTCGAAGCAAGTGCGGTCGCCGGTGTGGCAGGCGGCGCCGGTCTGGTCGACCCTGACCAGGACGGTATCGCCGTCGCAGTCCAGGGCCACGGACTTGACATGCTGGACGTGGCCCGACGTGTCGCCCTTGACCCAGTATTCCCCGCGGCTGCGCGACCAGTAGGTGCAGCGGCCGGTGGTGAGGGTGCGGTGCAGGGCCTCGTCGTCCATCCAGCCGAGCATCAGCACCTCGCCGGTGTCGTACTGCTGGGCGATGGCGGGGACCAGCCCGTCGGCGTTGCGGCGGAGGCGGGCGGCCACGGCGGGGTCGAGTGCGGAGGAGTCGGCGGGGACGCGGGTCATGGGTCCATTCTGCCGCCGCTGGCGGTATGGTGCGCAACGCCGTTCGGGGTGCCGGTGTGACGTGCGGGGCGGGCATGATCGGGCATGTACCGGACATTCTCCCCCGCGGCCCCGGATGTCCGTGCCATGCGGCATCCTTGCGCCATGAGTCTTCCTCCGCCGCCGCAGGACCCGCAGGCCCACGGCAGTTCAGGATCGTCGGGCTTCGGACCGCCGCAGGGATTCGGGCCCGCGCCCGGCGGACCGGCTCCTCAGGGGCAGCCGGTCGGCGGCGGCTTCGGCCCACCCGGCAGCGGAGCGGGGACGGGTCCGGGCGGCGGATTCCCGCCCCCTCCGGGGTACGGCGCACCGCACGGGCAGCCCGGCTTTCCCGGCAGCCAGCCGTACGGGATACCCCCGCAGCCGCCCGGCGGCGGCAATCGCGGCGCAAAGGTCGCGGCGATCGTGGTGGGCTCGGTGCTGGCGGCGGCGGTCGCGGTCGGCGGCGTGGTGCTGCTGGTCGGGGGCGACGGCGGCAGCAGCAGGGCCGAGGCCACCGGAGACCATTCACCCGGCGCGGAGGAGGAGCCCGGCGCGGGCGCCGCCGACCCCTCCGGTGCCCCGGACGTTCCGGCCCCGGGCGCCTCGGAGGAGCCGGACTCCTCCCTGCCGACCTCTCCGGGGCAGGATCTGGTGCCGTTCGTCGTGCTGGAGCCCGGTCAGTGCTTCGACCACCCGGCGCTGAGCAGCGACGTCTCCCTGGTGGAGACGCGGTCGTGCGACGAGTCGCACGACGGTGAGGTCATCACCAACGACACGCTCAGCGGCACCTTCGCGGACGAGCAGGCGCTGCGCACGAAGGTGATGGAGCTGTGCCACTCCGACGTGAACACCCGGCTGAACTCGATGCCCAAGGACGGCCGGGTGTACTACTACTACGCGATCTACCCGGCGCTGCCGACGTACCAGCTGGGCGACGACGACACGATCTCCTGCGCGATCACCCTGAGCGACACGCTGGACGGCCCGAAACTCACCGCTCCGCTCCCGGACTGAGGAACCGCACGGGCGTACGCTGACGGCATGTCGACTCATGCCAGGCGGGAACGTCTGCTTCTCGCCGACCTGCTGGAGAGTGCCGGGCCGGAGGCCGAGACGCTGTGCGGCGACTGGCGGACACGTGATCTCGCCGCGCACCTGGTGGTGCGCGAGCGGCGCGCAGACGCCGCGGGCGGGATCGTCCTCAAGCCGCTTGCCGCGCGTCTGGAGAGGGTGCAGGCCGAGTTCCGGGACAAGCCGTACGAGGAGCTGATCCAGCTCATCCGCACCGGCCCGCCGAAGTTCTCCCCGTTCTCACTGAAGCAGGTCGACGAGGCGGCGAACGTGGTGGAGTTCTTCGTGCACGCGGAGGACGTCCGCCGGGCGCAGCCGGACTGGACGCCGCGCGAGATCGATCCGGTGTTCGCCGACGCGCTGTGGCGCCGGTTGGAGACCGTCGCACGGCTGTCCGGGCGCCGCTCGCCGGTCGGCTTGGTCCTGCGCCGCCCCAACGGCCAGACCGTGGTGGCGCACAAGGGCACCCCGGTGGTCACGGTGAGCGGTGAGCCGGCGGAGCTGCTGCTGTTCGCCTACGGGCGGCAGCGGGTGGCCCGGGTCGAGACGGAGGGCGACAAGGACGCCGTGGCCCGGGTGCTGGAGGCGGAGCTGGGCCTGGGAGACTCCCAGGCATGAGCGATCCTGCGGGGATACCCCGTGTGCTGGTGGTACAGAACGGCCCGGACGGCGGTCCGGGCCGTTTCGGCGCGTGGCTGACCGAGGCCGGGCTGGCGCTGGACGTGGCGCACGGCTACCGGGCGGAGGGTCCACCGGTGCCGGAAGAGCTCTCCCAGCAGGCGGTGGTGGTGCTGGGCGGCGGCTACCTGCCGGACGCCGACGACCGCGCGCCCTGGCTGGCGCGGACACGTGCGCTGGTGACGCGGGCACTCGAGCGGGAGGTGCCGGTGTTCGGCATCTGCCTAGGCGGGCAGTTGCTGGCGCAGGTCGCGGGCGGCACGGTCCGCGGGGAGCACGGGGCGCCGGAAGTCGGCAGCACCGCGCTGACGCTGCGCGCGGAGGCCGGTGAGGACGTGCTGTTCCGCGGCCTGCCCGAACGTTGCACCGCGATCGAGAACCACGTGGACGCCATCACCGCGCTGCCGCCGGGCGCGCCGTGGCTGGTGGAGAGCGAGCACTGCCCGTACCAGGCGTTCCGGGTCGGCGAGCGGGCCTGGGGCGTGCAGTTCCACCCCGAGGCGAGCGCCGCGCAGACCCGCGGCTGGGACCCGGAGCGGCTGCGCCGGCTGGGGTTCGACCCGGACGACGTCCCGGCGGGGGCGGAGCGTGACGAGGCGGCAGCGACACCGGTGTGGCGCGAGGTCGCGCGGCGATTCGCCGGCGTGGTGCACGCGGCGGCTTAGCGCGGACGCGTCCAGGCGCCGGAACGGCTCGCGCGGGCGGCCGGTCAGCGGGGCGGCCCGTCAGCCGGTCGGCCGGTCAGCCGGTGACGACCCGGGAGGCGAACGCGGCGCCGGGGCTGCCGTCGGCCAGCGCTTCGACCAGCGCCTCACCGGCGGCGTGCAGCGCGTCGTCGGTCATGGCGCCGAGCGCGTCAAGCACGAAGAAGGCGCGGGTCGTCTCGTGCGTGAGTCGGGTGCGGGCGCACTGGCGCCAGTTCCACCGGCGGCAGGTGACACCCGCGTCGTCCCGCCACACCACCTCACCCGGGCGGGGGTGTTCGACGGTCGGCTCGCCGCCGGCGACGACCTCGAACGGCTCGCTGCCGTCGGCCCGGACCAGCCGGGCCGGACCGCGATAGTGGTCGAGGTCCTCGCCGCCGAGCGGCACCAGGTGCGCCACCGAGACGGCGTTGTACACGTCGGTGAGCCGGTCGATGCGGGGCAGGCCGTCGTCCAGCCGGCGCAGCAGCGCCTCCGCGCTGGGGCGGGTGCGCCGGGGCTTGGCCCCGAAGGCCCGGAACGCCTCCTGCCAGGCGGCGAGGTGCGGGTGCTCCTCGGGCGGGAGGCCGCCCAGCAGGTCGCGGGCCCGCTTCTCGGCCGCCGCCAGATGCCGTTCGCCCGTCTCGTCGCTCGGTCCGGGCCGCAGGCCCTCGGCGACCACGACGAGCGAGCGGTAGTCGGGGCGCAGCGCGAAGACGGCCGCGTCGATACGGACAGCGTCGAGCCAGTGCTGTGCTTCGGCGGTCACGGTTCTCCCTGTGGGACGAGCACGACTGAGGTCATCATGCTGCACTTTGCGGTACACCGTACTGCATCGTCGCGGGCTCCGGTTGTCTGCACCGCAACCACCCTTGCGACCTGCGCCGACGGCCCGGTAGAACGCGCCCCCAGGGCGGGGAGAGACCCCGGGCCGGACAGCGGAGAGGGGTGATCCGCCGTGCGGATCGCACTGGCGCAGACCGACTGCGCGCTCGGGGACGTGACGGGCAACCTCGAGCGCGCCCACCGGATCGTCCGGCGCGCGGCGGCGGAGGGCGCCGATCTGGTCGTCCTTCACGGTGGGATCGAAGGAGTTCACCGAGCAGAAGATCCTCGGCAGCATCACGCAGTACGCGCTGCGTGCGGCGGGCGCCCGGACGAAGGACCAGACCGGGCTGAGCGGTTCGACCATCGTTCGCGGCGCACTGGAGAGCCGCGAGATCGACATGTACTGGGAGTACTCCGGCACCGGCTGGACGCAGTACCTCGGCCACGACCGGCCCGTGGAGGGCGCCCGGGAGCAGTTCCGCCGCACCGCGGCGGAGGACCGGGAGAAGAACGGCGTGGTGTGGCTCGGACCGACCCGCTTCGGCAACCAGTACGCGCTCGCGCGGGCGAGCGACGTCACCGGCGACCTCGCGGACGTCGACGAGCTGAGCGACCTGCGGCAGTACGGTGCCGCGCACCCGGAGGAGATGACGCTCTGCGGGGCGGCGGAGTTCCTGGACCGCGAGCTGCGGGCGATACAGAAGACGTACGACGTCGGTTTCCCGGCGCCTCAGGTCTACCAGAACGCGCTGGCGCTCAACTACGTCAACGTCGCGAAGGGCAGCCCGTGCACCTTCGCGGAGGTCTTCACCACCGACGCGCGCATCGAGTCCCTGGACCTGACGGTGGTGAAGGACGACCGGTACCACTTCACCACGGAGCTGGCCGCGCTGACGGTGCGTGAGGAGACGCTGAAGAAGCACCCGGAGCTGGAGCAGCTCGCACAGCGACTGGGCAAGAAGCTGACCGAGGACACGATGATCGAGCTCAACGGCATGGTGGACCTGGAGGGCCGCTCTACCGACGAGGCGGCGCTGCACTTCCTGCGGGAGCACGGCTTCATCGGCGGGCCGTGACCGCCTGAGCGCTCGCGCGGGCGGCGGAAAGGTTTCAGGCCCTCGCGCGGGCGGCTTCGACGCGCTGCTGCTCCTGCTCGGCGGCGGCCATGCGGTCCAGGTACGCGTCGGCCGCGTCGTCGATCAGGTCGGCGGCCTCGGTGAGCGTGATCTTGACCGGGAACGGCGGCACGGACAGGCCGGTGCGCTCCTCAATGAGCACGCTCAGCTCGGTGAGCGACAGCGAGTCCATCTCGAGCTCGGCGAAGGTGGCGTCGGGGTGCAGGTTCTGCTTGGGGAGGCCGAAGGTCTCCATGAGGATCTGCATCAGCAGGTTGAAGGCCACGGTCATGGCATCCTCCCGGTGGCGTGGACGGCCGCGCATCTCCCACAGTGCCGCCGCACCCCTGGGCCCCGGCGTATCCGCGGGGCGGAGGCCGCCGCGCTTCACCCGCGTGGGCCATGGCTCGCTCCGCGGTGTGGGCTGGTGGGGCTGGTGGGCGGGGTGGGAGGGTGACGGGGTGACGATGCCTTTCGACGCCGTGCTGTGCGACATCGACAACGTGATCCGGTACTACGACCACACCGAACTGGCGCGGCTGGAGGAGGCCGAAGGGCTGGAACCGGGGACGACGGCGAAGGTCGCGTTCTCCGACGGGGTCGACGGGCCCCTGCTGCGCGGCGAGATCACCAAGAGCCAGTGGCGGGAGTCGATCGTCCGGGGGCTCACCGGGCAGGTGCCGGAGGATACGGCGCGGAGGCTGGTCCGGGCGTTCGGACGAACGCCGACACGGGCGGACGAGACGGTCGTGGAGCTGCTGCGACGGGCGCAGCGACACGTGCCGGTGGTGCTGGTGACCAACGCGACGCGCGAGCTGGCGGAGGAGCTGGAGCCGTTGGGGCTGCTGGCGCACTTCGGTGACCGGATCGTCAACAGCGCGCTGGTGGGGGTGGCGAAGCCCGACCGGCGGATCTACCTGCGGGCGGCGGAGCTGGCGGGGGTGCCCCCGGAGCGGTGTGTGTTCGTCGACGACCGGGCGGAGAACGTCGAGGCGGCGGCCGCGATGGGGATGACCGGTGTGCACTTCCGCGGGGTGGAGGACCTGGCGCGGGCGCTGGAAGGGCTACCGGGGTGAGGGCCGAGCCGTGCCGCACGCCCCGGACAGGCCCTACGTGCGGCTGTGACCGTGCTCGGTGAGGATCCGCTGGAGTTCGCGGGCGGCACGGGGCGGTGAGACGTCGCTGCGGTGGGCTACGGAGACGGTGCGGTGCAGGCCGGGCGGGGCGAGCGGGGTGCGGCGCAGGCCGGAGCGGGCGGCGACCATGCCGGGGACGACGGCGACGCCGAGGCCGGCGCGGACGAAGCCGAGGACGGCGTCCATCTCGCCGCCCTCCACGGCGAACACCGGGTCGAATCCGGCGGCACGGCACGCGGAGACGGTGAGGTCGCGCAGGTCGTAGCCGCGGCGGAACATCACCAGGGGCCGGTCGCGCAGGTCGTCGATGCGCAGGCGGCGCCGGTGGGGGAAGCCGGTGCCGGGTGCGGAGACGACGACGAGTTCCTCGGTGAGGAGTTCGGTGGTCGTCAGCGCCGGGGCGGGCCCGGCGAGCGGGGTGATGACGAGGGCGAGGTCGAGCTCTCCGGCGGCCAGCACGCGCACCAGGTCCTGCGAGCCGCTTTCGTGGACGACGAGGTCGACACCCGGGTAGCGGGCGCGGAAGGTGCTGAGCACGTCCGGGACGAAGCCCGCGCACAGGCTGGGCGGGGCGCCGAGTCGGACGCGGCCGCGGCGGAGCCGGGCGACCTCCTGGACCTCGCGGCGGGCGGTCTCGGTGTCGGCGAGGATGCGGCGGGCCAGCGGGAGCAGGACCTCACCCGCGTCGGTGAGCGAGATGTGGCCGCGGGCGCGGTGGAACAGTTCGGCGCCGAGTTCCTTCTCCAGCGCACGGATCTGCTGGGAGAGCGAGGGCTGGGCCACGAGTTCGCGGGCCGCGGCGCGGGTGAAGTGCCGGGTCTCCGCGACGGCGGTGAAGTAGCGGAGCTGCTGGAGCTGCATCCACCCAGCATAGGTCTTCTCTATGGAAGGCAGCGTTTTCATGTCTTGGACGGATGAGCGTGGGGCTTCCTACCGTCGGGGCATGGCACTGGTGACGCGGGAGCGAAGGCCCTCCCTGGCGGGCATGCTGTGGCGTTCGACCGTCGGGAAGAAGGCCGTGATGGCTGTGACCGGCCTGGCGATGCTGCTGTACCTGGTCGCGCACATGCTGGGGAACCTCAAGGTGTTCCTCGGTCCCGGGGACATGAACGGCTACGCGCACTGGCTGCGGACGATCGGGGAGCCGTTCCTGGGGCCCGGCTGGTTCCTGTGGTTGGCGCGAGTGGCGCTGGTGGCCGCAGTCGTCGCGCACGGCGTGGCCGCGTACCAGCTGAGCCGCCGGGACCTGGCCGCGAGGCCGGTGGGGTACGCGCACCGGCGGCGCCGGGCGAGCTACGCGACGAGGACGATGCGCTGGGGCGGGATCATCCTGGCGCTGTTCGTGGTGTGGCACGTGCTGGACCTGACGACGGGGACGGTGCACCCCGGGTTCGAGCAGGGCCGTCCCCACCAGAACGTCGTGAACACCTTCTCCACCTGGTACGGCAACGTCGTCTACAGCGTGGCGATGCTCGCGGTGGGGCTGCACGTGCGGCACGGCTTCTGGAGCGCGGCGCAGACGCTGGGGGCGAACCGGCCGCACCTGGACCGTGCGCTCAGGCGCGCCGCGGACGTGCTCGCGGTGGCGCTGACCGCCGGGTTCCTCGCCGTACCGATCGGTGTGATGACGGGAGTCGTGAGCTGACATGAGCACGGACGGCACGGGTTTCCGGGTGGGTGAGCCACTGACGGACTCGGCGGCCCCGGACGGCCCGATCGCGGAACGCTGGCGGCGCCGGCGCTTCGAGGCGAAGCTGGTCAGTCCGGCGAACCGTCGCCGGCACACCGTCATCGTCGTCGGCACCGGCCTGGCCGGCGGGGCAGCGGGCGCGACGCTGGCCGAACAGGGTTACCGCGTCGTGCAGTTCTGCTTCCAGGACTCGCCGCGCCGCGCCCACTCGGTCGCCGCGCAGGGCGGCATCAACGCCGCCAAGGACTACCGCAACGACGGCGACTCCGTGCAGCGCCTTTTCTACGACACGGTCAAGGGCGGCGACTTCCGCTCCCGCGAGTCGAACGTGTACCGGCTGGCGGAGGTGTCGGTGGAGATCATCGACCAGTGCGTGGCGCAGGGCGTGCCGTTCGCCCGCGAGTACGGCGGGCTGCTGGACACCCGCTCGTTCGGCGGGGTGCAGGTCGCCCGGACCTTCTACGCGCGCGGGCAGACGGGGCAGCAGCTGCTGCTCGGCGCGTACCAGGCGCTGTCGCGGCAGATCGCCGCCGGGCGGGTGGAGATGCACCCGCGCACCGAGATGCTGGACCTGATCGTGGTGGACGGCAGGGCGCGCGGCATTGTGGCCCGCGACCTGGTGACCGGCAGGGTGGACGCGTACTTCGCGGACGCGGTGGTGCTGGCGAGCGGCGGGTACGGCAACGTCTTCCACCTGTCGACGAATGCGAAGAACTCCAACGCGACCGCCGTGTGGCGCGCGCACCGGCGCGGGGCGTACTTCGCCAACCCCTGCTTCACTCAGATCCACCCCACCTGCATCCCGCGCTCCGGCGCGCACCAGTCGAAGCTGACGCTGATGAGCGAGTCGCTGCGCAACGACGGCCGCATCTGGGTGCCGCGGAGGGCCGGGGACGGACGGGCGCCCGGCGAGATCCCGGAGGAGGAGCGGGACTACTACCTGGAGCGGCTGTACCCGGCGTTCGGGAACATGGTGCCGCGCGACATCGCGTCCCGGGCGGCGAAGAACGTGTGCGACGAGGGCCGCGGCGTCGGGCCGGGCGGGCAGGGCGTGTACCTGGACTTCGCCGACGCGCTGGCCCGGCTGGGGCGGGACGCGGTGGCAGAGCGGTACGGGAACCTGTTCGAGATGTACGAGCGGATCACGGCGGAGGACCCGTACGGGGTCCCGATGCGGATCTACCCCGCGATCCACTACACGATGGGCGGGCTGTGGGTCGACTACGACCTGCAGACCACCGTGCCCGGACTGTTCGCGATCGGCGAGGCGAACTTCTCCGACCACGGAGCCAACCGGCTGGGCGCGTCCGCGTTGATGCAGGGTCTCGCGGACGGCTACTTCGTGCTGCCGGCGACGCTGGGCGACTATCTCGCCCGCGGGGCCGCGGCGGGGGCGCTGGGCGAGGTGGGGCACGACCACCCGGCCGTGCACGAGGCGGTGTTCGCCGTCACCGACCGGCTGTACGCGCTGCTGTCCAACAACGGCGACCGCACCCCGGAGTCGTTCCACCGGGAGCTGGGCGCGCTGCTGTGGGACGCGTGCGGCATGTCCCGGACGGAGGGAGGGCTGCGCCGCGCGCGGGAGCGGATCCTGGAGCTGCACGCCGGGTTCTGGGAGCGCGTGCGGGTGCCGGGCGGCGGCGAGCAGCTCAACCAGTCGCTGGAGCAGGCCAACCGGGTCGCGGACTACTTCGAACTGGCGGACCTGATGTGCCGGGACGCGCTGCACCGCGAGGAGTCGTGCGGTGGCCACTTCCGGGAGGAGAGCCGCACCCCGGAGGGCGAGGCGCAGCGCGACGACGAGCGGTTCGGCTACGTGGCGGCCTGGGAGTTCACCGGCCCGGGCGTGCCGCCGGTACTCCACCGCGAGCAGCTCGCCTTCGCGTACGTCCACCCCACCCAGCGGAGCTACCAGTGAGCACGACACCGACGACGATGACGCTGACCCTGCGGATCTGGCGCCAGCCCGGCCCGGACGCGCCCGGACGGATGACGCCGTACCGGGTGCCGGGCGTCAGCCCGGACATGTCGTTCCTGGAGGTGCTCGACACCCTCAACGAACGGCTCGCCCAGGATGGCGAGGAGCCGGTGGCGTTCGACAACGACTGCCGCGAGGGCATCTGCGGCGCCTGCGGCGTGGTGATCGACGGGCAGGCGCACGGGCCGGAGCGCACCACCGCGTGCCAGCTGCACATGCGGCACTTCGAGGACGGCGCGACGATCGACGTCGAGCCGTGGCGCGCCGGCGCGTTCCCGGTGGTGCGGGACCTGGTGGTGGACCGTTCGGCGCTGGACCGCGTGATCGGCGCGGGCGGGTACGTGACGGCGCCGACCGGCAGCGCACCCGACGCGCACGCGGTGCCGGTGCCGAAACCGGCGGCGGACACGGCGTTCGACAACGCCGAGTGCATCGGCTGCGGCGCCTGTGTGGCCGCCTGCCCGAACGGGTCCGCGATGCTGTTCACGGCGGCCAAGGTCGTGCACCTGAACGCGCTGCCGCAGGGGGAGCCGGAGCGGGAGTCGCGGGTGCTGGACATGGTCGGGCGGATGGACGACGAGGGGTTCGGCGGCTGCACCAACACCGGCGAGTGCGCCACGGCCTGCCCGAAGGGCATCCCGCTGGCCAGCATCGCTACCATGAACCGCGAGTACCTCCGCGCCGCCCGCCGGCGCCCCGGGAGGTAGGCCGGAGCGGCGCCGCCTCGCGGGCCGTGGCCTCCGGGCGCCGTCGGGCCCGCTCAGCGCAGGCGCCGGGCGAGTTCGACGCGGGAGCGGACACCGAGCGTGGCGAACGTGTTGCGGAGGTGGTGTTCGACGGTCCGGGTGCTGACGGAGAGCCGTTCGGCGATCTCCCGGTTGGTGGCTCCCTCCGCCACACAGCGCGCGATCCGCAGCTGCTGGGGCGTCAGCGCCCGCAGGGCGTCGCCCGGTTCGGGATCCGGGCCGTCCACCGCCGCTCCCGTGGCGCGCAGTTCGGCGCGGGTGCGCGCGGACCAGTGGACGGCTCCACACCGCTCGAAGCCCGCGAGCGCGGACCGCAGCCGGTCACGCGCTTCGAGCAGCCTGCGAGCCCGCCGCAGCGCCGTGCCCCAGAGCAGTTCGGTGCGGGAGCGTTCGAAGTCGGCGCCCGCGTCGTCGTGCAGGGCGAGCGCACGGACGTAGTGGCTGCCCGCGCGGCCGGGGTCGGCGGCCAGCAGGGCCCGGCAGCGGGCCAGTTGGCCCGGCGCCTGCGGGTCTGCCGTCCACGCGGTCCACTCGGCGAACTCTGCGACCGCCTCCGCCGTGCCCTCCATCCGGCCCGCGAGGACGGCCGCCTCCACGAAGCAGGGCACGGCGAGCATGCGCAGGGCCCAGTGGCCGACCGGCGCGGGGGGCTGCACGAGCGGGGCGAGCCGGCCCACCGCCTCGCGGGGGCGCCCGGCGGCCAGGTCGGCGCGGGCGAGCGCCCAGGCGGCGAGGGCCCGCGTCATACCGAGTCCGTGCGCGGCCGCGGTCTCGGTGGCGGCACCTGCGTGGGCGAGGCAGCCCGGAGTGTCGCCGGTCACGAACGCCGTCATGGCGAGAAGGGCGTGGTGGTGGGCTGCCGCGTTGCGCTGCCCGGTCCTCTCAGCGAGACGGAGACCCTGGGTGGCGTGCGCGTGGGCCCGTGCGTGGTGTCCGGCGCGCAGCTCCGCGTACGCGAGGTACTCGGTGATCTGCGGCAGGAGGGTGCCGCGGTCCTCCGTGCGGGCGAGCGCCAGCGCGCGGGTCGCGGCGTCGAGGGCGGCGGTGATGTCGCCGACGACCAGGGCCACGACGCAGATCCGCAGCAGCTCGGCGGGCGTGGAGCTCGGAAGGCCGCGGGCCAGGGCTCGCGCGAGGAGGGACGCGCCCTCGGCGAAGCGGCCGTGGAGC
This sequence comes from Streptomyces sp. RKND-216, assembly GCF_004795255.1. Classification (NCBI taxonomy): domain Bacteria; kingdom Bacillati; phylum Actinomycetota; class Actinomycetes; order Kitasatosporales; family Streptomycetaceae; genus Streptomyces; species Streptomyces sp. RKND-216. The sequence goes on along the minus strand of NZ_SSBQ01000002.1, from coordinate 4,926,830 downwards.
ACTGCGGTCATGCCGGTCAGGTAGGCGTCGGGCGGCGCGGACGCCGGATGCAGAGCGAGTCCCCGGGCGAGGGCGTCGCGGAAGGTGTCGAGGTCGCCGTCCAGTCAGGCGGCCTCGGTCGCTGCGTGGACGGCCTCCAGGGCGAGCCGGCGGTCGTGCGGGGCCAGCAGGCGGGCCGCGAGCAGGAGGAGTTCGCGGGCGTCTCCCACCGGGCCGCCGCGGAGGTCGAGCAGGCCGCGGGCCAGAGCGGCACGGCCACGACGCACGTCGGAGTCGGATGACGGCGGCCCGGGGACGCGTCCGAGGAGTGCTTCGGTGCGGCCCGGATCGTCGGCGAGCCGGTCGAGGAGGGCTTCGATCGCGGCCAGTTCGGGCGTGCGGGGACACAGGCGGAGCGGACTGGTGCTGATCGGCATACCGGTCACCCCGTCGAGGTTACGGAAAGGCGGGGACGGGTGGAACGGTGCGGGCGACGCCGCCCTCCCCCACCGGAGGGCGGCGTCGCCGGGCACTGCGCGGGGACGGCGCGGGGTCACCCGCCGTGCGGGCAGTTGCCGCGGTACTCCTCGATCTCCGTGCTGGGGCCGGGGATCGGGCAGAGGAACTGCTCGTACCGGGTGTCGTCGTCGATGAAGCGCTTCAGCCAGGAGATGCTGTACTTCGCGATCATGGTGTCCGGCGAGTTGGGCGCGAAATGGTTGGCCCTGTTGAGTTCGAGGTAGGCCCGGTCCAGGGAGCCGGGCAGGCCCTCGTAGAAGGGCTCCGCATGCGACGAGACGGGGGCGATCGAGTCGCCGTCGGCGCCCACGATCAGCGTCGGGACGCCCCCGTCCCGCCAGGTCTTGTCGAGGTTCCACGGGGTGAGCGGAATCGCCGCCTCCAGCGAGGGCCGGTCGACGGCGGCCTCCAGGCTGCCGCCGCCTCCCATGGAGTGGCCCATCACGCCGAGCCGGGAGGCGTCGATGCGGTCCCTCACGGAGCTCCGCTCCGTCAGGTAGTCGAGTGCGGCGAGGAGCTGGCGGCCGCGGGAGGCGGGCTGGTCGAGCCGGGTGAGGGTGTCGATGGTGAAGACGACGAACCCGCGGGAGGCCAGCCGCGGCCCGTACCAGGCCATGCTGGACTGGTCAGCCGTGTAGCCGGGGGCCACGGCGACGGCGCCGAACGTGCCGTCGGAGGTCTCCGTCGGGTAGTAGACGGTGCCGCCGCCGAACCCGGAGACCTCCAGGGAGGACACCCGGTCCTCGGCGACGTCGTAGTGGCCCCGGGGCGCCTCGACGCTGTCCTCGGTGGGGTCGGGACCGCGCTCGTAGGGGTTGTCGGCGGCGGGCGCGGTCGCCGGGGCGGGAGCGGGGGCCGCCTGGGCGCCGGGGGCCGGCCCGGTCAGGGTGGCGAGGCCGAGGGCCAGGGCGGCGGTGAGCCCGGTGCCGGCGGCGCGGACCCTGCCGCCGCGCGCGGGGCTCCTGCGGGGGGTGGTGCCGGGGTGCTGACGCATGGGGGGGGAAGCACATCCTTCCGGTCGCGGATGCCCTCACGGTGCCCTCGTGCGCTGCTCCGCGCATCGGTGGAATCACCGGTCTCCCCTGCGGCGGTCCCCCGCTGCGGTGGAGGCGTTCAGCGCACGGCGTGGCCCGCGTCGCGGAGGGTGTCCTTGACCTGGCCGATGCGCAGATCGCCGAAGTGGAAGACGGAGGCGGCGAGTACGGCGTCGGCGCCCGCGTCGATGGCGGGCGGGAAGTGGTCCAGGTGCCCGGCGCCCCCGCTGGCGACGACGGGGACGGTGACACAGCCGCGGACGGCCGCGATCATCTCGGTGTCGTAGCCGTGCCTGGTGCCGTCGGCGTCCATGGAGTTGAGCAGGATCTCCCCGGCGCCAAGTTCGGCGGCTCGCTGCGCCCACTCGACGGCGTCCGTACCCGTGCCCCGACGGCCGCCGTGAGTGGTGACCTCGTAACCGGACGGCGTGCCGGCGTCGCTGCGGCGGGCGTCGACGGACAGCACCAGGACCTGGCGGCCGAACCGTTCGGCGATCTCCCGGATGAGTTCCGGCCGGGCGATGGCGGCGGTGTTGACGCCGACCTTGTCCGCTCCGGCGCGCAGCAGCCGGTCCACGTCGGCGGCGGTGCGGACGCCGCCGCCGACGGTGAGCGGGATGAAGACCTGCTCGGCCGTGCGCCGCACCACGTCGTAGGTGGTCTCGCGGTCGCCGGAGGAGGCGGTGATGTCGAGGAAGGTCAGTTCGTCGGCGCCCTCGGCGTCGTAGACCTTGGCCATCTCGACCGGGTCGCCGGCGTCGCGCAGGTTCTGGAAGTTGACGCCCTTGACGACCCGGCCGCCGTCCACGTCCAGGCAGGGGATGACTCGTACGGCCAGCGTCATGCGGTCTGGTGCTCCATCGTCGTTCAGGGGGTGCGCAGGGCTTCGACCTCGACCTCGACCAGCACCCGGGAGTCGACGAAGCCGGAGACCACAACCAGGGTGGCGGCCGGGCGTACGGCGTCGAAGATCTCCTTGTGGGCGCGGCCGACGTCGTCGACGTCGCGGGCGTGGGTGAGGTACATCCGGGTGCGGAGGACCGCGTGCTTGTCGAGGCCGAACCGCTCCAGGGCGGCGAGGGCGTTGCCGAAGGCTGCCTTGGCCTGCTGGTAGGGGTCACCCTCGCCCTGGAGGACGCCGTGCACCAGCGGCATGGTGCCGGAGACGAGGACCCGGTCGCCGGCGGCGACCGCGCGCGCGAAGCCGATGGACTCCTCCCACGGGCTGTCGGTCTGCACGCGCTCCACGCGCCGGTCGGTCGTCATGACGAAACCGCCTCCAGTGCCTCTTCCAGGGTGAACGCCTTGGCGTAGAGGGCCTTCCCGACGATCGCGCCCTCGACTCCTTCGGGAACGAGACCGGCGAGAGCGCGCAGGTCGTCCAGGGAGGAGACGCCCCCGGAGGCCACGACCGGACGGTCGGTGGCGCCGCACACGGTGCGCAGCAGCTCGAGGTTGGGGCCCTGGAGAGTGCCGTCCTTGTTGATGTCGGTGACGACGTAGCGGGCGCAGCCCTCGGAGTTCAGCCGCTCCAGGGTCTCGTACAAGTCGCCGCCGTCGCGGGTCCAGCCGCGACCGCGCAGCGTGGTGCCGCGTACGTCGAGACCGACGGCGATGCGGTCGCCGTGCTCGGCGATGACCTTGGCGACCCACTCGGGGGCCTCCAAGGCCGCCGTGCCGAGGTTGACACGGGTGCAGCCGGTGGCCAGCGCCGCGGCGAGCGTGTCGTCGTCGCGGATGCCGCCGGACAGCTCGACCTTGATGTCCATGCGCCCGGTGACCTCGGCGATGCGGTCCCGGTTGTCGCCGGTGCCGAAGGCGGCGTCCAGGTCGACCAGGTGCAGCCACTCGGCGCCGGCCTGCTGCCAGGCCAGGGCGGCCTGGAGCGGGTCCCCGTAGGAGGTCTCGGAGCCGGATTCGCCGTGCACCAGCCGGACGGCCTGGCCGTCGCGGACGTCGACGGCGGGGAGGAGTTCGAGCGTCGGCGCGTCGGGCGTCACGTCGGGCATCACAGGGTCTCGATCCAGTTGCTCAGGAGTTGGGCTCCGGCGTCGCCGGACTTCTCGGGGTGGAACTGGGTGGCCCACAGCGGGCCGTTCTCGACGGCGGCGACGAACGAGCCGCCGTGCGTGGTCCAGCTGACGGTGGGCGCCGTCATCGCGGCGTGGGTGGCCCGGAACTCCCAGTCGTGCACGGCGTAGGAGTGCACGAAGTAGTAGCGGGCGTCGGCGGGCAGGCCGGCGAACAGCCGCGAACCCTCCCCCGCCTCGACGGTGTTCCAGCCCATGTGCGGGACGGCGTGTTCGGCGTCGGCCTTGAGCGGGCCGACGGTACCGGGCCACTCGTCGAGGCCGTCGGCCTCCACGCCGTGCTCGATGCCACGGCTGAAGAGGATCTGCATGCCGACGCAGATGCCCAGCACGGGGCGCCCGCCTGCCAGGCGCCGTTCGACGATCCAGTCCCCGCGGGCCTCGCGCAGCCCGGTCATGCAGGCGGCGAACGCGCCGACGCCGGGAACGAGGAGCCCGTCGGCGTTCATCGCGGCGTCGTAGTCGCGGGTGATCTCCACCTCGGCGCCGGCGCGGGCGACGGCGCGTTCGGCGGACCGTACGTTGCCGAAGCCGTAGTCGAGGACGACGACCTTCACGACCACACCTCCAGCCGGAGGATGCCGGCGACGAGCGCCAGCACGGCGCCGATGCCGAGCACGGCGATGACGCCCTTCGGCATCTTCTGCTTCCAGAAGGAGACCGCTCCGCCCAGCAGGAACAGCCCCACGAAGATCAGCAGCGTCGACAGCCCGGTCACAGCATCCCCCCGTGAGCTTCTCCGCCCGCGCGGCGCAGAAGCGCACGCCTCGTCGTCGTCCGCGGCACGGCGGCCGCGCGTCCGTCGCTCACAGCGCGCCCTTCGTCGAGGGGACGCCGGTCTGCCGCGGGTCGATCTCGGACGCGTACCGCAGGGCTCGGGCGAGGGCCTTGAACTGGCACTCCACGATGTGGTGCGCGTTGCGCCCGTAGGGCACGTGGACGTGCAGGGCGATCTGCGCCTGGGCGACGAAGGACTCCAGGATGTGCCGCGTCATGGTGGTGTCGTAGTCCGGGCCGATCATCTGGGCCATGCCCTCGGGCTCCGTGTGCACGAGGTACGGCCGGCCGGACAGGTCGACGGTGACCTGCGCCAGCGACTCGTCCAGCGGCACGGAGGCGTTCGCGAACCGCACGATGCCCCGCTTGTCGCCGAGCGCCTGCCGGAACGCGGCGCCCAGCGCGAGGGAGGTGTCCTCCATCGTGTGGTGGCTGTCGATGTGCAGGTCGCCCTCGGTCTTGACGCTGAGATCGAACAGCCCGTGGCGGCCGAGCTGGTCGAGCATGTGGTCGTAGAAGCCGACGCCCGTGGCGACGTCCACCCGGCCGGTGCCGTCGAGGTCGATCTCAACGACGACGGAGGTCTCCTTCGTGGTGCGCTCCACACGCCCGGTGCGGCTGGGGCGGGTCATGTCGCGTCCTCCTTCATGAGCTTGCGTACCGCGTCGAGGAACGCGTCGTTCTCTGCGGGGGTGCCCGCGGTGACCCGCAGGCGGCCGGGGACACCGTTGTCGCGTACGAGGACGCCTTCGTCGAGCAGCCGCCGCCAGAAGGCGTGCGCGTCGTCGAAGACGCCGAACTGGACGAAGTTGGCGTCCGAGTCGGTCACCTCGCAGCCGGTCGCCCGCAGCTCGTCGACCAGCCGGTCGCGTTCGGACTTGAGCTGTGCGACGTACCCCAGCAGCGTATCGGTGTGCTCCAGGGCGGCGAGCGCGGTGGCCTGGGTGACGGCGGAGAGGTGGTACGGCAGCCGCACCAGCTGCACGGCGTCCACCACGGCCGGGTCTGCGGCCAGGTAGCCCAGGCGCAGCCCGGCGGCGCCGAACGCCTTGGACATGGTGCGGGACACCACCAGGTGCGGGCGACCCTCGATCAGCGGCAGCAGCGAGGGCCGGTGGCTGAACTCGCCGTACGCCTCGTCGACGATCACCATGGACGGCTTCGCCGCCTGCGCCGCCTCGTACAGGGCGAGCACGGTCTCCGCGTCGACGGCGGTGCCGGTGGGATTGTTGGGCGAGCAGACGAACACCACGTCCGGCCGGTGCGTGGCGATGGCGTCCACTGCTGCGTCCACGTCGATGCGGAAGTCCTCGGTGCGGGGCCCGGCCAGCCAGCCGGTGCCGGTGCCGCGCGCGATGAGGGCGTGCATCGAGTAGGACGGCTCGAAGCCGAGCGCGGTGCGGCCCGGCCCGCCGAACGCCTGGAGGAGCTGCTGGAGCACCTCGTTGGAGCCGTTGGCCGCCCACACCTGGTCGGCGGTGACGCGGTGGCCGCAGGTGCGGCTGAGGTAGGCGGCCAGGCCGGTGCGCAGCTCGGCCGCGTCGCGGTCGGGGTAGCGGTTCAGCGCGCGGGCCGCGTCGGCGACACGCTCGGCGATCCGGGCGACCAGGGCTTCGGGCAGCGCGTAGGGGTTCTCGTTGGTGTTGAGCCGCACCGGCACGTCGAGCTGCGGCGCGCCGTACGGGGACTTGCCCCGCAGTTCCTCGCGCACGGGCAGCTCGACGTCCCGGGGGCGGTCAGGGGTCGGGCCGGTCACTTCGGCAGGTACCTTCCCGTCTCTGCGGCCTGCTCCTCGACTCCGGCGAACCGGTGCTTGAGGGCGTCTCCGTGCGCGGGCAGGTCCTCGGCCTCCGCGAGGGCCACCACGTGGTGGGTGACCTCGGCGAGGGCGTCGCGGGTGTAGTCCACGACGTGGATGCCGCGCAGGAAGGACTGGACGGACAGGCCGGAGGAATGGCAGGCGCAGCCGCCGGTGGGGAGCACGTGGTTGGACCCGGCGCAGTAGTCGCCGAGGGACACCGGGGCGTAGGGACCGACGAAGATCGCGCCGGCGTTGCGGACCCGGGCGGCCCAGCCGGCGGCGTCGGCGGTCTGGATCTCCAGGTGCTCGGCCGCGTAGGCGTCGACCACGGCGAGTCCGTGTTCCAGGTCGTCCACCAGCACGATGCCGGACTGCCGGCCTGCCAGTGCCTCGGTGATGCGCTCTCGGTGCCTGGTCGCGGCGACCTGGGTCTTCAGCTCGCGCTCGACCGACTCCGCCAGCGCCTCGGACGGGGTGACCAGCACGGCGGCGGCGACCACGTCGTGCTCGGCCTGCGAGATCAGGTCGGCGGCGACGTGCGCCGGTTCGGCGGTGTCGTCGGCGAGGATCGCGATCTCGGTCGGCCCGGCCTCCGAGTCGATGCCGATACGGCCCTTGAGCAGGCGCTTCGCGGCGGCGACGTAGATGTTGCCGGGGCCGGTCACGAGCTGGACGGCGGGGCACTCCTCCGTGCCGTGGGCAAACATCGCGACGGCCTGTGCGCCCCCGGCCGCGTACACCTCATCGACGCCGAGCAGGGCGCAGGCGGCGAGGATGGTCGGGTGCGGCAGTCCGTCGAAGTCGGCCTGCGGCGGCGACGCGACGGCGAGCGAACCGACACCGGCCTCCTGCGCGGGCACCACGTTCATCACCACGGACGACGGGTAGACGGCGCGGCCGCCGGGCACGTACAGGCCGACCCGTTCGACCGGCACCCAGCGCTCGGTGACGGTGCCGCCGGGCACGACCTGGACGGTGGAGTCGGTGCGCCGCTGCTCGCGGTGCACGATGCGGGCACGGCGGACGGACTCCTCCAGAGCCGCCCGCACCTTCGGTTCCAGCTCCTCCAGCGCACGGGCGAGCTCGCCCTCCGGGACGCGGATGCGCTCCAGCGTGCAGCCGTCGAACCGCTGCGCGTAGTCGATCAGCGCCGCGCTGCCGCGATGGTGCACGTCGTCGCAGATGGGCCGCACCGTCTCTAGGGCGGCTTCCACGTCGAGTTCGGCACGGGGCAGCAGGTCGGGGTCGATCCCGGCGCCGGAGGAGCCGGCGGAGAACGTTCCACGCAGATCGATTCGGGAGATCACGGACCCATTCTCGCAGACCGCGCCCGAGGGACGGACAGCCGTATCGAGGCGTGATACACACCCGGAGTGATGATCGTCGCAGGCGGCGTCCACGCGGTCACACAGGGCACATCGGGGGTAAGGGACCGTATGACCAGGGGGAAGGGGAAGGGCAGATGAGTCAGCCTTCGAACGGGGGCGAGCCGCCCGGCGACCTGACCGCCGCCGAGGTGTGGGTGTGGCAGGCGTTCCGCAACGGCAGCAGTCTCGACCTGCGCAGCGGCGAGCCGGAGCTGGACGATCCGGACGGCGAGCACGAGTGGGGGCCGGAGCGGACCGTGCGGGCGCGGGTGCTGGCCCGCCTGCTGCTGGACGACGAGGCGACGTCGCTGCCCGGGCGGGTGGCGTCGCTGCACCTGACCGGCGCGTACGTCACGGGTTCGCTGACACTGTCCGGCGGCGAGATCGACAAGTTCATGGAACTGCGGCACTGCCGGTTTGAGGAGGAGGTGCGCCTCACCGAGGCGCACCTGCGCACCGCTCGGCTGCTCGGGTGCCGGATACCGCGGCTGGAGGCGGCCCGGGTGAAGGTGGAGGGCGACCTGCACCTTGCGCGGTGCGTCATACCGGACGGCATACGGCTCACCGACGCGAACATCGGCACGGACCTGCTGCTGAACGAGGCCCGGGTGGGCAGCGGGAACCGGACGCGGGCCATCGCCGCGGACGGCCTGTCGGTCTCCCAGGAGGTGCAGGCCAGCCTGCTCACGGTGGACGGCGAGCTGGGCCTGCGCGGCGCGACGATCGGCGGCTCGCTGTTCATGTACGGCAGCGTGCTGCGCAACACCCAGGGCCGGTACGCGCTGCACGCGCCGCAGCTGACCGTGGAGCAGTCGGCGCACTTCGCCGACCCGAAGCGGGAGAACGCCCGCCTGATCCAGGGCAGCACGCCCCCGGCCGGCACCTACGGGCCGTTCGGCGCGGCCGGAGCCCGGCCGCCGCGGTCGCAGCACTTCGAGTGCACGGGCGGGGTGAAGCTGGACGACAGCCGCTTCGGCGGGTCGCTGGTGCTGGACAACGCCCGCTTCGCCCTGGAGCGCGATCAGGAGATCTCGCTGCGCCGGCTCAGTACTCCCGAACTGTGCTTCACCTCGCCGGCGCCGGAACGGGGCCTGATCGTGCTGTCCGGTGCGACGGTGGAGAACCTCGTCGACAAAGTCAGCAGCTGGCCGCGCGACGAACGGCTGTGGATGGCCGGGTTCACCTACCAGCGGCTGATCCACCGCGGTCACTTCTCGCTCCAGCAGCGGCTGGACTGGCTGGCCGCGGCGACGCCCGAGTACTCCCCCGGCCCGTACGAGCAGCTGGCGGCCGTCTACCGGGCGGGTGGCGAGGACGCCGACGCGCGGGCGGTGCTGCTGGAGAAGCAGCGCCGCCGCCGCGAGACGCTTCCCGTGGCCGGCAAGCTGTGGGGGCTGATCCAGGACTGGACGGTCGCCTACGGGTACCGGCCGGGGCAGGCCGCGCTGTGGATGGTGCTGCTCTGGCTGGCGGGATTCGGGGTCTTCTCCCGGCACGAACCGCCGCCGCTGAAGCTGGACGAGTCTCCGCAGTGGAACGCCGCCCTCTACACGCTGGACCTGCTGCTCCCGGTGATCAGTTTCGGCCAGGACCAGGCGTGGGCTCCTGAGGGCGGCTACCAGTGGCTGGCCGCAGTGATGATCCTGCTCGGCTGGATCCTGGCCACGACTGTCGCGGCGGGCGCGACACGGCTGCTGCGCCGGCAGTGACGGGCGGGCAGGGGGGCGGCGCCCGGCCGGCGACAGGCCGTAGGCTTACCAGTCGTGACGACCGCACTTCCCCTGTTCCCGCTGAAATCGGTGCTGTTCCCCGGCCTGGTGCTGCCGCTGAACATCTTCGAGGCGCGGTACCGCGCGCTGATGCGCGATCTGCTGGCCGTACCGGAGGACGAGCCGCGGCGTTTCGGCGTGGTCGCGATCCGCGACGGCCGGGAGGTGGCGCCCACAGCGGTCGGCCTGCCCGAGGAAGTGACCGGCGCGGCCGGCACGGATCCGGCCGGCGGCTTCGGTCCCGACCTGATGTCCTCCTTCCACACGATCGGGTGCGTCGCGGACGCCACAACGATCCGCAAGCGGCCTCCGCGGGGCTCGGCGCCCACCGGGGGCGCCGAGGAGGGGCCGGAGAACGGCGACGACAGCGCCGGCTATGAGGCCCTGGCCACCGGCACCACCCGTTTCCGGCTGCTCTCCGTCGATGCGGGCGGACCGTACCTGACCGCCGAGGTGGAGGAGCTGCCCGAGGAGGAGGGCGAGGGCGCCGGAGCGCTCGCCGCCGGAGTGCTGCGGGCCTTCCAGACCTACCAGAAGCGGCTGGCCGGGGCCCGCGAGCGGACGCTGGCGGCGGGCCAGGAGCTGCCGGACGACCCGTCGGTGGTGTCGTACCTGGTCGCGGCGGCGACCGTGCTGGACACCCCCGCGAAGCAGCGGCTGCTCCAGGCGCCGGACACCGCGTCCCGGCTCGCGGAGGAACTGCGGGTGCTGCGCCGCGAGTCCGCGGTCATCGGGCAGCTGCCGTCGCTCCCGGCGGTGGAACTGACGCGGAAGCCGACGAGCTTCAACTGACGGACGGCGGACGGCCGATGGCGGCCGACGGACGACGAACAGCGGACGGCGGGGCATGGCGAAGAAGCAGAAACGCAAGCAGGAGCAGGCCGGTGCGACACCGGCGACGGTCGCGGCGACGCGCGCCGGCGTCTCCTTCTCCACGCACGCCTACGCGCACGACCCGGCGGCGCCCTCCTACGGCGAGGAGGCCGCCGAGGCGATGGGCGTGGAGCCGGAGCGGGTGTTCAAGACGCTGGTCGCGGACGTCGACGGCGTGCTGACGGTGGCGGTGGTGCCGGTGTCCGGATCGCTCGACCTCAAGGCGCTGGCCGCGGCGGTCGGCGGCAAGCGCGCCACGATGGCGGACCCGGCAGCGGCCGAGCGGACCACCGGGTACGTGCGGGGCGGGATCTCGCCGCTGGGACAGCGCAAGCGGCTGCCCACGGTCGTCGACGCCTCGGCGGCCGGGCATGCGACGGTGTGCGTCTCGGCGGGACGCCGGGGGCTGGAGATCGAGCTGGCGCCCGGTGACCTGGTCACCCTTACGGACGCGGTGACGGCTCCCGTCGCGCGGTGACCGTCTACGCCTCCCGGCGCCCGGCGGGGCCGCGTCCGATCCGCATGCCCGGCCGGCGGGCGTGCACGGTCACGTAGGACAGCCCCTGCGGACCGGCCGCCAGCCGCCGGCTGGACGCGCGCGGCAGCCAGCACAGGGCGCCCGGAGCGAGCGGCTCGGTGGTGTCGCCGGAGGACAGTTCGCCCTCCCCGGCGACCACCAGTATCAGGACGTCCAGTTCGGGTTCGGTGTGCGTGTCGACCACCGCTCCCGGAGGCAGCCCGACCACGTTCGCGTCGAGCTGGCGTCCGGGCTCGGCGAGCTTCCACCGCACTCCGGCGGTCTGCCCCGCCGTACCGGCGGAGGCGTCGTCCACGTCGCACAGCACGCGCGCCGCGCCCGGCGCGGGTCGTTCGGAGAATGCGGGCACCACGGTCTCCTTCCTCACTGCGCGGGCGGCGGCGGAGGCGGTCCCCAGGGCGCCGGGCCGACCGGTTCCGGGTCGCGCCTGCCGAACAGCGCGGTGCAGGCGAGGTGGGCCAGGAGCGCCCCGAAAGGGTACGCCAGGAGGGCGCCCTTGGCCTTCAGCTCCAGCGGACCGTCGAAGACCGCCCCCTTACCCACAGCACGTGCGTGGGCGACCAGGTCCTCCGTGGGGCCGAGCCACACCCCCAGCCGCCAGGCGAGCACCGAGCCCAGAACGCCCCCCACGGCGAGGCCGACGACCAGCCCGACGCCGCCGGCTCGCCGCAGCAGGAAGACCACGGCTCCGGCGACCGCGCCGACCGCGACGCCGAGCAGCACGAAGGTGCCGTCGGCGCCGATGGCGTCCTCGCCCTCGGGACGTTCCAGGAAGACGGCGCTGCCGTCGGAGACGAGCGGCACGCGGGGAGCAAGCCACAGCCACAGGAGCCCGAGCACGACACCGAAGGCGGCCACCCCGAGACCGACCAACACGCCTTCGCGTGCCGCGCGGGCCGGGTCCGCGGCGGGCGCTTCGCCGGGCCCGCCGAGCGGGCCGGGTCCGAACGGCACGTTCCCGTGCCCGGCCGCGTCGCCGGAAGGTGGAGGCGCGTCGCCGTTTCGGCCGGCGGCTGGGTTCGGCGGGCCCGCCGGGGGGCGGGGACCAGTGGACGCGTGCTTCGCCCACGGGTCGTAGCGGGAGCCGTCGCTGCCGGAAGAGGGTGTCGGTGCCGTCACCCGGCCATCGTGCCAGGTACCGGCGCCCGATCCGGAACGGGGCCGCGTCTTGCGGGGTGTCCCCGCGCCCGCGCCGGGCGGACGGGTGAGGGGGTCAGCGCACCGCGGCGCGCCGGTAGGCCCAGGTGGCGATGGCGAGGGACAGCACCCCGACAGCCGCGCAGACGCCCAGGTCCAGCACCACGTGCCCCCAGTCGGGGCGGGCCGCGAACGTCCGGCCGAGCGCCTCCACCCCGTAGGTGGAGGGCAGCAGGTCGCGCAGCCACTGCACGGGTTCGGGAAGCCGCCCGCCCGGCAGGACGCCGAGCAGCAGCGCCGCCGACATGCCCAGCTGCCCGCACACGGTGGCGAGTTCCGCACGGGGCGCGAGCAGGCCCAGCGCGGCGCCGAGCCCCGCCAGCGCCGCTCCGGTCAGCGGGATCACGGCGAGCAGGACCCAGAGGCCGCCGAGCGGCAGGGAGTACAGCAGGCACCCCACGACGGCGGTGACGACCACTCCCGGCACGGTGAACGACGCGTAAGCCCCGGCCGCGCCCAGCACCACCGCGGCGGCAGGCACCGGCAGCGTGGCGTAGTGGTCGAGGCCGCCGCTGGCGCGGAGCTGGCCGAAGTACTGGGCGAGCAGGTTCAACGCCACGAACGCCACGACGAGCACGCTGGAACCCGCGACGACCGCGCGCGCCTCCGCGCCGCCGTCGACCACGCCGCGCATCAGCACCATGATCCCCAGCGACTGGAAGGTGGCGACGAACAGCAGCGGGATGCGGGCGACGCGGGCGCGGGAGAGCTGGGCGCGGTAGACGGCTACCAGCGCCGGCCAGGTGGCGGCGCGCGGGGCGAGCGGCGCGGGTCCGGCGGCGGACGGCACGGTCCCGCGGAGCGGCGCGTGCGGCACGGAGCGGTCCGCGGCGGCGCGGTCCCGGGGAGACGGCCCGGCGAGACGGCCCGGCGCGGCGCCTGCTCCGGTGGCCTGGGCCGCGACGACATCGTCGTGGGCAGCTGTGGTGCTCACCTGGCGCTGCTCCTCGGGTCGTGGTTCACGCTTTCACCAGTCCCTCCGTGCGACCCCCGAGTGCAAGGTAGACATCCTCCAGGCTCGGGGTGGCGAGCGTGAAATCGTCCAGCGCGGCGAAGGCGGGTCCGCAGGTGACGGCGGTGACGGCCGTCCGCGCGGCCGCAGGCGTCATCCGCAGCGTCCAGCGCCGCCCGGACACGGCGGCGTCCGCGCGCAGCGCGGCGATCTCGGGCACGTCGAGCGGCGGGCCCTCCCGCCACACCAGCTCCAGCCGCACGTCCTCGCCCACCAGCGCCTTCAGCCCGCCCGGGGTGTCGCAGGCCACGACCCGGCCGCGGTCCAGCACGGCCACCCGGTCCAGCACCGTCTCCGCCTCGATGACGTTGTGGGTCACCAGCACCACCGTGGTGCCGTGCTCGGCGCGGCGGCGGTCCACCGCGGCCCATACGGCGCGGCGGGCCAGGGGGTCCATGCCGGTCGTCGGCTCGTCCAGCACCAGCAGCTCGCGGTCGCCGACCAGCGCGGCGGCGACACACGCCAGGCGGCGCTGCCCGCCGGAGAGCTTGCTCAGCGGGCGCCCGGCGAGCGGGCCGAGCTCCAGCTCCTCCAGCACGGCGTCCCGGCTGCGGCGCGCCTCGTGGGCGCCCATGCCTCGCAGCCGTCCGGTGGTCTCCACGGCGAGGGCGACGGTCAGCTCGTCGAGGGCGGTCGAGTGCTGGCTCAGGTACGCCAGCAGCCGCGCCGCCCGCTCCGGGTGACGCACGAGGTCGTGCCCCAGCACCTCGACGGCGCCCACGTCCGGGCGCAGCAGCCCGGTGAGCTGCCGCACCAGGGTGGACTTTCCGGCTCCGTTGGGGCCGAGCAGCCCGAAGATCTCGCCGCGCCCGACGGTGAGGGTCACGCCGTCCGAGGCGCGGACGGCGGGGGTCGCGGGTGCGCCCCGCCGCGCGCGGGACGCAGGGTAGGTCTTGACCAGGCCGGTCGTCCGCACGGCGGGCCGCGGGGGTGTCTCCACGCCGCTCACCACCTGCTCCGTGCCCGTCTCCACGAGCTACGAGGGTACGCGCCTCCGCGCCCACCTCTCGCCGCGGGTGGCCTCCGCGGCGCCCGCCACACCCGCGTGTGTTCCGGCCGTACGCACCGGCTGTGCGTACCGGTTCCCCCTGCCGGCGCGAGCGCGGGCACTGCGGCGTCCGTCCCCGCCTCGTCCGGGAGCCCCGGAGAACCGGGCCGGCCGACCGGTGCCGCCGCTGCGGCCATGAAGGGGACGGACCTGCCGCCGGAGTGCGGCGGGCGGAGGAGAGCCCACAGTCGGGGCGGGACGTGCCCGCCCTCATCGGGAGCACCTCCTCGGCGGACGCGCGTCCCGGAGGGCTACGCGTCGGGGTGGGTCCGTTCCGTGCCCGTCCGCGTGTCGACCTCGCGCCAGAAACCGGCCCGGATCGCGTACCGGTCGTGTTCGTCGATCTGGTCGTCCTTGTGCGCGAGCAGCCCGAAACGGGCTGCGTACCGCAGGAGTTCGCCGTCGATGCGGTGCGGAATGCGCGGGTACTCCCCGGAGAGGTGCTCCAGGTGGACGGGCGTTCCCAGGCGTTCCGTCCAGCGGCGGGCGAAGACCTGGCCGACCTCGAAGGGGTCGCCGCCGACGGCGGTGATGTCCTCCTCGCGGTCGGCCCAGCGCTGTTCGGCCGTGGTGAGCTGTGCCAGCATCGGAAGGGCGGCGACCTCGGCGCTCTCCGGAGGGACGCTGGCGCGTTCGACCCAGCCGCGGTCGGAGGACCAGCGCAGTGTCGCGCTCTGGGGAGCCGCGTGCGCGGGGGTGGGGGCGGGGCGGCCGAGTCCCGCGAGGTCCTTCGGCGTGGGCACGCCCTTGGCCGCCGGTGCCTCGGGGCCGGAACCGGCGCCGCCCCCGGCGGCCGACTTACCGGCGGCCCCCTCGCCACCCTCGGCGGGGCGGGGCCGTGTGCCGCCGCCGTTCTTGGCGGCGTCGGGCAGCGGCGCGGCGAGGATCGCCGCAATCTCGGGCCGGGTGGCGGGCTGGGGCGGGCAGACTCCGGCAGGTTCCCGCGCGCGTACCGCCCGGGTGATCCAGGTGCGGTCCAGTACGCGTCGTTCGTCGGCCTCGGCGACCAGGTCCTCGGACTGGTTGTAGTCGCCGTCGGCGGCCTGGACGGCCCACAGGTGGACGGCGACGCCGTGTTCCTTCGCGGACATCAGGCCGGGCAGCAGATCCCCGTCACCGGTGATCAGGACGATGTCGGAGCAGGCGCGGTTGCGGGCGAGTTCGGTCAGCTCCGCGTGCATCGCGGCGTCGACGCCCTTCTGCGCCCAGCGTCCCTCGCTGCGGGTCAGCGCGCCCAGGCGCACGGTGACGCGCGGCATGACGCGGAGCCGGCGGTGTTCGGGCTGGGGCACCCGGTCGGGCGCACCGTCGAACCAGTAGATGCGCAGCAGCGGCTGATCGGTCTCGCTCTCGGCACGCTCCCGCAGCGCCTGGATGAGAGCGGCGTGGTCGACGCTGATCCGGGAGCGGGTGGGTTCTCCGGCGAGCAGGCTGGCGGCGGCGCCCAGCAGGTAGCCGGCGTCCACCAGGACGACGCAGCGGTCCACGTTCCACCTTCTTCCCCAGCACGGTCCCCTTGAGTCTGCCCGACGGCGCGGTGGTTGACAGCCCCGCCCCGATCATCGGCGTGGCGGAGGACACGGATCAGCCTCACTCATGGTGATTGCCCGAAATGCGGCTTCTGTGACGACATGTAACTCTGATTCCGGCCTTACCCCACGGATCACCTGGAGGCGATCATGGCCAAGCAGAAGAAGCAGGACCGGAGTCGGGCGCAGAAGCAGGGTGCGGAGCGCGCCACGGAGCAGGGCCAGAAGGGCTCCGACGCGCGGGAGCAGACGGGTTCGCCGGCGGACATCGCGCGCAAGGGCAAGAAGCCCTCGTTCGGCCACAACTGACGGGGCCCGCGCCGCTGCGCGGACCAGCGGGTGGACGGGAGGGAGGGCGCGCTCCGGGGTGCGCCCTCCCTCCCGTGCGTGCCCGGGACTCCCTGTACCACGAGCAGTCCCGGGTCACCCGCCGCGCCGAGGCACGCACCACCTCGGGGCGCGCCGCGCGGATGCCGGACGGCCGTCAGTCCGGCTCGACCGGGATCCAGAGTTCGGCGTCGGCGTGGGTGCCGTCCGCGGAGAGGCGAGTGGCGCTGATCTCCGGTCCGGGGCGGCTCCGGTAGGGGTTGGAAGGGAACCACTGGGTGAAGACGTCCCGCCACAGGTACTGGAGCGCCTTCGGGAACTCGCCCGAGCTCTCGAAGACCGCCCACGTGCCCGCGGGGACCTCCAGCGCGTCCACGCCCCGAGGCGGCTCGGCGGTGGTCACCACTCCGTGGTGGTAGTCGAGTTCACCGCCCTCCCGGCGTCGTTCGGGCACGTTGTGGCTCGCGGAGACGATGCCGCGGGGCTCCTGGTCGGACAGGCCCGCCAGGCTTTCCAGGACCGCCGGGTCGATGCCCCGGACGAATTCCACGATGGCCGGGTTCATCCCCTCGTGCACCAGCGGGACCCGTGTGCTGGGCCCCACCAGCCGGAAGGCGGACTTGACCACGATCCGGTACCGCATGCTGCTGCTCCCTTCGACGACGAGGCGGAAGGTCATCCGGGGCTGTGCCTCCAGTGCGGCGCCGCGTCGACGGGCGTCCGCCGGGCCCACGCCGTGCTGGGCGCGGAAGGCGCGGGCGAACGCCTCGCCCGAGCCGTACCCGTGGCGGACGGCGATGTCGAGCAGACTCTCCCCTCCCGCGAGCACCTCCGCGCCCGCGAGGGTGAGCCTGCGGCGGCGCACGTAGACGGACAGCGGCATCCCGGCCAGCGCGGAGAACATCCGCCGGAAGTGATACTCCGACGTCGCGGTGAGGCGGGCGAGTTCGCCCGCCTCGACCGGCTCCCCGGGGCTCTCGCCGAGGCGTTGCTCGACGTGCTCCATGGCCGCGTTCCACCGCTCCAGCACCCTGATCACCTTCCCGTTCCGCTGTCGAAGCTACGGGCGCCGGGATGGTCCGCACCCGACATCTGCCGCCCCGGTCCGGTCGGGTGGCGCAGTGCGGCTGGGCAGGGCCGGACTCAGCGCCGGGAAGGCGTGCGCACCAGCAGCAGCCACGCGGGGATCGACAGCAGCGTCAGGACCCCCAGCCAGAGCATCACCATGGCGAAGCCGTGCGCGATTCCGGCGGCGGCACCCTCGCGGACGGCCTGCCGCGCCGCCGGGCCGAGGCCCTGTTCGACGACGCTGAGACGTTCGCCCACCCCTGTCAGCAGCCGGTCCACCCGCGCGTCGTCCCGCGGGGGCACACCGGCCTCGGCCAGCCGCGCGTTCAGGCGAGCGGCGCCCGTGGAGAGGAACACCAGGGTGCCGATGGAGACGACGAGCGCGGCAGCGAGGTAGCGCACCACATTGATGATGCCCGCGCCCTCCCCCGCGTGCTGCGGCGGAAGGGCGCGCAGCCCGGCGCCGGAGGGGGACGAGAGGGTGATGCCCACACCGATGCCGAGGACGGCCGTGGCGGGCCACAGCTCCGCGTAACCGGTGGCGGCGTCGGTGCGGGCCAGCAGCAGCGCCCCCACCGCGGCGCAGACGAGGCCGCCGGCCACCGGCAGCCGGAAGCCCACGCGGTCGCAGAGCCGGCCGATGAGCAGGGACGCGGCGAACACGCAGGCCCCGTACGGCAGGAGTGCGGCGCTGGCGAGGAGGGCCGAGTAGTCGAGGGCGGCCTGGGCCTGGGCGTAGAGGTTGAAGAAGTACAGCAGCCCGATGAGGAACAGGGCGTTGACGCAGGTGCCGAGGCAAGCCGCGATCACGGCGGGTTCCCTCAGCAGGCGCAGGTGCAGCAGCGGTGAGCGGCGCCGCGACTCCACCGCGACGAGGGCGACCAGTCCCACCGCCGCCACCACGAAGGCAGCGACGACCGCGGGCGACCCGGCGCCCCACACCGGGATCTGCTGGAAGGCGAGGACGAGGGCCGGCAGCGCCACCGCGAGCAGCAGCGCCCCGGGGACGTCCAGTCCGGTCCAGGGTTCCCGGCCGGGCAGCCCGCGCAGCGCGTACTGGCCGACGACGGTCACCAGCAGGGCCCACAGCGCGCTCCCCCACCACACCCAGCGCCAGGAGAGTTCGTCGGTGAGCACGCCCCCGATCAGTGGGCCGACAGCGAACGCGATCCCGGCGACCGCGCCCCACACTCCCTGCGCGAAGCCTTGCCGCTCGGGCGGGTACGCCAGCCGCAGCACGGCCATCGTGCCGGGCATCATCAGCGCGGCGCCCACCCCCTGGACGAACCTGCCGACCAGCAGCAGCGGCGTCGCGGTGCAGACGGCGACGAGGACCGCGCCGACCGCGAAGACCAGCAGACCCGCGGTCAGGACGGTGCGCTGGCCGAGCATGTCGCCGAGCCGCCCGCCGACCACCACCAGGGCGGCGACGACCAGCATGTAGATGCCGACCGCCCAGCCCAGGGCGGTGGCGCCGATGTCCAGGTCCCCGGCGATCGCGGGCAGGGCGGCGTTGATGGCCGTGGTGTTGACGCCGAGCAGGAACAGCGCGGCGCAGCCGGTGGTGAGCACCGCCGCCGGGGGAACGTCCCGCGGACCGGGGCGCTCACCCGTGCCGCGGTGTTCGGCGTGATCCGTCACGTGCAGCAGGCCGGCGCTGCGGGCCCGTCCGAGGTTCATCCTGCCGACGCTAGGCGAGCGACGCCGCCGGGCACCGGGTCGCGCGGGCGGGCGCGGGCGCGCTCACCCCGGTGGCGCACACCGGGCCTCGGCCGCCGCGCACCTCTCCGCCGCGCTCGGACCGGGGCGGGGCCCGGTCCGCGCAGTCCGCGTCGTCGCAGGGGCGCCGGAAGGGCAGTCCGGGCAGGTGCTCCCGCCACTCGGCGGGGTCAGCACACCGCGGGTGCGGGCGCACACCGTGTCCGCGGCCCGGTCCGCGTCCAGGGTCCACAGGCGTGCCGTCAGGTCGTACCCGGCGGACCGCCAGGGTGGTTTCGCCGGGCTGAAGGGGACGGTGGTGACGGTGTCGACATGGCCGGTCAGCGGCTGTCCCAGTGGTTCGGCCGAGGCGGGTGCCGCGACATCCCACAGCCGCACGGTGCGGTCGGCGCCGCCGCTGGCGAGCGTCCGGCCGTCCGGGGAGAACGCCACGGCGAGGACGCCGCCCTCGTGCGCGTCCGGCGAGCCGTCCAGCGCCCGCGGCCGTCCGGGGTCGGTAATGCGTCACGCGCACCCTCTCCGCTGCGGGCTGCTCCTCGCGGCGGCACTGGTCGCCCCCGCCTGCTCCTCGGCGGCTCCGGCGGCACCGGATCCGGGGCCGGCTCCGGTCCGGCCCCGGCGACGCGGCGCCGGACCGTTCGACGAGCGGCACGCCACACGCCGAGACGTCCGCCCCTCCCGCCCTCCTGGCAGCTGGACGGATCCGATGTGTCGACGTGTCGCGAGGCGGACTGCGAGATTTTTGTCGACGGCACGGCGGACGTTCCGCTCGCGTCCCGCTTCGGGGTGACGGACTTCCAGGTCACCTACGAGAATCCGAACAAGGTCACCTTCGACTACGCCCGCCCGGAGACCACGCACGTCGCCGAGATCAAGGGCACCGGCTTTCTGGGGCTGGCCGACGGCGTCAAGGTCACGATCAAGGACGTCGACGACACCGGTGCCGTGCTCCGTTTCGAGCCCGAGACCGTAGGCCCGGCCAACGACCAGGCTGGCGGCTCCCACGGCGTGTACCTCCACGTCGAGGGCTGACACCGCCGCGGAAGGCCCTTCACCACCGGCCACCGGCTTCACCCCCTCTCTCTCCAGCACTGCTATGGTCACCGCCTAAAGGATTTAGGTAGTGACCATATGCATGAAGGCTGGAGGCTCACGTGCCGCGCAGAGGACTGACCGCCGAGCGCCTGATCCGCGCGGGGGCGGAGCTGGCCGACGAAGCCGGCTTCGAGCAGGTGACGCTCACGGCGCTCGCCCGGCGGTTCGACGTCAAGGTCGCCAGCCTGTACTCCCACGTGCAGAACTCGCAGAGCCTCAGGACCGGCATCGCGCTGCTCGCCCTGGAGGAGATGGCCGACCGGGCCGCCGACGCGCTCGCCGGACGCGCCGGCCGGGACGCGCTGACCGCGTTCGCCGACGTCTACCGCACCTACGCGCGCGAGCACCCCGGCCGCTACACCGCGGCCCGCCTGCCGCTCGACCCGGAGACGGCCGCGGCGAGCGCGGGAGTGCGGCACGCGCAGATGATGCGCGCCCTGCTGCGCGGCTACGACCTCGCCGAGCCGGACGAGACGCACGCCGTTCGCCTGCTGGGCGGCGTCTTCCACGGCTACGTCAGCCTCGAACTGGCCGGCGGCTTCGACCACAGCGCGCCCGACCCGCAGGAATCCTGGCGCTGGATCGTGGACCGCCTCGACGCCCTGCTGCGCCGCACATCCACTCCCTGACACGCCCCTCCCCCGCCACGCACGGAACGCACCGAACGGGACGACGACACCATGAACGCCCGACACGCCTGGATCACCACACCCTTCACCGCCGGCCTCCTGCGCGGCGCGCTCGATCTGGAACGCACCCCGCACGGCGTGCTGCCGCACCGGCTGCCCGCACGTGCCCGCGCGCAGTGCGCCGACCCTCAGCTGGCGATGGCCGAGGCCCAACCCTCCGGCGTACGGCTGGCGTTCCGCACCCGCGCCACAGCCGTCGAGCTGGAGACGCTGCCCACCAGGCGGCAGTACGCGGGCGCCCCCGACCGCCTGGAGGGGGTGTACGACCTACTCGTGAACGGACGTCTCACCGATCAGGCGAGTGTGACCGGAGGCAACGTCGTCCGCATCGACATGTCGACTGGGGCAACCGAGCATGTCCCCGGACACCCCGGAACGCTCCGCTTCACCGGCCTGCCCGGCGACGAGAAGGACGTCGAGATCTGGCTGCCGCACAACGAGATCACCGAACTCGTCGCCCTGCGCACCGACGCACCCGTGGCACCCCTCCCCGACCGGGGCCGCCGGGCGTGGGTGCACCACGGCAGCTCCATCAGCCACGGCTCCGAGGCGGCGAGCCCCACCACCACCTGGCCGGCCCTCGCCGCCTCGCTCGGCGGCGTGGAGCTGATCAACCTCGGGCTGAGCGGCAGCGCCCTGCTCGACCCGTTCACCGCCCGCGCCGTCCGGGACACCCCCGCGGACCTGATCAGCCTCAAGCTGGGCATCAACCTGGTCAACGCGGACCTGATGCGACTGCGGGCCTTCACTCCGGCGGTGCACGGCTTCCTCGACACGATCCGCGACGGCCACCCCACCACGCCGCTGCTGGTCGTCTCGCCGCTGCACTGCCCGATACACGAGGACACTCCCGGCCCCTGCGCCTTCGACCTCGCGGCGCTGGCCGAGGGCCGGCTCGGTTTCGTGGCGACCGGCGACCCCGCCGAGGTCGCGGACGGAAAGCTCACGCTGCGCGTCATCCGCGACGAACTGGCCGGCATCGTGCGGCAACGCGCCGCCGAGGACCCCCACCTGCACCACCTCGACGGCCTCGCCCTGTACGGCGCGTCCGACGCCGCCGCTCACCCCCTGCCGGACGGCCTCCACCCCGACGCCGCCACCCACCGGCTCATCGGCGAACGCTTCGCCCACCACGCCTTCACCCGCACCGGCCCCTTCGCCTGAGCCCATGCCTGGCGGGGCCCAAGAGGCCGGGAATCCGGCGGGGGTGCCGGTCCGGCAGGGGGTGACGGACCGGCGCGCCGGAGGGACGAGGGCGTCAGCCCGTGAGGCAGGCGGGGCCCAAGAGCTGCTTGAGGTCGCCGAAGAGGGCGGGGTCGACGGTGACGCGGTGGCGGTCCAAGCGCAGGACCGTGGTCTTGCGGGCCCCCTGGAGACGGACCCGGACCTCAGTGTTGCCGCGGTGATGAGTCAGCACCTCGCCGAGTTTCTCGACCAGCGGAGGCGTGATCTTCACCGTGGGGATGGTGAGGGTCACCGGCGCGTTGGCGGAGGCCTCGCTCAAGTCGGGGATCATCAGCTCCATGGCCACCAGCCGGGGGACGTCCTCCCGCTTGTCGAGGCGGCCCTTGACGAAGACCACGGCGTCCTCGACGAGCTGGGTCGAGACGAGCTGGTACGTCGCGGGGAAGAACATGCAGTCGAGGGAGCCGGCCAGGTCCTCGACGGTGGCGATGGCCCACGCGTTGCCCTGCTTGGTCATCTTCCGCTGGAGGCCGGAGATGATGCCGCCGATGGTGACGATCGAGCCGTCGGAGTAGTCGCCCCCGGTGAGCTGGGCGATGGCGGCGTCGGCCTTGTCGTTGAGGACGTGCTCCAGGCCGAAGAGGGGGTGGTCGGAGACGTACAGGCCGAGCATCTCCCGCTCCTGGGCGAGCAGGTAGGTCTTGTCCCACTCGATGTCGGAGAACTCCACGTCCAGGCCGAAGGCAGGGGTGTCGTCGGCGGTGTCGTCACCCATGCCGCCGAACAGGTCGAACTGGCCCTCCGCCTCCTTCCTCTTCACCTGCACCACGTTGTCGATCATGGTTTCGAAGTGGGCGGTGAGGCCCTTCCGGGTGTGGCCCATCTCGTCGAACGCCCCGGCCTTGATGAGCGATTCGACGGTGCGCTTGTTGCACACCACGGCCTCGACCTTGTCGAGGAAGTCCGGGAAGGAGGAGTACTTCCCCTTCGACTTCCGGCACCGCACGATCGAGTCGACGACGTTGTTGCCGACGTTCCGCACGGCGGTGAGGCCGAAGACGATGGTGTCGTCGCCCTGCGGCGTGAAGTTGGCGTCGGACTCGTTGACGTCCGGCGGGAGCACCTTGATGCCCATCTTGCGGCACTCGTTGAGGTAGATCGCCGACTTGTCCTTGTCGTCGCGCACCGAGGTGAGCAGCGCCGCCATGTACTCGGCGGGGTAGTTGGCCTTGAGGTACGCCGTCCAGTAGGTGACCAGCCCGTACGCGGAGGAGTGGGCCTTGTTGAAGGCGTAGCCGGCGAAGGGGACCAGCACGTCCCACACGGCCTGGATCGCCTCGTCGGAGTAGCCCTTGTCCCGGGCGCCCTTCTGGAAGTTGACGAACTCGGCGTCCAGGACCTCCTGCTTCTTCTTGCCCATGGCGCGGCGCAGCAGGTCGGCCTGTCCGAGGGAGTAGCCGGCGAGGACCTGGGCGGCCTTCTGCACCTGCTCCTGGTAGACGATCAGGCCGTAGGTGATGCCGAGGACCTCCTTGAGGGGCTCCTCCAGCTCCGGGTGGATCGGGGTGATCTCCTGCTGGCCGTTCTTCCGCAGGGCGTAGTTGATGTGCGAGTTCATGCCCATCGGGCCGGGCCGGTAAAGGGCCGAGACGGCGGAGATGTCCTCGAAGTTGTCCGGCTTCATCAGCCGCAGCAGCGAGCGCATCGGCCCGCCGTCGAACTGGAAGACGCCGAGCGTGTCGCCGCGGCAGAGCAGTTCGAAGGTCTTGGGGTCGTCCAGCGTCAGGTCGAGCAGGGTGAGTTCGACGCCCTTGTTCTTCTTGATGAGCTTGACGGCGTCGTCCATGATCGTGAGGTTCCGCAGGCCCAGGAAGTCCATCTTGAGCAGGCCGAGGGCCTCACAGCTGGGGTAGTCCCACTGGGTGACGACCGTCCCGTCGTTCTTCGGGGAGAACACCGGCACGTGGTCGATGAGGCGTTCGCTGGACATGATGACGCCGGCGGCGTGCACGCCCATCTGCCGGACCAGGCCCTCGATACCGCGGGCGGCGTCGATGACCTTGGTGACGTCCGGCTCGTTCTCGTACATCCCGCGGACCTCGCCGGCCTCGCTGTAGCGCGGGTGGTCCTTGTCGGTGATGCCGGAGAGCGGGATGCCCTTGCCCAGCACGTCGGCCGGCATCGCCTTGGTGATGCGGTCACCCATCGCGTACGGGTAGCCCAGCACACGGGAGGCGTCCTTGATGGCGGCCTTCGCCTTGATGGTGCCGTAGGTGCCGATCATGGACACCTTGTCGGCGCCGTACTTCTCGGTGACGTAGCGGATCACGTCGCCCCGCCTGCGCTCGTCGAAGTCGATGTCGACGTCGGGCATGGTGACGCGCTCGGGATTGAGAAACCGCTCGAAGATCAGCCCGTGCTCGATCGGGTCGAGGTCGGTGATGCCCATTGCGTAGGACACGATCGAACCGGCCGCGGAGCCGCGGCCGGGGCCGACGGCGATGCCGTTGTTCTTGGCCCACATGATGAAGTCGGCGACCACCAGGAAGTACCCGGGGAAGCCCATGTCGATGACGACCTTCATCTCGTAGTCCGCCTGGGCCTGGCGGTCCTCGGGAACGCCGGACGGGTAGCGGCGGGCCATGCCGCGGCGGACCTCCTCCTGGAACCAGGAGACCTCGTCGTACCCCTGCGGCACGTCGAACCGGGGCATCAGGTCGCGCTTGGCGAACATGCCGGTGGTGTCCACCCGGTCGGCGATGAGTCGCTGCGTGTTGAGGCAGCCCTGCTGCCAGGCGTCGGAGTTGTCGATCGCGTACATCTCGGCGGCGGACTTCAGGTAGTAGCCCGCCCCGTCGAAGCTGAACCGGTCCGGGTCGGAGAGGTTGGAGCCGGTCTGGATGCACAGCAGCGTGTCGTGCGCGCTGGCCTCCCGCTCGTAGGTGTAGTGCGAGTCGTTGGTGACCACGAAGGGCGCGTCGAGCTTGCGGGCGATCTCCTCCAGGCCGGCCCGCGCCCGCTTGTCGATGTCGATGCCGTGGTCCATCAGTTCGACGAAGAAGTTCTCCTTGCCGAAGATGTCCTGGTACTCGCCGGCCGCCTTCAGCGCCTCGTCCATCTGACCGAGACGGATACGGGTGCTCACCTCGCCCGACGGGCAGCCGGTCGTGGCCATCAGGCCGTCCGCGTACTCGGCCAGCAGCTCGCGGTCCATCCGTGGTTTGCGGAAGAAGCCCTCCAGACCGGCCCGCGACTGGGCGCGGAAGAGGTTGTAGAGGCCTGTGCTGTTCCGCGCCCACATGGTCATGTGGGTGTAGGCGCCGTTACCGGAGACGTCGTCCCGCTTCTGGTGCGGGGTGCCCCACTTCACCGGACGCAGGTTCCGCCGCGACTCCGGGGCCAGGTACGCCTCGATGCCCATCACGGGGGTGACGCCGGCGGCCTGCGCCTGGTGGAAGAAGTCGTACGCGCCGTGCAGGTTGCCGTGGTCGGTGATCGCGATGTGCGACATGTTCATCTCGTTGCACGCCGAGAACATGTCCTTCAGACGCGCGGCGCCGTCCAGGAGCGAGTACTGCGTGTGCACATGCAGATGGGTGAACGGCTGCTCTGACACGGGGCGGGCCACCTCCGGCGCGGGTCCTGGGCGGGTCTTCTGGGGCGATTGAGGAGTCTACGGGCCGCCACTGACAACGCCCGACGCGACGCGGAAGGCGCCGCCCGCTCCCGTCCCGCAGGCCCGGGCCGGGCCGGGTCTGCGGGACGGGAGCGGACCCCACGCCTACGCTCGCACGAGGAGACCGCCGACACGGCGCGCGCGGCAGAAGGGGCGAGCGACATGACAAGCCAGCAGACCGGCCCGGACGAGGAGGGCTTCGCGCGGATGCTCGTTGACTTCGCCCACGCCCACGCCTACGGCGCGCGCACGCGCCGTGACCACCGGATCTTCGTCGACCTGTTCCGTAACGGACGCATTCCGGGCCTGTAAGGGAAGGCCCTGAGCCGGACCGTTTTAGTGCCGCTTTACGCCCCGGCGTGGCACACTCGGGCCGCGATGGACATGGCGACCACAGGGACGACGACGGGACTCCGCGCCACGCGCGCCGCGGTCTTCACCGCGTTGTGCGTCGCGCTGTCCAGCGGCGCCCACGTGCTGCTGTCCGGCTCCCCCGTGCCGCCGGTGACCCTCGGCGTGATCGGCGTCGCGGTGTTCCTGGTCGCGTTCGCCCTCGCCGGCCGGGAGCGCGGCTTCTGGCGCATCGCGGCGCTGCTGATCCCGCTGGAGCTGTTCGCCGACACCGTCTTCACCAACGGCCGGCACGCCTGCTACGGCCCCGGAGGCGGGCCGGTGACGGGCCCGCTGCGTTCGGTCGGGATCGACGTGCTGTGCGCGGGGGGCGAGGTCGGCACTCCGCTGGCCCAGGTGGCTGCCTCCGGCGGCACCGGCCTCGGCGGAACACTCCAGCAGGGCTCTCCCTGGCTGCTGCTTGCCGCGCACGTCGCCGTCGGCCTCGCCGCCGCCGGCTGGCTGCGCCGCGGCGAGGCCGCGGTGGCGCGGCTGCTGCGCGCGGCGGCAGCCACCGCGTTCCGGCCGCTGCTGCTGGCCGCCCGGGCCCGTCCGGTGCCGTCGGACGCGCCCGCACGCCCCCGGCACCCGGCCGCCGTACCCGCGTCGCGTCCGCTCCCCCTGCTCCTCCACTCCGTGCTGCGGCGCGGACCGCCCGTCGCTCCGGCCCTCGCGGCCTGACCGGCGCACGTCCGCAACCACCCCCACCACGCACGGAGAACCCGACATGAGCAAGCGCAACAGCCAGGAAGCCAAGCGCGCCGCCCGCGAGCGGCTGCGCATCGAGCGCGAGAAGCAGGCCAAGAAGGAGAAGATGCGCCGCACGCTGGCGATCAGCGGCGGCATCGTGGCCGTGCTCGCACTGGCCGGCGGCATCGGCTGGGCCGTCACCAACCTGACCGGCGGCGAGGGCCACTGGGAGACGGCGGCCCAGGTGGCCAAGGAGGGCCCCGGCGCCTCCGCCGACGGCGTGACCTACAAGGCGCCCGAGAACACCTTGGGCATGGGCGGCACCGACATCGTCATCGGCGACGAGTCCGCCAAACACACCCTCGCCATCTACGAGGACATGCGCTGCCCGGTCTGCGCCGGCTTCGAGCAGAACGTCGGCGAGACCGTGAAGAAGGGCATGGAGGACGGGGACTACAAGGTCTCGTACACCTTCGGCACCTTCATCGACGAGAACCCGACCTTCAGCGGCACCGGCTCGAAGAACTCCCTGAGCGCCCTGGGCGCGGCGCTGAACGAGAGCCCCGAGGCCTTCATGGCCTACAAGGAGGTCCTGTTCTCCAAGGACGGCCATCCGGAGGAGGCCGACGACAAGTTCGGCGACGACGCCTACCTGATCGACCTCGCCCAGAAGGTCGACGGGCTGAAGGGCAACAAGGAGTTCGAGAAGGCCGTCGAGAACGGCACCTACGACGCCTGGGCCATGAAGATCTCGCAGCAGTTCCAGGACGAGAAGATCCAGGGTACCCCCACCCTGAAGCTGGACGGCGAGAAGCTGACCGTCGACGGCCAGAGCCCGCCCATGATGCCGCAGCAGTTCACCTCGCTGATCGAGGAGAAGCTCGGTGGCGGCGACGGCGGTAGCGGCGGTGACGCGGGAGACGGCCACGGCGAAGGCGATGGCCACGACCACGGCTGAGAGACCGGGGAGCGGCCTCGGCAGCTCCTGACATGACGGTGACGGGCAGGCCAACTTCGCGAGGCGGCCTGCCCGTTGGCCGTACCGAACGGTAACGTCTGCGGGCGTGACTGACGCAGAGAGCACCACTCCCCGCAGATCCGTTGCACCCCGCGCGCACGCACCCCGACGGCGTACCGTCGTCGCCGCGGGTGCGGCATCCGCCGCGCTGCTCCCGCTCGGGCTCGGTATATCCGGGCCGGCCCTGGCGGCCGTGGGCCCCGCCTTCCAGCACGGTGTCGCCTCCGGCGACCCGCTGTCCGACGGCGTACTGCTGTGGACCCGGCTGACCCCCTCCCCCGACGCGACACCCGGCTCCGGACGCGGCGCGGCCACCGAGGTGCGGTGGCAGGTCGCCGAGGACGACGCCTTCGCCTCCCTGGCGGCCGAAGGTTCGGCGACCACGTCCGCCGCCACCGACCACACCGTCAAGGCCGACGTACGCGGCCTCCGCCCGGACACCACCTACTGGTTCCGCTTCACCGCCGGGGGCGCCACCTCGCCCGCCGGCCGCACCCGCACCGCGCCCGCGGCCGACGTCACCGCGGGCAACCTTCGCTTCGCCACGGTCTCGTGCGCCAACTGGGAGAGCGGCTGGTTCGCCGCCTACCGGCACCTGGCCGCCCGCAACGACCTGAACGCCGTGGTCCACCTCGGCGACTACGTCTACGAGTACGGCACCGGCGAGTACCCGCTCGAAGAGGACAAGATCCGCGAGATCTTCCCCACCCACGAGGTGCAGAGCCTCTCCGACTACCGGGCCCGCCACGGGCACTACAAGACGGACGCCGACCTCCAGGCGATGCACGCCGCCCACCCGCTCATCGCCATCTGGGACGACCACGAATTCGCCAACGACGCCTGGTCCGGGGGCGCGGAGAACCACACGCCCGGAGCGGAGGGCGACTGGGCGGCGCGCGTACGGGCCGCCAAGCAGGCGTACTTCGAGTGGATGCCGGTGCGTCCGGCCACCGAGGGCACCACCTACCGGCGGCTGCGCTTCGGCCGGCTGGCCGACCTGCACCTGCTGGACCTGCGGTCGTTCCGGGACGCGCAGCCGTCCCTGGGCGACGGCGACGTCATCGACGACCCGGACCGCACGATGACCGGGCGGCGGCAGCTGGACTGGCTGAAGGCCGGGCTCAGCGCGTCCGAGGCGACCTGGCGAATGGTCGGCACCTCCGTGATGATCTCCCCCATCGCCTTCGGGTCGGTGCCCGCCTACCTGCTGCGTCCGCTGGCACAGCTGCTCGGCATCCCGGCGGGCGGGCTCGCGGTGAACGTCGACCAGTGGGACGGCTACACCGACGACCGCCGCGAGCTCCTCGCCCACCTCCGCGACAACGGCATCGACGGCACGGTGTTCCTCACCGGCGACATCCACATGCACCTCGCCAACGACGTGCCCGTGGAGGCCGCGACCTACCCGTGGGACGAGCCGGTGGCCGCCGAGTTCGTCGTGTCCTCGGTGACCTCGGACAACGTCGACGACATCGTGCACGCCCCGCCGCACACCGTCTCCACGGTCGCCGAGGTGGCGGTCAAGGCCGCCAACCGGCATGTGCGGTGGGTGGACATGGACTCCCACGGGTACGGCGTGCTCGACCTCACCGCCGAGCGGGCGCAGATGGACTACTACGCCATCGGCGACAAGACCGACGCCGGCACCGGGACGCAGCACCTGCGCTCGTACCGCAAGCCGGCGGGCGGCGGACGCCTGGAGCGTACGGACGACCCGGTGGCCTGACGCCGCCGGCAGCGGGATCAGGCCGGGGCGACGTCCGCCAGGAAACCCAGGGCGGTGCGCCATGTCGCCTCGGCCGCCTCCGCGTCGTGGTCGGGCAGCTCGGGGTCGGTGTAGAGGTGCCCGGCGCCGCGGTGGCGGAACACCTCGACGTCGGCCCCGGCCCGCCGCATCCGCAGGTACCAGGCGTTCAGCCAGTCGTGCGTCTCGAACGGGTCGGGGTCGGCGACGTGCAGCTGCACGGGCAGGTCGTCGACCGCCGCGTCGTCCGGCAGGTCGGAGGTGCCGTGCAGGAGGAGCAGGCCGCGGGCCTGCGCGTCGGCGAGCGCGAGGTTCTGGGCGAGGGCCGCGCCGAGCGAGAACCCGGCGTAGACGAGGCCGCCCTCGGAGTGCGGCGCGGCGGCGGCCACGGCCCGCTTCAGCAGTTCCTCGTGGCCGATCGCTTCCTCGATGTCGCGTCCGTCCTCGACGCTTCCGGCGACCCGGCCGTCGTACAGGTCGGGGACGTGCACCGTGTGACCGGCCTCACGCAGCCGGTCCGCGGCGGCGTGTACGGCGGGCCGCAGCCCATGGACGGAGTGGAACAGCAGGACGGTTGCCACGATCGTGTCTCTTCCCACAGGCATGCGACTTCGTACATTCTCATCCTGCCAGCTAGCGTTTCGACCGTCGGGACGGTGGTCGGCCCGCCCTGCGGGCGCCCGGCCCGAACCGCCCGATTCCGCCGAGGAGAGGAGCTGCGTCCTTCATGGAGGCCCTGCTGCGTCCGCTCATCGTGATCGGCTGCACGGTCGCGCTGACCCTGCTGGTCGGCTGGGTCGTCGACCGCCTGCTGCACGCCGCGGACCGCAGACATCCCGAGACGCCGCTGTGGGGGCTGCTGCGCGGCTGCCGCATCCCGCTCCAGGTGGTGCTGGTCACCGGCGTCTTCCAGGCCACCTACGGCTGGTCGGGCATCGACACCGACCACGACAGGGTCGTCCTCAAGTGCCTGGCGCTGGTGACGGTGGCCGGCACCGTGTGGCTCGCGGTGCGCATCGCCTCCGCGATCGCCGAGACCTCGCTGACCCGGTTCGCCGCCAACACCCGGGACCCGCGCCGCATCCGCCGCTTCCGCACCCAGCTCACGATGATCCAGCGGGTGGCGACGTTCCTGATCGCGGTCGTCGCGGGGTCCGTCGCGATCCTGGCGCTCTTCCCCGGCATGCGGACGCTCGGCGCGTCGCTGCTCGCCTCGGCGGGCGTCATCGGCATCGTCGCCGGTGTCGCCGCCCAGTCGATGCTGGGCAACCTCTTCGCCGGCCTCCAGGTCGCCTTCGGCTCGTCGGTGAAGATCGGGGACACCGTGGTCGTCGAGGGCGAGTGGGGCGTCGTGGAGGAGATCAGCCTGGCCTTTCTGACGGTGCGCATCTGGGACGACCGCCGGCTGACCATGCCGGTCTCGTACTTCAACAGCAAGCCGTACGAGAACTGGTCCCGGGGCGGCACGGAACTGACCTGCACGGTCTACCTGCACCTCGACCACGCGACGCCGGTCAAGGCCCTCCGGGAGTACCTGCGGGAACTGCTGGAGTCCCGCGACGACTGGGACCGGCGTACGTGGAGCCTCGTCGTCACGGACTCCACGCCCACGACGATCCAGGTGCGGGCCGCGATGTCGGCGAGGGACACCGACGACTGGTGGACGCTGCAGTGCGGGGTGCGGGAGGAGCTGCTGGAGTGGGTGCGGCGCGAGCACCCGTACGCCCTGCCGCGGATCGCGACGGCCCCGGCTCTGGGAGCCGGGCACGCCCGCCCGGATGAGGCCGCGCCCCGCCACCCCGTACCGGCGCAGGGGGCACGCGGCGGACCCCCGGACGGCGACGGCTCCCCCGAGGCCTGAACCCCGGCCCGGCGGGCGCGCTACGCGCGCACCCCGCCGTGGCCGCAGAAGCTGCGGACGTCGAGCCGGTGGAGGACGTTCGACGACCTCCGGGTCGGTTTCGGGCTCGTTGAGGCCCTGCACCAGCAGGGTGGCCAGCACGACGGCGAGGGGACGCTGAGCCGTTCGGCCACCGGCACCATGACGACCGCCCCGAGCAGCAGGGCGAAGACAGGGCGAGTTGGTCCACCCCTACGAGCTCTCCGCCCGCACGGTCTCCAGTGCCTGCGCGAGATCGTCCGGGTAGTCGCTCTCGAACTCCACCCAGCGGCCGTCCGCCGGGTGCGTGAAGCCGAGCCGCACGGCGTGCAGCCACTGGCGGCCCAGTCGCAGCCGCTTGGCGAGCGTGGGGTCGGCGCCGTAGGTGAGGTCACCGACGCAGGGGTGGCGGTGGGCGGACATGTGGACGCGGATCTGGTGGGTGCGGCCGGTCTCGAGCTTGATGTCGAGGAGGCTGGCGGCGCGGAACGCCTCGATCAGGTCGTAGTGCGTGACCGACGGCTTGCCCGCGGCGGTCACGGCCCACTTGTAGTCGTGCTGCGGGTGGCGGCCGATCGGCGCGTCGATGGTGCCGCTGAGCGGGTCGGGGTGGCCCTGGACGAGCGCGTGGTACCGCTTGTCGACGGTGCGTTCCCGGAACTGCTGCTTGAGCAGGGTGTACGCCCGCTCCGACTTGGCGACGGTCATGAGCCCGGACGTGCCGACGTCCAGCCGGTGCACGATGCCCTGGCGCTCGGCCGCGCCGGAGGTGGTGATGGTGTAGCCGGCGGCGGCGAGACCGCCGATGACGGTGGGCCCGGTCCAGCCCGGGCTGGGGTGGGCGGCCACGCCGACCGGCTTGGCGACGACGACGACGTGCTCGTCGTCGTGCACGATGTCCATGCCCTCCACGGGCTCCGCGACCACCTGCACCGGAGCGGCCGGAGCGGGCATCTCGACCTCGATCCAGGCCCCGCCGCTGACGCGGTCGGACTTGCCGGCCGCCGAACCGTCCAGCCGCACCTTGCCGCCGGCCGCGAGCTCGGCCGCCTTGGTGCGGGAGAAGCCGAACATGCGGGCCAGCGCGGCGTCGACGCGCTCGCCCTCCAGGCCGTCCGGTACGGGCAGGGTGCGGATCTCGGGAAGCGTACTCACCTGCTCGAGTATGCCGGACCGCCCGTCCGCCGCCTGCGGCCGGACCTCACCCGCGCGGCCCCCCTCCGCATGCGCCGACGCCACCTCTTCGTGACCGTGTGACTACGTCGGGACACCTTTCCCGGAGGGAGCCTCTCCATGTCCGCAGCGGCCGGCCACAGACGGATACCCGGCAGCAGATCCATCGCGGTGGCCACCGCCACCGCCCTGACCGCGGTGGTCATGGCACTGGACCCGCAGCACGGTTCCGCGGCTCCGGCCATCTCCGGGGACTGCGCGATCGCCGGGTCGGCCGGCTTCAGCGAAGGGCCGATGACGGAGGAGTTCATCCATCCGACAGGACACAAGAAGGCGATCATGATCATGGTCGACTTCGAGGACATCCCGGCGGCCGGCTCCGCTCCGGAGCGGTTCGCGTTCTTCGCCGACTACGGCGACCGGTACCTGGACCTCGCCTCGTACGGCAGGTACCGGCTGGAACTGGAACCGACCCGCGACTGGGTGCGGATGCCGAAACCCTGGTCGGCGTACGGAGTCGAGCGCGGCATCAGCTCGGAGGTGATGCGCGCCTACGTGCAGGACGCCGTCGACGCCGCCGTCGCGCGCGGCACCGATTTCGCCGGTGCCGACTTCGTGTACGTCGTCGCGGACGACAACGTGCCGGCCCGCCCGACGGTCTCCCAGGCCAACACCTTCGAAGGGCTGCGCGCAGGCGGCCACACCCTTCGCGCGGCCGCGCTGGTCTTCGGACGCAACAACGACTCGGCCATATGGCAGCGCGGCAACTTCGTGCACGAGGCCAACCACCTCTACGGCCTGCCCGACCTGTACAACGTCGAGCGCGGCGCCTCGGTGGAGTACGCGGGCGGCTGGGACACGATGAGCATGGCCGGCATCTCCGACCTGCTGGGCTGGCACAAGTGGAAGTTCGGGTGGATCACGGACGACCAGGTCGCCTGCGTCACCGACCGCTCGGCCACGCACACGCTGAAGCCCGTCGGCTCGCCGGAGGGGGCGACGATGGCGGTGGTGAAGACCGGCGAGCACTCGGCGATCGTGGCCGAAGCCCGCACACGGGTCGGCCTGGACCGCGGCATCTGCGCGGAGGGCGTACTGCTCTACACCGTCGACTCCCGGGTGCCCACCGGGCAAGGCCCGGTGCGGGTGGTGGACGGCCGCCCGGCCAGCGGCGGCGGGCCCGCCTGCACCGGCCGTTCGCCGGAGGAGCTCGCCGAGCTGGGTGACGCGCCGCTGCGGCCCGGGGAGCGCCACACGTTCGCGAGTGGCGTCACCGTCGCGGTCACCGGGCACCACGGCGGCCGGTACCGGGTGCGGGTCAGCAGGCCCTGACGGAACGCTGCGGGCCCGCCCGGAGGCCGGTCCTCGCGGGCTCAGTCCTTGTGGACGGTGCCGTCCGGGTCGAGGCCGCGGAAGGAGAGCAGCACGATCAGGATGCCGCCGCAGACGATGGCGGAGTCGGCGAGGTTGAACACGGCGAAGTGCCGGGGGGCGATGAAGTCGACCACCGCGCCCTGAAAGACGCCCGGCGAGCGGAACAGCCGGTCGGTGAGATTGCCGAAGGCACCACCGAGCAGCAGGCCGAGCGCCACGGCCCACGGCGTGCTGTACAGCCTCCGGGCCAGGCGGGCGATCACCACGATCACGACGACGGCGATGGCGGTCAGGACGATGGTGAGCGCCTCGCCGATGCCGAAGGCGGCACCGCGGTTGCGCACCACCTCGAACTGCAGCCACTCGCCGATCAGCTCGATCGGCGCGCGGTGCTCGAGGTACGCGACCACGATCAGCTTGCTGACCAGGTCGAGGACGTAGGCGACGGCGGCAACGCCGAGCAGCATCGGAATGCGGCGCGGCCCCCTGGGACCGGTCTGCTCCGTGTCCTGGGGCGGCTCGGCGGGTCCGGCGTCGTTCGACGCGCCGTCCCGGTGCCGAGCGCCCTCCGGCACGTCGGCCGTGTGCTCGGACCGGTCTCTCGCGGCCTCGTCCTCGTCCGGGGTCTCGATCGCCCGCTCCACCTCGTTCACGTGACGAGGGTACGACACAGCGGTACGCACCCCGTCACCCGTGCGCCGGACCGCCGTTTCAGCGTCGCTCCTGCTTCTGCTTGCACTCCACGCAGAGGGTCGCGCGCGGGAACGCCTGCATCCGCGCCTTGCCGATCGGCCTGCCGCAGTTCTCGCACAGGCCGTACGTGCCGGCCTCGATGCGCTCCAGCGCGCGGTCCGTCTGGTACAGGCTCTCCCGGGCGTTCGCGGCCAGGGACATCTCGTGCTCGCGCGTGATGTTCCGGGTCCCGGTGTCGGCGTCGTCGTCGCCGGCTGTGTCGCCCGCGTCCCGCAGCAGCCCGCTCAGTGCCTCCTCGGAGGCCTGGATCTCGTCCCGCAGCCGCCCCGCCTCGTCCTCCAGGTTGGTGCGGGCCTCCTCGACCTCTGCGGGCGTCCAGGGGTCCTCCCCGGGGCGCACGGGCAGCTCACCGGGTGTGAGGGGGGCGGCCTGGGCCGAACGGGCGGTGGGGACCGCCGCGGCCTTCGCCGGAGTCTTCTTCGCAGCCACCTTCTGGGCTCCTGTCTTCTTGGCGGGGGTCTTCCGGGCGGTCTTCTTGCCGGCAGGAGCGGGCTGGGCCGGGGCTTTCCGGGCGGACGTCTTCCTGGACGCGGTCTTCGCCCTCTCGGCGGTCGCCTTCTTCGTGGTGGTCTTCTTGGCCGCGGTCTTCTTGGCCGGAGTCTTCTTGGCCGCGGTCTTCTTGGCCGCGGTCTTCTTCGCCGTCGTCTTTCCGGGCGAGCTCGTCTTCTTCGCCGCGGCCTTCCTTGCCGCCGTGGTGGAGGCGGTCTTCTTCGGAGCAGCCTTCTTCGCTGCAGTCTTCCTGCCCGCGCTCTTCGCCGCCCCCGCCGCCTTCTCCCCCGCCGCCTTCTCCCCCGCCGCCTTCTCCCCCGCCGCCCTCTTCCGGGGGGCCGCCGTCTTCCGCGCCGGGGTCGCGCCGGAGACGGCCTCGTCGGTCGCGGTGCGCCGGGACGCCGTCTTCCGCGCCGCCGTCTTCCCGGGCGCAGCCGACTTCGCGGACGCGCGCTTCGCCGCCGGCTTCCTGCCGGAAGACTTCTTCGCGGCGGTCTTCCTCGCCACCATGGCCGCGGCCCCTTCACATACTGTGATCTTGCTCGCGAATCGTGACCGGAACGATAAATCGACTTCCGGTGGGCGGCAACGGGACGCGCCGCTTCCGATCGCCCGGTCGGACCGTCTTCACGGTCTCCGTACGCCTTGCGATGGCGTTGTGCCCCGCACCGCCGGGGGAAAACCGGTCCGCGCCGAGCGCGGCGGCCCGTACACTGGGTTCAGCGAAAGGCGTGGATGGGGACGAGTAGCGTCGTCAGGCAGTCAGGAGCGACCCGGGGACGGTGTGAGCCCGGGGACGAGCGCGACGTGAAAATCACCCCGGAGCCGCCGGCAGAAAGCCCGCACGCCACGCGTGCGGGCGAGTAGACCCGGCAGCGCGGCCCCAATGAGGGGGCGGCGGACACGACACCGCCGCCAAGGAGGGTGGTACCGCGGGAGCGCCGTTTTCAGGCGCGTCTCGTCCCTCCGACGGAAGCACGCCAGTCCGCCGGAGGAAGACGACCGACGATGAGTCCCGAATCGCCGCAGCAGCACGACAAGCCGCTGTACCACCAGGTGCCCGCCCAGGTCGACCTGCCCGCGCTCGAGCACGCGGTGCTCGACTTCTGGCGCGAGCACAAGGTCTTCGCCCGCACCCTGGAGCAGTCCGAGGGACGCCCCGAGTGGGTGTTCTACGAGGGCCCGCCCACCGCGAACGGAATGCCCGGCGCGCACCACATCGAGGCCCGCGTCTTCAAGGACGTCTTCCCCCGCTTCCGCACCATGCGGGGGTACCACGTGGCGCGCAAGGCCGGCTGGGACTGCCACGGCCTCCCGGTCGAGCTGGCGGTGGAGAAGGAACTGGGCTTCTCCGGCAAGAAGGACATCGAGAACTACGGCATC
Organism: Streptomyces sp. RKND-216; assembly: GCF_004795255.1. Taxonomy (NCBI): domain Bacteria; kingdom Bacillati; phylum Actinomycetota; class Actinomycetes; order Kitasatosporales; family Streptomycetaceae; genus Streptomyces; species Streptomyces sp. RKND-216. The sequence continues at coordinate 4,890,645 of NZ_SSBQ01000002.1, read as the reverse complement.
GCGGAGTTCAACGCGAAGTGCCGCGAGTCGGTGACCCGGCACACCGACGCGTTCGCCGAGCTCACCACCCGTATGGGCTACTGGGTGGACCTGGACGACGCCTACCGCACCATGGACCCGGAGTACGTCGAGTCCGTGTGGTGGTCGCTCAAGCAGATCCACGCGAAGGGCCTGCTGGTCCAGGACCACCGCGTGGCCCCCTGGTGCCCGCGCTGCGGCACCGGTCTGTCGGACCACGAGCTGGCGCAGGGCTACGAGACGGTCGTCGACCCGTCGGTCTTCGTCCGCTTCCCGCTGACCTCCGGCCCGCTGGCCGGCGAGGCCGCGCTGCTGGTGTGGACGACGACCCCCTGGACCCTGGTGTCCAACACGGCCGTCGCCGCGCACCCCGAGGTGACGTACGTGGTCGCCACGGACGGGAACGAGAAGCTGGTCGTCGCCGAACCGCTGCTGGGGAAGGCCCTGGGCGACGGCTGGGAGGCCACCGGGCAGCGCTTCACCGGCGCCGAGATGGAGCGCTGGGCGTACGACCGGCCCTTCGCGCTGGTGGACGTCCCGGACGCCCACTTCGTCGTCAACGCCGAGTACGTCACCACAGAGGACGGCACCGGCCTGGTGCACCAGTCCCCCGCGTTCGGCGAGGACGACCTGGCGACCTGCCGCCGCTACGGCCTCCCCGTGGTCAACCCGGTGCGCGCGGACGGCACGTTCGAGGAGGGCGTCGGCCTGGTCGGCGGCGCGTTCTTCAAGAAGGCGGACGAGAAGCTGGTCGCCGACCTCGAGGCGCGCGGCCTGCTGTTCCGGCACGTCGCCTACGAGCACAGCTACCCGCACTGCTGGCGCTGCCACACCGCGCTGCTCTACTACGCACAGCCCTCGTGGTACATCCGCACCACGCAGGTCAAGGACGCGCTGCTGCGGGAGAACGAGCGCACCAACTGGTACCCGGACTCGGTCAAGCACGGCCGGTTCGGCGACTGGCTGAACAACAACATCGACTGGGCCCTGTCCCGCAACCGCTACTGGGGCACCCCGCTGCCCGTGTGGCGGTGCGCGGAGGAGCACACGGTCGTCGTGGGCTCCCGGGCCGAGCTGGGCGAGCTGACCGGCACCGACCAGTCCGGGCTGGACCCGCACCGCCCGTACATCGACGAGGTCACCTTCCCCTGCCCGACGTGCGGCGGGACGTCCACGCGCGTGCCGGAGGTCATCGACGCCTGGTACGACTCGGGCGCGATGCCGTTCGCGCAGTGGGGGTACCCGTACAAGAACAAGGAGGTCTTCGAGCAGCGCTACCCGGCGCAGTTCATCTCCGAGGCCATCGACCAGACCCGCGGCTGGTTCTACACGCTGATGGCCGTCGGCACGCTCGTCTTCGACAGGTCCTCCTACGAGAACGTCGTCTGCCTCGGCCACATCCTTGCCGAGGACGGGCGCAAGATGTCCAAGCACCTGGGCAACATCCTCGAACCCATCCCGCTGATGGACGCGCACGGCGCGGACGCGGTGCGCTGGTTCATGGCGGCCGGCGGCTCGCCGTGGGCGGCGCGGCGCGTCGGGCACGGCACCATCCAGGAGGTCGTCCGCAAGACGCTGCTGACCTACTGGAACACGGTCGCCTTCCAGGCCCTGTACGCCCGCACCGGCGCCTGGGCCCCGAGCGGGGCCGATCCGGCGCCGGGCGACCGCCCGCTGCTGGACCGCTGGCTGCTCAGCGAACTCCACGCGCTGACCGACCAGGTCACCGTCGCGATGGAGAACTACGACACCCAGCGCGCCGGCAAGCTGCTGTCCACGTTCGTCGACGATCTGTCGAACTGGTACGTGCGCCGCTCCCGCCGCCGCTTCTGGCAGGCGGACCCGGCGGCGCTGCGCACCCTGCACGACACCCTGGAGACGGTGACCCGGCTGATGGCCCCGCTGGTGCCGTTCATCTCCGAACGGGTCTGGCAGGACCTCGTGGTGCCCGTGACGCCCGGCGCGCCGGACTCGGTGCACCTCGCGACGTGGCCGGAGGCCGACCTGGGCGCGATCGACCCGGAGTTGTCCGGCGACATGCTTCTCGTACGGCGGCTCGTCGAGCTGGGCCGGGCGACACGGGCGGAGTCGGGCGTGAAGACCCGTCAGCCGCTGTCCCGGGCTCTGGTCGCGGCACAGGGCTTCTCGACGCTGTCGCCGGATCTGCGGCGGCAGATCACCGAGGAGCTCAACGTCTACGACATCGCCACCCTCGCCGACGTCGGCGGCTCGCTTGTCGACACCAGCGCCAAGGGCAACTTCCGTGCACTGGGGCGGCGGTTCGGCAAGAACACGCAGGCGGTGGCCAAGGCTGTCGCGGCAGCCGACGCCGCGGCCCTGTCCGTCGCCCTGCGCGAGGGCAGGGCCTCGGTGGAGGTCGACGGTGAGACGGTGACCCTCTCGCCGGAGGAGGTCATCATCACCGAGACCCCGCGCGAGGGATGGTCCGTGGCCTCCGACTCCGGCGCCACGGTCGCCCTTGACCTGAAGATCACGCCCGAGCTGCGACGGGCCGGGCTGGCGCGCGACGCAATCCGGCTCATCCAGGAGTCGCGGAAGAACTCCGGGCTGGACGTGGCGGACCGCATCGCCCTCCGCTGGTCCGCCGCCGACGGGGAGGTCCGCCGGGCGCTGACGGACCACGCGGAGCTGATCTCCGAGGAGGTGCTCGCGACGAGCTTCTCCGAAGGCGAGGCCGACGACACCTTCGGCGACCCCGTCGTGGACGAGGCGCTCGGCCTCACGTTCCGCCTGCGGCGGGCCTGAACCGACGACTCCCCACGGGGCGGCCGCCTGCGGGTGGCCGCCCCGTGGGCGGTCTCCCTCGCCGCGCTCCGGCCTCTGGCGCAGTGACCGCAGGTCGTGGTGAGCGCGGAAACGGCGGCGGGCTCCGAGCGTTGCTCGGGGCCCGCCGCCGTGGTCGGCTGTGAGGTGTCAGCCGTTCAGTTGTCGTCCTCGTCGATGAGGAAGCCGCGCATCGGCGAAGGCGCCGCCTGCGGACCGCCCTGCGGGCGGACCGGCGCCATCGGCTGGGTCATCGCGGGCGACATCTGCTGCTGGCCGCCGCCGTAGCTCTGACCGCCGCCCTGCGTGTGGCCGCCCTGCGTGTGGCCGCCGTGCCCGGGGCCGCCATGACCGCCCATGCCCTGGCCGCCGCCCATCGACTGGTGACCGCCCATGGTGCCGCCGCCGGGGGCACCCGCGGAGGCCATCGACGGAGACGGGGGCAGCGAAGCCGCCGCGGGCGTCCGGGACGGAGCCAGCGAGTCGTCGGCCTGGTTCTCCAGCTGGCGGAGCTGGCTCTCCAGGTACGACTTCAGGCGCGTGCGGTACTCCCGCTCGAAGCCGCGCAGGTCCTCGACCTTGCGCTCCAGCGTCGCGCGCGCGGACTCCAGGGAGCCCATGGCGACGCGGTGCTTCTCCTGGGCGTCCCGCTCCAGGGCGTCCGCCTTGGCGCGGGCGTCCCGCTCCAGGCCCTCGGCGCGGCTGCGGGCCTCGCCGACGATCTTGTTGGCCTCGGACCGCGCCTCAGCGATCGCCTGGTCCGCGGTCTGCTGGGCGAGAGAGAGCACCCGGGCGGCACTGTCGTTGTTCTGACCGCCACCGGGAAGCTGCGGGCCGCCGGGACCCATGGGGCCGCCCTGCGGGCCGTGGCCGGGTCCGCCGGGGCCCATGGGACCGCCGGGACCGGCCGGGAGCTGCGGCTGACCGCCGGGAAGCTGGGGCGGGCCGCCTTGCGGGCCGTGTCCACCGGGGCCGCCCGGACCGCCGTGACCGCCCGGACCATGTCCGCCCGGACCGCCGTGTCCGCCCGGACCATGTCCGCCCGGACCGCCGTGTCCGCCCGGACCGTGTCCGCCCGGACCGTGTCCGCCCGGGCCGTGCTGGCCCGGGGGAACCGGCTGCGGTCCTGATATGGCGGCGGGCACCGGCGCCCCGCCGGGACGTTCCTGGCCCTCCGGAGGCTTGCGGCCCTGCTGCTGGTTCTGCTGAGCGGCACGGGTCGCGGCGGCCAGCTTGGCGCGCAGGTCCTCGTTCTCACGGAGCAGACGGGTCAGCTCGGCTTCGACCTCGTCGAGAAAGGCGTCGACCTCGTCCTCGTCATAGCCCTCTCGCAGACGGACGGTCGTGAACTGCTTGTTCCGCACGTCCTCGGGGGTCAGTGACATCTCTTCACCTCAACGTATTCGTCGGCATATCGGCAAGACCATAGGAATCGTTCACAGCCTGGCCACGACGTTGATCAGGATGTAGACGATGATCATGAGCACGAAGAAGGACAGGTCGAGCGCCACGCCCCCGAAGCGTAGCGGCGGGATGAACCGCCGCAGGAGCTTGAGTGGCGGATCAGTGACAGTGTAGGTGGCCTCCAGGACCACCACCATCGCCTTGCCGGGTTGCCATGAGCGGGCGAACTGGAAGACGTAGTCCATCACGAGCCGGAAGATCAGCACGAGCATGAAGCACCACAAGGCGATGTAGATCACCTGCTGCCAGACGGCCATCTTGCTGTGCCTCTCCCCTTGGCTCGTGCGGCCCTCCTGGCCGCGTGTTCCGGTCCTGCGTCTCAGCTCTGGTTGAAGAACCCGCCCTCTGCGATGCGGGCCTTGTCCTCCGCCGTTACATCGACGTTAGCAGGAGACAGGAGGAAGACCTTCTGCGTCACCCGTTCGATGCTGCCGTGCAGACCGAACACCAGCCCGGCCGCAAAGTCGACAAGTCGCTTCGCATCGGTGTCGTCCATCTCGGTCAGGTTCATGATCACCGGGGTGCCCTCGCGGAAGTGTTCCCCGATGGTACGGGCCTCGTTGTAGGTCCGCGGGTGCAGCGTGGTGATCCGGTAGGGCTCCCGCTCGGACACGACCTTGGGCATGATCACCGGTGCGCTCTTCTCCAGGTTCTGACGTTCAGGTGTGATGGATGACACGGGAGCAATTCTCCCGCCTCGTCCGCTTTCGCCGGCGGACACGGGCGTCGGTGACGCCTCGCGGTCCCGCTGGGCCGGCGGATGCACGGCCCGGAGGGACTCCTCGGGCTCCGCCTTCTCCAGGGAGTGCCGCGACAGGGAATGCTGGGGGGATTCCTGGTGCCGACGCCGGTCCCGCTCGGGCTCCGGCTCGGGCTCGAACTCGTCGTCGGGGTCGAACCCCGGGCCGTCGTAACCGTCGTCCTCCACGAGGCCGAGGTAGACCGCCATCTTGCGCATCGCGCCGGCCATTGACTGCATCCTCCGCTCTGTGGTGGTTCCCCTGCCCTCGGCGGGAGACCCCACTCCTGCCTCCTGCGGGGAGGCCGTAAGGCTCCGTCGCCGGCGACCTTGGCTCCACGTGGCCCTCCCGCCTGCCGGCCTGTCCACCAGGACGGAATGACCATATTTTCTGCTGTGGTCCGACTTGCTTGGCGACGTTACCGGAGCCGGGGTCGGACTCCGAGTACCGCGCTTCCGACGCGGACATGTGTCGCGCCCGCGGAAATCGCCTCCTCGAGGTCCGCGCTCATCCCTGCGGACACCATCGTCGCAGCAGGATGCGCTGTGCGCAGGCGGGTTGAGATTTCCCGCAGCCGTGCGAACGCCTCACCCGGCCTGCCCGCGTACGGGCCCGCCAGCGGGGCCACGGTCATCACTCCGTCCAGACGCAACCCCCGGGCCTCGGCCACGGCATCGGCCAGTTCGGGGACCCGGTCCGGTGCGGCGCCGCCGCGCGGCCCGGCGTCGTCGCTTTCCGCGTCCAGCCCGACCTGGATCAGGCAGCCCAGTTCCCGGTCCCGCGGCGCGGCCGCGTTGGCCAGGGACCTCACCAGGCGCAAGCGGTCGACGGAGTGCACGAAATCGGCATATCCGGCCACCGAGCGTGCCTTGTTGGTCTGCAACTGGCCGACGAAGTGCCAGGTCAGGGGCAGGTCCGTGCACTGCGCGGCCTTCGGGGCGGCGTCCTGGTCCCGGTTCTCCGCGACGTGCCGGACACCGAGCTCCGACAGCAGCCGTACGTCACTCGCCGGGTGGGTCTTGGTCACGACGACCAGGGTCACCGCCTCCCGGGGACGGCCGGCCGCCTCGCAGGCGTGCGCGATGCGCTCCTCCACCGAGGCGAGGCCGGCGGCGAGTTCGGCCCGCCTGTCGCCGGTCGCGGAGCGGACGGGGGTGTCGTCGTTCATCGTGTGATCTTTCCCTCAGTCGTCCAGCCAGACGTAGCTCCCGAGCCGGCCCGTGTCGCGCTCGCGACGGTAGGAGAAGTGGTCGTCCGACTCGAGTGTGCAGACCGCGGACTGTTCCAGGGCCACGACACCGGCGGCACGCAACTGGGAGCGCACCCCCGCCGCGACGTCGACCGCCGGCGTGCCCCACGAAGTGGCCGCGTACGCCGCCGGCACGGCGGCCGCCACCTCGGCACGCATCTCCTCCGGCACCTCGTAGCAGCGACCGCACACCGCGGGTCCGGTCCGCGCGATCATGCGGGAGGTGTCGGCACCCAGGCGCACCATGGCCTCGATCGTCGCAGGCACCACGCCGGCCACCAGCCCCGGGCGTCCGGCATGGGCGGCGCCGGCCACCCCGGCCCCGGGGTCGGCGAGCAGCACGGGGGTGCAGTCGGCGGTGAGTACGGCGAGCGCGAGGCCGCGGCGCGCGGTGACCACGCCGTCGACCTCGGCCACCGCGCGTTTGGAGAGAGGCGGGGCCTCGTCCACGACCGCGACCTCACGGCCGTGCACCTGGTTCATCCAGACGACCCGGTCCGGGTCGATCCCCAGACTTCCGGCGGCCAGCGCGCGATTGCGCCGCACGGCGGCGGGGTCGTCGCCGACCGCTCCGCCGAGGTTGAGGGTGTCACGAGGAGCGGCGCTCACCCCGCCCCACCGGTCGGTGAAGGCGAAGTGGGCGCCGCTCAGCGTGTCGTGCAGGCCTATCACTTCAGGAAGTCCGGCACGTCCAGCTCTTCGGCCTGGCTGTCCTGGTACGGACGGGCGGGCGGCACCTGGGGAGCCGGCGGCGGAGCGTCGGCCCCGGCGACCGGCTGCGGGGCGGGGGTCTCCTCGTCGCGCGGGGTGAGCACCCCGAGCGCGGGCCGCTCCCCGCCCTCGTCGGAGGTGCGGGAGGAAGAGGAGGAGTCGTCCCGGGACCCGTACGCGCCGAGCACCTTGTCGCGGTTCTTCGGCGGCGGCTGGCCCCCGTCGAAGCCGGCGGCGATCACGGTGACCCGCACCTCGTCGCCGAGGGCGTCGTCGATGACCGCGCCGAAGATGATGTTCGCCTCCGGGTGGGCCGCCTCGCTGACCAGTTGGGCGGCCTCGTTGATTTCGAAGAGACCGAGGTCCGAGCCGCCGGAGATGGACAGCAGTACGCCTCTGGCGCCGTCGATGGAGGCCTCCAGCAGCGGCGAGGAGATCGCCATCTCGGCGGCGGCCACCGCACGGTCGTCGCCACGCGCCGAGCCGATGCCCATCAGCGCGGAGCCCGCCTCGGACATCACGGACTTGACGTCGGCGAAGTCGAGGTTGATCAGACCGGGCGTGGTGATCAGGTCGGTGATGCCCTGCACACCCGAAAGCAGGACCTGGTCGGCCGACTTGAACGCGTCGAGCACGCTCACCTGACGGTCGGAGATGGACAGCAGCCGGTCGTTCGGGATCACGATGAGGGTGTCGACCTCGTCCCGCAGGCCGGCGATACCGTCCTCGGCCTGGTTCGCCCGGCGACGGCCCTCGAAGGTGAACGGACGGGTGACGACGCCGATGGTGAGGGCGCCGAGTGAACGCGCGATGTTGGCCACGACGGGCGCGCCGCCGGTGCCGGTGCCGCCGCCTTCACCGGCGGTGACGAAGACCATGTCGGCCCCCTTGAGGACCTCCTCGATCTCCTCGCGGTGGTCCTCGGCGGCCTTGCGGCCGACGTCGGGGTTGGCCCCGGCTCCGAGCCCACGGGTGAGCTCGCGGCCCACGTCGAGCTTGACGTCGGCGTCGCTCATCAACAGGGCCTGCGCATCGGTGTTGATCGCGATGAACTCGACGCCCTTGAGACCGACCTCGATCATCCGGTTGATGGCGTTCACGCCACCGCCGCCGATACCGACGACCTTGATGACTGCGAGGTAGTTCTGCGGTGCTGCCACGTCGAAGGCCTCTCGCCTCGAGTTACGTTTCCCTGCTGGGCGGTCCGAATGCCGACCTGAACCCCGACCCTTAAGTCTAGGGTTAACCGTGCTCGTACTTCTCTGGACTCTTCGCAACGGACACTAAGTCGACAAGTGCTGGGTGTTCAACGAACACGCCGAACCTCCCGTTTTTCTTTTCACCCTATGTGATCAGGCCGTCCGGTGATCCACCAGGGTGCTGGCCTGCGGGTATGTACGTCAACTCGGTTGAGACTGCTGCGGCCTGCGGGGGCGTCAGGGGTCAGGGCGGAGAAGGGCGCGAAGGGGAGGCCGCAGGAGCGGTGGGGGCGGAGACGTCGAAGTGCGCGGCGTCGGGAGAAGCCTTCATCAGGGCGCGCAGCGCCCTGTTCTTCGCCGTGCCGCGTTCGGCGCTCCCCCACCGCACCGTGCGGGCGCCGGTCAGTTCGACGGTGAGCGCATCGTAGGAGGCGGCCCTGACCGTGCGGGCGTCCTCGCGTACCCCGGCGGGCAGACCGGCGAGGACGTCGGCCGCGGCCCGGCGCAGGGCCCGGGCACTGAAACGCTGCTGCGCTTGGGCGTCGGCGCGCGGTTCGACGGCGAGAAACGGAACGCCTTCCGGAGCTTCACCGACAGTCGCGAAGCGCACGCCTTCGGCGTCCACTTCGACGTACCGGGCGCCCTCCCCCGTGTCGCCGCCGTCCTTGCGGAGCAACAGCACGGGGCGCCGTTCGGTCACGTGCACGCCCACGCCGTGCGGCCAGGCGCGGACCACCCGGACCTCGTCGACGCGGCGCAGCGTCTCCCGTACCCGGCGTTCCACGGCGGTCGCGTCGAGGGACGCGAGCGGAGCACCGAGTGGAACGTCGGCGGCGTCGAGCACGCGGCGCTCCGTCAGGACGCGGGTGCCGTCGACGGAGACCTTCTCGACGCGCAGCCAGGAGGAGCCGTAGAGCGCCCAGACGCCGAAGGCGCCCAGCAGCAGCGCCAGGACGACGAGGACCAGGAGGGCGCGGCGGCCGGGGCGGGGGAGGCGGCGCCGGACGGACGGCTCGGCGGGGGCCGCGGCGGGGTCCTCCCCCGTCCGCCGCTCGTCCGTGTGCCGCTCGGCGGCCTGTGCGGGTCCGGCCACGCTCCCTGCCCTCTCCTCGGCCTCCGGGCGCGGTACCGCACCCGGAGGCGGGTGTGCCTACGCCTGACGGCGTGCCGACATCGCCTCGTGCACCATGCCGACCAGCAGGTCGTCCGCGTCCGGGCGGCCGAACTCGGCGGCGGCGCGGGCCATGTGGTGCAGCCGGTGCGGGTCGGAGAGGACCGGGAGCACGTGGTCCCGGATCCACTCCGCCGACAGCTCGGCGTCGTCGACCAGCAGGCCGCCGCCCGCCTTGACCACCGGCTGGGCGTTGAGTCGCTGTTCGCCGTTGCCGATCGGCAGGGGTACGTACGCCGCCGGCAGTCCGACGGCCGACAGCTCCGCGACGGTCATCGCGCCCGCGCGGCAGAGCATCATGTCCGCCGCGGCGTACGCGAGGTCCATGCGGTCCACATACGGTACCGGCACATAGGGCGGCATGCCGGGCATGTGGTCGACCTGCGGCAGTTCGTTCTTCGGGCCGACCGCGTGCAGCACCTGGATGCCGGCGCGCTGGAGCTGCGGGACGACGGACTGCACGACCTCGTTGAGCCGGCGCGCGCCCTGCGAGCCGCCGGTGACCAGCAGGGTCGGCAGGTTGGCGTCCAGCCCGAACGCGGCCCGCGCCTCCGGGCGCGCCGCGCGACGGTCCAGGGTGGCGATGGAGCGGCGCAGCGGGATGCCCACGTAGCGGGCGTGCCGCAGCTTGCTGTCCGGCGTGGAGACGGCCACGTACTGGGTGTAGCGGGAGCCGATCTTGTTGGCGAGACCGGGGCGAGCGTTGGCCTCGTGCACCACGATGGGGACGCCGAGCCGCTTGGCGGCGAGGTAGCCGGGCAGGGCGACGTAGCCGCCGAAGCCGACGACGCAGTCGGCCTTGGTGCGCTCCAGGATCTGCTCGGCGGCCTTGATGGTGCCGCGCAGCCGCCCGGGCACGGTGATGAGCTCGGGCGTGGGTTTGCGCGGCAGCGGCACCGCCGGGATCAGGCCGAGTTCGTAGCCGCGCTCCGGCACCAGCCGGGTCTCGAGTCCGCGCTCCGTTCCGAGGGCCGTGATGCCCACGGTGGGGTCCTGCCTGCGCAGGGCGTCCGCGAGGGCGAGCGCGGGCTCGATGTGGCCGGCGGTCCCCCCGCCGGCGAGTACGACATGCACCGAAATTCACCGCTCTCCGGACGGCGGCCTTCCGGACCGCCGTCTCATCGTCTTCCCTTTACGCCCAGCCCGGCCGCGGCGGAGGAGTCCCCCGAGGGCGGGCTGCCGCGCGGCCAGTGCCGCCCGTGCGGCCGGGTCGCTGCGCGCGAACGCGATCAGCAGACCGACCGCGAACATCGTCGGCAGCAGGGCGGAGCCTCCGTAGGAGAACAGCGGGAGGGGGACGCCGGCGATCGGCAGCAGGCCGAGCACCGCACCGATGTTGATCCCGGCCTGCACCGCGATCCAGGTGGTCACGCCTCCCGCGGCATACCTCACGAAGGGGTCCTCCGTGCGTCCGGCCACGCGGATACCCGCATAGCCTAGAGCCGCGAAGAGAGCGAGCACCGACAGCGTCCCCGCCAGTCCGAGTTCCTCCCCGGTCACGGCGAAGATGAAGTCGGTGTGAGGTTCGGGTAGTTGACCCCATTTCTCCACGCTCGCCCCGAGCCCGGAGCCGAACAGGCCGCCCGACGCGAGGGCATAGATGCCGTGCACGGCCTGCCAGCAGGGGTCCAGCGCGCCGGCGTCCGGGTCGGTCACGCCCAGGCACTGGAGCCGGGACATCCGGTTGGGGCTGCTCCAAACGAGCAGGGCGGCCAGCACCGCACCGACACCGAGCACCGACGCGAACAGGCGGGTGGGGGCTCCGGCGAGCCAGAGCAGGCCGAGGGCGATGGCGGCGACGATCATGGCAGTGCCCATGTCTCCGCCGAGCATGATGAGCCCGAGCAGTAGCAGGGCGACGGGCACCAGCGGCACCAGCAGATGGCGCCACTGCGTCATCGGGCCCTTCTCCCGCTTGCGGGCGAGGAGGTCGGCGCCCCACAGGACGAGTGCCAGCTTGCCGAACTCGCTGGGCTGGAGCTGGAAGGGGCCGCCGAGGCCGATCCAGTTCTGGTTGCCGTTGACCTCGACTCCTATGCCGGGCACCTGGACCAGGCACATGAGGAACACCGAGACGGCGAGCAGCGGGTAGGCGCAGGCGCGGTGCAGCGCGACGGGCATCCGCACGGCGATCAGCAGTAGCATCGCGCCCAGGAGCGCGGCCAAGACCTGCTTCTGGAAGTAGTAGGTGGACGACAGCCCGTACCGCAGCGCCTCGATCTGCGAGGCGGAGAAGACCATCACGAGTCCGAGCACGGTGACCAGCAGCGCCGATCCCATGATCAGGTAGTACGCCGTGAGCGGGCGGTCCCAGGCCCGGCAGGCGCGCCGGTACGCCCTGCCCAGCGGGCCTCCCTCACCGCCTGGCAGGCGCGGGGGCCTGCGGGGGGCGGGTGCCCGGCGGGGCACGGGCGAGCGGCGGGTGCGGGCGCCTGCCGCGTAGACGGTGGCCGGGCCGCGGCCAGCTGCGGTCCGTGCGGCCTGCCGCGCCCCCTCCCGGCCCGGCCGACGGGTGGTGCCCGCCGGGCGGTGCGGTGTCGCGTCGGCCGTCATGCGCGTCGTCCCCTTCGTCCCACCCGGTCCTCGGCCCCGGGGAGGCTGCGCTCAGTCGCCGGCCGCCGGGCCGGAGCCCAGTGCGTGGACGGCCTCGGCGAAGGCCTCACCGCGCGTGTTGTAGTTGGTGAACATGTCCATGGAGGCGCAGGCCGGTGCCATCAGCACCGTGTCGCCGGGTCCGGCGAGACGGGTGGCCTCGCGGACGGCGGCCGCCATCGCACCAGTGTCCGTCCGTTCGAGGTCGACGACCGGGACATCCGGGGCGTGTCGCGCGAGGGCTTCGGCGATCAGGGCCCGGTCGGCGCCGATCAGCACGGCCCCGCGCAGACGCTTCACCGCACGGGCGACGAGGTCGTCGAACGTGGCGCCTTTGGCGAGGCCGCCGGCGATCCAGACGATGGATTCGTAGGCGGCCAGGGAGGCCTCGGCGGCGTGGGTGTTGGTGGCCTTCGAGTCGTCCACGTAGGCGACGCCGCCGACGTCGGCGACGTGCTCGATACGGTGCGCGTCGGGGCGGAAGGTCCGCAGGCCCTCGCGTACGGCTGCGGGCGCGACGCCGTACGCGCGGGCCAGCGCGGCGGCTGCGAGCGCGTTGGCGATGTTGTGGGGGGCGGCCGGGGTGACGTCGGTGACCTCGGCGAGTTCCTGCGCGTTCCGCTGCCGGTCCGGCACGAAGGCGCGGTCCACGAGGACGCCGTCGACCACGCCGAACTCCGAGGGCCGGGGGGCGCCGAGGGTGAAGCCGATGGCACGGCAGCCCTCGACGACGTCCGCCTCGCGGACGAGTTCTTCGGTGGCCGGGTCGGCGGCGTTGTAGACGCAGGCGACCTGGTTGCCCTCGTAGATGCGGCCCTTGTCCGCGGCGTAGGCCGCCATGGAGCCGTGCCAGTCGAGGTGGTCCGGGGCAAGGTTGAGGACTGCCGCGGAGTGCGCGCGGACGCTGGGCGCCCAGTGCAGCTGGTAACTGGACAGTTCGACGGCGAGCACGTCGTGGTGCTCCCCGGAGAGCACCACGTCCAGCAACGGGGTGCCGATGTTGCCGACTGCCGCGGTGCGCAGCCCGGCGGCCTCCAGGATCGAGGCGAGCATCTGGACCGTGGTCGTCTTGCCGTTGGTGCCGGTGACGGCCAGCCACTGCGCGGCGTGCCGCCCGGGCCCCTCGCGCAGCCGCCAGGCCAGCTCGACGTCGCCCCACACCGGCACGTCGTGCGCGGCGGCCGCGGCGAACAGCGGACTGTCCGGCTTCCACCCGGGCGAGGTGACGATCAGGTCGGTGCCCTCGGGGAGGGTGGCGCCGTCGCCGAGGCGGACGGCGACGTCGTCCGCGCCGAGGGCGGCGGCACGGTCGCGGTGCGCGTCGCTGTCACCGCCGTCGACGACGGTGACGCAGGCCCCGAGCCGGGCCAGGACGCGTGCGGCGCTGACGCCGCTCACGCCCAGCCCGGCCACGACGACACGCCGACCGGTGAAGTCCTCCGGGCCCGGGGCGGCAGTCACTTCGCCGCCGCCCAGGCGGCGAAGAAGATGCCGACGCCGACGATCGCGCACATGCCCTGGATGATCCAGAAGCGGACCACCACAAGGACTTCGGACCACCCCTTGAGTTCGAAGTGGTGTTGCAGCGGCGCCATCTTGAAGACGCGTTTGCCGGTGAGACGGAACGAGCCGACCTGGATCACCACGGACATGGTGATGAGGACGAACAGGCCGCCGAGGACGGCGAGCAGCAGTTCCGTGCGGGAGCAGATGGCCAGGCCCGCCAGGGCCCCGCCCAGGGCGAGCGAGCCGGTGTCGCCCATGAAGATCTTCGCGGGCGAGGTGTTCCACCACAGGAACCCGAAGCAGGCGCCCATCAGCGCTGCGGCGACCACGGCGAGGTCGAGCGGGTCGCGCACCTCGTAGCAGCCGGGGCCGGCGGTGGCCGGGTTGGCGCAGGACTCCTGGTACTCCCAGACACCGATGAAGGTGTAGGCGCCGAAGACCATCACCGACGCACCGGTGGCCAGGCCGTCCAGACCGTCCGTCAGGTTCACGCCGTTGGACATGGCGAGGATCATGAACAGCGCCCAGACCACGAACAGCACCGGGCCGATGGACCAGCCGAAGTCCTGGGTGAAGGACAGCTTCGTCGAAGCGGGGCTCAGGCCGCGCTCGTCGGGGAAGTTCAGCGCCAGGATCGCGAAGCCGATGCCGACGATCAGCTGTCCGGCCATCTTCGCCTTCGCCCGAAGGCCGAGGCTGCGCTGTTTGACGATCTTGATGTAGTCGTCGAGGAACCCGACGAGGCCCATACCAGCGAAGAGGAACAGCACCAGCACGCCGGAGAAGGTGGGCTCACTGCCCGTCACCAGCTTGGTGACCGCGTAGGCGATCAGCGTCGCCAGGATGAACGCGATACCGCCCATGGTGGGGGTGCCACGCTTGCTGTGGTGGTTCTGCGGCCCGTCGTCGCGGATGAACTGGCCGTAGCCGCGGGACGCGAGCAGCTTGATCAGCAGCGGGGTCCCGATGAGCGACAGGAACAGACCGATGACCCCGGAGAAGAGGATCTGCCTCATCGAGCAGGAACCTCGCCCTCGAGCAGGCCGAGCGCCACACGCTCCAGACCGACCGAACGGGACGCCTTCACCAGAACCACATCCCCCGGACGCAGTTCCTCACCCAGCAGCTCGATCGCCGCCTGAGCGTCGGATACGTGCACCGACTCCTCACCCCACGAACCCTCGTTCTTGGCGCCCATGTCGAGCCAGGCGGCCTCCCGGCCGCCCACCGCCACGAGCTTGTGGACGTTGAGCCGGACGGCGAGCCGTCCGACCGCGTCGTGCTCGGCGAGTGCCTGGTCACCGAGCTCGGCCATCTCGCCGAGAACCGCCCAGGTCCGCCGCCCCCGGCCCATCGCCGCGAGCGCGCGGAGCGCGGCCCGCATGGAGTCGGGACTGGCGTTGTAGGCGTCGTTGACGACCGTGACTCCGTCGGCGCGCTCGCTGACCTCCATCCGCCAGCGCGAGAGCGTGCCCGCCGCGCCGAGTGCCGCGGCGATCTCGGAAGCGGGCATGCCCAGTTCATGGGCCACGGCCGCCGCGGCGAGCGCGTTCGACACGTGGTGCTCACCGTACAGGCGGAGGGTCACGTCGCTGCACCCGGTGGGTGTGTGAAGCGTGAAAGCGGGCCGCCCGCGGTCGTCGAGGTGCACGTTCTCGGCGCGTACGTCCGCTTCGCCCGCCTCGCCGAAGAGCACCACGCGTGCGCGGGTGCGGGCGGACATGGCGCGGACCAGCGGGTCGTCGGCGTTGAGGACGGCCACGCCGCCCGCGTCGGCCGGCGGCAGCGCCTCGACCAGCTCGCCCTTGGCCTGCGCGATCTGCTCGCGGCCGCCGAACTCGCCGAGGTGCGCGGTGCCGACGTTGAGGACGACGCCGATACGGGGCGGGGTGAGGCCGGCGAGGTAGCGGATGTGGCCGATGCCGCGGGCGCCCATCTCCAGCACGAGGTGCCGGGTGTGCTCGTCGGCGCGGAGCGCGGTCAACGGCAGCCCGATCTCGTTGTTGAGGTTCCCGGCGGGGTAGACCGTCGGGGCGAGGCGTTCCAGCAGCTGGGCGATGAGGTCCTTGGTGCCGGTCTTCCCGGCGGAGCCGGTGAGGGCGACCACCTCGGCGCCCAGAGTCCGCACGAGGTGGCGGGCGAGCGCTCCGAGGGCGGCCGTCACGTCGTCGACGACGATCGCGGGCACGCCCACCGGCCGGGTGGCCAGCACGGCGGCCGCACCGGCCTCGACGGCCCCGGTCGCGAAGTCGTGGCCGTCCGCCCGGGCGCCGGGGAACGCGACGAAGAGCGCCCCGGCCTCGACCTCGCGGGAGTCCTTCACCACGGGACCGGTGACACGGACGTCGGGGTCCGGTATGTCGCACTGCTGCCCGGAGACGACAGCGGCGATCTCGGCGAGAGAGAGGGGGATCATGAAATCTTGTCGTCTGTCCGGGAGGTCGGGGCACCGGCGGCGCGCGTCCGCTCGATGGCCTCGCGCAGCACCAGCTTGTCGTCGAACGGGCGGACCACTCCGGCGATGTCCTGGCCCAGCTCGTGGCCCTTGCCCAGCACGAGGACGGCGTCCCCCGGCTCGGCGTGGGCGACGACGGAGGCGATCGCGGCGGCCCGGTCCTCCTCCACCAGGACGGTCCCGCGTTCGTACGCGGGCACCTCGGCGGCCCCCGCGAGCATGGTGGCGAGGATCGCGAGCGGGTCTTCGGTGCGCGGGTTGTCGGAGGTCAGCACGGCCGTGTCGCACAGGCGGGACAGCGCGGCGCCCATGGCGTTGCGCTTGTGCGGGTCGCGGTCGCCGCCGCAGCCGAGCACGGCGTGCACCCGGCCGTCGGTGACTTTGCGGATGGCGTAGAGCACCGATTCCACGGCGTCCGGCTTGTGGGCGTAGTCGACGACGGCGAGGTAGTCCTGGCCGGCGTCGACGCGCTCCAGGCGGCCGGGCACGCCGGGTACCGCGGCGACGCCGTCGGCGGCCGTCTGCGGGTCGATGCCAGCGGCGACGAGGGCGGCGATGGCGGCGAGCGCGTTGGCGACGTTGAACGGCCCGGGCAGCGGCGCGGCGGCCTGGACGGTGAGGCCGTCCGGGCCGTGCACGGTGAAGGTGGAGCCGAGCGG
Organism: Streptomyces sp. RKND-216; assembly: GCF_004795255.1. NCBI lineage: Bacteria > Bacillati > Actinomycetota > Actinomycetes > Kitasatosporales > Streptomycetaceae > Streptomyces > Streptomyces sp. RKND-216. The sequence goes on along the minus strand of NZ_SSBQ01000002.1, from coordinate 4,874,097 downwards.
ACCGACCTCGACGTCGGCGGCGCGCCAGTCGGCGTCCGGGTGGCCTTCGGCGGAGAAGGTGGTGACGGGCACCTCGGACTCGGTGATCAGCCGGAAGCCGTACTCGTCGTCGAGGTTCACCACGCCGGCGCGGGAGCGTGCCTTGGTGAAGAGCTGCCGCTTGGCCTGGAAGTAGTCCTCCATGTCCGGGTGGAAGTCCAGGTGCTCCGGGCTGAGGTTGGTGAAGACGGCGATGTCGAAGACGCAGCCGTCCACCCGGCCCAGCACCAGGGCGTGCGAGGAGACCTCCATCGCCACCGAGGTGACGCCGCGTTCGCGCATGACCGCGAAGAGCGCCTGGAGATCGGTGGCCTCCGGCGTGGTGCGCTCGGACTTCAGGCGCTCGTCGCCGATGCGGGACTCCACGGTGCCGATCAGTCCGGTGACACCGCCGTCCTTCTCCGCGGCCCGGCGCAGTCCGCCTTCGACCAGGTAGCTGGTGGTGGTCTTGCCGGAGGTGCCGGTGATGCCGATCTGCAGCAGGCCGTCACCCGGGTCACCGTAGATCGAGGCGGCCAGGGCGCCGATCCGGGCCCGCGGGTCGGGCACGGTGAGCACGGGCAGCCCGGTGGCGGCGGCCCGCTCGGTGCCGGAGGGGTCGGTGAGCACCGCGACGGCGCCGAGGCTGGCCGCCTGGGTGGCGAAGTCGGCGCCGTGGAAGCGGGCCCCGGAGAGCGCGGCGTAGACGTCGCCGGGGACCACGGCGCGCGAGTCGTGGGTGATACCGGTCGCCGCGGCTTCGGAGGCGGGCGCGTCGACACCCAGCTGCCGGGCCAGTTCGCTCAGCGGTACGGGGCTCAGCTGGGCCGGACGAGGCGGTGCGGAGGAGATCTGATCAGCTTGTGGCACGGCGGTGAGCGTACCCGGCGAGCGGTCGTCGCCGCGAAGCGAGGGGTTTGCCGGGCGCCGTGCGGGGCGGCGTCCCGTGCCGTCGGTGATCGTGTCCACGTAACAGCTCCGGTCTTCCGTTCGCTGGGCCGTCGCGGCGGCCCCTGGGCCGATCCCCCCCGGGGGGTGCTACTGCTGCTCGCCCTCCTTCCGGCCAGTGTCGTCCTTCTCGCGCTCCGGGTCGAAGAACACGGGCAGGCCGGCGGGCTTCTCTCCGCTCGGCGGTACTCCCAGCGATTTGAGCGAGAAGGACATGACGTCCTTGAAGACGGGCCCGCACACCTCGCTGCCGAAATAGCTTCCCTTGCGGGGGTTCTGCACCGCGCAGTAGACGGTGACGCGGGGCGCGTCCGCGGGCGCGAAACCCGCGAAGGACGAGGTGTAGCCGTTGTAGCGGCCGGTCTGCGGATCCACCCGGTTGGACGTACCGGTCTTGCCGGCGACGAGGTATCCGGGGATGCGGGCGGTGGTGCCGGTGCCCTCGTCGCTGGAGACGACGGACTCCAGCATCCTCGACAGGGTGCGTGCCGTCTCCTCCTTGATCACCCGGCGCGCGTCGGGCTCGGCCGCCGCCGTGAAACCGCCGTCCGGACCGGTGGTGCCGCGGATCAGGGTCGGCTCGGTGCGCACGCCGCCGTTCGCGATGGTCGAGTAGACCGACGCGGCCTGGACGGCGTTGAGGGACACGCCCTGGCCGAAGGCGATCGTGTACTGCTGGGACGCCGACCAGTCGCCGGGGGCGGCGAGCAGGCCGGGGGTCTCGCCGGGGAAGTCGAGGCCGGTCCCCTGCCCGAGGCCGAACTTCCGCAGGTAGGAGTGCATGATCTTGTTGGTCTCCGACCGGGAGTCGGCGAGCTGCTCCGTGGCCAGAATGGTGCCGATGTTGCTGGACTTGGCGAGCGCCCCGTTGAGGGTGAGGTACCAAGTGGGGTGGTCGACGTCGTCGGCGAAGGCGCGGTCGGCGCGCGGCAGCCGGTTGGGCACGGTCACATGGGTGCGCGGGGTCGCGACGCCCTTGTCCAGCACGGCAGCCATAGAGACGGCCTTCAGCGTGGAACCGGGCTCGTAGGCGTCCTGGAGCGCGCCGTTGCCGAGGGTGGAGCTGTCGGCGCGGGCGATGTGGTTGGGGTCGAAGGTGGGGGCGTTGGCCATGGCGAGGATCTCGCCGCTGCGCACGTCCTGCACGACCACGTAGCCGCCGTCGGCGTGCGACGTCTCCACCTGCTCGCCGATGGCGCGCTGGGCGGCCCACTGGATGTCGCGGTCCAGGGTCAGTTCGATGTCGGAGCCCGGGACGGCGGGCTTCTCCTCGGCGTCGGCGGTGGGGATGCGCCGGCCGCCGGACTGGGCGTAGGTGATCTGGCCGTCCCGGCCGGACAGCTTCTTCTCCAGCTTGGCCTCCAAGCCCCCGGAGCCCTCGCCGGCGGCGTTGACGAAGCCCAGCACGCCTGCGGCGAGTTCGTCGCCGGGATAGACGCGTTTGGCGTGCGCGTCGGAGAAGACGCCGACGAGCACGTTGGGGCCGTCGCCCTCGGCCGCCTTGCCGGCCAGCGCGCTCTTGAGGTCCTTGATCTGCCGCCAGTCCTGCGGGGTGCGCTGGCGGGCGAGCCGCACGTAGCGGGTGTCGTCGCGGGAGAGCTTGCGGGCCAGCTCGGCCTCGGGCTCGTCGAGGATGGGAGCGAGGAGTTCGGCGGCCCTCGCGGGGGCGTCGCCGACGTCCGTGTGCTCCTCGGTGAACAGCAGCGGGTCGGCGGTGATGTCGTACGCGTCGACGGTGGTGGCCAGCGGCACTCCGTCGCGGTCGGTCATGGTGCCGCGTTCGGCGGCCAGCGAGACGGTGACGTAGCGGTGGGTCGCGGCGGCTTCGGCGAACGTGCCGGCGTCGACCGCCTGCACCTGGAGCAGCCTGCCGGCGAACACCAGCAGCACCAGGGTGACGGCGACGCCGATCAGCCGGAGCCGGGGCTGGGGACGGGCGAGGCGCAGCGGTCTGCCGCCCGGGCGGCTCCCGGCGCCGGCGGGGCGTGAACGGGAGGGGGGCGCCCCGCCGGGGGTGCGGCGGGTGCCGCGGGCCGGCGGGGCGGTGGGGGCGCGTCCGGGCTTCTTGCGCGCGGCGCCCGCCCGGGACGGCCCGGCACCCTTGCGGGGCACCTCCTTGCGCGCTTCCTTGCGCGGGGCGTCCTTCCGGGGCGTGTGCTTCCGGGGGGCGTCCCTGCGGGGTTCCTCGGCGCGCGGGGAGTCCTTGCGGGGGCGGCCCCCGCGCGGGTCCGGGGTGCGGCCGGTGCCGGGACGGGGTACGCGGCGCGGGGGCCCGTTGCGTTCGCTCACCGGTTCTCCTGTTCCGACTACTCGGGCTGGACGGGCTGCTGCGCGGCCCCCGCGGACTCCTCCGGCTGCACCCGCGGCTGGGGCTCCTGCGGCCCGCCGGACGCTCCCGGCTCCGGGGACGGTCCCGCCTCGGCGGGTGGTCCGGGCGCCTCCTCCTCCGGGGCTTCCCCGGGCGGGGGCGCGGGCGGCGCGGTCGCGGGCTCGGGGGAGCCGCGGACCGTGCCGTCCGGTTCGAGGAAGGCGGGCGGGCCGCCGGGGACCATGCCCAGTTCGCGGGCACGTTCGCGCAGGCCGGCAGGGTCGGAGTAGGACGCCACCTCCTGCTCAAGCGCCTGCTCCTCCTCCTCCAGCTCGGTGGTCCGCTGCTCCAGCCGCGTGACCTGGAACGATCCCGTGTTCAGGGACGCGTTCAGCAGCAGCAGGGCGAGCAGGCCCGAACCGAGCAGCACCACGACGAGCAGGACGAACGGCGTGCGCGCGGCGGTGGATGTGCGCCCGGCACCGACCGACCGGGTGAGGCGGGCGAGGCGCTGCTGGGCGTTCACTCCTGGACCTCCCGGATGCGCTCGGCGCCGCGCAGCCGGGCGGGGGCGGCGCGGCGGTTCGCGGCGATCTCCTCGTCGGCGGGCAGTTCGGCGCCGCGGGTGAGGAGCTTCAGCCGGGGCTGGTACCGCTCGGGGACCACCGGCAGGCCGGCGGGCGCGGTGCTGGTCGCTCCGGCGGCCAGCACCTTCTTGACCAGGCGGTCCTCCAGCGAGTGATAGGACAGCACGGCGATCCGGCCTCCGACGGCGAGCGCGTCGACGGCCGCGGGGACGGCGCGTTCCAGCACCGGCAGCTCACCGTTGACCTCGATCCGCAGGGCCTGGAAGGTGCGCTTCGCGGGGTTGCCGCCGGTGCGCTTGGCCGCCTGCGGCAGCGCGTCGCGGATGAGCTCGACCAGCCGGGCGCTGCGGTCGAACGGGTGCGCGTCACGTTCGCGCACGACCGCTTCGACGATGCGCCTGGCCTGCTTCTCCTCGCCGTAGGTGCGGAGGATGCGCACCAGGTCGCCGGGCGGGTAGGTGTTGAGGACCTCGGCCGCGCTGATGCCGCGGGTCTGGTCCATGCGCATGTCCAGCGGAGCGTCCTGGGCGTAGGCGAAGCCACGCTCGGCCTCGTCCAGCTGCAGGGACGACACGCCGAGGTCGAAGAGCACGCCCTGCACACGGGGGGTGCCGAGCCGGGCGAGGACGTCGGGCAGTTCGTCGTAGACGGCGTGCACCAGGGTGGCCCGGTCCCCGTGCGCGGCGAGCCGTTCCGCGGCGAGGTCCAGGGCCTGCGGGTCGCGGTCCAGGCCGATCAGGCGTGCGGCGGGGAAGGTCTCCAGCAGGGCCTCGCTGTGCCCGCCCATGCCGAGCGTGCAGTCGACCACGACGGCACCGGGTTCGGCGAGTGCGGGGGCGAGCAGGTCCAGGCAACGGCGCAGCATGACCGGGACATGACGCTCGTTCGTGTTCATGTGCACTCTCCGGCCGGCGGTCTCCACGGCCGACCGCACATGCTCCCGGGAGCACGTACGCGCCGCGCACGCGGGGGAATTCGGGATGCGGGGAGTGTCGCGCCTCCCGCTGCGCGTCACTCTAGTCCACCGCATCTCCCGGTCAACGAACTGGTCAGGCGCGTCTCCCGCGGGACCGGCGTGGGTCCCGCAGACGGGGTCGCGGCGCGCCGGCGCAGTGCGTGCGACTAATCTCGTCGCCATGTCTGCTTCCCCGGAGGGCCGGGTCACCGACGCCATCGTCGAGGCCAACGCCCGTTACGCGGCCGCGTTCACCGATCCCGGCCTCGAGGCCCGCCCCGCGCGCAAGGTCGCGGTCGTCACCTGCATGGACGCCCGCATCGACGTGCCGGCGGCGCTCGGTCTCGCACTCGGCGACCACCACACCATGCGCAACGCCGGCGGCGTGATCACCGACGACGTGATCCGTTCCCTGGCCATCAGCCAGCGGGCGCTCGGCACCCGTTCGGTGGTGGTGGTGCACCACACCGGCTGCGGAATGCTGACGATCACCGAGGACTTCCGGCACGAGCTCCAGGCCGAGTCCGGGCAGCGTCCGTCCTGGTCCGTGGAGGCGTTCAAGGACCTCGACGACGAGGTGCGCCAGTCGATCAACCGGCTGCGCAGGTCACCCTTCCTGCCCTACACCGACGACATCCGCGGCTTCGTCTTCGACGTGGCCACCGGGCGGCTGCGGGAGGTCGCGGCCTGACTCCGGAAGGGCCGCCGCCCGTGGCCGGGACGGCGGCTCCCGGACGGTTGATCGATCCCGCACGGTGACGGAATCGGCCGACCCATGAAGAATGGGCCGGGTGACGACGTATGACGAACACGTGAGCCTCAGCGATCTGACCACCACCGCGGATGGCGTGCGCCGTTCGGTGGAGAGCGTGATCGAGGGGAAGCCCGAGGTGGTGCGGCTGTCCCTGGCGGTGCTCCTCGCCGAGGGCCATCTGCTGATCGAGGACGTGCCGGGCGTGGGCAAGACCATGCTCGCCAAAGCGCTGGCCCGGTCGATCGACTGTTCCGTGCGGCGGATCCAGTTCACCCCCGATCTGCTGCCCTCGGACATCACGGGCGTCAGCGTCTACGACCAGCAACGACGCGACTTCGAGTTCAAGCCGGGGGCGATCTTCTCGCAGATCGTGATCGGCGACGAGATCAACCGCGCCTCGCCCAAGACCCAGTCCGCGCTGCTGGAGTCGATGGAGGAGCGGCAGGTCACCATCGACGGGCAGACGTACCCGCTGCCCGAACCGTTCATGGTGATCGCCACCCAGAACCCGGTCGAGATGGAGGGCACCTACCCCCTGCCGGAGGCGCAGCGGGACCGCTTCATGGCGCGGGTGTCGATCGGCTACCCCAGCCCGGAAGCGGAGCTGGAGATGCTCGACGTGCACGGCGCCGCCTCGCCACTCCAGGACCTCCAGCCCGTCGCGCACCTGCACGACATAGTGAAACTCACCGAGGCGGTCCGCGGCGTCCACGTGGCGGACCCGATCCGCCGCTACGCGGTGGAGCTGGTCTCCGCCACCCGCTCGCACCCGGAGCTGCGGCTCGGCGCCTCGCCGCGGGCCACACTCCAGCTGCTGCGGGCGTCGAAGGCGTCGGCCGCGCTCAGCGGGCGGGACTACGTGCTGCCGGACGACGTGCAGGAGCTGGCCGTGCCGGTCCTCGCACACCGGCTGCTGCCCACCGCGCAGGCCCAGCTAAGCAGACGGACCGCGGAGCAGGTGGTCACCGAGATCGTGCAGCAGACCCCGGTGCCGACCGCCGTCCCCGGCTCGGTGCCGCCCGGCCCGCAGGGCTACGGGCGCCCGCGAGGCTTCTGATGTCCACCGGCCCGGTCGTCGGCGCCCGGCCGCACCGGCCGAACCCTCAGGACGAGAACGCCGGCTCGCTGCGGGCCTCGCTCGGCGGGCTGACCACGCGGGGTCGTTCGTTCCTCGCCGCGGGGCTCGCCGCCGCCGTCTGCGCGTACGTGCTGGGCCAGTCCGACCTGCTGCGGGTGGGTCTGCTGCTCGCGATGCTGCCGCTGGTGTGCGTGCTCGTGCTGCACCGCACCCGCTACCGGGTCTCGGCCGCCCGCCGGCTGAGCCCCGCGCAGGTGCCAGCCCGCGAGGAGGCGCGCGTGCACCTGCGCCTCGACAACGTCTCCCGCATCCCGTCCGGCCTGCTGATGCTTCAGGACCGGGTGCCGTACGTGCTGGGCCCGCGGCCGCGGTTCGTGCTGGACCGGGTCGAGCCGCAGGGTCGGCGCGAGGTGTCCTACCGGGTGCGTTCGGACTTGCGCGGCCGCTACCCGCTGGGTCCGTTGCAGCTGAGGCTGACGGACCCGTTCGGGATGTGCGAGCTGACCCGGTCGTTCAGCGCCTACGACACGCTCACCGTGGTGCCGCGGGTGGAGGCGCTGCCGCCGGTGCGGCTGTCCGGCGCTGCCGGCGGCTACGGCGACCGCCGGCAGCGGTCGCTGGCTCTGGCCGGCGACGACGACGTGATCCCCCGCGGCTACCGGCACGGCGACGACCTGCGGCGCATCCACTGGCGCAGCACGGCACGGCACGGCGAGCTGATGGTCCGGCGCGAGGAGCAGCCGCAGAAGGTGCGCTGCACCGTCCTGCTGGACACCCGGCGCTCGGCGTACGGCGGCTCCGGGCCGGACTCGCCGTTCGAGTGGGCGGTGTCCGGCGCCGCGTCGGTCTGCCTGCACTTGCTGGAGAGGGGCTTCGCGGTGCGCCTGCTGACCGACACGGGTCTGCCGGCGACGGGCACGGACGGCTCCGGCTTCGACGGCGACTCGGCGGAGGTGGCGGCGCTGCTGCTGGACGGCCTCGCCGTGCTGGAGCAGTCGCCGGAGCCCGGTCTGTCCCGGGCGTGGGACGTGCTGCGCGGGGGCGGCGACGTGCCGGGCACCCGCGAGGGCCTGCTCATCGCGTTCCTCGGCGCGCTGGACGGTGAGCAGGCCGCACTGGTGGCCCGGATGCGGCAACGCACCCGGCGGGCGCTGGCGTTCACCGCGCAGCCGGGGCCGGACTGCGCGGACACGGATCCGCTCCTGCGGGAGGCCGGGTGGACGGTGTCGGCCGGCGGACCGGGCACGACGCTTCCCGGGCTGTGGCAGAAGGCGCACGAGGCGACCGGGGAAGGGCTGAAACGATGACCGGACGTGCCCGGCTGGCGGTGTGCGCCGGGGTCGCGACACTGACCTCGGCGTGCGCGATGCTGCCGCTCACCGCGGAGGCGACCTGGCTCCTCCAGGCGTGCGTGCTGCTCGGCATCCAGACGGTCGCCGGCGTCGTCGCCCGGCGCGTGCCGCTCGCCCGCCCGCTGACCGTGCTGGTGCAGCTCGCGCTCACGCTCATGCTGCTCACGCTGCTCTTCGCCCACGACCAGGCCGTGGGCTGGGTGCTGCCCGGGCCGGACGCGTTCGCGCAGTTCGGCGGGCTCTTCGCGGAGGGCGCCCAGGACGTGCGGCGCTATTCGATCCCGGCACCCGTCAGCGACGGCATCCGGATGATGCTGCTGGCCGGTGTGGCCGGGATCGGCCTGCTGGTGGACGCGTTCGCGGTGACCTACCGCAGTGCCGCCCCCGCCGGGCTACCACTGCTCGCGCTCTACTCGGTGGCCGCGGGGCTGTACGACGGCGGGGCGAACTGGCTGTGGTTCCTGGTCGCCGCGGCGGGGTTCCTGCTCCTGCTGCTCGCCGAGGGGCGCGAACGGCTGTCTCAGTGGGGGCGGGTCTTCGGCCGGCTGCCCGGCCCGTCCGGGCGGCCGTACGAGCCGGGCAGCGTCGGCGGCTCGCCGGTCGCGGCGGTCCGCACCGGCCGGCGCATCGGTGCGCTGACACTCGGCATTGCGCTGGCCGTGCCGGCGGCGCTGCCGTCGCTGGACAGCGGCCTGCTGGACTCCTTCGGCGGCCCCGGCTCCGGACTCGGGCCGGGGAACGGCACGGTGACCGCCGTGGATCCGCTGGTCGCGCTGCAGGACAGTCTGAACCAGCCGGAGAACCGCACGGTGCTGACGTACCGCACCGACAACCCCGATCCGGGAGGCATGTACCTGCGGATCGTGTCCCTCGACCAGTTCGACGGCGCGGCGTGGGAGACCTCGGAGCGGCAGGTCACCCGGGTTCCCGAGTCGTTCCCCTCCCCGCCGGGGCTGTCGGAGGAGGTCAAGACCCGCCGCGTGACCACGACCGTGTCCGCCGCCGACTGGTACGCCCAGTCCTCGCTGCCGATGCCGTACCCGGCGACCGGTGTGGACGTCGAGGGGGGCTGGCGGTTCGAGCCGCGGAGCCTGGCCCTGGTCGGCGAGGGCGGACAGACGACCCGAGGCGCCCGGTACCGGGTGGAGAGCCTGCTGGTGGAGCCCACCACGCAGCAGCTCGCGCAGGCGGGCGAACCGTCCGAGCCGCTCCCGGCCACCTACACCGAGGTGCCGAACTCGCTGCCGGACGTCGTGGAGAGGACAGCGAGGCAGGTCACCCGGAACGCCGACACCGACTACGACCGCGCGGTCCAGCTGCAGGAGTGGTTCACCCTGGACGGCGACTTCACCTACGACACGGAGGTGCGGGCCGGAAGCGGCACCGCGGCCATCGCCCGTTTCCTGAAGCAGCGCGAGGGCTTCTGCGTCCACTTCGCCTTCTCGATGGCGGCGATGTCCCGGACGCTGGGCATCCCGGCCCGCGTCGCAGTCGGTTTCACGCCTGGGGAAGAGCTGGACGACGGCCGGATGGCGGTCGGGCTCCAGGACGCGCACGCCTGGCCGGAGCTGTACTTCGACGGCGTGGGATGGGTCCGCTTCGAGCCGACGCCGACCCGCGGCAGTTCTCCCCCCTACTCCCTTCCGGAGATCGACGGGAGCGGCGGCGACCGGGACAGCCTGGTGCCGGAACGGCCGGACGACACGGCGGAACCGGCGCCTGCCCCGTCCGAGTCGGCGGAGTGCACGGCCGCCGAGAAGCGTCTCGACCCGACCTGCGGCGGGCCCGAGGCGGCCGGGGGCGCATGGGGCGGAGGCGACGGCGGCGTCCCCTGGGGGACCGTGGTGCCGGTGTCCGGCGCGGTGATGGCCCTCCTCCTGCTGCCGATGCTGCCGATGCTGTGGCGGCTGCGAGCCCGGCGCCGGCGACTGGCCGGCAAAGACGTGCTCGCCGCCTGGCGGGAGATGCTGGACTCCGGCTGGGACCTGGGCATCGAGCCCGACGAGGCGGCGACTCCGCGCCGCGCCGCGGAACGGCTGGTGAAGCGCGGCGCGCTGGGCACGGAGGCGGCCGCCGGTGCCGAGCGGGTCGCGCACGCCGTCGAACGCCTGCTGTACGCCCCGGTGGAACCGGAGGCCGAAGGCCTGGCGAGGGACGTCCGGCGGGTGCGTGCGGAGTTGGTGCGGCGAGCCCCGCGGGGGCGGCGGGCACGGGCCCTGCTGTGGCCGCGTTCCGCCATTCGGGTGATCTGGGCGGCCGCCGACCGAGGAACGGAGTGGAACCGTCGGTGGCGGGGCATGCTGCGGCCCGGTACCGCGGGTCGGTGAGCCGGGGACGGCGCGGGCGACAGGCGCGGACACAGGCGGCTGGAGGGCGACGGCCCGAGGGGGCGCCACCTGCGGGTGGCGCCCCCTCGGGCGGAGTCGGGTGAGGCTCAGCGTGACGGACAACGGGCCGGATGCGCTCGCGCGTGGACACCATCTGTGAGGGAACGCCGGGAAAGGTGCTCCCCCACCCCTCACGGGCTGTCGCTCGTCCTGCGGCGCTCGTGCCGGGCCGGTCAGTCAGCCCCGCTCGTCGCGGCGGCGCTGCCAGCGTTCCTCGATGCGGTTCATCATCGAACGGCGGGGTCGGGACGCGCGGCGGGTCTGCCGGCCGCCACCGGCCGGAGCGGCACCCTGCTCGGTGGCGGACTGCTCTTCACCGGGCTTGGGGGCCTTGCGCCAGCTGGTCACGGCCAGCACGGCACAGCCGAGCATCACGAGGAAACCGACGACGCTCACCCAGATCTGCTGCGCGACCATGCCCGCCATGAGGAGCGCGATGCCCACCAGAAATCCTGCGACCGCCTGGTAGACCCGCTTGCGGGTGTACGAGCGCAGCTCGCTTCCCTCGAGCGCTGTCGCGAACTTGGGATCTTCGGCGTACAGCGCTCGCTCCATCTGCTCGAGCATGCGCTGCTCGTGCTCAGAGAGCGGCACGGAGTCCTCCTACTCGTCGGTCGCGGGGGGCGACCGGATGCGGCCCTTCAAGGATAGGCAGGGAATCGCCCCCGTGAAACCCGCCCTCTACGCTGATTCCTCCCACCGTTTCCGGGATGCCGGGCCGGTGTGGTGGACGGTGTATTCCGTGCATTCCCTCACCGCCTTTCCGTCATGCCGGACGGTGTGCCTCGATCATACGGCGCCCCGGGCCGTTGCGGACGGGCTGTGCGCAGCCGCACGCCTCACCCGTCCGCGGCGGGCACCTCCGCCAGTACGTGGAGCTGCGTGGCCACCGACTGGAACGCCGGCAGCTCGGATGCGGCCGCCTCCAGTCGGGCCAGCGCGTCCAGGGCGTCCGGCTCGGTGTCCACCAGCGCTCCGGGTACCAGGTCCGCGAAGACCCGAACCCCGTGAACCGCCGCGATCCGGAGCCCGGTGTCGGCCACCAGGCCGGTGAGCTGCTCCGCGGTGAAGCGCCGGGGCATCGGGTCGCCTTCGCCCCAGCGGCCGTCGGGAGCGGCGAGCGCCTGCCGGGCCTCGGTGAAGTGGCCGGCCAGGGCGCGGGCGAGCACCGCGCCGCCGAGGCCGGCGGCGAGCAGGCTGAGCACCCCGCCTTCGGGCCGCAGCGCGGCCACGGCGTTGCGGAGGGCGTCGGCGGGGTCGTCGACGTACTCCAGGACGCCGTGGAAGAGCACCACGTCCGAGGCGCCGCGCTCGGCGACGTCGAACAGCCCGTGGGCGTCTCCCTGCACGCCGCGTACGCGCTCCGCGACGCCGGCCTCCGCGGCGCGGCGCTCCAGCGCGAACAGCGCGTTGGGGCTCGGGTCGACCACGGTGACCCGGTGACCGAGCCGAGCCACGGGCACGGCGAAGTTGCCGGTGCCGCCGCCGGTGTCCAGGACGTCGAGGCTGTCCCGGCCGGTGGACTTCACCCGTTCGTCGAGCCCGCCTCGCAGCACCTCCCAGACCACGGCGTTACGAAGGGAAGCGCTGGGGCGGGACATGCGGTGCTCCTCGGCGGCTGTGCTGCTGGGGCGGCTGCGGTGCTGGGCCGGCGGGGCGCCGGCGGGGGACCAGCCTAGTGCGCGGGCCTGGTCGTGCCGACGTCCCCACGACCGGTGGCGGCCGGCTCGTCAGCTCGCACGGGGTTCGTCGGCAGGGGGGACCCGCGGCTGGGGCAGCGCCGGCTGGGAGACCAGCATCCGTTCGACGAGCCGCAGGAACACCCAGGCCTCGCGCACCAGGTCGTCCGCGTCCCGCCAGCTCGCGGCGCCCTGGATGCCGGCCTCCGCGCGGGCGCGGCGCTGCGCACCAGCGGCGAACAGGGCGCTCCACTCGGTCAGTTCCGGTGCGGCCTCGGGAAGCACCTCCCAGGCGCTGCGTATCCGGGTGCGGCGGCGGGGGGCGGGCTCGGGGCGTCCGCGCACCGCCAGCACCGCCGCGGCCGTACGCAGTGCGGCGAGGTGAGCCGTGGCGAACCGCTCGTTGGCGGTCGGCATCTCGGCTGCCTCGTCCAGGCCATGCTGCGCCTGGGCGAGCAGGTCCAGTGCCGCGGGCGGCGCCGAGGCGCGGCGCAGTACGGGATGGACGTCGTTCGGGGGCCCGTGCATGGCGAACCTCCATTCGTCGGACGGCGGTCGGTGAGACCGCTCCTGTGTGTCCAGGAAAGACCACGGCACTGACAATCCGTGCCGACCTGCACAAACGCCGCGGGGAGCGGGGGTGGCGACGGACCACCGGTGCCGATGGCGTACTTTTTGAACTGACCAGTCAGTTCAAAAAGAAGAGGGGTGTGCCCGTGCAGAGGCCCCGGCAGACGGAGGGTGCGACCGTGACCGCCGACGGGCTGGGACTGCGCGGGCCGCGCGGCCCCGTCTTCGCGGACGTGGAGCTGCGCGCCCCGGAGGGGGCGCTGATCGTGGTGGACGGCCCCTCCGGCTCCGGCCGGACCGCGCTGCTGCTCACCCTCACCGGCCGGATGCGGCCGGACGCCGGCACGGCCGAGGTGGCCGGCCGACGGCTGCCCCACGGCGCGGCAGCCGTACGCCGGATGAGCGCGCTCGGCCCCGTGCCCGGCATCACCGACCCGGACCCCGCGCACTCCGTCGGCGAGCAGCTGCGCGAACGCGCCCTGCTGCTCGGCCGGTTCGACGGGCCGCTGCGGGGCCTGCTCGCCTCGCCCCGCCGACGCTCGGCGGCCGCCCGGGAGCGCACGGAGGCGGCACTCGCCGCCGCCGGCCTGGACCCGTACGCGCTGCCTCACGGGGTGCGCACGCGCGGGCGCGACCTCTCCCGTACCGAGACCTTCCGGCTGGGTGTCGCCCTGGCCCTGCTGGGCCGCCCCCGACTGCTGGCCGTGGACGACGTCGGGCTGAAGCTCACCGACGGCGAGGAGACCGCCGTGTGGGAACTGCTCGCGTCCATCGCCGCGGCCGGCACCACGGTGCTGGCCGTCGGCAAGTCCCCGGCGCCTGCCGTCGCCGGGGAGGTCCCGCTGGTCGTCGTCCGCACCGCGGACCGTGTCCGGGAGGCCGTGTGATGCGTGCACCGAGGCTGGCCTCCCTGGAGCTGCGGCGTTTCGGCCGGGGCCGTCTCCCCCGCGCCGCCATGGCCGCGATGATGCTGCTTCCACTGCTGTACGGCGCGCTGTACCTGTGGTCGTTCTGGGACCCGTACGCACGCCTGGACCGGATACCCGTGGCGCTGGTCGACGAGGACCGGGGCGCGGAGGCCGGAGGGGAACGCGTCGAGGCGGGCGCGTCTCTCGTGGAGAGCCTGCACGAGAGCGACACCTTCGACTGGCGGGAGACCGACGCGGCCGACGCGCGCGAAGGAGTCGCGGAGGGACGCTACTTCCTGTCCCTCACCGTGCCCGAGGACTTCAGCACGCGGCTCGCCTCCGGCGCCGGGGACCGCCCCGCGACCGGCGCGTTGCGGGTGCGCACCGACGACAGCAACAACTACCTCGTCGGCCAGATCGCCCGCACGGTGTTCTCCGAGGTGCGGGCCGCCGCGTCGAGCAAGGCCTCCCGCCGCTTCTACGACCGCATCTTCGTGTCGTTCTCCACTCTGCACGACCGGACGCAGAAGGCCGCGGACGGCGCCTCCGACCTGGACGGCGGAATCGGCCGGGCCGGCAAGGGCGCCGGGGAACTCTCCGACGGCCTGGACGAGGCGGAGCGCGGCAGCGGGCGCCTGGAGGACGGGACCAGGCGGCTGCACACCGGCTCGGGGAAGCTGAAGTCCGGCGCCGCGAAGGTCGCCGACGGCACCGGGAAGCTCGCCGCGAAGGTGCACCGCCTCTCCGACACGGCCGGGCCGCTGCTCGACCGTCACAGCGACGACATCGCGAAGACCGCCCGCAAGGTGTCGCGCGCGGCCGGGACCCTGCGGAAGAACCTCGACGACCTGCCCGGAGCCGCGCGGCGCGCCGAGACGGACTCCCGCAGGGCGGCCGACGCGCTGACCCGTGCGGACACCGCCCTCTGCGGCGGAACGGCCGCCCCCGGCGGCAGCAGCGCCCCGGACGGGCCCCTGCCCGGGCCGACAGCGCAGGGCTCCGCGCCTCCCGAAGTCCCGGGCGCCGGGGGGCAGTCCGGTCCCCCCGCCCCGGACGCGGCTGCGGGCGGCTGCCCGCAGCTGAAGAAGGCGGTGGCCGCGGCCGAACGCGCCGCCGACGTCGCCGCGGACACCCACGATCTCCTGCAGGACCACGAGAGCCTCGACGAACTCGGCGACCATCTGGAGGACCTGGAGCGCGCGGCCGGAAAGCTCGCCCGCGAGGCCCCCGGCATGGACGAGGACCTGGACCGTGCAGTGCGCAAGGTCGACAGGCTGAACTCGGGTGCGCGGAAGGTCGCCGACGGCGCGGCCCGGCTGCACACCGGCCTCGGCGGCGCCGAGGACGGCGCCGAGCGGCTCGACGGCGGTCTGGAACGGCTGGGCGACGGCGCCGACGCGCTGGACGGCGGGCTGTTCCGGCTCGCGGACGGCTCCGAGCGGCTCGCCGCCGGGCTCCACAAGGGCGCCGCCCGCATCCCGGACTACGACGACGAGGAACGCGCGAACCGCAGCGAGGTGATGGCCGACCCGGTCCGGCTGGCCTCGTCCCGGCTGCACGGCGTCCCCGACTACGGCACCGGCTTCGCGCCGTACTTCATCCCCCTCTCCCTCTGGGTGGGCGCGATGGTGGCGTACATGCTGCTCCAGCCGCTCAACCGGCGGGCGCTGGCGGCCGGTGCACCGGGGCGGCGGATCGCGCTGGCCGGCTGGCTGCCGGTGGCCGCGATCGGCACCGTGCAGGCCGCCGCGCTGCTGGCCGTCCTGCACTGGGGGCTCGGACTGCAGATGGCACGCGGGGCCGGCACCGCGGCATTCCTGGTGCTGGTGACGCTGTGCTTCACGGCGATCGTGCAGTTCCTGGGCGCACGTTTCGGGCCCGCCGGGCGCATCCTGGTGCTGGCGTTGCTGATGCTCCAGCTGACCTCGGCCGGCGGCACCTACCCCGTGCAGACCAGCCCGGACTTCTTCAACGTGCTGCACCCGCTGCTGCCGATGAGCTACGTGGTGGAGGGCCTGCGCCACCTGATCACCGGCGGCGGTCTGGAGCCCGTGTGGCGGGCGTGCGCGGTGCTCGTCACCTTCACGGTCGCCGCGCTGGCGCTCACCGCCTGGACGGCCCGGCGCGGTCAGATGTGGACGATGAAGCAGCTCCATCCGGAGCTCACGCTGTGAGCGCCGCGGGGCGGGGGCGGCGCGGGGGCGGAGGTCTGTGACAATCTCCGGCATGGCACGCGGCAGCACGCGCCGGAGCGCGACCCGTCAGAAGCTCTACGAGGCGGCCGTCACACTCATCGCCGAACAGGGCTTCTCCGCCACGACGGTGGACGAGATCGCCGAACGCGCGGGCGTCGCGAAGGGCACCGTCTACTACAACTTCACCAGCAAGACCGAGCTGTTCGAGGGGCTGATGCGGCACGGCGTCGAGCTGCTGCGGGACGACCTGCGCCGCGCGGCGGACGAGGCGGCGACCGGTGGCGGCGGCCGGGTGGACGCCCTGGACGCGATGATCCGGGCCGGGCTCGTCTTCATCGACCGCTACCCGGCCTTCACCCAGCTCTACGTCGCCGAGCTGTGGCGCACCAACCGCGCCTGGCGGGACACCCTCACCGTGGTGCGGCGGGAGGTCGTCGAGGTGGTGGAGCAGGTGCTGCGGGACGGCGTCGCGGACGGGGAGCTGAGCGGGGACGTCGACGTCCCGCTGACGGCCGCCGCGCTGGTGGGCATGGTGCTGGTGGCCGCGCTGGACTGGCAGGCGTTCCAGCCGGAACGGTCCCTGGACGAGGTGCACGGCGCGCTGTCGCTGCTCGTGCAGGGACGCGTCGGCGGGTGCGGCCCGTAGACCGCCCCCGCCGACGCTCCCCCCTCCCCCGTACCTCCCCCGTACGGTCTCCCCCTTCTCCCCCGTGTGGCGGGTGCCGCGCCGTTCCGCCGCCCCGTGCCGGCGGTCCGGCGCCGCGTCCCTCCACGCCCTGTACTCTGCCGTCCGCGCAGGCCGGCGCCCATCCGCTCGGGTACTCAAACCGGCGTCTGGGTATCCGTACTCAGCCCGTGGGTGCCGGCGCTCACCGTGGACCGGGCCGGTGCCCGGCCGTCGGTGCGCCGCTGGATAGAGTCGCCGGTCATGGCGGGAATCGCAGTGATCGGCGCGGGCATGGGCACCATGGCGGCCGCCGCGCGGCTGGCCGTGGCCGGGAGACGGGTCACGGTGCTGGAGCGCGGGGACACCTACGGCGGGGCCCTGCGGCGCTACGCGCGCGACGGGTTCACCTTCGACACCGGGCCGGGGCTGCTGCACCTGCCGGCCGTCTACCGGGACCTGTTCGTCAAGACCGGCCGGGAGGCGCTGGAGGAGTGCGTCGAGCTGCGCCGTGTCGATCCGGACGCACGGCACGTCTTCGCCGACGGCACCGCCGTCACACTGCCGGGCTTCTCGCACGGCGGCGTGCGTGCCGCGCTCGACGAGGCGCTGGGCGCGGGTGCCGGGCAACGGTGGAGCGACCTGCTGGGGCGGGCGCGTGCGGCCTGGGACGCCACCCGGCGCCCGCTGCTGGAGGAGCCGGCGCGCCCGGGAGACGGCGGACCGACGGCCGACCCGTACCCGGCGTCGCGGCGCCGCGGACTGCTGCGGCGGCGCCCGCCCACACTCGCCGAGGTGGCCGAGGACGAGCTGCGCGACCCCCGGCTGACCGCGCTGCTGGGCGGTTTCGCCCGGTCCTACGGCCTCGACCCGGCCGAAGCGCCGGCAAGCGCGGCGGTGCTGGCATACCTGGAGCAGACCTTCGGCACCTGGTACGTCTGCGGCGGCATGCGGGAGTTGGCGCGCGCGCTGCACGACCGGTGCGTCGCGCGCGGGGTGGAATTCCGGTTCGGCGCCGAGGTGGCGCGGGTGCGGGAGGCCGACGGCCGGGCCACCGGCGCCGAACTGACCGACGGCGAGGTGCTGGACGCGGACGCCGTCGTCGCCCCCGGACGGGCGGACGCGCACGCACCCGGGGCGCGGGCCCGCTTCACGGTGCTGCTCGCGCTGGACGGCCCCCGACCCAGGGATGAGCCGCACCGCACGCTGCTGCACGGCCCGGACCGGCTGGTGACCGTCCTGCGACCGGACGACCCTGCGCTGGTGCCGGACGCCGGGCACGAAGCGGTGGTGCTGACCGCGGTGGTGCCGGCCGGCCCGGTGGCCGAACCGGAGCGGCTGGCCGACACGTTGGTCGCCGCGGCGGACGCGGCGGGGCTGAACCTCGGGTCCCGTGTGCGGTGGCGGGAGGTGCGGACACCGCTCGACCACGCGGCCTCGACGCACGCGCCGGGAGGCGCGGTGCCGCCGCCGGTGCTCGCCGGCGGGGGTGGAGCGTGGCGGCGGGAAGCCAACCTCGGCTCACCGCGCGGGGTGTACCGCGCGGGGGGCTGGGCGCACCCCGGCGGCGGGACGGCGCACGCCGGGATGTCCGGCGCGCTGGCGGCCGGGCTGCTGCTGGAGGGCGACGACTGGCGCGGCTCGCGGTGACCGGCCCGGGGCGGTGACCCCGACGACGTGACGACGGTGCGCCCTGCGCGCGGTCGGGAGCCGCGCTGCCGCCGTGCCGGTCGGTGTCGGCCGTGGCGGTCAGTAGCCGCGCTGCTCGTCGTAGTGGTAGTCGCCCTGGCCTCCGGCCGCGGGAGCGCCGTAGCCCTGTCCCGCGTCGTGGCCCTGTCCGTAGCCGTTCTCGGCGGGGTAGCCCGCCTCGCCGTAGGAGTAGCCGTACCCGTAGCCGGCGCCCAGCCCTTCATCCCCGTAGCCGCCACCGTAGCCGCCGCCGTACGGGTCCTGGTACGGGTAGGACTGCTCCGGCACGGGCTGCTGGTCCGACTCGCGCTGCTGCGGCACCCATGCGCCGCCGTATGCGTCGGCGCCGTAGCCGCCATCGCCGTATGCGTCGGCGCCGTAGCCGCCGTCCCCGTAGCCGCCGTCGCCGTAGCCGCCGCCCTGGCCGCCGTAACCCTGCTGCATGCCGTAGTCCGGCGTGCCATGGCCCTGCTGGGTCCCGTAGCCGTCGGCCGGGCTGTCGTAGCCGGCGCCGTACGGACCCGTGTCGTAGCCGATGTACGGGTCGGAGTAGGCGGCGAACGGGTGCTGCTGCGGGTCTTCGCCACCGTGGCCGTAGCCGTACGGCACCTCGCCTCCCGCCACGCCGTGGGAGGCGGCGGGCACGAACACCGACCGGTCGTCGTCGCGGTCGTAGATGCCGTACTCGCCGGTGTCGTCGGGCACCGGCTGCGGGTGGTAGGCAGGCGGGTCGTAGGCCGAGGTGTCGTACACGTCCCCGGCATACTCCGCGGCGCCGTGGGCGCCGCCGGGCCGGTCCTCCTCGACGCCGGACACTTCGAGTACCGGGTCGGCGTCCTCGACCGGGGGGACGTCGTTGCCCTCGCGGCGCCTGCGGCTGGAGCCGGGCATGCCGCCGAGCGCCCAGCCGGTGGAGAAGCCGCGGCGGTAGGAGAGGGTGACGAAGGTCTGTCCGACGGCGAACGCCATGGCGCCCAGCGTGATGACGATCACCGAGGAGAGGGCGACGACGCCGAGCACGACGGTGGCGAAGCCGGCGAAGGCGAGCAGCCTCCAGCGCAGTCGCGCCTTGTACTGGAGCAGCACTTCGGCCAGGAGCCAGACCGCGACGGCTCCGAACGCTATGTAGAGGACCGTCCAGCCCATGTCCGCCCCTCTTCCCGCTGCCCTCGGCGCAGCTCGTGGAACCGCGTCCCGGCCGGACCCGGTCCGGTCAGACCCTAGTGCAGTCCCAGATTCTGGTGGATCTCAAGCGTGGCCGTGGAGTGGTTGAGCGTGATGAAGTGCAGTCCGGGAACGTCCTCGGCCTGCAGGCGCGCGCACAACTCCGTGGCGTACTCGATTCCGATTGAGCGTACCGCCGCCGGGTCGTCCTGTACCGCCAGGATGCGGTCCGCGAGTTCCGGGGGGAACGTGGCGTTGCTCAACTGGGAGAACCGCTCGATCTGCCGCACGTTGGTGACTGGCATGATCTCCGGGATGATCGGGGTCTCGCAGCCGGCCGCGGTCACGCTGTCGCGGAGCCGGAGGTAGTCCTCGGCACGGAAGAACATCTGCGTGATGGCGTAGTCGGCACCCGCCCGGCACTTGTTGACGAAGTGCCGCACGTCGGTGTCCCAGTCCGTGGACCGCGGGTGCATCTCGGGGAACGCGGCCACGCCCACGCAGAAGTCGCCGGCTTCCTTGATCAGCTCCACCAACTCGGCGGCGTAGCTGACGCCCTCGGGGTGCCGGACCCACTCCCCCATCGGGTCGCCCGGCGGGTCGCCGCGCAGCGCCAGCACGTTGCGGATGCCAGCGTCCGCGTAGCAGCCCATGACGTGGCGCAGCTCGGCCCGCGAGTGGTTCACCGCGGTCAGGTGCGCCACCGGGGTCAGGGTCGTCTCGTTGGCGATGCGCTCGGTGGACCGGACGGTCCCCTCCCGGGAGGTGCCGCCCGCGCCGTAGGTCACCGACACGAACGTCGGGGAAACCGCCTCGATCCGGCGGAGCGCGTCCCACAGGGTCCGCTCGCCCTTCGCCGTCTTCGGCGCGAAGAACTCGAACGAGTACGAGCGCCGGCCGGAGGCGAGCAGGTCGCGGATCGTGGGCGCGCGGTCTGTCCTGACGGAAGCGGTACCAAGGGCCATGTGTGCAGGTTAACCGCCGGTAGAGGGGCATCCGGCCGGAACAGCGCCAAGATGCCCGCACAGCTCACATGGCGGACATCTCGCGTCCAGCAAGTGGACGCTCGCGCAACCGGCGGGCCAGGTCGGCGGCCGCGGCCCCCGGGTCGTCGGCGGCGGTGATCGCCCGCACGACGACGATCCGCACCGCACCGGCGTCCAGCACCTCGTCGAGGTTTGCGGCGTCGATGCCGCCGATGGCGAACCAGGGACGGACGGGCGCGAGCGACGCCGCGTAGCGCACCAGCGGCAGACCGGGCGCGTGCCGGCCCGGCTTGGTCGGGGTGGGCCAGCAGGGGCCGGTGCAGAAGTAGTCGACCCCCCGCTCGACCGCCGCGGCGTCGACCTCCTCCTCGGCGTGTGTGGAGCGGCCCACCAGCACATCGTCGGACCGGCCGCCGAGGATCGCGCGGGCCGCGGGCACCGGCAGGTCGCCCTGGCCCAGGTGCAGCACGTCCGACCCCGCCGCGTGCGCCACGTCGGCCCGGTCGTTGACGGCCAGCAGCCTGCCGTGGCGGCGGCACGCGTCGGCGAACACCTCCAGGTGCTCCAGCTCCTCGCCGGCCTCCATGCCCTTGTCGCGGAGCTGGACGATGTCCACGCCCGAGCCGAGCACGGCGTCCAGGAACTCCGGCAGGTCGCCCTGCTCCCTGCGGGCGTCGGTGCAGAGGTAGAGCCGGGCGTCGGCGAGCCGGGCGGTGGCGGTGGGTGGCATGGGCGAGTCCCCGGGTCGGGGTGCGCGGGCCGCGGCGGGGCGGCCCGCGCACCGTCGAGCTGAAGTGTGCGGTGGTGACGGCCGGACGCGCCGTCAGGCGGCGCGGCCGGCTCCGCCGGGCCCGGCGGTCGCGCCAGGCCGCCTGGTCCGGGTGGTCAGACGGCGAGTGCCTGGGCGCGGCGCTTGACCTCGGTGCCGCGGTTCTCCCGCAGCGCCTGCGCGGGCGTGCCCGGCAGGCTGTCGTCCGGGGTGAACAGCCACTCCAGCACCTCCTCGTCGGTGAACCCGTCGTCCCTGAGCAGGGTCAGCGTGCCGACCAGGCCCTTCACGATCCGGTCCCCCGCGACGAAGTCGGCGGGGACGTGCAGCGCGCGGTTCTCGCCTCGGCGCACGGCGATCAGCTGGCCCTCCTTGACCAACTGCCGTACCCGGGTCACCTCGACGCCGAACTGCTCGGCGATGTCGGGCAGCGTGAGCCAGGCGGGGACGAGAGCATCGGTCTTCGCGTCAATCTCGGTCACGGACACCAGCCTGCCACCTGCCGCCGACAGTCACTAGCGCACGGCCTTCTTCAAGGCGACCGACGCGTCCGCCAGCAGGGTGGGATCGAGTACGGCGCCCTGCTGGATGAGCCGGCGGCCCTGGGCGAGGTCGCGGGGGCGCCCGACGGCAAGCAGCGCGGTCAGCGTCTCTCCGCGCAGCCAGCACACCGACCAGGACGGCTCCCCCGGGTCGCCGCGCAGCAGCATCCGGTCGGCACCCGCGTGGTGCCCCGCGTACTGCACGAAGCGGCCGAACTGCTCGGACCAGAAGTAGGGCACCGGGTCATAGACGGCCTCCTCCGCCGGGCCACCGCCGCGCAGCTCGGCGACGACGTTGGCGGCGACCACCACCGGGCCCTGCAGGGCGTTGTCCCAGTGGTGCACCAGCAGCCGGGCGCCGTAGCGGGCGGAGGGGAACGACACGCAGTCCCCCACCGCGTACACGCCGGGGACCGAGGTGCGCAGCCGGTCGTCGCCCCGCACCGAGCCGTCGGCGCAGAGCGCGACTCCCGAGTCGGCGAGCCAGCGGGTCGCCGGGCGGGCGCCGATGCCCACCACCACCGCGTCGGCGGGCACGCGCTCGCCGTCGTCCAGCACCACGGCGCCAGGTTCGACGGCCGCCACCCGGGCACCGGTACGCAGCCGGGCACCGCTCTGTGCGTACCAGTCGCGCATGTGCACCGCGACGTCGGCGGGCAGCGCGCCGGGCAGCGGCCGGTCGGCGCTCTCGACGACGGTGACGGCGCAGCCGGCCTCGCGGGCCGCGGTGGCGAACTCGGCGCCGATCCAGCCCGCGCCGACCACCACGACGTCCTTGCGCTCCTCGAGCACGGGCCGGAGCCGGGCGACATCGTCCAGGGTGCGCAGCAGGTGCACGCCGGGGGCGCCCTCGCCGCCCGGCAGGGTCAGGGGCTCGGCTCCGGTGGCGAGCACCAGGGCGTCGTACGGGACCGGCCCGCGGCCGGTCTGCAGCACCCGCTCACCGGCGTCCAACCCCGTGACGGGGTTGCCGAGTTCGAGTTCCACGCCAAGCGTGTCGAAGTCGATGTCGAACGCGGAGCCCTCGGCCGTGCCGAGCAGCACGGCCTTGGACAGCGGCGGACGGTCGTACGGCTGGTGCGGCTCGGCGCCCAGCAGCAGCACGGGGCCGGTCCAGCCCTGTTCGCGCAGCTGCACCGCTGTCTGGACGCCCGCCATGCCGGCGCCGACGATCACCACACGCGCGTTGTCCTCGGTCACACCGCCACTGTATGACGGCGCCCGGCACGGTCGCCCGAGCGTCCTTCCCGAGCGTCCTTGAGGCCGCGTGAATCTGGACGGCCGCAGGCGCCGGGCCCGCCGCGGAACGGCTCCCGGCGGACGCAGTAGGGTGGCCGGCATACGTCATGCACGCGGGAGCCCGGCGGACCGGGCTGAGAGGGAGGCGGAACGGCCTCCGACCGTACGAACCTGATCCGGGTCATTCCGGCGAAGGGAGGAGACGCGAAGTGCCGACCCCTGAGACGTCCGCCGCGGACGTCCTCGTTCTCGGCGGTGGGCTGTCCGGCCTGGTCACGGCCTGGCGCGCGGCCCAGCGCGGCCTTCGGACGGCAGTGGCCGACCCCGCGCCGGGCGGCGGCGCCGCGCGGGTCGCGGCGGGCATGCTGGCGGCCGTCACCGAACTCCATTACGGCGAGGAGACGTTGCTCGCCCTGAACCTGGCGTCCGCCCGCCGCTATCCGGACTTCGTCGCCGAGCTGGAAGAGGCGAGCGGGCGGCTCACCGCCCACCGCGCCTGCGGTGCCCTGTCCGTCGCCTTCGACGCGGACGACCGCGCCCGTCTCCGTGACGTGCACGCGCTGCAGCAGCGGTGCGGTCTGGAGGCCGAGTGGCTGACCGGCCGCGAGTGCCGGCGGCTGGAGCCGATGCTGGCTCCCTCGGTGCGGGCCGGCGTCCGGGTGGACGGCGACCACCAGGTCGATCCCCGGCGGCTCGCGGCGGCACTGCTCGCCGCCTGCACCCGTGCCGGAGTCGCCTTCCGCGAGGCCGCCGCCGCACGGCTGACCGTCGCGGGCAACCGGGCGGCCGGGGCGGTCCTCACGGACGGCCGCGAGATCCGCGCTGGACAGACGGTGCTGGCCACCGGCTCGTGGAGCGGGAAGCTGGACGGCGTGCCGCCCGGGGTGCTGCCGCCGGTGCGGCCGGTGAAGGGCCAGGTGCTGCGGCTGCGCGTACCGCCCGCGTACGCGCCGTTCCTCTCCCGCACCGTCCGGGCCACGGTGCGCGGCACGCCCGTCTACCTGGTGCCCCGGGAGGACGGGGAGCTGGTGGTGGGGGCGACGAGCGAGGAGCTGGGCTGGGACACCACGGTGACCGCCGGCGGCGTGTACGAACTACTGCGGGACGCACGGGCGCTGGTGCCGGGCGTCACCGAGCTCCCGCTCACCGAGTCCGGCGCCGGCCTGCGCCCGGTCTCCCCCGACAACGCGCCCGCGCTGGGGCCCACCGCGCTGCCGGGCCTGCACGTCGCGACCGGCCACGGCCGCAACGGCGTGCTCCTCACCCCCGTGACGGGAGACGTGATGGCAGAGGTGCTGACGACGGGCCGGCTGCCCGAGGACGCCCGGCCGTTCGCCCCGGACCGCTTCCTCTCCCCCCTCCAGGAGCACACCCGATGACTGCTGCACACACCGCGACCGTGACGCTGACCGTGAACGGGGAGCCGCGGGAGCTGTCCCGCGGCCAGACCCTCGACCGTCTGGTGGCGACGCTGACCACCGCGCCGTCCGGGGTGGCGGCTGCCGTGAACGAGGCCGTCGTGCCGCGCGGCCGGTGGCCGGAGACCGAGCTGGCCGACGGCGACCGCGTCGAAGTGCTGACCGCCGTACAGGGAGGCTGACCATGACCGTGCACACCGCGGACGACGTCGAACAGGCCGCGGCGGACCCGCTGGTGATCGACGGAGTCGCGTTCGGCTCCCGGTTGATCATGGGGACCGGTGGAGCGCCCAGCCTGGAGGTGATGGAGCGGGCGCTGCTCGCCTCAGGAACGGAGCTGACCACCGTCGCGATGCGCCGACTCGACCCGGCCGTGCAGGGGTCGGTGCTGACGGTGCTGCGCCGGCACGGCATTCGCGTGCTGCCGAACACCGCCGGCTGCCACAGCGCGGGCGAGGCGGTGCTGACCGCGCGACTGGCCCGGGAGGCACTGGAGACGGACTGGGTGAAGCTGGAGGTCGTCGCCGACGAGCACACCCTGCTGCCCGATCCGGTGGAGACGCTGGAGGCCGCTGAGACGCTGGTCGACGACGGTTTCACGGTACTGCCGTACACCAACGACGACCCGGTGCTGGCCCGGCGGCTCGAGGACGCGGGCTGTGCGGCGGTGATGCCACTGGGCTCGCCGATCGGCTCGGGTCTGGGCATCCGCAACCCGCACAACTTCCAGCTGATCGCCGAAAGCGCCTCCGTACCGGTCGTCCTGGACGCGGGGGCCGGCACCGCCTCGGACGCCGCCCTGGCCATGGAGCTGGGCTGCGCGGCGGTAATGCTGGCCTCGGCAGTGACGCGGGCGCAGGAACCGGAGCTGATGGCGCGGGCGATGCGGCACGCGGTGGCTGCCGGACGGCTGGCGCACCGGGCCGGGCGCATCCCCCGGCGGCACTACGCGGAGGCGTCCTCCCCCACCGAGGGCATCGCCGCATTCGACCCGGAACGTCCCGCTTTCATGTGATACGGACGTCGGGCATGAGGTGAGTCGCTGTCACCTGCCGCCCGGGCGGGCGCCGCACGGCCCGCGCTGGTCACGGAGGGGGCGGCTCCGTGTCACCGTTCTGCTGCGAAGCGGGCCCGGCGCGGCGGGGGTACCCGCTCCCGCGCGGGGCCCCTCGTAGACTCGGGCGGGTGGACACGACGCTTCAGGACCCGCTCATCGGCCATGTGCTCGACGGTCGTTACCGCGTGGACGCGCGGATCGCGGTGGGCGGGATGGCGACGGTCTACCGGGCGCTGGACATGCGACTGGACCGCGTGTGCGCATTGAAGGTGATGCACGCCGCGCTGGCGGGCGACCAGGTGTTCGTGGCGCGGTTCATCCGCGAAGCGCGCTCCGCGGCCCGGCTCGCCCACCACAACGTGGTGGGCGTCTTCGACCAGGGCACCGACGGCGGCCACGTCTACCTGGCGATGGAGTACGTCGACGGCTGCACCCTGCGGGACGTCCTGCGGGAACGCGGCGCACTGCAGCCGCGGGCGGCACTGGACGTGCTGGAGCCGATGCTGGCCGCACTGGGCGCCGCCCACCGGGCCGGTCTGGTGCACCGGGACATGAAGCCGGAGAACGTTCTGATAGGGGACGACGGCCGGGTCAAGGTCGCCGACTTCGGCCTGGTCGGGGCCGTGGACGGGCAGACCTCGACCAACACCGAGTCCCTCCTGGGCACGGTCTCCTACCTGGCGCCGGAGCAGATCGAGCACGGCGTCTCCGACACCCGCACCGACCTCTACGCGTGCGGCGTGGTGCTCTACGAGATGCTGACCGGCTCCAAGCCGCACTCCGGCGGTACGCCCGCGCAGGTCCTCTATCAGCACCTCCAGGCCGACGTGGCCGCCCCCTCGGACCGGGTTCCCGGGCTGGCCCCGGAGCTCGACGCGCTGGTGGCCCGCGCGGCCGCCCGCACCCCGGAACGGCGCCCGGCGGACGCGGTCGCCCTGCTCTCCGAGGTCCGGAGCGTACGGGCGGGTCTGACCGACGCCCAGCTCGACGTCGTCCCGCCGGAGGCCCGGAACCGGACGCAGGCGGGTGCGGAGAACCTCACCACCGTGCTTCCGCGCCCGGTGGACGACGGCCGGGACCCGTCGCCGGTCGAACGGACCGCCCGCTTCCCCTCCCCTCCCCTGGATCCGCCGGAGGGGACGGACGGCTCCCGGCACCGCGCCGCCCGCCCACGCGGGCCCCGCCGTCCGCTGCTGGTCGTCCTCGGCGCCGTGCTGGCGGTGCTGCTGGGCACCGGCGTCTGGTACATCAACTCCGGTCAGTTCATCCGCACCCCGAGTGTGCTGTCCCTGACGGAGGGCGACGCCCGCGCGAAGCTGCGGGACGCCGGGCTGGAGGTGCGCGTGGAGCGCGACCACAGCCTCACCGTCGACCGGGGACGCGTGATGGAGAGCGACCCCTCCCCGGGCGAGCGCATCCGCCGGAACGGCGCGGTCACCGTCGTCGTCTCGCGCGGCCCCGAGGTGGTGAAGGTGCCGGACCTGTCCGGCACGCCGCTCGACGACGCCCGGCGGGAGCTGAAGGAGCTGGGCCTGGAGCCCGGCCTGGTCACCCGCCGGTTCGACGAGGAGGTGGCGCAGGGCGCGGTGGTCTCCACCGAGCCGGCCTCGGGCACCGAGAGCCGCACGGGCTCCGCCGTGCGGCTCACCGTCTCCAAGGGCCGCGAGATCGAGGTGCCGGACGTCGCCGGCGAGGACGTGGCCTCGGCGCGGGAGACGCTGCGCGAAGCGGGGCTGGACGTGCGGATCACCCCGGAGCGGGTCTTCTCCGAGGAGGAGAAGGGGACCATCGCCGTCCAGTCGCCGGAGCCCGGCGCCGTCCGGGGCGAGGGCGAGACGGTCACCCTGACCGTCTCCAAGGGCCCGGACCTGGTGGCGGTCCCGGACGTGGAGGGCATGAGCGCGGACGAGGCACGCTCCACGCTGGAGGGCGCCGGGTTCGAGGTGCGGATCCGGCGCATCTTCCTCGGCGACACCGTCTTCAACCAGAACCCGGACCCCGGGCAGCAGGCCCCGCGCGGCTCCGGGATCACTCTCTGGGTGCGCTGAGCCTCCGCCACCCGGCCCCGGCCGCCCCCGCCGCTCCCCGTCCCGACCCGTGCGGGATGTCCGGTGACCGCGGGTCGCGGGCGGGGGACCCGGCGTGCACCCGGAAGCCCCCCACTGTGAGGCCGCACATAGGACCCACGTCACGTACGAAGCCGCTTAGTGGCACGAGCGGCGCCCCGAACGGCCCGCATGTCCGTTATGACCAGGTGAGTGCCGTTAGTTTCACGAAACGGGATAGTACGTCACACTTTTGATTCGCGAATTCTGAGCCTCTAAGAATTGCCAGCGTCGCATGGCGCCGTGAGACAGAACGCGGCGCGCCGCCACCGGCTTGGCGACCGTCACGCAATTCGAAAGGCCCGCACGCACCATGCCTCGCATCAACCTTCCGATCTCCGCCCTGACCGCCAGGACGAAGCAGTCCCTTCAGACGCTCAAGAAGGTCGACCTGCAGAGCCTCCGCTCCTCCGCCCGTACGAAGCAGTACTCCGTGGCCGGTATCGCCACGGCCGGCGCCGCCGCCATGGCGCTGACCCTGGTCCCCGGCTCCGCCGACGCGGGCGACGAGTCCCAGAGCTCCGCCGCCAAGGTCTCCTCCGCCCCCGTCGCCTTCTCCGGCCCGGTCGAGCACGCCGACAAGCAGCGCAACGGCATAGCCCAGCAGCTCGACTCCGTCGAGAAGCAGATCGCCGCGGACAAGAAGGCCGCCGAGGCCAAGAAGGAGAAGGCGGCCGCCGCGGCCGCGAAGAAGCGGGAGGCCAAGCAGGAGGCCAGCCGCAGCCACAAGCGCGGCCAGGCCGAGAAGGCCACCGCCCCGAGCTACCCGAACAACCTGGACGGCTGGATCCGTGAGGCCAGGTCCATCATGGCCAAGCACGGCATCCCCGGCAGCTACGAGGGCATCCACCGCAACATCATGCGGGAGTCCAGCGGCGATCCGCGCGCCATCAACAACTGGGACATCAACGCCCAGAACGGTGTGCCCTCCAAGGGTCTGCTGCAGGTCATCAAGCCCACCTTCGACGCCTACCACGTCCAGGGCACGCCCCACGACCAGTACGACCCGGTCGCCAACATCGTCGCCGCCTGCAACTACGCGGCCGACCGCTACGGCACCATCGACAACGTCGACTCGGCCTACTGAGCCCTGCCGACGCCCCGGCCGCACGCCCCGCGATACTGGACGGCGTGACGACCCCCGAACGACGCAATCCCATTGGCGGCCACGTCCCCGTAGCAGGCGGACTGGCCGCCAATGGCCTTTCCTATTCCGAGAAGATCTGCGCCGAAGCCGTCCAGGTGTTCGTCGCCAACCCGCGCGGGTGGGCGACACCACCGGGGAACCCGGCACAGGACGAGGAATTCCGAACCTGCTGCGCCGCACGGGGAATTCCCGCTTTCGTGCATGCGCCGTATCTGATCAATTTCGGTTCGCACACGGAGGCGACGGCGGCTCGCTCGGTGGTCTCGCTCCGGCACTCGCTGCGCCGGGGGCGTGCGATCGGCGCCGAGGGCGTCGTGGTGCACACCGGCTCCGCGACCGGCGGCCGCGAACGCGCCGTCGCGCTCGCCCAGGCACGGGAGTTGATGCTTCCTCTGCTGGACGAGCTGACGCACGACGACCCGCAGCTGCTGCTGGAACCCACGGCGGGACAGGGCTCCTCGCTCTGCTCCCTGGTCGGCGAACTGGGCCCGTACTTCGAGGCGTTGGACCGGCACCCGAAGCTCGGCGTCTGCCTGGACACCTGCCACGCCTTCGCCGCCGGTAACGACCTGGCAGCCCCCGGCGGAGCGAAGCAGGCGCTGGACGACCTGGTCGGCGCCGTCGGTCCGGGCCGCCTCCGGCTGATCCACGCCAACGACTCCAAGGACGTCTGCGGCGCGGCGAAGGACCGGCACGAGAACATCGGCGCCGGCCACATCGGCGCGGAGCCCTTCGCCGACCTGATGGACCACCCCGCCACTGAGGGGGTCCCCCTGGTGATCGAGACGCCGGGCGGCGAGGCGGGGCACGCTGCGGACATCGCCCGCCTCAAAGATCTGCGGAATACCCCATAGGGGTATAGCGTTCCTCGTGGTGAACGCCCCGTTCCCCCCGAGGAGGCGCCCCGATGCCGCACCACCACGACAGGTCCTGGCGCACGGCCGCCCGCGCGACCCTGCACTGCCTCACCGGCTGCGCCGTCGGCGAGGTCCTGGGCCTGGTCATCGGCACCGCGCTGGCCTGGCACGACGTCCCGACCATGATCCTGGCCATCACCCTGGCGTTCTTCTTCGGCTACGGCTTCACCATGGTCGCCGTGCTCCGCGCCGGTCTCCCCCTCCGGGGCGCGGTGAAAGTCGCCCTGGCCGCCGACACCGTGTCCATCACCGTCATGGAACTGGTGGACAACGGCGTCATCCTGCTCGTCCCCGGCGCGATGGACGCCCACCTGGCCTCGGGGCTCTTCTGGGGCACGCTCGCCTTCGCCTTCGCCGTCGCCTTCCTTGTCACGACCCCGGTCAACCGCGCCCTCATCGCGCGCGGCAGGGGCCACGCGGTCGCACACGCCCACCACTGAGCCGGGGCGGACTCCTCCCCATGCGGCTCGGCCGCCCCGGCACCGCAGCACCGGGCGGCTGCGCCACCGGTCAGGCTGCCGCACCCCGGACCTCCCGGGGCGCGGCACCGGCCTCCTGCCGCGCATTGGGCCGGTCGGCGAGCTTGAGCCAGACGACTCCGGCGATGATGACGCCCAGCCACCCGGCCTGGGCCGCGGTGAGGGTCTCGTCGAAGAAGACCGGCCCCAACAGGGCGGCACCGAGCGCCCCGATGCCGGCCCAGACCGCGTAGCCGATGCCGACGTCGATGGTGCGCAGGGCAGCACTGAGCGCCCAGAGCGTCAACAGGAAGAAGACCGCGGCGACCAGCGACCACGACACGCGGGTGAAGCCGCGGCTTCCGCCGACGGCGAGGGCGTACCCGACTTCGAAGACGCCGGCAAGCAGGAGCATGAGCCAGGAGCGTGCGGCGGTGCGTGCGGAGGTGTGCATGTGAGCGGTTCCTTTCCTGGAGGGCGGGGTGAGTCGGACGCGAGGGGTCAGGCGGCACCGCTGAGCTGGAGACCGACGACGCCGGCGATGATCACGGCGATACCCAGCGCCTTGCGCCAGTTCAGACGCTGACCGAACACCAGGACCCCGAGAAGCGTGATGCCGACACCGGCGACGGAGGTCCACAGCGCATAGCCGACCCCGACGTCGAAGGTCAGCAGCGCCTTGCTGAGGAAGAACGTGGCGAAGGCGCCGCTGACCAGGGTGGCGGCGGTCCAGGGACGGTTCCGGAAGCCCTCGGCCTTGCCCGCCGCCATGGCGACGGCGATCTCGAACACGACGGCGACGGCGAGGTGGAGCCAATGCATGGCAGGTCCTTTCGACAGCGCGAAGCGCGGCGCTGCGGAGTGGCGCCGACACGGAGATCCTGCAACACGTTGCTTGTACGTGCAACTAGGTACCGTCTCCTGGCGCACCCGAGCACCAAGGGAAAGCCCAGGAAGGACCCGGTTGAAGCTTGCATGCTCATGTAGTATGCGCTCATGACCACCTCACCCGCCGCACGCCTGGGCACCTCCGACCAGGACGTCTGGAACCGGGTACTCACCCTGCACGCGCGCGTCGAGCGGGAGCTGGCCGCGGCGCTGCAGCGCAGGCAGGGACTCGGCCTGTCGGAATACCGCTCCCTGGAGCACCTGTACCACTCCGGTACCAGCGAGCTGCGTATGCAGGTCCTCGCCGACCGGGTGGGGCTGGGCCAGTCGTCGGTGACACGCCTGGTGAGCAGGCTGGAGGCGGCCGGTTTCGCGTACAAGGACCTGTGCCCGTCCGACAAGCGCGGCGTCTACGCGGTGATCACGGACGAGGGACGCCGGCGCTACGAGGCCGCACGCGCCACCTACGCCGAGGTACTGTCGTCGGCCCTGAACACCTTCACCGGCGACCCGGAGCTGGGCCCCAGCGTCCAGGCCCTGCGCACCGCCCGGGGCTGATGCGGTCCGCCGGTACCGCCGCGCGGGCAGCGGCTCAGGAAGGAGAGGACAGCGGTGGTGACGGCCTCCGGGTTCTGTACCGCGAGGTCGTGTGCGGCGTCGGGAATCTCGGCGAACGCCGCATCCGCGAGACGGTCCACCATGCGTGCGGCAGTGGCCTGCGAGAGGAGTTCGCTGTGCCGGCCGCGGACCAGCAGGGTCGGCGCCGCGACGCGGTCGACGGCCTGCCACAGGTCGTCCTCGCCGGCGGCGCCGGCGACGAAGCCGGTGAGGCCGTCCGCGTCGAACCGCCAGGCCAGGCGACCGTCGGCGCGGCGGATCAGGTTGTGCGCGACGACGTGCCGGACCAGGGCCTCGCGCGCCAGCGGGTCGCCGTCGAGCCAGTCCCGTACCGCTTCGTCCGGGTCGCCGTACGTGACGTCGCGCAGCCCCCGGAGCATCGTCGGCAGCGCCTCGCGGGCCCAGGGGGTGGTGAGGGAGTCCGGACCGACGTCGAGCAGGACGAGCCGTTCGACCAGGTCGTGGTCGTCGGCGGCGGTCAGCAGCGCCGCCAGGCCGCCCATCGAATGGCCGACCAGATGCAGACGCGGAAGGTCCAGCCGCCGGGCCAGGTCCGTCACGTCGGCGGCCAGGGCGGCGGCGTTGTACGCGGCGGTCCGGTCGGACTCGCCGTGGCCGCGCTGATCCGGAGCGAGGACGCGGAAGCGCCGGGCGAGGCCAGCGTCCAGGGTGTCCCACTCACGACAGTGGCCGAGCAGACCGTGGAGCACCAGGACGGCGGGGGCATCGTGCTCCCCCCACTCCCGGTAGTGGAAGCGGAGTCCGTGCAGGACGGCGTAGCGGTCGACGCCGGCGGGTGCGGCGGGGGCGCGCGTCGAAGCCATGAGTCTGCGCTCCGGGGAGGGGACTGCGGGAGAAGACTCGCTTCTTCGAGGATAGGACCACCGGGCGGTCACGGCTCGGGGCCGTCGCCGGGGTCCTCCTGGTAGCTGTAGCGCTGTTCCCGCCACGGGTCTCCGACGTTGTGGTAGCCGCGCTCCTCCCAGAAGCCGCGGCGGTCTTCGGTCATGTACTCGATGCCGCGGACCCACTTGGGGCCCTTCCACGCGTACAGGTGCGGAACGATCAGGCGGACGGGGAAGCCGTGCTCCGCGGTGAGGAGTTCGCCGCCGCGGTGGGTGGCGAAGACGGTGTGGTCGGCGGTGAAGTCGGCGAGCCGCAGGTTGGAGCTGAAGCCGTACTCGGCCCACACCATGACGTGGCCCGCCTCGGGGGCGGGCGGCGCGAGGGCCAGCAGGGTCCGGGCGAGTACGCCGCCCCACTCGGCGCCGACCATGCTGAACTTGGTGACGCAGTGCAGGTCGGCGGTCACCGTCTCGTACCGGAGGGCCGTGAACTCCTCGTGGGACCAGCAGTGCTTGCGGCCGTCCGCGGTGGCACCGAAGACGCGGAACTCCCAACGCTCCGGACGGAACTTCGGCACCGGCCCGTAGTGGGTGACCGGCCAGCCGCGCTGGAGTCGCTGCCCGGGCGGGAGCGGTGGGTGCTCCCCTCCGTGGCTCTCCGGCTGACCCATGTCCCCATGGTGTCAGACCCCGCGCGACCGAACCGACGAGGGCCCCGCCGTGCCCGGCGCAGTACGCCCACCAGGCATTTCGGTAAGCCTGTGCTTACTGGAAGTGCGTGCCGCAAGGGTGCGAGTATGCGCAGGCAACCAGCCGTTCATCCCTGGAAGGAGCCCGCGGCGATGCAGGGAGACCCCGAGGTCATCGAGTTCCTGAACGAGCAGCTGACCGCCGAGCTCACGGCGATCAACCAGTACTTCCTGCACGCGAAGATGCAGGACAACTTCGGGTGGACCAAGCTCGCGAAGTACACCCGCTCCGAGTCCTTCGACGAGATGCGGCACGCCGAGCGGCTGACCGACCGCATCCTGCTGCTGGAGGGGCTGCCCAACTACCAGCGCCTCTTCCACGTGCGGGTGGGCCAGACGGTCACCGAGATGTTCCAGGCCGACCGGCAGGTCGAGGTCGAGGCGATCGACCGCCTCCGGCGCGGGATCGAGGTGATGCGCGCCAAGAACGACATCACCTCGGCGAACATCTTCGAGGACATCCTTGCCGACGAGGAGCACCACATCGACTACCTCGACACGCAGCTGGAGCTGATCGAGAAGCTCGGTGAACCGCTGTACCTCGCCCAGCAGATCGAGCAGCCGGCGGACGCCTGACGGCCGAGGGCGACTCGTCCTGCGACGCGCCGGGGCGGACCGTCGCGGTCCGCCCCGGCGCGTCGTGCGAGATCCGCCGGCACCGCCCGGGTCAGTCGCCGCCCCTGGCGACGTCCTCACCCCGCACGTTGCACAGGCCCCAGATCACGAAGCCGCACATGGCGATGAGCACCACCGACCACACGGGGTAGTAGGGCAGCGACAGGAAGCTGGAGATGATCACCAGTGCCGCCATCACCACACCGGCCACGCGTGCGGCCATGTTCGCCCGGAACAGCCCGAGGGAGACGATGACGGCCACGGCACCCACGAAGAGGTGCACCCAGCCCCAGCCCTCCGTGTCGAACTGGAAGGTGTAGTTGGGAGTCGTCACGATGACGTCGTCGTTGACGATCGCCATGACGCCCCGGAGCAGGTCGAGCACGCCCGCGATGAGCAGCATGACACCCGCGAAGACGGTGAGTCCCGCGGCGAGGCCGTAGTCCACCGGCCGTTGTCGGACTGTGTGAGCC
Organism: Streptomyces sp. RKND-216; assembly: GCF_004795255.1. Classification (NCBI taxonomy): domain Bacteria; kingdom Bacillati; phylum Actinomycetota; class Actinomycetes; order Kitasatosporales; family Streptomycetaceae; genus Streptomyces; species Streptomyces sp. RKND-216. Next base: position 4,840,015 of record NZ_SSBQ01000002.1, on the reverse strand, counting down.
ATGGTTACCTCCTCGGACTTCGAGCGAGGCGCTGTGGCGGTACGGGAGCCGGGGCGAACTGCTGCGCGTCGGGACGGCGGCAGTTCGTACAGTGCGCGGGTACGGGCGCCTCTACCGTGAATTCTCCGCTCGCTGCGCGGAGGCGCAAATCGGCATGGGCATGCGCACACGGGTGGGTGAGGAGCGCCGGGCGGCGTCGGGATGGGCCGGCCGGCCAGAGGTGTCAGGCGGCGGGCGCGCTGAACGCGGTCGCCGGGACGGGCCCGACGCGCGGAGGCGCCTGGGTGCCGGGGACCTCTTCCTCGGTGGGCCGCAGGGCCCGTGCCGCCGGGGCGAGCGCCGGCTCGCCGCGGTCGAGGGCCTCGCGCCGGGGGCAGTCGCCGCGCCCGAGGATGCCCTGGATGCGGCGGACGCAGGAGCCGCAGTCGGTGCCCGCCTTGGACGCCGAGGCGATCTGACGGGGAGTGCAGGAACCTGCTGCCGCGTGTGCGCGGACCTGCTGCTCGGTGATGCCGAAGCAGGAGCAGACGTACACGCGGGTCACCTCCGTCGGGTCCTCGGGCGCCGTGGCGGCGCGTCCTCCCCCGTATTCCCAGGGGTGAGGTAACCCTAACCTTACTCACGGGGCGCCGTCCACCCAACGCCCGTGGGGCCCGCGTCACACCTGTGACACGGGCCCCACGGGCAAGGAGTACGGCCGCTGCAGGCGGGGCGTACGCGGCGCGACTACTGGTCGCGGTACATCTCGGCGACGAGGAACGCCAGGTCCAGCGACTGGCTGCGGTTGAGCCGCGGGTCGCAGGCGGTCTCGTACCGCTGGTGCAGGTCGTCGACGAAGATTTCGTCCCCGCCGCCGACGCACTCGGTCACGTCGTCGCCGGTCAGCTCCACGTGGATGCCGCCGGGGTGCGTGCCCAGGCTCTTGTGGACCTCGAAGAAGCCCTTGACCTCGTCCAGCACGTCGTCGAAGCGCCGCGTCTTGTGCCCGCTGGCCGCCTCGAAGGTGTTGCCGTGCATCGGGTCGCTGACCCACACCACCTGGGCACCCGACGCGGTGACCTTCTCCACCAGGGTCGGCAGGTGGTCGCGGATCTTGTCCGCCCCCATCCGCGTGATGAAGGTCAGCCGGCCCGGCTCGCGGTCCGGGTCCAGCCGGTCGATCAGCGTCAGCGCGTCCTCGGGCGTGGTCGTCGGGCCGAGCTTCACGCCGATCGGGTTGCGCACCCGGGAAGCGAACTCAACGTGCGCGCCGTCCAGTTGACGCGTGCGCTCGCCGATCCAGAGCATGTGGCCGGACACGTCGTACAGGTCCCCGCTGCGGGAGTCCGTACGCGTCAGCGCGCCCTCGTAGTCGAGCAGCAGCGCCTCGTGCGACGAGTAGAACTCGACAGTCTTGAGCTCCTCCGGGTCCGTGCCGCAGGCGTGCATGAACTTCAGCGCCTGGTCGATCTCCCGTGCCAGCGCCTCGTACCGCTGTCCGGAGGGCGAGTTCCGCACGAAGTCCCGGTTCCAGGCGTGCACCTGCCGCAGGTCGGCGTAACCGCCGGTGGTGAAGGCGCGGACGAGGTTCAGCGTCGCCGCCGAGGCGTGGTACATGCGCTTCAGCCGCTCCGGGTCCGGGCGGCGCGCCGCCTCGGTGAACTCGAAGCCGTTGACCGAGTCGCCCCGGTAGCTGGGCAGGGTGACGCCGTCGCGGGTCTCGTCGGGCTTGGACCTCGGCTTGCTGTACTGGCCCGCGATGCGGCCGACCTTCACCACCGGCACCGAGCCGGCGTAGGTGAGCACGGCGCCCATCTGGAGCAGTGTCTTCAGCTTGTTCCGGATGTTCTCCGCGGACACGGCGTCGAACGCCTCCGCGCAGTCGCCGCCCTGGAGCAGAAACGCCTCACCCCGGGCCACGGCGCCCAGCCGCTGCTTCAGCAGGTCGCACTCGCCGGCGAAGACGAGCGGCGGATAGGACTCCAGCTCGGCGATCACGTCGCGCAGAGCCTGGTGGTCCGGCCATTCCGGCTGCTGCGCCGCGGGAAGATCACGCCAGGTGGCGTTCGAGGTGCTGGTCTCAGCGTTCACGGTCACGCAGTCCAGCCTAAGGGCTGCACCGGGCCGAAAGGGGCCGTGACCGGCTGATGAGACGCGATCCACCAGATCTCGCCACGTGTCCCGGCGGGGGGCTTGCGCACCCCGCCGGGAGGGGTCAGGCCGCGTAGAGGTCGTCGATCTCGGTCGCGAAGTCCTTGGCGACGACGTTGCGCTTGAGCTTGAGGGAGGGCGTGAGGTGGCCGGACTCCTCGGTGAACTGGACGGGCAGCACCCGGAACTTCCGCACCGACTCCGCGCGGGACACCTCGGCGTTGCCCAGCTCCACGGCCGACTGGAGCTCCTCCAGAAGCGCCGGGTCGGCGAGCAGCGCCTCCCGGGTGAGCTCGGCCCTGCCGTTCTCCTGCGCCCAGCGCGGCAGGAATTCCTCGTCCACGGTCAGCAGCGCCGCGACGAACGGGCGGCCGTCGCCGACGACGATGCACTCGGCTACCAGCGCGTGCGCGCGGATGCGGTCCTCGATCACGGCGGGGGCGACGTTCTTACCGCCGGCGGTGACCAGGATCTCCTTCTTCCGGCCGGTGATCGTCAGGTAGCCCTCGGTGTCCAGGGTGCCGATGTCGCCGGTGTGGAACCAGCCGTCGGACAGCGCGTCGGCGGTCGCGGTCTCGTTGTTCCAGTAGCCGGCGAAGAGGTGCTCGCCGTGCAGCAGCACCTCGCCGTCGTCGGCGATGCGCACCACCGAGCCGGGCAGCGGCTGGCCGACGGTGCCGATCTTCTGCCGGTCGGCCGGGTTGAAGGCGGTGGCCGCGCAGGACTCGGTGAGGCCGTAGCCCTCCAGGACGGAGAAGCCGATGCCGCGGTAGAAGTGGCCCAGCCGTTCCCCCAGCGGGGCGCCGCCGGAGATCGCGTGGGTCGCGCGGCCGCCGAGGGCCGCGCGGAGCTTGCGGTAGACGAGCTTGTCGAAGAGGCGGTGCCGCAGCCGCAGTGCGAGCGACGGGCCGCCGGGCGTCTCCAGTGCCTTGCTGTAGGCGATGGCGGCGTCGGCCGCCTTGTCGAAGATCCGTCCCTTGCCGTCGGCGGCGGCCTTGGCGCGGGCGGAGTTGTAGACCTTCTCGAAGACCCGCGGCACGCCCAGGACCATGGTGGGCCGGAAGGAGGCGAGCTCGTCGGTGAGGGTGGTGACGTCGGCGACGTGACCGAGCTTGATCGGTGCCATCACGGCGGCCACCTCGACCAGGCGCCCGAAGACGTGCGCCACCGGCAGGAAGAGCAGCACCGAGGACTCGCCGGTGTCGAACTGCGCGCGCAGCCGCTCGACGACGTTGCCGCACTCGGCGAAGAAGCTGCGGTGGGTGAGCACGCAGCCCTTGGGCCGGCCGGTGGTGCCGGAGGTGTAGACGAGGGTGGCCGGGTCGTCGGCACACGCGGTCGAACTCGCCTTGTCCACCGCCTCGTCGGTCACCTCGGCCCCCGCCTGGGTGAGCGCGGCGACCGCTCCCGGCGCGTCCGCGGAGGGCTCGATGCGCCAGAGGTGCTCGAGTTCGGTGAGGCGTTCCCGCACCGACGCGACGGCCTTCTCGTGCACGTCGGTCTCGACGAGGACGGCGCGCGCCCCGGAGTCGCCGAGGATCCAGGCGATCTGCTCGGGTGAACTCGTCTCGTACACCGGCACGGTGACGGCGCCGGCGCTCCAGACGGCGAAGTCGAGGAGCGTCCACTCGTAACGGGTGCGCGACATCAGGCCGACCCGGTCGCCGGGGCGGACGCCGGCGGCGATCAGGCCCTTGGCCGCGGCGCGCACCTCGGCGAGGAACGCGGTCGCCGTGACGTCCTCCCAGGAGCCGTTCCGCTTGCGCGCCAGCACCGCCACGTCCGGGTGCTGCACGGCGTTCCGGCGGATGAGATCCGTCAGGTTGCCGTCCGCGGGGACCTCGTACAGGGCCGGAAGGCTGAACTCGCGCAACTGCTGCTCCTCGTCGGCGCCGGGCGGGCCCTGCGGCCGCACCCGTCCGCGTGTGTCCGGGACCGCGCTGCGCTCCCGAAGGAATGACGGCCCGGACGTTACCCACTGGTAAGGCAGTCCGGGTAGGGGACACGGCCAGATGTTCCGTGCGTCACACGTCGCGACGCGGACATGCTGACGCACTGCCGGAAAGGTTAGTGCACACCGCCGACGACCGGAGTGATCCCGCAGGTGAGAGCGAGCGAACGCCCGGCCGGGGTGGGAGGGCACCCCGGCCGGGCGCGCCGGCGACCGGCGTTCAGGGGGCGGACGCCCGCGCCCCGGCCGGCCGCACCGTGAGGACCACCGCACCGTCACGGTCCTCCCGGGTCAGGGGGAGCCCCAGGCCGCGCATCGCCGCGATCATCGCCACGTTCGCCGGGGAGGTGACGGCGTACACGACCGCGCACCCGCTCTCCCCGGCGATGCGCACCAGCCTGCGCAACAGCGCGCCGCCCACTCCGCGCCCCTGCCACGCGTCCTCGACCAGGAGGGCCACCTCGGTCTCCTCCCCGTCCCAGAGCAGGTGGCCGACGGCCACCGGACGTCCGGACCGGTCCTGCGCCACGACGGTCCGGCCGACGTGCGGGGACAACAGCCCGCCCAGGTACCGGCCGGGGTCGGCCACCGGAGCGTGGTAGCGCTCGGCGAGCGTCTGCCGGGAGCACCGGGCGTGCAGCTCGCGCACGGCGGGCAGGTCACGGCCGTCCGCACGGCGCAGGACCAGCTCGCCTCCGTCGCGGGCGGTGGCGGGCCACGCCTCCGCGGGGAGGCGCCTGCCGAGCCGCCGGTCCAGTGCAACCAGAGCGCGGGCACGGGCGTACTCCCCGGGCGTGAACGGAGCGTGGGGCCGCTCCACGACGAGCACGCCGCCGGACGGGTCGGCCAGCCGCAGGCGGCGCGGTGTGAACGCGTTCCGGTCCCCGGGGCGTTCGGGCGGCGCACCGCCCGTCGCCGGGGCGGCGGCCTCCGCGCGGATCGTGCAGCGTCCCAGCAGCCGGCGCAGCGCGGGCGGGAGTTCGGCCGAGTCGTGGGCGATGCGGACCGCCAGTTCCAGCGCCCTGGTGGTGCCGTCGACCAGCTCGTGCGCGTCGGCCTCCTCCACCAGGACGTGACGGCCGCCGGCGGCCGTCACGGCGCGCCGCAGCTCAGGGGCGTCCACCGTGGCGGGAGCCCTCACCAACAGCTCGTCCACGGTGTGGTCGGCCGTTTCCGGGCGTTCCGCGCCGCCGTCGGGCCCTGCGGCGAGGTCGCCCGGGCCCAACGGCAGCGTCTGCAGCGTCAGCACGTCCACCCGCAGTCCGGCCAGGGACGTGCAGAGCGCGGCGAGCGCGCCCGGCCGCTCCCGGACGGTCGTCCGGAGCCGCCACAGCGCGGTGTCCGCGACGACCGGGGGCGCGGCGGGAGCCTCCTGGGCGGGCACGCGCCGGCGCGACCACCATGCGTGCAGGCCGGCCGTGCAGACGAGGACCAGCGCCGACGCGGCCAGCAGTCCGGCGCCGTGCGGTCCGCCGACGATCGTCTTGGCAGCGAGGTCGGTGACCGTCACGGCGGTAAACAGCGCCGCCAGCTCGACGAGGTCGCGGCGCCAGTGCCCGCCGTGCCCGGAGGGGCCGCCGTGTCCGGAGGGGCGGCGGGACGCGGGACGGAGGTGCTGTGGATCTGCCATGCGCACCACCCTCGGGCAACGGTGTGCCAGGGGTGCTAACGGCCTGTTACCCCGGTGTTGACGAGCGCTGCCGCATGGTCGCGCCCGGGCACCGTGCTGCTCTGCGCGGCGCTCCGGGCGCTCCGGCCGCGGGGGGTGGGGGGAACGGCGGCGGCAGCGGCCCAGGGTGCCTCTAGGGTGGGGGGATGCGGGTCCATGTGGTGAGCGACGTGCACGGCAACGCGACGGATCTCGCGAAGGCGGGGGACGGCGCCGACGCGCTGCTCTGCCTCGGGGACCTCGTCCTCTTCCTCGACTACGCCGACCACTCGCGGGGCATCTTCCCCGACCTCTTCGGCGTCGAGAACGCGGACCGCATCGTCGCGCTGCGCACCGCCCGGCGCTTCGAGGAGGCCCGCGCGCTGTCCTCCCGGCTGTGGTCCGGCATCGACCGTCGGGCGGCCACCGAGGAGGCCGTGCGCCGCCAGTACGCCGAGCTGTTCGCCGCCTTCCCCAGCCCGACGTACGCCACCTATGGCAACGTGGACGTGCCGCCGCTGTGGCCGGAGTACGCCCGGCCGGGCACGACGGTGCTGGACGGCGAGACCTGTGACATCGGCGGCCTCCGGTTCGGCTTCGTGGGCGGCGGCCTGCCCACCCCGATGCGGACGCCGTACGAGATCGACGAGGAGACGTACGCAGCCAAGATCGCGGCGCTGGGGCAGGTCGACGTGCTGTGCTCGCACATTCCGCCCGAGGTTCCGGAGCTGTGCTACGACACCGTCGCCCGCCGGTTCGAACGGGGCAGCGCGGCGCTCCTGGAGGCGGTGCGCGAGGTCCGGCCGCGCTACCACCTCTTCGGACACGTCCACCAGCCGCTGACCCGCCGGATGCGCATCGGCCGCACCGAATGCGTCAACGTGGGCCACTTCAACGCCACGGGCACGCCGTGGGTTCTGACGTGGTGACCGGCGTCGCGGACGGACGGCCGCCTTCCGGGCGGTAGCCTGCCACCGCACACCACAGGCGGCGGCACGACGGAGGAGCCACGGAGATGGCCGAACACACCAGCTCGAGCATCACCATCGAGGCGGCACCCGCCGAGGTGATGGGGGTGATCTCCGACTTCGCGCGCTACCCCGAATGGACCGGCGAGGTGAAGGAGGCGGAGGTCGTCTCCACCGACGGACTCGGGCGGGCGGAACAGGTCCGGCTGCTGCTCGACGCCGGGGCGATCAGGGACGAGCACACCCTCGCGTACGACTGGGTCGACGAGAACGAGGTGCACTGGTCGCTGGTGAAGTCGCAGATGCTGCGTTCCCTGGACGGCTCCTACCGGCTGCACCCGGTGGCCGGCGGCAACCGCACCGAGGTGACGTACCAGCTGACCGTGGACGTCAAGATCCCCATGCTCGGCATGATCAAGCGCAAGGCGGAGAAGGTCATCATCGACCGCGCCCTGGACGGGTTGAAGAAGCGGGTCGAGGCGCTGGGCACGTGACTGCCGACGGCCTCTCCGGACGTCCGCGGCTGCTGCTGGTCACGGGCACCGGCGGCGCCGGCCGCACCACCGTCGCGGCGGCGACGGCGCTGGCCACCGCGCGTGGCGGCGAACGCACGCTGCTGCTGAGCACCGAGGAGGACGGGGTCCTCGAACGGGTCCTGGGCGCCCGGATACCCGCCGGGGAACCGGCCGAGGCGGAGCCCGGCACCGGCCTCTGGGCCGCACGTGTCGACCCGGACGCCGAAGTCCGCGCGCTGGCCGCCCTCCTGCGCGAGCGGGGCGGCACGCTGCTGCGGTTCACCGGTGCGGAAGCCCTGGACGACGACGAGCTCACGCCCCTGCCCGGCGCAGAGGAGTTCGCGGTGCTGCGGGCCGTGCGACGGGCCGCAGCCCAGAGTGGGACGGGTACCGGGGGCCGGGCGCGGTGGGACGCCGTCGTGGTGGATCTGCCGCCCGTGGAGCGGGCTCTGCGGACGCTCGCACTCCCGGACCAGGTCCGGCGGTACCTGGACCGGCTGCTGCCGCCGCAAAAACAGGCCGCCCGTGCGCTGCGCCCGCTGCTGGCCGGACTGGCGGGTGTCCCGATGCCGCCGCCGGGCCTGTATGCCGGGGCGGACCGCTTCCGTGCCGAACTCGCCGATGTGGCCGGGGTGCTGGCGGCCGCGGGGACGGCGGTGCGGCTGGTCGCCGAGCCCGGCGACGCGGCCGTGGAGCGGCTGCACACGGCGCGGGCCGCACTGGCCCTGTACGGGCTGCGGTGCGACACGGTGATCGCCAACCGGGTCCTGCCGACCCTCTCCCGCGACCCGTTCCTGGCCGCGCTGTCGGGTGAACAGCAGGCCGCGCTGAAGACGTTGCGCGCGCACCCGGTGCGCGGGCTCCCGGTGCGGGAGGTGCCGCACCTGGGGCGTGCCCCGCTGGGGACGGCGGACCTGGCGGAGCTGGCGGACTTCGTGGGCTCCGTGGGCCCAGCGGCCTCCCCGGACCCAGCGTGCTCTCCGGACGTCGCCGGGCCGCCCCGAGGCGTTTTCGTCCCCGGCCAAAGCGGCGCGCCGGGCACCGTGGAGGACAGACGCGCCGCCGAGGGGAGGCTGCACTGGCGGCTGCCGCTGCCGGGCGCGCGGAAGGAAGCACTCGGGCTGGTACGGCGTGGGGACGAACTCGTCGTCGGCGTCGGCCCGCACCGGCGCACGCTGCCCCTGCCGTCGGCGCTGCGGCGCTGCCGGGTGACCGGGGCCGCGTTCGAGAACGGCGAGCTGTGCGTGCGGTTCGAGCCGGATCCGTCGCTGTGGCCCGAGCGGCCCGACGACCCCACCGAGGGCGTCGTCGACGGCACCGCGGAGGACTCCGCGCAGGGCTGAGCCGGAAGGCGGGTCCGGTACCGTCGGAGGAAGAAGCCGACCCAGCACGGGAGCCCCACGATGAGCGATGCCTTCGAGCGGAACGACGCCGACGCCTGGGCCGAAGCGTGCGAGGAGGACCTCGCCGCGGAGCGGGACCGGCGGCGTGCCGCATACGGTCCGCAGCCGGCCAGCGCCTCGGAGGAACTGCGGCGGCTGGCCGACGCCGTGTCCGCGAAGGTCACGGAGATCGGCAAGCCCTTCGCCGGGACGCCGGGCGGCTTCGCCGCCCAGGGGTTGGCCCAGCAGTTCCTGGCGCAGGCGCGTGCGGTGGTGGAGCCGGTCGTCGAGCGCAACCCCCAGGTCTTCGACCACCTCGCAGCGGCGGGGAACGAGATCGCGGCCGCCTACCGCGTGGCCGTGCAGGGGCAGGAGCAGCGCTGGTCGGCGGACCTGCGTCCGCAGGGCGCCGCCCCCGCGCCGCGCGGCGACGAGCTCCGGCCCGAAGGCGTGGACCGCCCCGACGGCCTGGACCGGCCGGGAGACGTGGCCCGCCCCGAGGGGCCGGATGGAGCGAAGGGCACCCGCCCGACGGACCGGCGCGACGACGACGGCCCCGACGGCCCGGAACGCATCGACCTCGACTGACCGCGACCCCGCCGTTCCTGCCGCCACGTCCCTTCTCCGCGTCCCACTCCCCGGCGGCGTGCGCTGCGCCACACACCCCTCCGGTACCCTCGTGCGCAGCGGGGATCGACGGAACAACTGAGGGACACATGGGACTCACCATCGGCGTCGACATCGGCGGTACGAAGATCGCGGCCGGCGTGGTCGACGAAGAGGGCTCGATCCTCGAGACGTGCAAGGTTCCGACCCCGCCCACCGCCGAAGGCGTCGTCGACGCCATCGCGGACGCGGTCCGTACGGTCAGCGCGGAACACACGGTGGAAGCGGTCGGCATCGGCGCCGCGGGGTACGTCGACGACAAGCGCGCGACGGTCCTCTTCGCCCCCAACATCGCCTGGCGCCACGAGGCGCTCAAGGACAAGGTCGAGCAGCGCGTCGACCTGCCGGTCGTGGTGGAGAACGACGCGAACGCCGCGGCCTGGGGCGAGTACCGCTTCGGCGCGGGCCAGGGCCACGACGACGTCGTCTGCATCACCCTGGGCACCGGGCTGGGCGGCGGCATCGTGATCGGTGGGCGGCTGCACCGCGGACGCTTCGGCGTGGCGGCGGAGTTCGGCCACATCCGGGTCGTCCCGGACGGTTTGCTGTGCGGCTGCGGCAGTCAGGGCTGCTGGGAGCAGTACGCCTCCGGCCGCGCACTGGTGCGCTACGCACGGCAGCGGGCCGCCGCGACTCCCGAGAACGCCGAGATCCTGCTCAAGCTGGGCGACGGCACTCCGGACGGCATCGAGGGGCGGCACGTCAGCCAGGCCGCACGGGCGGGCTGCCCCGTCGCGGTCGACGCGTTCCGCGAGCTGGCGCGCTGGGCTGGTGCCGGGCTGGCCGACCTGGCCTCGCTGTTCGACCCGTCCGCGTTCATCGTGGGCGGCGGCGTCTCGGACGAGGGGGACCTCGTGCTGGAGCCGATCCGCAAGTCGTTCCGCCGCTGGCTGGTCGGCGGCAACTGGCGCCCGCACGCGCAGGTGCTGTCCGCCCAACTCGGCGGTGAGGCGGGCCTGGTGGGCGCCGCCGACCTGGCGCGTCAGGGCTGATCGAGCGGCCGGCCACGGCGTACGCTGCGGCGTATGACACCTGCTTCGGTACTCGCCGACCTGCCCGGGTCGCGCACCGAACCGGACGGCTCCGCCGTGGTGCGGCTGCTCAGCTACAACGTCCGCTCCCTGCGGGACGACGTGGGGGCGCTCGCCCGGGTCATCCGGGCGTGCGCCCCCGACGTCGTGTGCGTGCAGGAGGCGCCGCGCTTCTTCCGCTGGCGCAAGCACGCGGCACGGCTGGCGCGGGAGTCCGGCCTGGTGCACGTCACGGGCGGGGCGACCGCCGCCGGACCCATGATCCTGGCGTCGCTGCGCGCCCACGTCGAGGACGCCGAAGACCTGCTGCTGCCGCTGACGCCGGGGCTGCACCGGCGCGGGTTCGCCACCGCGGCACTCCGCTTCGGACCGGAGCGGCCCGGAGGACCGTGCGCCCGGCTGGGCGTGCTGAGCACCCACCTCAGTCTCCAGAAGGACGAGCGGTACGCGCAGGCCGGCATGCTGCTGGAGCGCCTGACCGAGATGCGGCAGCGGACCCCGTACGCCGTGGCGGCGGGCGACCTCAACGAACGGCCGCGCGGCCGGGCCTTCCGCCGGCTCACGGACGCCCTGCAGGACGGCTGGGCGACAAAGCCGTGGGGCGGGGAGCACACCTCGACCCCGTCGGACCCGCACCAGCGCATCGACGCCGTGCTGGCGTCGCCGGAGGTGGAGGTGCTGGGCTGCGGCGTGCCGAAGGGGCTGCCGGGCGTGACCGAACGGGATCTGCGGGCGGCCACCGACCACCTGCCGGTGCTGGCGGCGCTCCGCCTACCGGCCTCCGCCCCGTGCGGGGACGGCGGGCGGCCGGCGGCCGGCTGACGCCGGGCAGGTGTGGCCCGGTCAGCCGTCGCCGCCCGCCCGGGCGCGCTCGCGGCGCAGTTCGATCGCGACAAGCCAGCCGGTGAGCAGCGCCACCGCGGTGAAGACGAACAACAGGGTCAGCACGGTCGGTTCCCCCCTCCTACCGTCGCCCGCGCCGGCTGCTCCGGCCGCGGGCGCCCCATCCTCGCAGGGGCCGGGCCCGCCGCGCACTTCCGTTTACCGGCAGCGTCCGCCGCCCGGCGGTTGCCGGGATCGTCCGTGCAGGCCGGACCGCTGCGGACCGGAAGGGCCGCAGGTCAGACGACCGCGCCGCCGCCGGGGTCGCCCAGGTCGTCGTCGTGGTCGTCGCGGAGCCGGGTCAGCAGGGTGGCGAAGCCGACGAGGAAGCCGCCGACGCCGAGCGTGACGATCCACCACGACATGTAGACGTCGAACAGCACCGCCCCGATGAGCAGCAGGGGGCCGCCGAGCGCGCCGAGCCACCCGAACTTGGTGGTGGTGTCGGTCTCCGGCAGGGGTGGCGGCTCCGGTGGCGTGAAGTGGTCGTCGTCCTCGGCGTCCGGACGCTCCCAGTCGCGGGGGCCGGTGCCGGCGGCGTACACGGTGAAGCTGCGGGCAGGCCGGTCGTCGGGCTCGGCCTCCGTCTCCTCCGCTTCGCCCGCCCGCTCGCGGTCCCGGGCGTCGCGGTCCTCGTCCGCACCGCCGGGCGCCTCGCCGGACTCGTCCTCGGGCCGGTCGTCGGGCCGGTCGTCGGGCTCGTCGCCGTAGGCGGCGACGATCTGCGCCCACGCCGCCTCCTCGTCGGCCGGCAGTGCGGGCTCCCGCTCCTCGCCGGGACCGCCCGCGCCCTCCTTACGCTCCGTCACGTGCCGTCGTCCTCGCTGAGATCCGGGAGATGAAGCCGTGGGTGTCCGCGAAGATCCGCTCCGCGTCGTGGTCCAGGGTCGCCACGTGGTAGCTGTCCTCCAGCACCGTCTCGGTCACGTCCGTGGAGGAGACGAGGGAGAGGATCAGCGCCGAGTCGGACGGCGGCACCACGTGGTCGGTGCGGCTGTGCAGCAGCAGCAAAGGCTGGGTGACCTCCGGGAGTTCGGTGCGCAGCCGGCGGAAGAGGTTCCGCAGCGAGTAGGCGGCGTGCAGCGGCACCCGGTTGTAGCCGATCTCGTGCGACCCCTCCTTGGCGATGTCGTCGGTCAGCCCGCGGGTGGAGCGCACCAGCTGCCGCAGGACGGGCAGCGCGTACCCCTCGAGACGGGGGAAGGTGCTCGCCGGATTGACCACGACCACGCCGCTGACGTCGTCGCCGTGCTTGGCGGCCAAGCGCAGCGCCAGCGCGCCGCCCATGGACAGGCCGCAGACGAAGACCTCCGAGCAGCGGGCGCGCAACGAGCGCAGCTCGCGGTCGACCGTCGCGTACCAGTCCTCCCAGCCGGTGACCTGGAGGTCCTCCCAGCGGGTGCCGTGACCGGGTAGCAGCGGCAGCGACACGGTGTATCCGCGGTCCGCCAGATGGCGCGCCCAGGGACGCAGCGACTGCGGCGAGCCGGTGAAACCGTGACACAGCAGGACGCCGGTCTGCGAGCCGTCGTGACGGATCGGCTCGGCTCCGGGAAGGATCGGCACCGCGGGTCTCCCTTCGCACCGCACCGCGGGAAGGACGTCGGACGGTGCCACCCTACGCGTGCGCGGGTGACCCGGGTAGCACACCGCCTGGGGCGGTGTCCGCGGCGCACGCGGGGATACCGGCGGCTGCGCGGGATATGGTCGGTTCCGTCAGGTACAGGAGGTCCTCGGGTGTTCTACGGAGCGATGAAGCTGTCTGTCGGCAGTTCGCTGAAGCTCGTCTTCCGCCCCTGGGTGGAAGGGCTGGAGAACGTGCCGACCGCCGGGCCGGCGATCCTGGCGAGCAACCACCTGTCGTTCTCGGACTCCTTCTTCCTGCCCGCGGTGCTGGACCGCAAGGTCACCTTCATCGCGAAGGCGGAGTACTTCACGGCGCCGGGAGTGAAGGGGAAGCTCACCGCGGCCTTCTTCAAGGGCGTCGGTCAGCTGCCGGTCGACCGGTCCGGGGTGCGCGGCGCGGGCGAGGCCGCTATCCGCAGCGGGCTGAGCGTGCTGGAGAAGGGCGAGCTGTTCGGCATCTACCCGGAGGGCACGCGCTCGCCGGACGGGCGGCTCTACCGCGGCAAGCCGGGCGGCCTGTCGCGGGTGGCCCTGCGGTCCGGGGCCCCGGTGATCCCGGTCGCGATGATCGACACGGAGAAGATCCAGCCGCCCGGACAGATCCGGCCCAAGCTCATGCGGCCGGGCATCCGCATCGGCCGCCCGCTCGACTTCAGCCGCTACCAGGGCATGGAGAACGACCGGTTCATCCAGCGTTCCGTCACCGACGAGGTGATGTACGAGATCTGGAAGCTGTCCGGCCAGGAGTACGTCGACATCTACGCCACGGCGGCGAAGCGGCAGATCGCGGACGCGGCGAAGGCTGCGGCAGAGGCGCAGAAGGCGCAGGCTGCCGAGCAGACCCGGAAACCGGAGTCGGCGCAGGCGGCCGTCGCGGCGGAGCCGGTCGCGGAGCGGCCGGAGCGGAAGCCGGAGGGCACGCCCGCGGCGGGCGAACGGGCCGGGCACGACCCGCAGGGTGAGCCGGGGAAGCACGGCGAGAGAAGGAACGCCGCGTAGCGCACGCGGTGCACGAGGGGGGATTCGGATGCCGGCGAGGATGTCGGTGGAACAGCCGCTGTGGCGGGCCCTGACGGGCTACCGCCTGCTGAGCGCGGCCTACGCGGCGGGCCTGTGCGTCCTGGCCTACGACCACTACGTGCGCCCATACCTCGCGGTCGGCTTCGTGGCGCTGCTGGTCGTGTGGACGCTGGCGACGGCCACCCGCACGGTGTCCGCCGCCCGGTGCGGCTACCCGTTCCTGGTCTGTGAGCTGACCATCGCGCTCACCGGCATCGTGCTGACCCGTTTCACCGAGACGATGGCGCGGGTGGAGAGCGGCATCAACACGCTGCCGTCCATCTGGTCGGCCGGGGCCGTACTGGGCTTCGCGATCAAGGGCGGGTGGCGGTGGGCGGCGGGCGCCTCGGTGCTGGTCGGCGTCGCCAACCTGGTCGAGCGCGGCGCACCGTCCCGCGACACCGTGCACAACGTGCTGCTGGTGTGCGTCGCGAGCATCGCCATCGGCTACGTCGTCGAGGTCGCGCGGGCCAGCGAACGGACCCTGGCCCGCGCGCTCCAGATCGAGGCGGCCACCCGCGAACGCGAGCGACTCGCTCGCGACATCCACGACGGCGTCCTCCAGGTGCTGGCCATGGTGCAGCGCCGCGGCAGTTCGCTGGGCGGGGAGGCGGCGGAGCTGGGGCGCCTGGCGGGCGAGCAGGAGGTCGCGCTGCGCGCGCTGGTCTCCGGCGGCCCGCCGCCGCTGCCCGCTCCGGCGGCCGCGTACGCGGCGCAGGCCGTTGCCGGGCCGGGGCCGGAGCCGCACGGCGCGGCGGGCGGCCCCGGGGCCGTGGAACCGGGGGAGCCGTACGATCTGCGGAAGCTGCTCGCACGGCACGCCGGCGCCCTGGTCACCTTCTCCGAGCCGGGCACCCCGGTGCTGCTGGCGCCGGAGACGGCACGCGAACTGGCCGCGGCTGTCGGTGCCGCCCTGGACAATGTGCGGCAGCACGCCGGGGCGGACGCCAGGACGTGGATCCTGCTGGAGGACGAGCCGGACGCGGTGCTGGTGACCGTCCGGGACGACGGTCCGGGCATTCCGGCCGGGCGTCTGGCCACGGCCGAGGCGGAGGGCCGGATGGGCGTCGCGCTGTCCATCCGCGGCCGGCTCCGCGACCTGGGCGGGACGGCGGAACTGGTGTCGGTGCCGGGGCAGGGGACCGAGGTGGAGATGAGGGTGCCGAAGGATGGCTGAGGAAGCGACGGGCGAGCGGGAGCCGCTGCGGGTGATGGTGGTCGACGACCACCCGATGTGGCGGGACGCGGTCGCTCGCGACCTGGAGGCGGCGGGTTTCGCCGTGGTCGCGACCGCGGGCGACGGCCGTCAGGCCGTACGGCGGGCGCGAGCTGCCGTGCCGGACGTGCTGGTGCTGGACCTGAACCTGCCGGAGCTGCCCGGTGTCGAGGTCTGCCGTGAACTGGTGGGCGCCGACTCGGCGTTGCGGGTGCTGGTGCTGTCGGCGAGTGGGGAGCACGCGGACGTGCTGGAGGCCGTGAAGTCGGGCGCCACCGGCTATCTGGTGAAGTCGGCGAGCACCGAGGAGCTGATCGACGCGGTGCGGCGCACCGCCGCCGGCGACCCGGTGTTCACGCCGGGTCTGGCCGGGCTGGTGCTGGGCGAGTACCGCCGTCTGGCCACCGAACCGCCCGCCGCGGCGCCGGACGAGCCGGGGGTGCCGCAGCTCACCGACCGGGAGACCGAGGTGCTGCGGCTGGTCGCCAAGGGGCTGAGCTACAAGCAGATCGCGGAGCGCCTGGTGATCTCCCACCGCACGGTGCAGAACCACGTGCAGAACACCCTGGGCAAGCTCCAGCTGCACAACCGCGTGGAGCTGGTGCGGTACGCGATCGAGCGCGGCCTCGACGACGGCTGAACTGCCGATCCGCACCCGCCCGGCGCCGCGCGCGGTGTCGCTCGTACGGGTGAGAGCGGGCGCCCCCTCCCCGCCCAGCGCCGGGAATGTCGCACTGCCCCATCCCGTTGTGACCTGGATCACCGCTAGCGTGGCCGCTGTGCGTCGGCGGTCACGCGGAGAGGTCACGCGGAGAAGGGAGATCCCATGCGGGTCGGAGTGCTCACCGGCGGGGGCGACTGCCCCGGCCTGAACGCGGTCATGCGCGCCGTGGTCCGTAAAGGCGTCCAGGAGTACGACCACCGTTTCGTCGGCTTCCGGGACGGCTGGCGCGGCGTGGTCGAGGGCGACACCGTGCCGCTGGACATCCCGGCGGTGCGGGGCACGCTGCCGCGCGGCGGGACCATTCTGGGCTCCTCGCGCACCAACCCCTTCCAGCAGGAGAACGGCGTCCGCCGCATCCAGGAGAACATGGCGAAGGCCGAGGTCGACGGCCTGATCGTGATCGGCGGAGAGGACACCCTCGGGGTCGCGGCCCGGCTCACCGACGAGTACGGCGTCCACTGCGTGGGCGTGCCCAAGACGATCGACAACGACCTGTCGGCGACGGACTACACCTTCGGCTTCGACACCGCCGTGCACGTGGCGACGGAGGCCATCGACCGGCTGCACACCACGGCCGAGTCGCACATGAGGGTGCTGGTGGTGGAGGTGATGGGCCGGCACGCGGGCTGGATCGCGCTGCACTCGGGGCTGGCCGGCGGCGCCAACTGCATCCTCATCCCGGAGCACCCCTTCGACGTGGACGAGGTGTGCGGCTGGGTGCGGTCGCGGTTCAAGGCGAGCTACGCGCCGATCGTGGTGGTGGCGGAGGGAGCCGTCCCGCGGGACGGCGGCATGGTCCTCAAGGACGACTCCCTCGACTCCTTCGGACACGTGCGCCTGTCCGGCGTCGGCGAGTGGCTGGCCAAGGAGATCGAGCAGCGCACCGGCAAGGAGGCCCGCACGACGGTGCTCGGGCACATCCAGCGCGGCGGCACGCCGAGCGCGTTCGACCGCTGGCTCGCCACCCGTTTCGGCCTGCACGCGATCGACGCCGTGCACGAGGGCGACTGGGGCACCATGGTCGCGCTGCGCGGCACCGACATCGTCCGGGTGCCGCTGGCCGACGCCACGGCCCGGATCAAGACGGTGCCGCCCGCGCTCTACGAGGAGGCCGGCGTCTTCTTCGGCTGACGGGCCGCCGGCCGCACCCCGGCGGCCCCAACCGGTGTGGGGACGGCCGTCCCCACACCGCGCCGCTCCCGGCGGCCTCCCCGACTATTCCGCCCGGTTCCAGTGGTAGAGGAATCCGGCACCCGCGGCGGCGGCGCTCGCGACGCCGCATGCGATGCCCCAGCCGCCGCTGTGCGGCAGCACGAGGAGCGGCGTGAGCAGCGCGTACGCCAGGAAGAACAGCCCGAGTACGCCCGGACGCGTGGCGAGGGGCCAGACGGGGCCGAAGTCGACGTCGCGCCCGCCGGAAGTGTGGGACGCCGCCACCGGCCGCGCCTGCCCGCGGGCCTGGACCTCGCGGCACCGCGTCACGGCCCGCCGGACCGCGCTCTCTCCCCCGCCGTCCGGCGCGTTCATCCTTGCCTCCCGCATACCGGTACCCCGCCCGTACGGGTCCGGGGCACCCCCGTCGCCACTCATCCGAACTCCGACTGAAGGGTGGTGTTGTCCGCATGCCCGCGCGCAGCGGCGGCGTTCCGTTCGTTCTCGGCCCGCATCTCCTCACGCGTGGGCCCGGCCGGTTCGTCCGCGTCCGTGTCCTTGGCATCGTTCGCTTCTTCGCCGAAGAAGATACCCGCAGGCTTGCCCAGCGCCAGGTCGGCGGCGTCGCTGTAGTGATCCCGCCCCACCTCGGGCTGCACCGCCCCGTCCGACGGCGTGTCAGAGGAGCCGTCGCCGGGCGCCGGATCGGACGTGCCCGTCCCGGTCGGCGCCTCCGGGGCCGCAGGAGCGAAGTTGTCCATGGCCAGGGTGCTTCAGCCCACCACCGGCTCCGCCTCCCGCGGCTCCTCCCGCGGCGCCGATCAACATCTGGGAGGCGTCGAACTTCTCACCATGAATCAGGTTGTTCGCCGTGTCTCCGCCCAGGCTGCCCAAGGCACCACCCAGGGCTCCCTCGCCCACGTTGCGGGCCATGCCCTCGCCGACGTTGCCCAGCAACTTTCCGGCGACTGCACCACCCGCCATGCCAAAGCCAGCATTGACGAGGTTCTTGTCCCACTCGCTCCCCTTGCCGCTCAACAGGCTGGTGGTGACGTTCGCGCCGTATTCGATGCCGAACTGGAAGAGGTACTTCGCAGACCTGCTCCCCCGCGTCACGGTGCTCAGGAGCTTGAAGGTCTTGGCGATGGCGGACAGCAGGCGTCCAAGGCGTGCGGCGGCGGCCGTCGCCTGCGCAGCAAGACGTGCGGCATTCGCGGCACCGGCTGCCGCGGAGAACCCGAGCGTGATGAAGGAGGTGGCGACCGACGCAGCGATCGTCACACCGATCTCGATGTAGATCTGGTGAATCTCATCGTTGACCTTCTCGATGTTGTCCGCCGCGTCTTCAAGCCCTTTGGCGGCGTCGTCGAAGATGTCCTGCGACTCCTCGATGGACTCCTTGACCGTCTCCCAGTGAGCCAGAAAGGCATCAGCGGCGGGACCTCGCCATTCCGTGCCGTGTTTGGCGCGGATCTTCCGGTCCATCTCCACGGCGAACGTGTCGAGATGCGTACCCATGTCCCGCCACGCCTTCGCGGCGTCTTCCGACCATCAAGGCGTACGACGTCGGCGGCGTGTTGCAGTAGGGCGGCCTCGCAGGTGTCCTGGCGTCCCTGCTCCTGCGCTACGTCGAGCCTGCCCCTCGATGGGACGTACTGGCGTGCATGGCGGTGTCGGCGCTCGGGCTCGTGGTGTCCTGGGTGGGCACACGCCAGGGCACGGCGACGGCCCCGGAGCCACCCACATCACGGGCGCCCTCGGCACCGACGGGTGACTGGTGGCCGGATCGCGCGCAAGGAAGGCACCTCGGTGTGCTGCTCGTCCTGGTGTCGGCAGCCCTCCTCCTCTTCGGCTCCGCACAGCACGTGACGCCTCAGCTCGCGGACGCGCGCGCCGGATCGGCACGCATCGCCCCGGTGACTGTCACCGAGGTGAGGGCGCAGAGTTCCAGCCCCGTACGCGGCGGAGGGACGACGTGCACGTCGACCGTCTCGGTCACCCTCTCCGATGCAGCGGCCGACGGCCAGGACACTCCCCTGCGCGGCACGATCAAGACTTCCAAACAGGTACGGCCGAACGGCACGCTCTGGGCGCTCTACCGCCCCGGTCAGGAGGAGGCCCACCTGGCCGCGACACGCGGCGAACTGGTGGCGCTGCGGAGCGGCACCGTACGCCCGTCAGGTGTGCTGCTGGGCCTCTGTGCTGTCACCGCAGTGACGGGTCTGGCTCTGTTGCTCTGGCGTCGGGGCAAGCCGTACAGCGGGGGTGAGACTCTGACGGACGCCCTACGCGATGGCGGTGTGCAGGCGCTCGCGGTAACCCTGAGCGGCACGGCGCCCGAAGGACGGAGGGAGTTGGGGGTCGGGCTGCGGCTGACGGCCCAGGACGGCTGTACGTCAGCCGCCATGTCGACGTGGAGCATCTCGCCGATGTGCTGTACGGCCGCACCGCATGGCTGTACTGGGAACCACCGCGGAACGGCGAGCCGCCACGTGAACGGCCGGGACGCAAGGGGGAGATGCTACCCGCCGTTCTCATGGTCGGCGGTGGTGACGAGACGCGGTACGTGCGCGGCTGGATGCCCCGGAAGCCGGACTGGCCGATCGCTCAGGGGCAGGCCCTGGGAGCGGTCGCTCCGGAATCGTGCCCGGCGGTGCCGCAACTGGGATCCGGGGCTGTTCGCCCGCCACGGCTCCGCCTCGGCGCGGTGCTGTGGCTGGGGCTGGCGGTGCTGGCGGCGGCGGAGGCGCGCTGAGGGCGACCGGCTGCGACAGCGGTGGCAGGAGGGTCGACGTCGGCCGCGTCGGGGGAGGGATGGCGGCGGTGGTGGGTGCAGAGGGGGCAGGGGCCGGGGGTGGGGCTGCGGTGGGCGCGGTCGCAGTCGGGGCAGTTCTGGAGTGGGGCGAGGGGCGGGGTGGGTGGTGGGGGTTCGGGGCTGGGTGCGGGTTGGAGTTCGGCGAGGCGCCAGGCGAGGACGGCGGCCGGGCGGGTGCGGAAGCTGTCGGGGAGGTCGCTGGTGAGGGTGCTGGTGATGCGGGCGGGGCGGATTCCGGAGGCGAGCCAGGTGTCGACGCCGGGTGCGAGGCGTGCGATCTCGCGGCGGGAGAGGGTGAGTCGGGGGTCGCGTGTGCCGAGCGCGGTGAGGAGCGCGACCGCTTCGGGGCTGGCCGGCGCGGACGGTGCCGGGTCGGGCGGCGCGGTGGGCTGGGGCGTGCGTGGCGAGGGCAACGCGGTTGCCGCATCCACGCAGGGTGGTGCCGGTTCCGCCGAGGGCGCGGAAGGGGTCGGGGGCGCTTGGGTGTCGTCGGGGTGGGCGAGTTCGGGGAGGGTGTAGACGTAGGTGCGGGTGACGAAGCGTCCGCCCGGGCCGCGCAGGATGCGGCGTTCGAGCCAGCCGTCGGCCTCCAGCTCGCGCAGGGCGCGGCTGATCACGGTCTCGCCTTCGGTGAAGTGCTTCTGGAGGGCTTCGATGGTGACGGGGGTGCCGTCGGGCATGGAGTTGATGTAGAGGGCGACGCCTACGGTGACGGCGCTGCCGGGCCGCCGGGCGAGGCGGTTGGCCAGGATGGTGAAGTTCCCGGACAGGCGTGTCCGGACATGGATGGCGCCGGATACCGGCGCGTTAAGCTGCGCAGTAGCCATGGGGAAGCTGGATCTTCCTTGGTGGTGAGGCCCTCGCGTCCGGGACGGCAATCCTGGCCGGGGGCCGACTTGTGTGGGTGTCTCCCGCCGACAGTAACCCCGATTCGCCACCCTGTGTGCACGGTTCACCCTGACGGGTGACTCCACCGGGAAGGGCGGGCGGGTGGGAAGTCCTTCATCAGTTGAGTCCTTGGGAGGAGTCCCGGACCCACCGGGCCCCGGTGAACGGGGTCCCGTCCGCAGTGACCGGGCCCCGGACATCCAGGTCCCCGTACGAACTGCGCGTTCGGACGGCGCGGCGCAGCGGGGCGAGGGCTTGTACGCGTGGGGCGCGCGGTTGTACGCGACGCGCGGCGTGACGCCGCATGCGCTCGCGCGTTCGCCGGAGGGAGGTGGTGGACGGTGAGCCAGACGACGGTGGACAGCGACGGACAGCGCCCGGAGGACGACCCGGGCACGGGCGTCGTCGCGGCGTTCGGCAGGCAGTTGAAGCTCTTGCGCATCCGGGCGGGGATGGAACGCCCGGACCTCGGCGCGCGGATCGGTTATGCGCCCTCGACCATCGCGGCTTTCGAACAGGGACGGCGCATCCCGCTCCCCCGCTTCGTCGACCAGGTGGACGAGGCCCTGGACGCGGGAGGCGTACTCAAAGCCCTCAAGGAGGAGCTGGCCCAGGCGCAGTACCCCCGCTTCTTCCGCGATGCGGCGAGGTTGGAGGCGGAGGCCGTCGAACTCCACGTGTACGCCGCTCAGGCCGTCCCGGGACTTCTGCAGACGGAAGAGCACGCCCGCGCGGTCTTCGGGATGCGGCGCCCCCTGCTGGACGAGGACACTGTTGCGCAGCGCGTGGCTGCCCGCATGGCACGGCAGGAGATCTTCTGCCGCAAGGCGTTGCCCACGCTGAGCTTCGTGATCGAGGAAGCGGTGCTCCGGCGGCCCATCGGCGGCAGGCAGGTCATGCGCGGACAGTTGGAGGAACTGCTTCTCAGCGCGCAACGACGCAACGTCGAACTCCAGGTCATGCCGATCGAGCGGGAGGAGCACGCTGCTCTGGCGGGCCCCTTCACCTTGATCGAGACCCGGGACGGGCGCAGGATCGCATACTTGAGGTCCAGAAGGACAGTCGGCTCTACACGGAGCGAGCGGCGGTCAGAGAGATCGAGGAGCAGTACGGAATCCTCCGGGGCCAGGCGCTGACTCCACGAGAGTCGATGGTTCTCGTCACCGAACTGCTGGGAGACACATGAACATCGAGGCGCGCAAGCTGACCGTGCCGGACGCCGCCTGGCGCAGGAGCAGTTACAGCAGCGGCGAGGGCGGGGAGTGCGTCGAGGTCGCCGCCACGGCTGCCGCTTTGCATGTCAGGGACTCCAAGCGGGTGGGCGGGCCCATGCTGAGCCTGTCGCCCGAGGCGTGGGCGGCGTTCGTCGGGCTTGCCGCCCGGCAGGCGGACTGACAGGCCCCGAGCACCGGCATCGGGCCCGGTCGTGTGCACGCCACACGACCGGGCCCCGTCGCGCACGCGCCCGGGACGGGAGTCACGGCGCTCACGCCCCTCCTTCCCGATCTCCCCCGAACTCGTCCTGGACGGGCGATCCTGCGCCCCTGCGGCATCCGCGTCGACTACGCGCCGGAAGGGGACACGCCGTGAACGGACCGTCCCCGGACGCCCGGACGGAGCGGAATTGACCGGTACGGGTGAACGGGCGGGAGTTCACGGGCCCTTGGGCCGGACGGTGCGTACGGTGGGCACGGCCGGAAGATCGTTCGTGGTGGACGACCCGGGCTGCGGGACAGATGCGGACGAGGGAGAGCGGGGAAGAGCGGCATGGCCGAGGCCACGGCGGGCGAGAAGGACGAGCGGGTGCTCGGGCGCAGGTGGACCGTGCGCCTGGACGCCGCCGGACGTGGCACGACGGCGGTGCGCGTCTCCTGCAGCCGGCCCGCCTGTCCCGCCCAGGGGCTGCCGTCCGCGGCGGCCGGGCGGGAGGCTGCGGTCGCCCATCTCAGGGAGCACCTGCAAGCCGCCCCGGGGCCGCGCGCCGACGCGTACTGCGCGTGCCGGGCCGAGGACTGCGCGGCGCACATTGCTCCCACCGAGGGGCAGAGGCGCGCCGAGCCGTGGCGGTGCGGCGGAGCGGTCGTCCTGGCCGTGGTCAGCGATAGGGGAGGCCGCTGGTGGCAGGCCCTGGAGTGCTGCACGCGGTGCGCGGCCGCGCTGCCCCGCGCGAGGACCGTCGCCACCTCCGCAGTCGCCACCTCCGCAGTCGGATCCGCCCCGGGGTCCGACGGCCAGGCCGCCGCCGACGACCGACCGAGGGCCGCCGCCGTCGGCACTCCGCACTTCTCCGACGGCCGGACGCCAGCCGGTGGCCCGCCCGCGCGCGCGGCCCGGGAGGTGCCCGCGCCGCGCCCGGCGCCGGCCCGTCGGCGTCAACGCGGGAAGATCGCCCAGCGATCCGTCCCGCCCGACCTGCGGCCCGTCGTCCTGCGCGACGAACTCATCGAACTCGGGAACCTCTTCCGCCGCTACCAGCGGCGTACCGAGCCCGACCTGGCTGTGCTCGGCGACCTGCACGAGCGCAAGGCTCGCGCCTTCATCGCCTGGGCGCAGGTCACCGGCGACCCGGAACTGCGGGCGGAGGCGGAACGGGCCGAGCAGTCCGCGGCGACCGTTCGCATGCAGCACCGGCACCGGAACGGGGAGCGCACGGAGGAGGACGAGCCGGCGGTCGCCCGGCTGCTGACGGCTCCGGGACAGTGGGAGCAGGCACGCGCCGTCCTCGCTCACGTCGCGGGTCACACTCCGCTGCCCGGCGCGCAGGCACGGCTGCTGGTGCTCATGCTGACCCTGCGCACGGCGCACTCCGGCACCGGCAACCTCGTCGGACAGGACCTCGCCGGGCTGGGTCTCGACGATCCGGAGGCCCTGGCCGAGCGGTTGACCGACTGCGGCTGGCTGCGGCTTCCCGGTACGGCGAGCGACCTGCTGGCATCCCGCCCGGAGAGCCCCACACCGGTCACCGTGCCCTCCCTGGTGCCCGGCGAAGACGCCTCCGCCCCCTTCACCTTCGGCAAGAAGGCCCGTGCCAAGCTCTCCGGCTGGGGCCAACGGGTGGTGTCGGACAAGAAGCTCCGCAAGCGCAAGGCACCCGCGCCCGTCCGGCTGCTCGCCCTGACGCTGGCCACCCGGACCGACGCCGACGGGCTGCTCGGGGCTGGCGACGAGGGCCTCCCTCTGGAGTCCCTGCTCCAGCAGGTCCCGGTGGAGCAGGGTGAACTGCCGGGCCTGGTCGACCGGTTGACGCAGGCCGACTGGCTCACCGACGCAGCTCTCACCGACAGCCACCTGACCGGCCGGCTGACCGAACGCGTCCTCCCCCTCACCTGCCCCCTCGTCTGACCGAGCCGCAGGTGACGACCCCGCCCCGGCCGGTGGCGAACTGCTGGAGATCTGCCTGGGCGAAGGCCCGGCCCGCGAGACATGGAGGAAGCTGATGGCCGTGGGCACGTACTTCCCCGGACGGGGCACCATCGTCGAAGAGTCCTACCTCAAAGGCAAGGAGGAGGGCCAGGCGGTGGAGCGCGCACTCAGCGTCCTCCGCGTGCTGGACGCACGGCAGATCGACACGACCGACGCCGTGCGAGCCCGCATCACCGGGTGCACGGACCTGGACACCCTGGAGCGCTGGTTCAGCCGGGCCCTCACCGCAGGCGAAGCGGACGACCTCTTCGTGGACGAGTAGCAGGAGGACCCGGGAGCAGGCGTCATCACGGACGGCGGCAAGCTCGGTCCGAGCACTGCAGTTGCACCGGACCGGAACTTCGCAGACGGCGCCTCGGAGCCTTCGACGGGCCGCTACAGCAGCGCGCGGAGGTGGTCGGCGAGGAGGTCCCAGCGCCAGTGGGACTCGACCCAGGCGCGGCCCGCCGTGCCCATGCGGGTGCGGAGCGCGGGGTCGGCGAGGAGGGTGACGAGGCGGTCCGCGGTCTCGTCCGGGGAGCCGCCGCGGACGACCCAGCCGGTCTCGCCGTCCCGGACGGCGTCCGGCGCGCCGCCGGAGTCGCCGGCGACGACGGGGAGCCCGGTCGCGGACGCCTCCAGGTAGACGATGCCCAGGCCCTCCACGTCGAGGCCGCCGCGCCGGGTGCGGCAGGGCATGGCGAAGACGTCGCCGGCCCCGAAGTGCGCGGGCAGGTCCTCCCACGGCACGGCGCCGGTGAAGTGGACGGACGCGCGGACGCCGAGCCGGGCGGCCTGCTGCTCCAGGTCGGCCCGGTAGGGGCCGCCGCCCACGACGAGCAGCACCGCGTCCGGCTGGGCCGCCAGTACCCGGGGCATCGCGGCGATCAGGGTGTCCTGCCCCTTGCGGGGCACCAGCCGGGAGACGCACACGACGACGGGACGGCCGGCGAGGCCGAGCCGTTCGCGTACGGCGTCGCCCCCCGAGTCGGGATGGAAGGTCTTCTCGTCGACGCCGGGCGGCAGCTGCACCATGCGGGCGGCGGCCTCGTCGCTCAGTGCGCGGGCGATCCGGGAGCGGGTGTATTCACCCAGATAGGTGAGCGTGTCGGTGGTGTCGCCGATCCGTCGGAGCAGGCGGCGGGCGACCGGGAGCTGCGCCCAGCCAGCCTCGTGCCCGTGGGTGGTGGCCACGATGCGTTCCGCGCCGGCCCGGCGCAGGGCGGGCGCCATCAGTCCGAGCGGTGCGGCGGCGCCGAACCACACGGAGCGGCAGCCGTGTTCGCGCAGCAGGCCGACGGCCCGGCGGGTGACGCGCGGCGTGGGCAGCAGCATGGTCGTGCGGTCTCGGACGACGGTGAAGGGCTGTGCGGCGTCGAAGGCGGCGGTGGCTTCGGCGCCCTCCCGGCCGCGTTTCCAGGTGGAGGCGTAGACGACGACGCGCTCGGGGTCGAGGCGCTGGGCCATGCTGTGCAGGAAAGCCTGGATGCCGCCGGGCCGGGGCGGGAAGTCGTTGGTGACGATCAGCGTGGTGCGCGCGGCGGTCGTGTCCATCGCCGCCGACAGTACCGGGTGACCCCGGCCCGCCCGGCAGCGCCATGGGCGGCCCCCGGCCCGACACGGCGGTACTGTCTGCGGCATGCGCCTGTCCACCGCCGCCGTCACGGCCGTCTGGATCGCGTCGCGAGCGGTCCTGATGCTCCTCGTCCTCAAAGTGATCACGCTGCCGGGTCCGGACGTGACCACGGACGTCTCGGTGATCTACCACGGCTGGTACGAGGTACTGCGCGGTGGAACCTTCCCGCAGGGGGACGTGACCTGGCAGTACCCGCCGGTGGCGGCCCTGGCGGTGACCTCGCCGGCCCTGCTCCCCTTCTTCGGCTACACCACGGCGTTCTTCGTGGTCGCCTGCGTCGCCGACCTCGTGGTGTTCGCGTCGCTGCTGGCGGCGGGCCGCGGCCCGGGCCGGCGGCAGGCCGGTGCGTGGTGCTGGGCGGTGGGGCTGCCCCTGCTGGGGCCCACGGCGTACGCGCGGTACGACGTGCTGGTGGCCGCGGTGGCGGTGGTCGGCCTGCTGGCGCTGCTGCGCCGGCCCGCGGTGGGCGGGGCGCTGGCGGCGCTCGGTGCGCTGCTGAAGGTGTGGCCGGTGCTGCTGCTGGTGGGCGCGCCGCGGGGGCGCCCCACGCGGGTGGCGTGGTCGGTGGCGGCGGTCGCGGCAGCGCTTCTGGCGCTGGCCTTCGCCATGGAAATGCCGGGGGCGTTCCACTTCCTCACCCACCAGCGGGACCGCGGCGTGGAGGTGGAGTCGCTGGGGGCGATGGTCTTCCACGTGGCGCGCCACTTCGGCTGGGAGGGGCAGGTCCTGCTGCGCTACGGCTCTGTGGAGTTCCTCGGGCCGTACGTGGGCCTGGTCGGCACCGTCTCGCTGGTGGCGAGCGCGCTGGCGCTGGGCTGGCTGCTGCTGTGGCGGGTCCGGGCCCGGGCGTGGACGGCGGCGACCCCGGCGGACGCGGCGTTCGCCGCGGTGCTGCTGTTCGTGACGACCAGCCGGGTGATCAGCCCGCAGTACATGGTGTGGCTGGTCGCGGTGGCGGCGGTGTGCTGCTGCCTGCGGGCGAGCCGGATGGGTCCGCCCGCCGTGCTGGTAGTGCTCGCGACGGGCGCGACGCTGCTGGAGTTCCCGGTGTACTTCGGCGAGGTGGTCGGCAGTACGGGGCTGGGGGTGGCGCTGCTGGCGGTCCGCAACGGCCTGCTGGTGGTGGCGACGGTGTGGGCGTGCGCACGGCTGTGGCGGGCGACGATCTCGGAGCCGCGACAGGCGGCGGAGCGTGCGGAGGCGGCGGCCGCGTACGAGGGGCGGGTGCCGGCCCGGCACGGCCCGCGTCCCGTGGTGGCGGGCGGCACGGGAGCCGGGGGCGCTGCGGGCCGGGCTACGGGGCCAGCTCCGCACGGAGAGCGGAGTGCCACATCCGGATGAACGCCTCCCGGTCCACGGCCAGTACCTCCCGCAGGGCTCCGTCCACGGCCTGCGCCGGGCCGCCGTCGGCCGCACCGACGGCGCGGTAGAAGGCGGCGAGCCGGCCGGCCCCCCACCGGTCCGCGATCATGCGGCAGGCCAGCCAGCTGCCCTCGTACGCCCGGGCGAGCGCGTCCGGGTCGCCGGTGAAGCGGAAGTCCGCGTCCGGCGGCAGCCGTCGGGGCAGGTCGCCTGCCCGTACCGCTTCGGCCAGAGTGGGCGCGGCGACGGACGGGTCGGCCCCGGTGCCGCGGTAGCCGACCCAGTCGGCGAGCCCTTCGGAGAGCCACAGGGGCGTGCTGTCGTCCGTATGGTCCCGGGTCGCGACGTGCGCGGTCTCGTGGGTGAGCACGACCTGCCGGCCGCGGTCGCTCAGCAGCGCGTACGCCTGCCGGTTGACGACGATGCGTCGCCTCTCCCCCGGTTCGCCTCCGCGCGGGCCGGTGGTGACGGCGGCGATGCCCTCGTACGTGGCGGGTTCGCCGTCGAGCAGTTCGGCCATCCCGTCGACGGAGGCGGGCACCAGGACGACGGTGCGGCGGGACCAGGGGTCGGGCCAGGCGGCGGAGACGGCGGGCACGGCCCGGTCGGCACGGGCGGCGATGCGCCGCAGGGTGCCGTGGTCCACGGTGCCCAGCACCAGGCTGTGTTGGCCGTGCACCACGCGGAGACGGCCCTGCTCCCACAACTGCCGTCCCCGGCCGTGTCGTTCGCCGGTGATCCACCAGCGGCCGTCGTGGCGCCTGAGCGCGAAGGTCTCCTTCTCGACGACGGGAGGGCGGTCGCGGTCCCCCAGCCGGTAGCGCAGTTCGACCACGGCGTCCGCGCGCTCGTGGTGCGTCCGGACGCTCCGCACCCGGTACGTCCAGGTGGCCACCGGAAGGCGGGCGAGGTTGGCTGCCACGGTGCGCTGCGCGGCGCGGTAGTCGCCGGAGCGGGGGTCCACGGCGGCGAGGTAGCGGGAGGTGTCGGCGTCGCGCACGGCGGCGGCCTGCCGGTCGAAGAGGGCCTGCACGGCCTGCTCGGTGTCCCGGACGGAAGGGGCGGGACCGGTGCAGCCGGCCGCGCCGAGGAGCAGCGCGGCGACCGGCGCGCACACGGCGGCCCGTACGGACGCGTGTCTCCTGCGGTGCACGGGGGGATGCTACGCGAGGCGGCACCGTTCGGGGCGGCGAGTGAGGTGCGGCCCTTCGGGGGCGGCCTGTCAGGTGCGGCCCGTCAGGGGCGGGTGACCGCGGAGACCGGCATCATGCCGACCGGGTCGTAGCGGACCTGGGCGCCCGGGTACGGGGAGTGCACGACCTGCCCGCCGCCGACGTACATGGCGACGTGGCTTGCGTCGCTCCGGTAGATGACGAGGTCCCCGGGGCGCGCCTGGGAGAGCGGCACGCGCCGCCCTGCGCCGCTCTGGCCCTGCGAGGTGCGCGGCAGGGCCACTCCGGCCCGGGCGTAGGACCACTGGGTGAGGCCGGAGCAGTCGAAGGCACCGGGCCCGGCCTGGCCCCAGCCGTAGGGCGAGCCGACGACGCTGCGGGCGGCGGCCACCGCCGCGGCGGCGCGGGCGGAGGAGGCGGCCCCGGTGGTGACGGGGGCGCGGCCGGTGCCGCGCGAAGCGCGGTCGTGGGCGGCGCGGTCGGGCGGCGACATCCGGTCCAGCAGGCGCTGCGCGGTGCCGAGTCTTCGCTGCACGGCCTTCTTGTGGCGCTTCAACGCGGCGCTGCGCCGCTCCAGTTCGGTCAGGTCGCGTCCCGCTTCGGCGCGGTATTGGTCGAGGACCCGCTGGGCCTCGCGCAGTTGCCGCAGCCGGTCGGCGTTGCGGGCGCCGATGCGGTCGAGGGTGGCGGCCTTGTCGAGGAAGTCGTCCGGGGCGGCGGAGAGCAGCAGGGCGACGGAGGGGTCGACCCCGCCGTTGCGGTACTGGGCTCCGGCGAGCGCACCGAGGTCGTCCCGCAGCCGGTTGACGACCGACTGCTTGCGGGCGGCCTGGTCCTGCACGTTCGCGATGCGGTCGCGGAGGTCGTCGACGTCCTCGGACGCGGCGTTGTACTTCTCCGTGGAGCGTTCCGCCTGGGCGTGGAGGCGGTCCACGCGGGCCGCCACGTCCTGCGGCGCGCCGCTGCCCGGGTCGGCTCCGACCGGGGCCGTGGTGAGCGCGGCGACGGCGCCCGCGGCCGCCGTGAGGGCGGCGACGCGGACGGCGGGCCGGCCGGTGAGGGCCGTGCCGGGGTGACGGGGTGACCGGTGCGAGACCACGGGTCGCGCTCCTTCCGCTGGGCTGGGCGTAGGCCCGCTTGCCCGGCAGAATGTAGCGGCGCCGGCACGGAGGGTCCACGCGCCGGGCCGGAGGAGGCGGCGGTCGCGGCATGCCGCACGGACGACGGTGCAGGTCACCGTGGCGGCGGCGGACGGGAAGGCGTCAGCCTCACGCACGACGAACCACCCGTACGAGGGACGGGTGGTTCGTCGTGCGTGAAGGGGAAGGCGGGGCTGCGTCAGCCGACGCGGACGCCGTACATGAACGGCATGTTGTTGATCGACTCGTAGCGCACGTTGGCACCCGGCTTGGGGGCGTGCAGGATCTGGCCGTTGCCGGCGTACAGGCCGATGTGGTGCAGGTCGCCGTAGAACAGCACCAGGTCGCCGGGCTGGAGCGCGCTGCGGCCGATCTGGGCGCCGGCGCTCGCCTGGGACTGCGAGGTGCGCGGCAGCGAGACGCCGGCCTGCGCGTAGGCCCAGGAGGTGAGCCCGGAGCAGTCGAAGGAGCTGGGGCCGGTGGCGCCCCAGACGTACGGCGAGCCGATCTTGCCCTGGGCGGCGCTCAGCGCGGCGGACGCGCGCTGCGAGGCGGGGACGCCGCTGCCGAGGTCGACGCGGTCGGAGGCGGCGCGGTTGGCGCGGGCCTCGTCGGCCTGCATCTCGGCGCGCTGCTCGGCGGTGAGGGTGTTGAGCAGGTCCCGGGCGTCGGAGAGCTTGCCCTGGATCTTCTTCTTCTTGCTGCCGAGTTCCTTGCGGGTCTCGGAGAGGTCGTCCAGCTTGGTGCGGGCCTCCTCGCGCTTCTGCTCGAGGGTGCGCTGCTTGCCCTGGATCTTGTCCAGCGCCTCGCTCTGCTTGGTGCTGAGCTGGTCGAGGGTGGAGGCTTTGTCCAGGTAGTCGTCCGGGTCGGACGAGAGGAACAGCTGGATCGAGGGGTCGACGCCGCCGTTGCGGTACTGCGCGGTCGCCATCGAACCGAGGCCGTCGCGCAGGTCGTTCAGCTCACCCTGGCCGCGCGCCACCGAGTCCTGGAGGTTGGAGATGTCCTTGTTGAGCTTCTCCTGCTTCTCCTTGGCGCCGTTGTACTTCTCGGTCGCCGCCTCCGCATCTTCGTAGAGCTTGTCGACCTTCGCCTTGACCTCGTCGAGGGAGGGCTTGGAGGGCGCCGCCTGCGCGCTCTGGGAGGTGAGGGCCACGGCTGCGGCAGCGGTCGCCGTCATGACGGTGACACGGGTGCGACTGGGCTGCTTGGGACGACGGTGGGACGCCACTGGGGCGAGCTCCTTCTTCCTCAGCCGCCTGCCGGTCGGTCTTTCCGGCCCCACTCCCCGCTTGGGCGGCGGCTCGTGGGACGAGGCGGTACCTCCGCTGTCACCCCGGATGAGTGATCGGTTTCGCGGTGGTTCGAGCCCAGAGATTAGCCACGCCCATCTGATCGGATCAAATCCCTCAGAGAAATTGCCGTGCGGATCACAGGATTCTTTACTCTCATCACACGCGCAGCGACCGCCACTTGACAGCCCGTAGGAGCAATACGGGGCAACGGGACGCAACCCTCCCATCAGGCGCACCGGGGACAACTGCCCCCATGTGCAGGCCGGGTGCGGTCAGGTACGGCCGAGGCGGCGCAGCAGCAGCGCGGAGGACACCGGCCGGGCCCCCGCGGCGGCGCAGCCGTCGGCCACCTCCCGGTCGGAGGAGACCACGACCACGGCGCGGCCCGGCGGTTCGGCCCGCACCAGCCGGCGGATCAGCTCGTCCGCGGTCTCCCCCGGCTTGCTGAACAGCACCCGAACCCCGCGTGGGGGCGCCAGCAGCACCGGCGCGGCCAATTCGGCCCCGTCAAAGACGCAGGTCATCTCCGCGCCGGTCTGCGCGGCGAGCACCGCGAGCCCGCCGAGGAGCCGCAGCCGCTGCTTCTCCAGCGGCATCGTCGGATAGCCGGTCTTGGTGACGTTGTAGCCGTCGACGACGAGATGCGCCTG
This sequence comes from Streptomyces sp. RKND-216, assembly GCF_004795255.1. Lineage (NCBI taxonomy): Bacteria > Bacillati > Actinomycetota > Actinomycetes > Kitasatosporales > Streptomycetaceae > Streptomyces > Streptomyces sp. RKND-216. The sequence goes on along the minus strand of NZ_SSBQ01000002.1, from coordinate 4,808,706 downwards.
CGGCAGCGACAGCAGCTGGTCCAGCAGCGCCGGGTCGCTCTCCGACAGGGCCCGGGCCGCGACGTCCTTGGGGCTCATCCGGCCCGGCTCCACCGCGTCCACGGTGTCCGCCGGGCGCAGTTCCGCCGGGGGCAGCGCGAGTTCGCGCCGCAGGCCCTGGGCCGCGTCGAGCACGGTGTCCAGCAGCAGCCGGACCCGCATGTCCTCCACGCTGCGCCCCTCACGGGCGGTGCGGCGGCCGGCTTCGAGCGCCGACTCGGTCTCCGCGAGCCGCGCCTTGAGCCGGCGCACCTCGCCGTCGGTCGCGGCCTTCTCCGCCGCGTGGGCGGACCGCTGGTCGTCCATCTCGGACCTCAGCTTCCGCAGCGCGGCCTCGCCCCGCTTCACGTCGCTCTGCGCGCTGCGCAGCTTCCGCTGCACCGCCTCCAGGTCCTTGCGGGCCGCCTCGCCCTCTCCGCGGGCCCGTTCGGACTCGGCGCGCTGCGCGGCGCGGGCCGCGGACAGTTCCTCGCGCAGCCGCGCGAGTTCCCGCTGCGTCTCCTCCCCCGCCTGCTCGGCCTGGGCGCGCTGCGCCTCCTCACCGGCCGCCGTCACCTGCTTCACCCAGCCCGGCGGGCGCAGCACGTAGGCGAGCGCCGCCACGTCCACCGGGTCGGCGGCGGCCGGCGCGCGGCCGGCCTCCACCGCCTCCGCCAGTTCGGTGACCAGGTCGCGGAGCCGTCCGGCGACACGCCGGCGGAACACCGGATCACTCTCGAGCGCCGCCGCCATGGCGTTGCCGCCGAACTTCGCGCGGCGCTGCGGCGTGAACCGGGCGTACTGGCGCAGCGGCCCCGGCAGCTCCGCCACGGTCAGGTCGCCGATGGCCTCGCCGGTCAGCGCGACGACCCGGCGCCGCACCCTGTCGGGCAGCGGGCGGTCGAGCGACTCGTCCGGCGGCACGCGTGCGTCGTCGCGCTCACCGTCGCTGTGTTGCTCCACCGCTCACACCTGCCCAGGTTCCTCCGACCGCCGCGCCGTCTCAGGCCTGTGCTCCCGAGGCCCCCGGGGCTCCAGAAGATCCCGAAGCCTCCGGTGCCTCCTTCGCCTCCGCGCCGGGCCGGTCCACCAGCTCGATCCGGTCCACAGCGTCGCACCAGCGGCAGCGGACCGACTCGATGCTCTCACTGCGTACGTCCCGCTCCTCGACGGTCGGCTCGCCCGCCAGGTCCAGATGGACGAACTCGACCACCGTGCTGGAACGGGTCACGTCGAACCGGGTCAGATTGCCGCACAGCGTGCAGCGCCAGCGCGTCGTCCTCGTGGGCTGGGGAACCGCCATGATGTCGTCCACACTCCTTCGGTGCCGGCCGTCCGGGGACCCCATCGTCTCCACGGGTGTACTGCCGGTCACCTTACGACCTCGGGCCCGCAGCGCGTGTCGGGCGGACCCCGCCGTGGCCGACCCGTCATCATCCGCTGCATGTCCGCCACCGGTACCCGCCCTCCTACCCGCTCGGTGCGCGGTCACCCCGTGGCGACGTACACCCTCATCGGCCTCTGCGCCGCGGTCTTCCTGCTGGGCCCGGTCGCCGGGCTCGGCACCGGCGGTGAGGGGGCCCTGTACCGGGAGCAGGCCTCCTACTACCAGCGCTGGGGCGTCGTCCCCACCGAGCTGTGGAGCGGCGCCGCGCGCCCGCTGCTCACCCCGCTGACCTCGCTCTTCGTGCACGGCGGGTGGCTGCACCTGCTGAGCAACCTGCTCTTCCTGTTCGTCTTCGGCGAGAGCGTCGAGCGACGGACGGGCGCGGTCCGCTTCACCCTCTGCTACCTGGTCGTCGGCTACGCGGCGATGCTCTGCTACGCCGCCGCGCACCACGGCTCCGACGAGACCCTGGTCGGCGCGTCGGGGGCGATCTCCGGTGTGCTGGGCGCCTTTCTCTACCTGCTCCCCCGGGCACGGGTGACCAGTGTGTTCCCCTTCCTGTGGTTCCTGCCGCTGCGCTTCCCCGCCTGGCTGGTGCTGGTGTTCTGGCTGGCCCTCCAGTGGCTGGCCGCGCGCCACGACACGGACGGTCCCGGCGTCGCCTACCTGGCCCACGTCGTAGGCTTCATGCTCGGCTTCCTCTACGCCTGGCGACGCTTCCGCACGGCAGACGCAGCCGCCCGCCCGGCCGCCGCCCCCGACGAAGGGATCTCACCGTGATCACCTCGATCGTGCTGATCAAGACCAGCACCGACCGCATCCCCGAGATCGCCGAGCAGATCGCCGCCATCGAGAGCGTGAGCGAGGTGTACTCGGTGACCGGGGCGCACGACCTGATCGCGATGGTGCGGGTGGCGCGGCACGACGACCTGGCCGACGTGATCCCCGGACACATCAGCAAGGTGCCCGGAGTGCTGTCGACCGAGACGCACATCGCGTTCCGGACGTACTCCCAGCACGACCTCGAGGCCGCGTTCGCCATCGGCCTCGACGCGTAGCCCCTCCGGGGGCGATCCGCGTCGCGGGCACGCCCCTCGCCGGACGGGCTGGTCTCCCGCCCCGTCGGGCGAGGGCGGACGGAAGACCACGTCAGCGACGGGCCGCCAGCGAACGGACCGCGCGGACGAAACGCTCGACGTGCTCGTCCGGCGTCCCCGCCCCGAAGCTGACCCGCACCGCGTTGAGCGCCCCTCGCGAGGGCGCACCGCAGCCGCCGCCTTCGTCGTGCCCCCTCCCCAGCAGGTTCCGCAGCAACGGATGCGCGCAGAACAGTCCGCTGCGCACCCCGATCCCGTACTCCGCCGACAGCGCGTCCGCGAACCTGGTGCCGTCCCAGCCGTCCACGACGAACGACACCACGCCGACCCGTCCGGCGGCGCGGCCGCCTTCGCCGCCCCCTGGGACGCCGTCTTCGCCGCGACCGAAGAGCGACAGCACCCGGACGTCCGGCACCTGGGCCAGCCCGTCCAGCAAGACCTCCAGCAAGGCGCGTTCACGCCGCACCAGCCGCTCCAGCCCGGCTTCCTCCAGCGCGCGGCACGCGGACGCCACCGCGTGAGCACCCACCACGTTCGGAGAGCCCGCCTCGTGGCGGGCGGTGCCGGTGTGCCACTCGACGTCGAGACGGCCGTCCGGCTCGCGGGCGACCCGGCGGCTGGCCCCGCCGCCCGCCAGGTAGGGCTCGGCCGAATCGAGCCAATCGGACCGCCCGGCCAGCACACCCGCACCGAACGGGGCGTACAGCTTGTGGCCGGAGAAGGCGACCCAGTCCACGTCGAGCCCCGCCACGTCCACCGGGTGGTGCGGGGCGAGCTGCGCCGCGTCGAGGACCACCCGCGCACCGTGCCGGTGCGCGACGCGGGCCAGCTCGCGGACCGGCCAGATCTCTCCGGTGACGTTGGACGCCCCGGTGACGCAGACCAGCTTCGGCCCGTCCGGGCCGCCGTGCAGCGCCGCTTCGAGCACGGACACCGCCTGCTGCGGACTGCGTGGCGTGTCCAGCACGGCCGTCTCACAGCGGCGCCACGGCAGCAGCGCGGCGTGGTGCTCGCTCTCGAAGACGAAAACCCGCGTGCCGTCCGGGACCACCGCCGCGAGCAGATTCAGCGAGTCGGTGGTGCCGCGGGTGAAGACGACCTGGTCGTCAGCACGGCAGCCGAGGAACGCGGCGACGGTCGCACGGCTGCGCTCGTACAGGTCGGTGGACAGCTGGGACAGGTGGCCGGAGCCGCGGTGGACGCTGCCGTAGTAGGGCAGGTAAGCGGCGACGTCGTCCCACACGCGGCGCAGCACGGGGGCGCTGGCCGCCTGGTCGAGCGCCGCGTACGGGATCTCGGTGCCGTCGGCGACGGGCACGAGGACATCGTCACCGAGGACGGGAAGCGGGGTCGCCGCAGCGGTGCGAGGGGCGGCGGGGGCAGGGGCGGAGACGGACATGTGCAGAGCACTCCCTCATGACCAGGACCCCTGGCTGTGTGATGAGGGATCCGCGCTTGCCGCGGACCTTGCGTGTCCGCGACCTGGTCATCACCCGGGGCACCCCGCCACGGAAGGAGGGTTGCCGGACAGCGGGCCGGGGCCTTCGTCGCTGTCACTCGTGACCTGGACGGCAGTATGCCACGCGCCTGCGGCGGGTCGCGCCGCCGGCCCCCGTCACCGCGAGCGGCGCCGGAGGCCGGGGGCCGGCACAGGGGCGGGGCGTGCCCGTGCGGGCGCTACGCGTGGGAGGAGGCGACCCAGCGGTCGAGGGCGGACTTGGCGGCGCCGGAGTCCAGGGACTCCGCCGCGCGCGCGAGGCCCGCCCCGAGCTGGTCGGCGAGCGGCTGGTCCGTCGGTTCCAGCGCGGTGAGCGCCGCCGCCGAGTTGAGCAGCACGGCGTCCCGGACCGGCCCCTGCTCGCCCTCCAGCAACCGCCGCGCCACGTCCGCGTTGTACGCGGCGTCGGCGCCACGCAACGCCTCCACGGGCACCATCTCGAGGTCCACGGTCCGCGGGTCGAAGCTCTCCCGCCGGACAGTGCCGTCGCGCACGATCCACACGGTGGAGGTGCTGGTGGTGGTCAGTTCGTCCAGGCCGTCGTCGCCGCGGAACACCAGCGCGGAGGAGCCGCGTTCGGCGAGCACGCCGGCGAGGATCGGCGCCATCCGGGCATCCGCGACGCCGGTGGCCTGCGCGCGCACCCGTGCCGGGTTGGTGAGCGGGCCGAGGAAGTTGAACGAGGTGGGGATGCCCAGCTCGCGTCGTGCGGCGGCGACGTGCCGCAGCGCGGGGTGGAACTTCACCGCGAAGCAGAAGGTGATGCCGGCCTCCGCTGCGACCTCCGCGACACGGCGCGGGGTCAGCTCCAGGTTGACGCCCAGCTTCTCCAGCACGTCAGAGGCGCCGCTGGCGGAAGACGCGGCACGGTTGCCGTGCTTGACGACCTTCGCCCCGGTGCCGGCGACCACGATCGCCGACATCGTCGAGATGTTCACCGTCTTCGCCCGGTCGCCGCCGGTGCCGACGATGTCCACGGTCGGGCCGGGCACATCGATGACGTTGGCATGCGCGTACATGGTGCGCACCAGGCCGGACACCTCGTCCACCGTCTCGCCCTTGGCCCGCAGGGCGACCGCGAACCCGGCGATCTGGGCGTCCGTCGCCTCGCCCCGCATGATGCGGTCCATCGCCCAGGCGGACGCGTCCGCGGAGAGGTCCTCGCCGGCCAGCAGGGCGCTCAGCACGTCCGGCCAGGTGAGGTCGCCTCCGGTGGGAGAGCCGACGTCGGGAACGGTGTTCATGCTGCACGCTCCTGGGTTCGTCGGCCCGGCCGGGGCACCGGCGGACCGTGGGCAGGGGGCCGGCGGCGGACGGCCGCGGCCCGTCGGGAAGGGGCGGCGGCACGCGTACCGTCGCACGCTGCTCACCCTATCGGCGCGGGCGGCGGGCCCGGCGCAACGCCCGCATCGTGAGCCGGGGAAACACCCGGACAACGCCCGTGGGCCCCGCCCCTTCCTCGGGGGAAGGGGCGGGGCCCACGGTGTGGTGCGCGCCGCCGGGGCGGTCCGGTCGGCGGCGGGACGATCAGTGGTGGCCGTGGCCGCTGGTGATCTCCCGGTACTCCTCGGCCGTCGGCTTCGGAATCTGGCCGCTCTCCGGGCCGAAGTAGCTCTTGGAGAGCTTGGCGCGCATCCGGGTGCCGGCGCCGACCTTCCGCTTGACGCCGTTCTCGTCGGTCTCGGGACCGATCTCGAGCGGCTCGGGCTGGTCGTGGGCGGTGAGGGTGTGCAGCTGCTCCTGGCTGAGCGGCTCGTGGACCTCGATGAACTCGCCATGCGGCAGGCGCTTGATGATGCCGGACTCGCGCCCGTGCAGCACCTTCTCCTTGTCCGCGCGCTGCAGGCCCAGACAGATCCGCTTGGTGATGATGAACGCCAGCACCGGCCCCGCGAAGAACATGATCCGGACGAACCAGGTGATCGCGTTGATCGAGAGGTGGAAGTGCGTGGCGACGAGGTCGTTGCCGCCGCCGATCAGCAGGACCATGTAGAGGGTGATCCACGCGACGCCGAACGCCGTACGGGTCGGGGCGTTGCGCGGGCGGTCCGCGATGTGGTGCTCGCGCTTGTCGCCCGTGACCCAGGCCTCGATGAACGGGTAGACCGCGATCGCCGCCAGGACCAGCGGGAAGATCACCAGCGGGATGAACACGCCGAGTACCAGCGTGTGGCCCGCGAAGTTCACCTCCCAGCCCGGCATGAACCGGATCAGGCCCTCCGAGAAGCCCATGTACCAGTCGGGCTGCGCGTTGGTGGACACCTGGTCCGGCCGGTACGGGCCGAGCACCCAGATCGGGTTGATCTGGAACGTCGCCGAGAGGACCGCGATGACGCCGAAGACGAGGAAGAAGAAGCCGCCCGCCTTGGCCATGTAGACCGGCAGCAGGGGCATGCCGACCACGTTCTTGTTGGTGCGTCCGGGGCCCGCGAACTGCGTGTGCTTGTGGTAGAAGACCAGGATCAGGTGCGCCACCAGCAGACCCAGCATGATGCCGGGCAGCAGCAGGACGTGCGCCGCGAAGAACCGCGGAATGATGTCGTGGCCGGGGAACTCGCCGCCGAAGAGGAACATCGACAGGTACGTACCGACGACCGGCACGGACAGGATCGCGCCCTCCATGAACCGGACGCCCGTGCCGGACAGCAGGTCGTCCGGGAGGGAGTAGCCGGTGAAGCCGGTGAACATGCCGAGCACCAGCAGCAGGAAGCCGAACAGCCAGTTGACCTCGCGCGGCTTGCGGAAGGCACCGGTGAAGAACACCCGCATCATGTGCACGAGCATCGCGGCGAGGAAGATCAGCGCGGCCCAGTGGTGGATCTGCCGGATGAGCAGGCCGCCCCGGACGTCGAAGCTGATCTCCAGGGTCGAGGCGTACGCCTCGGTCATCCGGATGCCGTGCATCGGCACGTAGGTGCCGTGGTACTCGACCTCGGCCATGCTGGGCACGAAGAAGAGCGTCAGGAAGACACCCGTCAGGATGATGATGATGAAGCTGTAGAGCGCGACCTCACCCAGCATGAAGGACGGGTGGTCCGGGAAGATCTTACGCATGTTGGCCTTGGCCAGGCTGTAGATGCCCAGACGGCCGTCGGCCCAATCGGCCACCCGCTCGCCGGCGGGTGCCTTCTTCTTCGTCGTTGAAGTACTCATGCTCCGCGCTCCCAGAAGGACGGGCCGACGGGTTCGGCGAAGTCGCCCTCCGCCTGCAGGAACCCTTCGTCATTGACGCTGATCCTCAGCTGCGGCAGCGCGTGGCCGGCCGGACCGAAGAGCACCCGCGCACCGTCGGAGAGGTCGAACGTCGACTGGTGGCAGGGGCACAGCACGTGGTGCGTCTGCTGCTCGTACAGGCTGACCGGGCAACCGACGTGGGTGCAGATCTTCGAGTAGGCCAGCACCCCCTCGTGACTCCAGTCAAGGGCCTTCTTGTCCTTGATGTCCTCGGGCTGGATACGCACCAGCATGAGGGCGGCCTTGGCGATCTCGGTGTTGAACTCGTGGTCCTCGGGCTCCAGCCCCTCGGGCCGGGCGAAGGCCAGCGAGCCGACCGGGACGTCCTCGGGCTTGAGCGGCTCACCGGTGTTCTCGTTGATGAGCATCAGGCCCTTCTCCCAGAAGGTGTGCCGCAGCTTGTCCTCCGGCAGCGGACCGAGGTCGCGCAGCAGGACGACGCTGGACAGCGGGAGGAGAGCCAGCGCACCGAACATGGTGTTCCGCACCAGCTTGCGGCGGCCGAGCGCCGACTCCTGGGCGCCCTGGCGGAAGTCCGCCAGCACCTTGCGCTTCAGCTCGGGCTCCGCCTCGACCGGGTGACGCTCGTCGGCGAGCTCCACGTCCGACATCAGGGTGCGGGCCCAGTGGACCGCGCCGATGCCGATGCCGAGCAGCGCGACACCCAGGGTCATGCCGAGGGCGAAATTCAGGGCGCTGATGTGCCCGAGCGGCCAGATGTAGACGATCTGCTCGATCGGGAACGCGACGTAGGAGGCGATGAAGCCGACCGTGGCGAGCATCGAGATGACGAAGTACAGCGCGACCGTGCGCTCGGACCGCTTGGCGGCCCGCTCGTCGACGTCCTGGATGCGGTGCTCGTGGGGCGGCAGCCCGGGGTCACGGAAGGGGTCCTCCGCGAGGGCCGCCTCGGCGCCGTGCCCGGGGTCCTTCTCGGCCTCGTGGGCCTCGTCCCGCCGCTCGGGCATTTTCTCGTTCGGGTCGTGGTCTGACACGTTGTCGTGGGATCCAGTCTCGCTGCTCATGACTTCTTGGCCTTCGCTGTCCGGGCCGCGACCCAGATGGCCAGGGCGATCATCGCCCCGAGCCCGAACACCCAGGCGAACAGACCCTCGGCCACCGGGCCGAGGCCGCCAAGCTTGACGCCGCCGGGGGTCTCCGCCTCGTCGCTGTTGACTTCCTCCAGGTAGGCGACGATGTCCTTCTTGTCGGACTCCGTCAGCACCGTGTCGGGGAAGGAGGGCATGGCCTGCGGACCGCTCTGCATGGCCTCGTAGATGTACTTCGGCTCGACGCCGCCGAGGTCGGGGGCGAACTTGCCCTCGGAGAGGGCGCCGCCCTCACCGGTGAAGTTGTGGCACTGCGCGCAGTTCGTACGGAAGAGCTCACCGCCGTTGGCGATGTCCGCGCCCTCCGGGTTGTACTGCTCCTCGGTCGGAACGCTCGGGCCCGGGCCCAGCGAGGCCACGTACGCCGCCAGCTGGTCGATCTCGGCCTGCGAGTAGACCTTGGGCTTCTCGACGCCCTGCGGGCCGGGCTGCTGGAGCGGCATGCGGCCGGTGCCGACCTGGAAGTCCACCGCGGCGGCGCCGACGCCCACCAGGCTCGGACCGTCGCTGGTGCCCTGGCCGCCCTTGCCGTGGCAGCTGGAGCAGCCCACCAGGTAGAGCTTGCGGCCCTCCTTGATGGCGAGGGACTGGCCGGCCTTGGTGTCGGCCTTCGCCTCGTCGGCCGGCGCGAACGTGGCGTACAGCCCCCCGGTGGCCGCCAGCGCGAAGAGTAGGACGACGAGCGCCGCCAGCGGATGGCGCCGTCGTGCGGAGAGCTTTTTCACGGATTACCCCGGTGTCAGGATCTTCTGCGTCGATGCTTCTGGCTGTGTCTGCGCGTGGTCGGGCCGCACGGCCCGGCTCACTTGATCAGGTAGATCGTGGCGAAGAGGCCGATCCAGACGACATCGACGAAGTGCCAGTAATAGGACACGACGATGGCCGCAGTGGCCTGGTGGTGGGTGAACCTCCTGGCCGCGTACGTCCGCCCCAGGACGAACAGGAACGCGATGAGGCCGCCCGTCACGTGCAGTCCGTGGAAGCCGGTGGTCAGGTAGAAGACGGAGCCGTACGGGTCGGACGAGAGCGAGAGCCCCTCGTGCATGACCAGCTCCGTGTACTCGTAGATCTGACCGCCGATGAAGACCGCGCCCATGAGGAAGGTGATGATGAACCAGCCTCGGAGCTTCTTCACGTCACCGCGCTCGGCGGCGAACACGCCGAGCTGACAGGTGAGTGAGGAGAGCACCAGGATCGTGGTGTTCGTCGCGGAGAAGGGAAGATTCAGTGCCTCGGCGCTCTCCCTCCAGTACTCGGCACCCGTCACCGACCGCAGCGTGAAGTACATCGCGAACAGTGCCGCGAAGAACATCAACTCGGAACTCAGCCAGATGATCGTTCCGACGCTGGTGAGGTTCGGCCGGTTGACCGACGGGTGTGCGTGCCCGGTTTCTACTGCTGTTGCTGTCGCCACGCCCGTCATTATGTCGGTCGCTTATCCCGGGTTCACTTCCGGGGGTGCTGTTCGGTGTGTCCGGCGCCCGTGGACTGCGCAGACGGCCCCGGGAAGGCCCCCGGAAGAGGGTACGAAGCGGTGTCGGCGGGCCCTTCGAGGGAGTAGCATCCGGCTCACCGGGACCTCGATCACGCACGGCTTCCCGGCCCGTCTCACCGACCCCTTCGCGGAGGAACGATGCAGCCGACCGCCACGGTGCTGGTCTACAGCGACGACGCCAACACCCGGGAGCAGGTCCGGCTCGCGGCGGGGCGGCGCCCCGCCGCGGACGCCCCGCAGATCGAGTACGTGGAGTGCGCGACGCTGCCCGCCCTGCTGTCCACCCTGGAGGAGCGGACGGTCGACGTGTGCGTGCTGGACGGGGAGGCCGTGCCGGCCGGCGGCATGGGCGTGTGCCGCCAGATCAAGGACGAGATCTTCCGCTGCCCGCCCGTGCTGCTGCTGATCGGCCGCCCGGAGGACGCCTGGCTGGCGACCTGGAGCCGGGCCGAGGCCGCGGTGTCGCACCCGGTCGACCCGGTCGCCCTCGCGGACGCGCTGGCCGGCCTGCTGCGCGGCGACCACCGCAGCGCGGGCGCCGCGGGCGCCGCCTGACCCCTCCGCGCATGACGCCCGGCCGCCGCGCAGGGGACCTCCCGCACGGCGCCCGGGCGCGTCCTGTGGGTGCTCAGGCCTGGAAGCGGAGGCGGGCCTGAGCGAACTCGATGTCGCCCAGAGGCGCCTGGGCGGGCTTGCCCTCGCCGGTGAGGGCGCTGCCCTCGCGCCACTCGGACCAGCTCAGGTTCCAGTCGCCGAAGCCGTTGCCGAACGCGGGCATCTGCTCGCCGCCGTCGCCGTTGACGTAGGTGAACACGTCGCCCTTCTGCACGAGGCCGAAGAGCCACTTGGCGTTCTCGGTGCTCATGCCGGTGCAGCCGTGGCTGGTGTTGGCGATGCCCTGCGACCCGGAGGACCAGGGCGCGGCGTGCAGGAACTCGCCGCTGTGGGTGAGGCGGGCGTTCCAGTAGACCGGCAGGTCGTAGGACTCGGAGCTGCCCGCGGGGATGCCGATACTCCCGCTGGTCATGCGGAGGAACTGGGTCTTGCCGAGGATCACCTTGACGCCGACCCGGGTGCGGAACCCGGGCTTGCCGGCGCTGATCGGGATGGTGCGCGCCTCCTCGCCGTCCCGGGTGACGGTCAGGGTGTGCGCGGCGAGGTCGACGGTGCCTTCGACACGGTCGTCGGTGCGTATGCTCAGCGGCTTGGAGACGCCGCCGCGGAGGCCGTCGCGTATCTTGATCCCCTCCAGCGCCGCCGAGACGGATATGGAGGCGTGCGAGGGCCAGTACTCCTTGGGCCGGTAGTGCAGCGTCTGCGCATCCACCCAGTGCCAGCCGCCCTGCGCCCGAGGGGTGGAGCGGACGTTCAGTGCGCGCTCCACGGTCTCCCGCTGCTCGCGACCCTTGACCTTGTGACTGAGCTCGGCGACGAGCGGCTGGCCGACGCCGTACTCGCCCTTCTCGGGGCCGAAGGTGACGGTGAACTTCTTGCCGTCGGAGGGCCGCGTCCCGAAGCGGACGGTGCGGCGTCCCGGCTCGCCGTCCTCGTTCTCGGTGCTCACCCGGACGGTGTAACGGGTGCCTGCGGCGAGCGGTGCCGTGCTGTGCCAGCGGGTGCCGTCCTCGGAGAGCCTGCCGCGCACGTGCCGTCCGCCGGCGTCCGTGGCGACCACGTCGGTGAGGAGGGCCTCGTCGTCCTCGGCGGTGACCACGAGGGGCTTGCGGTAGTCGACGTCGTCGCTGCCGTCCTCGGCGCTCAGCTCGACCTGGCTTCCGGCGTCGTACGGGGCGGCCGCCAGTGGATGACCGTCCTCTCCGCAGGCGGTGAGCCCCACCGCCAGGGGCCCCAGCAGAAGGGCGCAGCTCACCGCCGTGCGGCGCTTCCGTATGTCAGTCATGACTTCACGTTAGGAACGCGCGGTGGCGGTGGCCCGTCGGCTTGGGCCGATCGGGTCCTCTTCGCACGACAGGCCCCCGGCAATGCCGGGGGCCTGTCCTGGTGTGCGCGATGCTTGCGGGTTCTGCGCCTACCGGCTTTGCGCCTACTGGTTCTGCGCCTCGCCGCGGTAGTACTCGAAGAACCAGCCGAAGAGGCCGATGAGCACCACGGGCAGCGAGAAGAAGAACAGCCACCAGCCGAAGATGATGCCCAGGAAGGCCAGGGCGCCGCCGAGGGCCAGGGCGAACGGCTGCCAGCTGTGCGGGCTGAAGAAGCCCACCTCGCCGGCGTCGTCGGCGACGTCCGCCTCCTTCTCGTCCTGCGGGCCGACGTCCACCCGGCGTGCGGTGAACGCCAGATAGAAGCCGATCATCATGGCCAGACCGAAGGTGAGGAAGAGCGCGGTCGTGCCGACCGGCTCCTTCGACCAGACGCCGTAGATGATCGCCATGGCCAGCATGAAGAAGGAAAGCCAGATGAACATCTGTCCCTGGATCTTCACTTCCCGACCTCCTTGCCGGTGGCGGCTTCCTTGCCCGGGTCGACGACGTCACGCTGCCCGGTGTCCTCGATCTGGTCCAGGGCGGCGATCTCGGGATGGTGCAGGTCGAACGCGGGAGATTCGGACCGCACGCGCGGCAGGGTGACGAAGTTGTGCCGCGGCGGCGGGCACGAGGTCGCCCACTCCAGCGAACGGCCGTACCCCCACGGGTCGTCGACCTCGATCTTTTTCCCGTGCTTGGCGGTCTTCCAGACGTTGTAGAAGAACGGCAGGAGGGACATGCCCAGCAGGAAGGAGCTGATCGTCGAGATGGTGTTCAGCGCGGTGAACCCGTCGGCGGCCAGGTAGTCGGCGTACCGGCGCGGCATGCCCTCGGCGCCCAGCCAGTGCTGGACCAGGAAGGTGCCGTGGAAGCCGATGAAGAGGGTCCAGAAGGTGATCTTGCCGAGCCGTTCGTCGAGCATCTTGCCGGTGAACTTCGGCCACCAGAAGTGGAACCCGGCGAACATTGCGAAGACGACCGTACCGAACACGACGTAGTGGAAGTGCGCCACCACGAAGTAGCTGTCGGAGACGTGGAAGTCCAGCGGCGGCGAGGCCAGGATGACACCGGTCAGACCACCGAAGGTGAAGGTGACCAGGAAGCCGATCGTCCAGAGCATCGGCGTCTCGAAGGACAGCGAGCCCTTCCACATCGTGCCGATCCAGTTGAAGAACTTCACGCCCGTCGGCACCGCGATGAGGAACGTCATGAACGAGAAGAACGGCAGGAGCACGCCGCCCGTCACGTACATGTGGTGCGCCCACACCGTCACCGACAGGCCGGCGATGGCGATCGTCGCACCGATCAGGCCGATGTAGCCGAACATCGGCTTGCGGCTGAAGACCGGGATGACCTCCGAGACGATGCCGAAGAACGGCAGCGCGATGATGTACACCTCGGGATGGCCGAAGAACCAGAACAGGTGCTGCCAGAGCAGCGCGCCGCCGTTGGACGAGTCGAAGACCATCGAGCCGAACTTGCGGTCCGACTCCAGCACCAGCAGCGCGGCGGCCAGCACCGGGAAGGCCAGCAGCACCAGCACACCGGTGAGCAGCACGTTCCAGGTGAAGATCGGCATCCGGAACATCGTCATGCCGGGCATGCGCATGCAGATGATGGTGGTGATGAAGTTGACCGAGCCGAGGATGGTGCCGAAGCCGGAGAAGGCCAGACCCATGATCCACATGTCCGCGCCGATGCCCGGCGAGTAGACCTCGCTGCTCAGCGGCGCGTACGCGAACCAGCCGAAGCTCGCCGACCCCTGCGGGGTGAGGAAGCCGCCGACCGCGATCAGCGAACCGAAGAGGTAGAGCCAGTAGGCGAACATGTTCAGCCGCGGGAACGCCACGTCGGGCGCGCCGATCTGGAGCGGCATGATCCAGTTCGCGAAGCCCGCGAACAGCGGAGTGGCGAACATCAGCAGCATGACCGTGCCATGCATGGTGAACGCCTGATTGAACTGCTCGTTCGACAGGATCTGCGTGCCCGGGCGGGCGAGTTCGGCGCGCATGAAGAGCGCCATCACGCCGCCGATGACGAAGAAGAAGAACGAAGTGATGAGGTACAGCGACCCGATCGTCTTGTGGTCGGTGGTCGTCAGCCACTTCACCACGACGTTGCCGGGCTCCTTGCGGCGCTGCGAGGAGAGACCGCTCTGGGCAGCGATCGTGTCCTCGGCGGCACCCTGGGGTTCGTTGAGGATGCTCACGGGTTATTCGTCTCCGCATTCCTGGTGTCGCCGATGGTCGCGACACCCGCCGGGATGTAACCGGTCTGGCCCTTCTCCGCCAGCTCTTCCAGGTGCTTCTGGTAGCGCTCCGGCGAAACGATCTTGACGTTGAAGAGCATCCGGGAGTGGTCCACACCGCACAGCTCGGCACACTTGCCCATGTAGGTGCCCTCCATCTCGGGAGTCACCTCGAAGCGGTTGGTGTGGCCGGGGATGACGTCCTGCTTCATCAGGAAGGGAACCACCCAGAAGGAGTGGATGACGTCCCGCGAGGTCAGCACGAACTGGACGGTCTCGCCCTTCGGCAGCCACAAGGTCGGGCCCGGGTTGCCGTTCTGGAAGTTCCGGTCGGCCGGCGTGCCCGCGGTGTAGACGCCCTCGGCGCCCTCCGGGAACGCCTCCTTCATCCGGTCCGGGATGGCGGCGAGTTCCTCGGAGTCCGTGTTGTCCGTGGAGGTGTCGCCGTCGACGTTCTCGACGTAGTTGAAGCCCCAGCTCCACTGGTAGCCCACCACGTTGACGACGTGGTCCGGCTTGTCGGAGGTCTTCAGGAGCTCGGCCTCGTCACGGGCCGTGAAGTAGAAGAGGACCGACACGATGATGATCGGGACCACGGTGTACAGCGCCTCGATGGGCATGTTGTACCGGGTCTGTGTCGGGACCTCCACCTTGGTGTGCGAACGCCGGTGGAAGATGATGCTCCACAGGATCAGCCCGAGCACCAGGGCGCCCGTGGCGAGCGCAGCCGCCCACGAGCCCTGCCACAGGGAGAGGATCCGCGGCGCCTCCTCCGTCACCGGGGTGGGCATGCCGAGGCGGGGGAAGTCCTTGTAGGTGCAACCGGTGGCGGTAGCCAGGACCAGTCCCGCAGCCAGCGCCTGCGGCAGCATCCGCCGCATCGGGCGCCGTGACATGGGGGTACCGCCCACGCCCTTCGGGCGGTGGGGGAGGTCGGAGCCGTTGGGACTCACGTAGCGCCTTCCCGAGAGTCTCGCCCGCTCAGCCGGGCTCGGCCGTCTTAGTGGTCGGGCGCCGGCCCCTGGCGCGGGCAGGGGTTTGATGTTTATGCGGGCCAAACCTTACTGGACGGGATTTGGACCCGCGCCAGGAGGGTCCGTCTCCCGCGTGGCGGCTCCGCAGCGGCCGTCCGGCGGTTCCGGCCGCGCCCCGCCCGCCCCGGCCTGCGTCCTCAATCGCCCGGCCCCGGTGCCTCTGCGCGCGTGGGTCAGGGGCGCGCGCCGCGTCCCCGCGGGGCACTCCGGGTCACCCCCGGGCGGGCCGCCCGTGCAGCGCCGCGAACGGCGGGAGGAGACACGGGCTTCCCTCACGCAGCGGCCCGGGCCGTCGGGCCACGAGAGGGCCGGTGGGGGTGAGGTGCGGTGGGGGTGTGAGGTGCGGTGACCGGTCGGGCCGGCCGGGCGCTAGCGTGAGCGTGTGCCGTACTTCGACGCCGCGTCGTCCGTTCCGCTGCATCCCGTCGCCCGGCAGGCCCTGGTCGCCGCGCTGGACGAAGGCTGGGCCGACCCGGCCCGGCTCCACCGCGAGGGCCGGCGCGCGCGGATGCTTCTGGACGCCGCGCGGCAGACCGCCGCGGAGGCGGTCGGATGCCGCCCGGACGAGCTGACGTTCACCCCGTCGGGCACACAGGCCCTGCACACCGGCGTGGCCGGTGCGGTCGCAGGGCGACGGCGTGCGGGCCGGCACCTGGTGGTCTCCGCGGTGGAGCATTCCGCGGTGTTGCACGCGGCGGCCGCCCACGAGGCGGACGGCGGGACCGTCGCCGAGGTGGCCGTGGGCCGCACGGGCGCCGTCGACCCCGGCGCGTTCGCCGCCGCGCTCACCGAGGGCACCGCCCTGGCCTGCCTGCAGAGCGCCAACCACGAGGTCGGTACCGAACAGCCCGTCGCCGGAGTGGCCGAGGCGTGCCGTGCGGCGGGCGTGCCGCTGCTGGTGGACGCGGCCCAGTCGCTCGCCTGGGATGCGGTGGACGGCCCGTGGTCGTTGCTGGCCGGAAGCGCCCACAAGTGGGGCGGTCCGCCCGGAGTCGGCCTGCTCGTGGTGCGGAAGGGCACCCGCTTCGCCCCGCCGGGTCCCTCGGACGAGCGGGAGTCGGGCCGCGCCCCGGGGTTCGGGAACCTCCCGGCGGTCGTCGCCGCCGCGGCGTCGCTGCGGGCGGTGCGCGCGGAGGCCGCGGCCGAGGCCGCACGACTCCGGGCGCTGGTGGACCGCGTCCGCACCCGGGTGCCCGAAGTCGTCGGGGACGTCGAGGTGGTGGGCGACCCGGTGCACCGGCTGCCGCACGTGGTCACCTTCTCCTGCCTGTACGTGGACGGCGAGGCGCTGCTGCACGCCCTGGACCGCGCCGGGTTCTCGGTGTCCTCCGGTTCCTCCTGCACGTCGAGCACCCTGACGCCCAGCCACGTGCTGCGCGCCATGGGGGTGCTGTCCGAGGGAAACGTCCGCGTGTCGTTGCCGCCGGGTGCCCGCGAGGAAGACGTGGAACGCTTCCTGGCCGAACTCCCGGGCGCGGTGGCGTCCGTGCGCGCCCAGCTCGGCGCACCGGCGAGCGCCCCCGACGCACCGGCCGACATAGGTGCGGACGGCGGCCCGGAGGCATCAAAGTCGTCGGAGGACGCGGAGGAGGACGCCCTGACCGTGGACGCGCTCGGCACGCTGTGTCCGGTACCGGTGATCGAGCTGGCGAAGGTGATCGGCGAGGTACCCGTCGGCGGGGTGATCACGGTCCTCGCCGACGACGAGGCCGCCCGGCTTGACATTCCCGCCTGGTGCGCGATGCGCGGCCACACCTACCTGGGCGCCGGTTCGGACGGCGCGTCCTACCGGATCCGCCGGGCCGCCTGAGCGGACCGGACCGGACCGGACCGGACCGGACCGGTCCGGCGTCAGCCGAGGTGGGACTGCACCTCGGCGGCCGCGGCGTCGCCGTAGGCCTTGGTGAAGCGCTCCATGAAGTTGCCGCGACGCAGCTCGTACTCCTGGGTGCCCAGGGTCTCGATGACCAGGGTGGCCAGCATGCAGCCGACCTGCGCGGCGCGTTCGAGGGAGACGTCCCAGCTCAGACCGGTGAGGAAGCCGGCGCGGAAGGCGTCGCCCACGCCGGTGGGGTCGACCTTGGCCTCCTCCTCGGGCGGGCTGACGAGGAGGGGCTCCTCCCCCTTGCGGTCGATCCGCACGCCCTTGGCGCCCAGGGTGGTCACCCGGGTGCCGACCCGGTCGAGGATGTCCGCGTCGCTCCAGCCGGTCTTGGACTCGACGAGGCCCTTCTCGTACTCGTTGGTGAAGAGGTACGTGGCCCCCTCCGTCAGCACGCGGATGTCGTCGCCCCCCATCCGCGCGATCTGCTGGGAGAAGTCGGCGGCGAAGGGGATGCCGCGGGTACGGCACTCCTCGGTGTGGCGGATCATCGCTTCGGGGTCGTCGGCGCCGATGCACACCAGGTCCAGGCCGCCCACGCGCTCGGCCACGGCCTGGAGTTCGATCAGCCGGGCCTCGCTCATCGCGCCGGTGTAGAAGGAGCCGATCTGGTTGTGGTCGGCGTCGGTGGTGCACACGAAGCGGGCGGTGTGCGCGGTGGTGGAGATGCGCACCGACTCGGTGTCCACGCCGTGCCGGTCCAGCCAGGCCCGGTACTCCTCGAAGTCCTCGCCGGCCGCGCCGACCAGGATCGGGCGAGTGCCGAGGCAGCCCATGCCGAAGCAGACGTTCGCCGCCACCCCGCCGCGGCGCACGTCCAGGGAGTCGACCAGGAAGGACAGCGAGACCGTGTGCAGCTGGTCCGCGACGAACTGGTCGGCGAAACGGCCGGGAAAGGTCATCAGGTGGTCGGTCGCGATGGAGCCGGAGACAGCGATACGCACGGCGAATTCGCTCCAGGAAGGAGAACGGAAGGCGGTCCCGACCACGCTACCCGGTCACCGACCGCATCCGAACAGGACAGAACTACCGGATAGTAGGGCTTTCCCCCGTCTTCGGAGCATGCGTACTGTCGGGGCATGAGCACCCATGGCGCCGATGCGCCCACAGCCGGTCACCGTTCGGCGGAGCCGGAGTCCCTCGCCCAGCTACGCGGCGACTGCGCACGGATGTCCGAGCGCTGGCCCCGTACGGCGCACGGTGCCGCGCCGGGGGCGGCGGCGTCGGAGCGGCCCCGCGGGGTGCACGTCCCGGAGCGCTCCGCGCACCTGTTGGACGGCATGTCCGAATACGGGGACTAGGACCGCACCAGGACCTGTCCGGGAGACCCGGTCTCCTGGTTCCGCGTGAGGCGCGGGCCGTTCGGCCGGGCCCGGGACCGTCCGCGCACCGTGTCGGCCGAACACCGTGCACCGTCCGCCGGCCGTGCCGCGCTTCACCGGATCGACCCTGGTCGTGGGGCGGCCGGACGCTCATGAACGGCCTCTCGTCGCCCCACTCGGCGACCCCGTTCCGCCGGCCCCGTAACGCGGCCGGCGGAACGGCCGGGAACCGCTCGTCGTCCGGTCCCGTCCAAGGGGCGTCCCCGCAAGGGATGCGGGCCCGACAGAAGAGCGGAGCCGAAGGAGCGATGTGGTGAGCACCCAGGAGACCCCCGAGGGACCCCGACTGCGCCGGCGACTGACCGTCGCCTCGGTGGCGACGGCCGTTCTGCTGGCCGGAGGCGGCGGAGCCTACTGGGCGTCGAACGCCGCCGAGTCGGACGACGACACGTCGGCCGCCGCCGACAGCCGTGAGAACCCGCCGCCGCTGGTGCTGGACAGCCTCGGGCTGAGCGAGTCGGGCGACACCCCGGAGCGCGGCATCGCCCCGGGCGAGCCCAACCCCAACGCGACCGTGTACGAGGCCGAGGGCGACCTGCCCGACGGCCCCGGATCGGCACCGGTGCACCGTCCCGAAGGCGACGTGACCGAGGCCGAGATGCAAGCGATCGCCGACGCGTTCGGCGTGGACGGCGCCCCGACCGAGGGCGACGCGGGCTGGCGGGTCGGCGGCACGCCGGACGGGAGCGGTCCGCTGCTGACGGTGGACGAGGAGACCGGCGCGTGGTCCTTCATCCGCCACCGGCCCACCGGCGACGACCTGTGCGGCAAGCCGAAGGAAGGCGGCGCCGGCAAGCCGCCCGCCCCGTGCCCCGACCAGCAGGCCGACGGCGAGGGGCAGTCGAGCAGCGACGGTGAGCGTGGGGGCGACCCGGTGCCCGCCGACGAAGCGAAGAAGACGGTGCGGCCCGCGCTGGAGGCGCTCGACCTGGACAGTGCGGCGCTGGACGCGTCCCACTCCTACCAGGACACCCGCCTGGTGACCGCGAAGCCGCGTCCCGGCGGCATCCCCTCCCAGGACTGGTCCAGCACGTTCACGGTGAACTCCGCCGGCGAGCTGGTGCGGGGCCACGGCCGGCTGGGCGAGCTGGTGAAGGGCGCCGTGTACCCGGTCATGACGGCCGAGGAGACACTGAAGGCACTGAACAAGCACCGTGCGTCCGCCGGCATGCCGGAGGTCCCGTCCTGCGACGACGCGCCGCCGCCGCGCCCGAAGGACGAGAACACCGACCTCGGCGGCTATCCGAAGGCCGACGACGTGATCAGGTGTGCGACCCCCGGTTCCGAGGACTCGTCCGCGAGCGGTGGGGACGCCACCGCGACGGTGAGCGGTGCGACGTTCGGCCTGGCGGCCGAGTACTCGAAGGGCGCGCCGATCCTGGTCCCCGCGTGGATCTACGACGTGGAGAAGCAGGGTGCCGAAGGCACCTACCAGGTGGCCTTCCCCGCGGTGGAGCGCGAGTACCTGCGCACTCCCGAGGACAAGGGCAGCGAGGACGGCAGTGACACGCCGGTCTCCCCCGGATCGCCGGACGGCCGGAAGCTGATCTCCTACCGCGCCGACGGCCGTGACCTGACGGTCACCTTCTGGGGTGGCGTCTGCCACGACTACCAGGCCGTCGCGAAGCCGGCGGACGGCGGAGTCGAGGTGAAGGTCGAGCCGAAGAACCCGGAGCCCAAGGAGAACTGCATCATGATCGCCGAGAAGCAGAAGGTGACGGTGCAGCTCGACAAGCCGCTGGACGGCCGCAAGGTGCTGGACGCCAGGAGCGGCGACCCGCTGCCGAAGAAGTGACCGACGCCTCGGCACGACGCACGACGCACACATGACGAGGGCGGCGACCCGGAAGGGGTCGCCGCCCTCATCGTGCGCCGTTCCGGGCACCTCGTCGCGAGGCGCCCGGCGGACTGCCTCAGCTGATCAGCTGAACGAGTCGCCGCAGGCGCAGGAGCCCGTGGCGTTCGGGTTGTCGATGGTGAAGCCCTGCTTCTCGATGGTGTCGACGAAGTCGATGGAGGCGCCGCCCAGGTAGGGGGCGCTCATCCGGTCGGTGACCACCTTGACGCCGTCGAAGTCCTTCACCACGTCGCCGTCGAGCGAACGCTCGTCGAAGAAGAGCTGGTACCGAAGGCCGGAGCAGCCACCGGGCTGGACGGCCACGCGGAGCGCGAGGTCGTCACGACCCTCCTGCTCGAGGAGGCTCTTGACCTTCACCGCGGCGGCGTCGGACAGGATGATGCCCTCACTCACAGCGGTCTCGTCCGATACGGACATCTGCTTCTCTCCCGGGTTGTTCGGACTGCTCTGCCATGGGCTGGAACGGAAGACATCCCGGATTCATTCCAGTCCCGGCACGTCGCGATCCCTCGTCCCTTGCGGTTCTCATGCTCGCACATCCGGCGCGGGGCGGTCACGAGCGTGCGGCGCACCGGGTGGGACGGGGCGGAAGGCCGTGCGGTCACCCGGGGTCGCGGTATGCGTCACATCGACACGATGCCCGTCGTCAAACTGACGTGAACCGGTTATCATAGATAACGTCACTACGACGATAAGTACGCGTGGATCAGAACGCGTGTTCCGAACAGAAAGGGTGCGTGATCGTGTCCACCACCCAGCCCCTGGACGTGCAGCCCACGCCGCTCGCCCTGCTCCTGCTCGGCCGCGAGGCCGACCCCTCGAGCGAACGCGGCGTCGACTGTCCAGGCGAGCTCCCCTCGCCCTCCGACCCGGACCTGGTGGAGCGCGCCCGCGCGGCCAAGGAGAAGCTGGGCGACAAGGTCTTCGTGCTCGGGCACCACTACCAGCGGGACGAGGTCATCGAGTTCGCCGACGTCACCGGCGACTCCTTCAAGCTGGCCCGGGAGGCGGCCGCCCGCCCGGAGGCCGAGTACATCGTCTTCTGCGGCGTGCACTTCATGGCAGAGTCGGCCGACATCCTCACCTCCGCACGCCAGCAGGTCGTCCTCCCCGACCTCGCGGCCGGCTGCTCCATGGCCGACATGGCGACGGCGGAACAGGTCGCCGAGTGCTGGGACGTCCTGACCGAAGCGGGAGTGGCGGAGCGCACGGTGCCCGTCTCCTACATGAACTCCTCCGCCGACATCAAGGCGTTCACCGGGCGCCACGGCGGCACCATCTGCACCTCCTCCAACGCCCGCCGCGCACTGGACTGGGCCTTCGAGCAGGGGGAGCCCGGACAGAACAAGGTCCTCTTCCTTCCCGACCAGCACCTGGGCCGCAACACCGCCGTCCGGGACATGGGCCTGTCCCTGGACGACTGCGTGGTCTACAACCCGCACAAGCCGGGCGGCGGCCTCACCACCGAGCAGCTGCGCGACGCGAGGATGATCCTGTGGCGCGGCCACTGCTCGGTGCACGGCCGCTTCTCGCTGGACTCCGTCGACGACGTGCGCGCCCGCATCCCGGGCGTCAACGTCCTGGTGCACCCCGAGTGCAAGCACGAGGTGGTCCAGGCCGCGGACTTCGTCGGATCCACGGAGTACATCATCAAGGCGCTCGAGGCCGCCCCCGCGGGCTCGAAATGGGCCATCGGCACCGAGCTGAACCTCGTACGGCGGCTGGCGAACCGTTTCGCGGACGAGGACAAGGAGGTCGTCTTCCTCGACCGCACGGTGTGCTTCTGCTCGACGATGAACCGCATCGACCTCCCGCACCTGGTGTGGGCGCTGGAGTCACTGGTCGAGGGCACCGTGGTCAACCGCATCGAGGTGGACACGAAGACCGAGCAGTACGCCAAGATGGCCCTGGAGCGGATGCTGGCGCTGCCGTGACCTCGTGAAGTCCGGCGCCGGGAACGAACCGGCTCCGGTGGACGTCACCGGTGCGGAGTCGAGCGAGCGCAGAAAGGTACCAGGCCCATGCCGGAGCGGTTGGTCGAGGAGTCACGGCTCCGGCAGCTGCTCGAGGAGGCCCCGTACGACGTCCCGCGCGGCGGGGTCGCCGACCTGGAACGCCTCACCGCGCTGCTCGACGCGGTCGTGCCGCCGTTCCCCCGCGCGGGCGGTCCCTCCCCCGGCGAGGAGGCGGCGGTGGCCGCGTTCCGCGCGGCACGCCTTCGGCAGACGGCCGCGCGGCAGCCCGGCGGACCGGCCTGCGCAGCCGTGGCCGCATCCGTCTCCGCCGCGCAACGGTGGCGGAGGGGCAGCCGGCGTTCGACCACGCTCGGAGTGGTGACCGCGCTCATGCTCGGCGGGGGCATCGCGGTGGCCGCCGGCGGCCACGTGCCGGACCTCGGCCGTTTCCCGGGCGGCTCCGGAGGCGGGCCGACGGAACCCGCACCCTCCTCAGCCCCGCCCTCCGCCCCCGGCAAGAGAACACTCTCGCCTCCGGCAGCCCCGGCTCCCGGCCGTACGCCGGACCGGGACCGGGAACAGCGCAAGCACCGCGACGGCCGGAAGGGCGCGAAGGAGGACGGCGACCGGGAGCGACGGGGCAACGAGCGCGGCCAGGACCGCCGGAACGGGCCCGACGGGAGACCGGACCGCCCGGACCGGAGACCCGATCAGCCGGGACGGGACGGGGACGCACAGCAGGAGACGGCCGAGTGGGAGCGGCGCGGCGAGAAGCGCATCGAGCACAAGGACCGCGACCGCCCCGGGGGTCGCGACCGGCCGCGCGCCGACCAGGAGCCGGGGCGGGGCGGTTCACCGGACCGCGCCGGCGAGGACCGGCGAGACGACCGCGACGACACCGGGCAGGACCGTCGCCGCGACCCGGCGCAGGATGCCCGGGGCGACCGACCCGGACGGGATCGCCGCTGAGAGGCGTGGCCCGGAGCGGGTGCGGGGCGCTTGGCGTCAGGTGACGTCGAGCGCCTCGGGGGACTCGCCGGCTCCGGTGTCCGTCGGCAGGCCCGCGGCCAGGTCGGCCGCGGCACGCACCAGCGGCACGGCCATCAGCGCACCGGCCCCGCCGCCCACCACGATGCGGTGGTCCGTGAGCGGCTCCAACGACATGCGGTCGAGCGCCTTCGCCTGCGCGGGCTCGTCCGTGGCCTGTCCCGCGAGCCACCAGTCGGGGGCCCGAAAGGCCACCCGCTGGCCCACGAGGGCGCAGGCGGCGGAGACCACGCCGTCCAGGATCACCGGCGTCCGCCGCACCGCCGACTGGAGCAGGAACCCGGTCATCGCCGTGAGATCCGCGCCCGCGACGGTCGCGAGCAGCCGGAGCTGGTCGCCGAGCACAGGCCGCGCGCGGCGCAGGCCGTCCCGGATCGCCGCGCACTTGCGCATCCACGCCAGGTCGTCGATCTGCGCACCGCCCCGGCCGGTCACCACGGACGCGTCGGTCCCGCAGAGGGCGGCGACGAGGGCACCGGCCGCCGTGGTGCCTCCGACGGACAGGTCGCCGAGGACGACCAGGTCCGTCCCGGAATCCGCCTCCTCGTCGGCGAGCGCCATGCCCGTGCGGAAGGCCTGCTCGGCCTCGGCGCCGGTGAGGGAGTCCTCGACGTCCAGCCGGCCGGAGGACCTGCGGACACGGTGCCGGGTGACGTCCTCGGGCAGTTCGGCGGGATCGCAGTCGAGCGACATGTCGACGATGCGGAGCGGCACCTCGAGCCGCCGCGCGAGGATCGCGGCCGGGCTGTCGCCGTCGAGCGCGGACCGGACGAGGCTGTGGGCGGACCCGGCCGGACGGGCGGAGACCCCGAGTTCGGCGACGCCGTGATCGCCGGCGAAGAGCAGGAAGCGAGGGCTGCGGATCGGCTGCACCGGTACCTGTGCCTGCGCCGCGGCGAGCCACTCCCCCAGCTCGTCGAGCCGGCCCAGGGCGCGACGGGGAAGGCCGGTGCGTGCCCGCCGCTCCTCCGCGTCCCGTCGGAGGCCGCCGTGCGGCCGCTGGATGAGGTCGGAGAACGCGTCGAGGTTCAGGGTCCCGTCAGGCATGCGCAGAGGCTACGCGAACGGGGCACGCCCGCGGGGCCGGGCCCCGGAGCGGCGCTGTCCCCAGGCCCGTCGGGCACGGGCACCGGCGGAACGTCGGAGCCCGTGCCCGAGGCGCGTCCCGGAACGGGCACCGGCGGAACACCGCCGCGGGGAGGCGCCGCCGAGCGGAACGTCAGCCGTGGAGGCTCATCGGGCCGTAGATCTTGGTGCCGTCCTCCAGGAGGGTGACCTGGTCCGCGCCGCCGTCGAGCAGTTCACGCCACACCTCACCGATCCAGGACTCGGCATCCCCCTGCGTGGAGAACTCGTCCGGCTGGACGGCGGGTTCCGTCTCCGTACCGTCGGACTTCTCGAACCGCCACGTCCACGCCATGTCGCCTCCCGCAGCAACTGATCGGCTGTGCTTGCTCACCGCAGCGTAATGCCCGTTGCGCGACCGGCCACGCCTCGCGAGACGATCGGTGCGTGGAACTCACTCTGCTCGGCACCGGCGCCCCCGCCGGACTGCCCCGCCCGGACTGTCCCTGCGCCGCGTGCGCCCGCGCGACCGGCGGCGACGCGCGGGCCGCGACGGCCCTGCTGCTGGACGGCACCCTGCTGCTCGACCTGACCCCCGGTTCGGCTCTCGCGGCGGCCCGCGCTGGGAAGACGCTGCACGGCGTGCGGCAGGTACTGCTGTCCCACCCGCACGACGGACCCCCGGTGGAGGTCCCGGCCGCGCTGCCGCAGCCGGTGCGCGTGCCCGACGGCCAGGAGCTGTCGCTGCTCAGCGGGCACCGGGCGCGGGCGGTGGCACTGGACGCGCCGGGCACGGGCTACGAGGTGGCCGGTCCGGACGGGGAGCGGCTGCTGTACCTGCCGCCCGAGGGTGCCGTGGCGGGTCACGAACAGGTGGGCGGGCCGTACGCGATGGTACTGCTCGACGTGATCGGGCGTCCGGACGGGCTGGCCCGGCTGCGGGCCGCGGGGGCGGTCGGGCCGACCACGGACGTGGTGGCCGTCCACCTGGATCACGACGTGCCGCCGGGTGGGGAGCTGCGCCGCAGGCTCGCCGCCTCGGGCGCGCGTCCGGTGCCGGACGGCACCACGCTGGCCGTCGGCGCGTACCAGGACGTGCCGGAGCCGCCGCGCCGCACGCTGGTGCTCGGCGGCGCCCGGTCGGGCAAGTCGGTGGAGGCGGAGCGGCGGCTCGCGACGTACCCGGACGTGCTGTACGTGGCGACGAGCGGGCGCCGGGAGGGCGACCCGGACTGGGCGGCGCGGGTGGCAGCGCACCGGGCGCGGCGTCCGGCTTCGTGGCGCACCGTGGAGACCTGCGACCTGGCCCCGCTGCTCGCCGCACCGGAGGAGCCGGCGCTGCTGGTCGACTGCCTGGCGCTCTGGCTGACCGACGCGATGGACGCGGTCGGCGCGTGGGAGGACGCGCGGTGGGAACGCGGCGGAGCAAGGGCGCTGGCCGAGCGGGTCGCCGAGCTGGCGGCGGCGGTGCGGGAGACGCGGCGCCGGGTGGTGCTGGTGAGCAATGAGGTCGGGTCCGGGGTACATCCCGAGACGCCCGCGGGGCGCCGCTTCCGCGACGAGCTGGGCCGGCTGAACGCGGCCGTCGCCACGGAGTGCGAGACGGTGCTGCTCGCCGTGGCGGGCGTCGTCACCCCGCTGCGGTCCTGAGCCCGGACCCCGGGGACGTACCACGTCGCCGGGACCGGGCTCCGGCGGGCTCCGCGCTCACCCGGCGGCGGCGGGGCGCCGCAGACCGCACAGGTGGAGGTAGGCGGCCACGCCCCGGTAGGGGTCCGTACGGGCGGCGCGCTCCTCGGCCGCGAGCTGGCGCGGCAGCAGGGCGCGGCGGTCGTCGTCGGGAGTGAAGACCTGCACTCCGTACCAGGTCCGCAGCGGCACGCCGACGCCCGCAAGCAGCGAGGTCATCGGTTCGAGGCGGAAGGCGCGCTCGGCGAAGTCGAAAGCGGCCAGTGCCGCCTCCCAGTCGCCGGCGCGTGCGGGGTGCAGGGCGAGTGCGGCATCGTTGCGGATCATGACCGACAACAGACCGCCAGGGGCGAGGACGCGCGCGAGTCCGGCGAGGGTGCTGGCCGGGTCGTGCGACGCGGTCAGCCCGTCGTGGCAGAGCACGACGTCGAAGGTGCCCGGCGGGAAGTGGGCACCGGCCTCCTGGCCGCCACCCCGGACGAGGCGCACCCGCTCCCGCACGGCCGTGTCCTCTGCGTCGAGGGCCTCGCCCACGTAGGCGTGCACCGCGGCGTCGGCTTCCAGACCGGTCACCCGGTGGCCGGCGCGGGCGAGACGCAGCGTCCGTTCGACCGGGCCGAGACCGGCTTCGAGGACGGTCAGCGGGCCGCCGCCGGGGAAGTGGGCGGCGAGCTGCTCGTCGAGCTGGCGGGCGACCAGGTCGTGCCGGATCAGGGCCGTTCGCCGCGGGCGACCTGCGGCTTGGGCAGGCGCATCCGGCGCATCTGAAGGGTGCGCATGAAGGCGTAGAGCACCGCGCCGCGCCGATTCTCGTCCGGGAAGCGCTCGGCGAGACTCTTCTTCAGCCGGAAGCTCATCGCGAAGGAGTCGATGACGATCATCGCGATGACGCCGATCCACATCACGAAAGCGATGTTCGTGAACTGCGGAGACGGCACGATGCTGAGGATCAGGATGAGCACCGCGATCGGCAGGAAGAACTCGGCGATCGACCACTTGGCGTCCACGAAGTCGCGGGCGTACCGGCGCACCGGCCCCTGGTCGCGCGCGGGGAGGTACCGCTCGTCGCCGCCGGCCAGCGCCTGCCGCTGCCGCTGCATGTCGGCACGGCGCGCCTCGCGGGCCCGCTTCGCAGCCTCCCTGCGGTTGGCCGGGGGCTTGGCGAGGGTGCGGCGCTGCGCCAGCGCGTCGCTGCGCTTGGGCGTGGGCCGGCCCTTGGGGGCCTGCGGGTCGCGGATCTGCTGGGGCTCGGCCTCGGTCACCTGGGTGACGGCCTGCCCGTCCTTCGAACGGCTTCGGAACACGTCTCTACAGTACGGTGCCGCCGGAGGTGCTCCCCACCCTGGGGGAGAACGATCCCGCAACACCACCCCGTCCCGCACCCGCCGTCTCCTCCCTGCGCCGGAGATGGGCGCGAATGATCGTCCTCGCGGATGAGCGGATCCGGTTCGAGGCGGTGCGGTAATGGAAGAAGGCCCCGTACCCTGGGGTCAAGAAGACGTGCTGAGGCTCGAGTCCGTTACTGAAGGGGGCGCGCGAGGCCCATGAGCGGTGTCATGAAGCGTATGGGGATGATCTTCCGCGCGAAGGCCAACAAGGCCCTGGACCGGGCCGAGGACCCGCGCGAGACGCTCGACTACTCGTACCAGAAGCAGCTGGAGCTGCTGCAGAAGGTGCGCCGCGGCGTCGCCGACGTCGCGACCTCCCGCAAGCGCCTGGAGCTCCAGCTCAGCCAGCTGCAGACGCAGTCGTCCAAGCTGGAGGACCAGGGCAAGAAGGCACTGGCTCTGGGCCGCGAAGACCTGGCCCGGGAGGCGCTGACCCGCCGGGCGGCCCTCCAGCAGCAGGTCACCGATCTGGAGACCCAGCACCAGACGCTCTCCGGCGAGGAGGAGAAGCTCACCCTTGCGGCGCAGCGCCTCCAGGCGAAGGTCGACGCCTTCCGCACCAAGAAGGAGACGATCAAGGCCACGTACACCGCCGCGCAGGCGCAGACGCGGATCGGCGAGGCGTTCACCGGCATCTCCGAGGAGATGGGCGACGTCGGCATGGCCATCCAGCGTGCGGAGGACCGTACGCAGCAGCTCCAGGCCCGCTCCGGCGCCATCGACGAGCTCCTCGCCTCCGGTGCGCTGGAGGACCCGTCGGGCACGGCGAAGGACGACATCGCGGCTGAGCTGGACCGCCTGTCCGGTGGTTCGGACGTCGAGCTGGAGCTCCAGCGCATGAAGGCGGAGCTGGCGGGCGGTTCCGGCTCGGAGCGGCAGGCGCTCGAGGGCGGCGCACAGGGCGCGACCGAGGCCCCGCAGAACGGCACCGCGCAGACCGGCGGCCAGCAGGGGCAGGACACCCCCCGGTTCGACAAGCAGTGACCGCCGGCCGGTGCCGGGCCGGCTGACGGGTGGGTCCGGCCGGTGCCGGGTCGTGCGCCTCGTGAGAAGGAGAGCGTCGTGATCGTCAGGATCATGGGAGAAGGCCAGGTCAGGCTCGAGGACAGCCATTTCCCCGAGCTCAACCGGCTGGACGACGAGCTGGCCGCCGAGGTGGACTCCGGCGACGAGACGGGCTTCCGGCGCACGCTGAACGCGCTGCTGGACGCGGTGCGGGAGATGGGCACGCCGCTCCCGGACGACTCGCTGGAGCCTTCCGAGCTGATCCTCCCGGCACCGGAGGCCACGCTGGACGAGGTGCGCGGGATGCTGAACGAGGACGGGCTGATCCCGGGTACGACGGACCCGGAGCCGGCGGAATAGGCGCCCGCGGGTGAGCGGCAGGTTCGTCGACGGGCGGGGCGGCGCGCCGCCCCGCCGGGAGCCCGTAACGTGCGTGCTGTGACCAGCGACCCCACCGATCCCCTCGGCGCCGGCGGCGGACGCCTGGCCGAGCTGCGGCGCAGGCAGCGCGCCCACCCGTACATGGTGGACGCGCTACTGGCGGCGGGCACGCTGCTGTACGTCCTGGCAGCGGCGGGCACCGAACCGCACGGGCCGGACGGCCACCCCACCTTCCGAGACCCATATCTCGACCTGACCACGGTCGTGCTGGCGGCCGTGTCCTGCGCCTCGCTGGTGGCGCGGCGCCCGGCGGCGCTGATCGTGCTGTGCGTGACCAGTGTGGTCACCGTGGCCGGCCTGGTGCTGGACCACCCCGACGCGGCAGGGCCCGGCGCGAGCCGGGCGCCGCTGGCGGCAGCGGCCGTCGTCGCCCTCTACACGGTCTCCAACCGCACCGACCGGGCCACCTCGTGGCGGGTGGGCGCGATCACCGTCGGCACCCTGACCGCCTCGGCGATGCTGTTCGGCGAGGGCCCCTGGTACGCGCAGGAGAACCTGGCGATCTTCGCGTGGACGGCGCTGGCCGCCGCGGCCGGTGAGGCGGTACGAGGACGCCGCGCGTTCGTCGACGCCATCCGGGAGCGGGCCGAGCGCGCGGAGCGCACCCGGGAGGAGGAGGCCCGGCGCCGGGTCGCCGAGGAGCGCATGCGCATCGCCCGCGAGCTGCACGACGTGGTCGCCCACCACATCGCCCTGGTCAACGTGCAGGCGGGGGTGGCGTCGCACGTGATGGACCAGCGGCCGGACCAGGCGAAACAGGCCCTGGCCCACGTACGGGAAGCCAGCCGTCACGCGCTGGACGAGCTGCAGGCGACAGTCGGGCTGCTGCGGCAGTCCGGCGATCCCGCGGCACCCACCGAACCCGCGCCGGGGCTGGAGCTGCTGGCGGAGCTGGTGGCGGGCTTCGAGCAGGCGGGGCTCCGGGTGGACGTCGAACTGCCGCCGCGCGGGGCGCCGTTGCCGTCGGCCATCGACCTCACCGCCTACCGGGTGGTGCAGGAGGCACTGACCAACGTGCAGAAGCACGTCGGCGCGGGGGCGCGGGTGGCGGTGCGCATCACGCGGGACCCGGCGGCACTGCGGATCGGCGTGGTGGACGACGGCGCGGGCGCGGCGGTCCGCGGCGCGGAGGACGTGGACGCCTGGCACGGAGAGCGCCACGGGGCGGAGCACCGCGGCGGCGGGCACGGGCTGACCGGCATGCGGGAGCGGGCGGCCGCCCTGAACGGGCGGTGCGACGCCGAGCCGGTCGAGGGCGGCGGCTTCGCCGTCCGGGTGCTGCTGCCGCTGCGCGCGACGGCGCCCGAGCCCGGCCCGGGGCCGGTTCCCGCACCGGGGTCCGGGGCCGTCGGCGTGCCGGCTCCGGAGGACGTGGCTGCCTCGGAAGGCGTACGGACTCCCGGGGCGGGGAGCGGCGGGCGTGACCATCCGCGTCGTACTAGCCGACGACCAGGCCCTGTTGCGCAGCGCCTTCCGCGTCCTGGTCGACTCCGAAGCCGACATGCGGGTCGTCGGCGAGGCGTCGGACGGCGCCGAGGCGGTGGAGGTCGCCCGCCGCAGAGAGGCCGACGTGGTCCTGATGGACATCCGGATGCCCGGTACGGACGGCATCGTGGCCACCCGGGAGATCTGCGCCGACCCCGCTCTCGCCCGCGTGAAGGTGGTCATCCTCACCACCTTCGAGCAGGACGCGTACGTGCTCCGGGCACTGCGGGCCGGTGCCTGCGGCTTCCTCGGCAAGGGCGCCGAGCCGGACGAACTGCTGGCCGCCGTCCGCATCGCGGCGGCGGGCGACGCCCTGCTCTCCCCCTCCGCGACGAAGGGCCTCATCAGGCGGTTCCTCACGCACGACGGCGGGGCCTCAGGCGGAGACGGGAGCGAGGGCGCGGGAGGCGGCGTGCCGGGGCTGGACGCGCTCACCGCACGGGAGCGCGAGGTGCTGTCCCTGGTGGCGGGCGGGCTCTCCAACGACGAGATCGCCGGACGGCTGACGGTGAGCCCGCTGACGGTGAAGACACACGTCAACCGGATCATGGGAAAGCTCGGCGCCCGGGACCGGGCGCAACTGGTCGTGGCCGCCTACGAGAGCGGCCTGGTCCGGCCCGGCACGCGGCCGGGCGGCTAGCCTCCGTTAGCCTCCGTCGTCATGGACGCGGGCAGGGCGACGACAGGTGAGGGGCTGCGGTTCGCCTTCGGCACGCTGACCGTGATCCCCGTGCGGGTGGCGCGCTGGGACCGTGCCGCGGCCGGACGGGGCATGGGATGCGCCCCGGTCGTGGGGCTGGCGGTCGGCGCGGTCGCCGGACTGGCGGGCGCGGCGCTGCTGGTACTGGGCGCGGGGCCGCTGCTCGCCGCGGTGGCGGCGGTCGCCGTGCCGGCGGCCCTGACCCGCGGGCTGCACCTGGACGGGCTGGCCGATGTGGCGGACGGGCTGGGCAGCGGACGTCCCGCGGACGAGGCGCTGCGGATCATGAAGCAGTCCGACATCGGGCCCTTCGGCGTCCTGACGCTCGTGCTGGTGCTGCTGGCCCAGGTCGCCGCGCTCGCCGAGCTGTACGGCGCGGGCTGGCCGCTCGGGGCGGCCGGCGCACTGGTCGCGGCGGTCGCCGCACGGGTGGCGCTGACGCTCGCGGCACGGGCGGGCGTGCCCGCCGCCCGGCCGGACGGGCTCGGTGCGGTGGTGGCCGGGGCGGTACCGGGGCGGACGGCGCTGCTCGTCGCGGCGCTCGCCGTCGTCGCCATGGGGGTGCTGGACTGGCGGTACGGCGTGGCCGTGGTGGCCGCGTCGTGCGTGGCGGAAGGGCTGGTGCGGCGGTGCCGGGCACGGTTCGGCGGTGTGACCGGGGACGTCTTCGGCGCGGCGGCGGAGTCCGCCGCCACGGTCGCCCTGCTCGCCCTCACCCTCCCCCTCGGCTGAGCCCCGCTGTCCGCTCCCCCTCCCGCCCCGGTCCCGCTCGCCGGGGGCGGGGAGGAGCACGGGGGCGGCGCTTCGCACCGGAACCGCGTAGGGTCGCCCGAAAACACGGGCTCAGGCGGGCATACGATGCCCGAAGTGCCCGAAGCCGTGCACCACCCCGACGGCTCACTCAACGAAAGCAGGTCCCTTCCACCGTGTCTGCTCTGACTCTCAGCACCTCGTCCGGCGCGACGCTGCGCGCGGACGCCGTCGTCGTCGGTGTCGCCAAGGGCGCCGAGGGCCCCGTCGTCGCCTCCGGCGACGACTCCGTGGACAAGGCCTTCGGCGGCGGACTGGCCGCCATCCTGGAGACGCTGGGGGCCGGCGGAACCGAAGGCGAAGTGACCAAGGTCCCCGCTCCGGGCAGCGGCCTCAAGGCCCCGCTGGTCGTGGCCGTCGGCCTGGGCGAGATCCCGGAGAAGAAGTCCTCCTACGACCCCGAGGCGCTGCGCCGCGCCGCGGGCGCCGCCGCCCGTGCCCTGGGTGGCAAGAAGTCGGCGGGCTTCGCCCTGCCCGTCGACGACGTGGAGTCCCTCGCGGCCGTCGCGGAGGGCGCGCTGCTCGGCGCGTACGCCTTCACCACCTACCGCGGCCGGGAGGCCGGCGGGGACGCCAAGGCGAAGAAGAAGGGCGAGGACAAGCGTGCCCCGCTCGGCGAGGTCGTGCTGCTCGGCGGCAAGCCGCGTGACAAGGCCCACAAGGAGGCCGTGGCGCGGGCCGAGGTGCTCGCCGCCGAGGTGCACCGCGCCCGCGACCTGATCAACATGCCGTCCAACGACCTGAACCCGCTGACGTTCACCGCGCAGGTGCAGGCCGCCGCCAAGGAGCACGGCCTCAAGGTCGAGGTGCTGGACGAGAAGGCGCTCGCCAAGGGCGGTTACGGCGGCATCCTCGGCGTCGGCCAGGGCTCCGAGGTCCCGCCCCGTCTGGTCCGCGTGTCCTACTCCGGTGCGCGGGCGAAGAAGACGGTCGCGCTGGTCGGCAAGGGCATCACCTACGACTCGGGCGGCATCTCGCTGAAGCCGGCCGGCAGCAACGAGACGATGAAGTGCGACATGAGCGGCGCGGCCGCCGTGTTCGCCACCGTGGTGGCCGCGGCGCGGCTGGGCCTGAAGGTGAACGTCACCGGTTGGTTGGCGCTGGCGGAGAACATGCCCTCCGGCTCGGCGACCCGTCCCGGCGACGTGCTGAGCATGTACGGCGGCAAGACGGTGGAGGTGCTGAACACCGACGCCGAGGGCCGGCTGGTGCTGGCCGACGCGCTGACCCGCGCCTGCGAGGAGTCCCCGGACGCGGTGGTGGACGTGGCGACGCTGACCGGCGCGATGATGGTCGCGCTGGGCAGCCGTACGTTCGGCATCATGGCGAACGACGAGGCGTTCCGCGGGAACGTGCACGACATCGCGGGTGACGCCGGCGAGGACGCGTGGCCGATGCCGGCGCCGCAGCACCTGCGCAAGAGCATGGAGTCACCGGTCGCGGACCTCGCGAACGTGGGCGACCGGATGGGCGGCGGCCTGTTCGCCGGCCTCTTCCTGGAGGAGTTCGTGACCGACGGCACGAAGTGGGCACACCTGGACATCGCGGGCCCGGCGTTCAACGACGGTGCGCCGCACGGCTACACCCCCAAGGGCGGCACCGGCGTGGCCGTGCGGACCCTGGTGCGGCTGGCCGAGCGCGCCGCCGCGGGCGACGTGCTCTGATCTCCGCCGCCGCGACGGCACCCGACAGGTACGGCCTCGTTCGCTTCCCGCGGATCGGGGCCGTACCCGTCGGTACAGCGGCCCCGAGTCCCGTCTTCCGGCGACAAGTGACAAGATGGGTCTTCGGCAGGACAGGGGCCCCCACGGCTTGAGACGAAGCCGAGTCCAGGGCCGAGAGAGACAAGCGGCCGAAAC
Source organism: Streptomyces sp. RKND-216 (assembly GCF_004795255.1). Classification (NCBI taxonomy): domain Bacteria; kingdom Bacillati; phylum Actinomycetota; class Actinomycetes; order Kitasatosporales; family Streptomycetaceae; genus Streptomyces; species Streptomyces sp. RKND-216. The sequence goes on along the minus strand of NZ_SSBQ01000002.1, from coordinate 4,775,035 downwards.
ACAAGCCGCCCGGCCGGTCGAGACCGGTCCCGGCGCACCCATGCATGGAGGACGTGACGTGGCGAAGGACGCCAGCACCGTTTTCGACCTAGTGATCCTCGGAGGCGGCAGCGGTGGTTACGCCGCTGCCCTGCGCGCCGCACAGCTGGGTCTCGACGTCGCCCTGATCGAGAAGAACAAGCTGGGCGGCACCTGTCTGCACAACGGCTGCATCCCCACCAAGGCGCTGCTGCACGCCGGCGAGATCGCCGACGCGGCACGCGACGGTGCCGAGTTCGGCGTGAAGACCTCGCTCGAGGGCATCGACATGGCGGGCGTGCACAAGTACAAGGACGGCGTCGTCGCCGGGCTGTACAAGGGCCTGCAGGGCCTGGTCGCCAGCCGCAAGATCACCTACGTGGAAGGCGAGGGCCGACTGTCCTCCCCCACCTCCGTCGACGTGAACGGCCAGCGCTACGAAGGCCGCCACATCCTGCTGGCCACCGGCTCCGTCCCGAAGACGCTGCCCGGCCTGGAGATCGACGGCAACCGCATCATCTCCTCCGATCACGCCCTGGTGCTCGACCGCGTCCCGGAGTCCGCGATCGTGCTGGGCGGCGGCGTCATCGGCGTCGAGTTCGCCTCCGCGTGGAAGTCGTTCGGCAGCGAGGTCACCATCGTCGAGGGCCTGCCGCACCTGGTGCCCGCCGAGGACGAGAACAGCTCGAAGCTCCTGGAGCGCGCCTTCCGCAAGCGCGGCATCAAGTTCCAGCTGGGCTCCTTCTTCGAGAAGGCCGAGTACACGGACAACGGCGTCAAGGTCACCCTGGCCAACGGCAAGGAGTTCGAGGCCGAGGTGCTGCTGGTCGCCATCGGCCGCGGCCCGGTGTCCCAGGGCCTGGGCTACGAGGAGGCCGGGGTCGAGACGGACCGCGGCTTCGTCCTCGCCGACGAGTACTGCCGCACCAACGTGCCGACGATCTCCGCGGTCGGTGACCTCATCCCGACGCTCCAGCTCGCGCACGTCGGCTTCGCCGAGGGCATCCTGGTCGCCGAGCGCCTGGCCGGCCTGAACCCGGTGCCGGTCGACTACGACGGCGTACCGCGCGTGACGTACTGCCACCCCGAGGTCGCCTCCGTCGGCATCACCGAGGAGAAGGCCAAGGAGGTCTACGGCGCGGACAAGGTCGTGACGCTGAAGTACAACCTGGGCGGCAACGGCAAGAGCAAGATCCTGAAGACCGCCGGCGAGATCAAGCTGGTCCAGGTCCGGGACGGCGCCGTGGTCGGCGTGCACATGGTCGGCGACCGGCTCGGCGAGCAGGTCGGCGAGGCGCAGCTGATCTACAACTGGGAGGCGCTGCCGGCCGAGGTCGCGCAGCTGATCCACGCCCACCCGACGCAGAACGAGGCTCTCGGCGAGGCGCACCTGGCGCTGGCCGGGAAGCCGCTGCACTCGCACGACTGATCCCCCACCGGGCGCGACGCAGACCAACCGCACTTTTCGTTAGGAGCAACAGGAACCATGGCGGTTTCCGTAACCCTTCCGGCGCTCGGCGAGAGCGTCACCGAGGGCACCGTCACCCGGTGGCTGAAAGCCGAGGGTGAGCAGGTCGAGGCCGACGAGCCGTTGCTCGAGGTCTCGACCGACAAGGTCGACACCGAGATCCCCGCTCCCGCCTCCGGCACCCTGTCCTCGATCAAGGTCGCTGAGGACGAGACGGTCGAGGTCGGCGCCGAGCTGGCCCTGATCGACGACGGCAGTGGCGGCGGCGCGGCTCCCGCGGCCGAGCCCGCCCAGCAGGAGGCCCCGGCCCAGCAGTCCGAGCCCCAGCAGTCCGAGCCCCAGCAGGAGCAGGCTCCGCAGCCGGAGCCCGCCCAGGCGGCGGCCCCGTCCGGCGGCGGCGCCGAGGGCACCGACGTGGTGCTCCCGGCACTGGGCGAGTCCGTGACCGAGGGCACCGTCACCCGGTGGCTGAAGGAGGTCGGCGACTCGGTCGAGGCCGACGAGCCGCTGCTGGAGGTGTCCACCGACAAGGTCGACACCGAGATCCCCGCCCCGGCCGCCGGCAAGCTGCTGGAGATCGTGGTCGGCGAGGACGAGACCGCGGAGGTCGGCGCGAAGCTGGCCGTCATCGGTTCCGGTGACGCCGCTCCCACCGCCGAGGCCCCGGCACAGCCAGCCCCGCAGCAGCAGCAGGAGGAGGCGCCGAAGCAGGAAGCGCCGAAGCAGGAGGCCCCGCAGCCCGAGCCCGCCCCGGCCCCGCAGCCCGAGCCCGCCCCGGCCCCGCAGCCCGAGCCCGCCCGGCAGCAGACCCCCGCTTCCGTGCCGGCGCAGCCCGCCGCCCCGGCGCAGCCCGCCCCGGCCGCCGGTGCCGAGGCCGACGGCGCCTACGTCACGCCGCTGGTCCGCAAGCTGGCGGCCGAGCACGGTGTGAACCTGGCGCAGGTCAAGGGAACAGGCGTGGGCGGACGCATCCGCAAGCAGGACGTCGTCGCCGCCGCCGAGGCCGCGAAGCAGCAGGCTCCGGCCGCCGCCTCGCCCTCCGCCGCACCGGCTTCGCCGAAGCTGGAGGCATCGCCGCTGCGGGGCCAGACCGTCAAGATGCCGCGGATCCGCAAGGTGATCGCGGAGAACATGATGAAGGCGCTGCACAGCCAGGCGCAGCTCTCCACCGTGGTGGAGGTCGATGTCACCCGCATCATGAGGCTGCGGTCGCGGGCGAAGGAGTCCTTCCAGGCCCGTGAGGGCGTCAAGCTCTCCCCCATGCCGTTCTTCGTGCAGGCCGCCGCCGAGGCGCTGAAGGCCCACCCGGCCGTCAACGCCAAGATCAACGACGACGGCACCATCACCTACCACGACGTCGAGAACATCGGCATCGCGGTGGACTCGGAGAAGGGCCTGATGGTCCCGGTCATCAAGGAGGCCGGAAACCTCAACCTGGCGGGCATCGCCCGCAAGACGGCCGAGCTGGCGGGCAAGGTCCGCCAGGGCGGTCTCGGTCCGGACGACATGTCCGGCGGCACGTTCACGATCAGCAACACCGGTTCGCGCGGTGCGCTGTTCGACACGGTGATCGTGAACTACCCGCAGGTCGCGATGCTGGGCATCGGCGCCACCGTGCGTCGCCCGATGGTCGTGAACCACCCGGACCTGGGCGAGACCATCGCCGTCCGCGACATGGTCTACCTGACCCTGTCCTACGACCACCAGCTGGTCGACGGCGCGGACGCCGCCCGCTACCTCTCGGACGTGAAGGCCCGTCTGGAGGCCGGCGAGTTCGAGGGCGAGCTGGGTCTGTAACCCTCCGCACCATGAGACGGCGCCCCTGCCCGGAGAGTGATCCGGGCGGGGGCGTCGCCGTATGGTCGTGCCCAACGATCCGACCTCAGGAGCAGCCTCATGACCCCGCCCGTCGTCCATTCGCTGCGCGAGCAGATCCGCGAGCACATCGTGGAGGGGATCGTCAGCGGCCGGTGGAAGCCCGGGGAGCGGATCGTGGAGCGGCGCATCGCGGTGGAGCTGGAGGTCAGCCAGACACCCGTGCGGGAGGCGCTGCGGGAGCTGGAGGCGCTGCGACTGATCGAGTCCGCGCCGAACAAGGGCGTACGGGTGCGGGAGCTGTCCGCGGCCGACCTGGAGGAGATCTACCCGGTGCGCGCGGGTCTGGAGCAGATGGCCGCTGAGCTGGCCGCACCACGGCTCGCCGACGACGTCTCGCGACTGGAGCCGCACGTCGCCGCGCTGTACGGAGCGGACCGGGACGGGGACGGCGAGGCGCAGGTCAGGCATACCGTGGGCTTCCACCGCGAGCTGGTGCGGGCGTCCGGCAACAGCGTGCTGCTGCACACCTGGGAGGGTCTGGGCATCGAGGTGTGGACCGCCCTGTCGATCCGCTGGCTCGGCACGGTGCAGCAGAGCTACGCGGAGGAGCACGAGGCGGTGCTGGAGGCCTTCCGGCGACGGGACCCGCGTATCGGCGAGCTGGTCAAGGAACACGTGCTCGGCTGCGCGCCGCGCGCCTGACGGCGCGCGCAACGGCCCGTCCGTGCGCTGCCCGGCAGTGGCACCGCGACCTGCGAACCCGAGGGTAGAACCGGGCAGTAACCCCAGAAAGCAAGGCGGCACGCTGTGCCGACTTCAGGGGCACAGGGTGCCAATTTCTCTCGGAGTCTTTGATCGATCATCGATCGGCACGTAGAGTCATTCCGCTGGGGCGATCCCCTGTCCTGCCTGCCCATCGGGGACGAACCCTTCCCGCAGCACAACCCCCACAGCACGACGCATCTGTCCGTCCGCGAGAGGTGAGGTGGCCACCATGCCCGACGCCGTATCCCATCAGCCGAGCGAGCTCGACCAGCTCCCTGACCGCGACCCGCAGGAGACCGCCGAGTGGCGGGAATCGCTGGACGCCGTCTCCGAGCACGCGGGCGCGCACCGGGCGTCGTACCTGATGCGCCGCACCCTCGAACACGCCGGGCACAGCGGCTTGGCCCTGCCGAAGCTGCTCGAGACGGACTACGTCAACAGCATCCCCACCGCCGCCGAACCGGAGATCCCCGGCGACCGCGCGCTGGAGGCCCGGATCACCGCGTGGAACCGCTGGAACGCCGCCGCCATGGTCACCCGCGGCAGCCGTTACGGCCTGGGCGGCCACATCGCCACCTTCGCCTCCGCCGCCTGGCTCTACGAGACCGGGTTCCAGCACTTCTTCCGCGGCAAGGAGGACCGGGAGACCGGCGGCTCCGGCGACCAGCTCTTCATCCAGGGCCACGCCTCCCCCGGCATCTACGCCCGCGCCTTCCTCGACGGCCGCCTCTCCGAGCAGCAGCTCGACAACTTCCGCCAGGAGGTCGGCGGCAACGGCCTCCCCTCGTACCCGCACCCGCGGCGCAGCCCCGAACTGTGGGAGTTCCCCACCGTGTCGATGGGCCTCGGCCCGCTCGCCGCGATCTACCAGGCCCGCTTCAACCGCTACCTGGCCGGCCGCGGCATCAAGGACACCGCCGGTTCGCACGTGTGGGCCTTCCTCGGCGACGGCGAGATGGACGAGCCGGAGTCGACCGCCGCACTCGCCCTCGCGGGCCGCGAGCAGCTCGACAATCTCACCTTCGTCATCAACTGCAACCTGCAGCGGCTCGACGGCCCGGTCCGCGCGAACTTCAAGATCGTGCAGGAGCTGGAGGCGCAGTTCCGCGCCGCCGGCTGGAACGTCGTGAAGTCGCTGTGGGGCTCCGCCTGGGACGAGCTGTTCCAGCTCGACACCACCGGCGCGCTGGTGCGCCGGCTCCGGGAGGTGCCGGACGCGCAGTTCCAGACGTACGCCACCCGCGACGCCGCCTACATCCGCGAGCACTTCTTCGGCGCCGAGCCGGCCCTCGCGGAACTGGGCAGGCTGCTCACCGACGACAAGATCATCGAGTGCTTCCGCACCTCCCGCGCCGGCCACGAGCCGCGCAAGGTGTACGCGGCCTACCGCGCGGCGCTGGCCCACAAGGGCGCGCCGACCGTCGTACTCTCGCAGACCGTCAAGGGCTGGACGCTGGGCCCGGGCTTCGAGTCGCGCAACGCCAACCACCAGATGAAGAAGCTGACCGGCAAGGAGTTCCGCGCCATGCGGGACCTGCTGGAACTGCCCATCCCGGACAGCCGGCTCGACGAGGGCCTGGTTCCCTACGTGCACCCGGGCGCCGACTCGCCCGAGGTGAGGTACCTCCAGGAGCGCCGTGCCGAACTGGGCGGCCCCGCCCCGGCCCGCAAGGTGCACCCGGTGGCGCTGCCGGAGCCCGCTGCCAAGCCCTTCGACACCCTCTTCAAGGGTTCGGGCTCCCAGGAGATCGCCACCACCATGGCGTTCGTGCGGCTGGTGAAGGACCTGATGCGGGAGAAGGAGACCGGCAGGCGCTGGGTGCCGATCGTGCCGGACGAGGCCCGCACCTTCGGCATGGAGTCGCTCTTCCCGTCCGCCGGCATCTACTCGCCGCTGGGCCAGACCTACGACGCGGTGGACCGTGACCAGCTCCTGTACTACAAGGAGGCGAAGGACGGTCAGATCCTGAACGAGGGCATCACCGAGGCCGGTTCGATGGCGGACTTCACCGCCGCGGCCACCGCCTACGCCACGCACGGCGAGCCGATGATCCCGTTCTACATCTTCTACTCCATGTTCGGCTGGCAGCGGACCGCCGACCAGATGTGGGCGCTCGCCGACCAGCTCGGCCGCGGCTTCCTCATCGGCGCCACCGCCGGCCGTACGACGATGACCGGCGAGGGCCTCCAGCACGCCGACGGACAGTCGCCGCTGATCGCCTCGACCAACCCTGCGGCGCTCACCTACGATCCGGCGTTCGCCTACGAGGTCGGCGTCATCGTCCGGGACGGTCTGCGCCGCATGTACGGCCCGGACGCCGAGGACGTCTTCTACTACCTCACCGTCTACAACGAGCCGAAGGTGCAGCCCGCGATGCCGGAGGGCGTCGAGGAGGGCATCGTCAAGGGCCTGTACCGCTTCAACCAGGGCACCGCGCCCGCCGACGACGCGCCGCACGTCCAGCTGCTCGCCTCCGGCACCGCGATCCACTGGATCCTGCAGGCGCAGCAGATGCTGGCCGAGGAGTGGGGCGTGACCGCGGACGTGTGGTCCGCGCCGTCCTGGAGCGAGCTGCGGCGGGACGCCCTGGAGTGCGACGCGGCGGCGCTGCGCGGCGAGGACCGCGTGCCGTACGTGACGCGCGTGCTGGAGGGAGCGCCGGGCCCGGTGCTGGCGGTCAGCGACTGGATGCGGGCCGTCCCGGACCAGATCAGCCAGTGGGTGGAGCAGGACTGGTGCTCGCTGGGCACGGACGGCTTCGGCCTGTCCGACACCCGCGAGGCCACCCGCCGCCACTTCGGCGTGGACGCCGAGTCGGTGGTCGTCGCGGCGCTGTCCCGGCTGGCCCGACGCGGCGAGGTCAAGCAGGAGACCGTGCGGCAGGCGGCGGAGAAGTACGGCCTGGCCTGATCCGCCCCGCTCCGTCACGGCGCGTGCGGCCGCCCTTCCAGGGGCGGGCGCACGCGCCGTGCGGCGTTCCGGCTCGTGCCGGGTGGGCGCCGTGTCTGTGCCGGCGTCAGACGGCCTGGTCGGTCGTGGGCTCGTCGTCGTCGGGCGGGTCCGGGAAGCCGCGGAGCTTGAGGATCGCGGCGGCCATCCCGCCCCAGATGACCACGATGAAGACGATCATCATGATGATGGCACTTGTGGACATCAGTGCCTCCTCCCTTCGGGCAGGTCGGCCGTCCCGCCCGGTCCCCCGGGCCCGGTGGGAGGCAGTTCCTCGTCGGAGCGCCACGGCACGAGCGAGATCAGGATGCCGACGACCAGGGCGCCGAGAGCGACGCTCCAGCCGTACCTCAGCAGGAAGTCGGTGGTGTAGTCGCCGTAGTTGGTCTCGAACTCGGCGAGCAGGCTGTCGATCATCATCCATCCCAGCACCAGCGGCGTGACCACGCCCAGACAGGCCACCCACCACCAGCCCAGCCGTACCGCGGAGGTGGCGTTGACGCTCTGCTGCAGCTGCGGCAGCCGACGCAGCCACCAGGCCACGAAGACGACGAAGGCCAGACCGGCCAGCACGATGCCGTACTGGTTGATGAAGTGGTCGGCGGCGTCCAGCAGGTACAGGCCGTTGTCGTTGGAGAACAGCAACAGCGAGATGATGCCGATCGCGCCGGTCACCGTGACCACGGCGACCGCGCGACCGACCCGCAGCCGGTCCTGCACGGACGCCACCACGACCTGCACGATGCTGATCAGCGAGCTGAAGCCGGCGAAGACCAGGGACCCGAAGAACAGCACGCCGAAGAACCACCCGGCGGGCATGGTGGAGATGACCGCCGGGAAGGCCACGAAGGCCAGCCCGAGGCCGTCCGTGGCCACCTCACCCACCCCGACTCCCGACTCGGCGGCCAGGAATCCCAGGGTGGCGAAGACGCCGATGCCGGCCAGGATCTCGAAGGCGCTGTTGGAGAAGCCGGCGACGAGCGCCGATCCGCTGAGGTCCGAACGGCGCCCCAGGTAGGAGGAGTAGGTGACCATGATGCCGAAGCCGATGGACAGCGAGAAGAAGATCTGCCCGTAGGCCGCGACCCAGACGCTGCCGTCGCCCAGCGCCGACCAGTCCGGGGTGAAGAACGCGTCCAGGCCGGTCGCCGCGCCGTCCAGGGTGAGCGCACGAACGACCAGGACCACGAAGAACAGCGCCAGCATCGGGATGAAGATGATGTTGGCCTTCTCGATGCCCTTGCGCACGCCCAGGTACAGGACGAACAGCACGACCAGCCACACCGCCAGCAGCGGCCAGAAGACGCCGCCCACGAAGGCGTCGCTCACGTCCCCGGGGGTCTCCGCGGTCCGCAGGAAGTCGCCGAAGAGGAACGCCTCGGGGTCGTCGCCCCAGTCCTGCCCGAAGGAGAACCCGACGTAGCGGATGGCCCAGGCCAGGATGACGGCGTAGTAGGTCGCGATGACGAAGCAGATCGCCACCTGCCACCAGCCGATGAACTGCCCCGGCTTGCCCAGGGCCCGGAACGCGGCGGGCGGCGACTTCCGGTACTTCCGGCCGACGCTGTATTCCAGGATCAGCAGCGGCAGACCGGCGGTGAGCAGAGCCGCGAGGTAGGGCAGGAGAAACGCGCCGCCGCCGTTCTCGTACGCGACTGCGGGAAACCGCCAGATGTTGCCGAGCCCGACGGCCGAGCCGATCGCCGCGAAGAGGAACCCGGTGCGGGAACCCCAGCGCTCGCGGGGCTGGTGCTGCGGGCGGGAATGCTCAGCCATGACGCCGTCCTTCGTCGCTCAGGCCGTGCCCGTCCGGTCGCCCGCGGGAAAGAGCCAGTTCAGAGGTTCTCTTCGCGCGCCCCGGACAGTCCTTGCGGCCCATGGTGCTCCCGTCCTCGGCGCAGCGCCATCCGGCCGTGGCAGACGGGTTCAGCGGGCCGGGTCGGGCCGAGGCCCGCCCCGACGCGGCGGAAGGCGTCGGCGTGTCCCGGGCATTCCGCGTGCGTCGGGGCCCACCAGGCTGGATGCTGGTGCCGTGATGGACGAGACGGAGTTCTGGGAGCACGTCGACGCCGCCCGCGAGGCCGCCGAGGGAGACCCCGACGAGCAGGCCGACGTCCTGGTCGACCGGCTCACGCAGCTCGACCCGGACGCGGTGACGTACTTCGCCCGGCACTTCGAGGTCCGCTACCGCCGTGCCTACCAGTGGGACCTGTGGGCGGCGGCCTGGATTCTGCTGGACGGGGTCAGCGACGACGCCTTCGACGCCTTCCGCTGCTGGCTCATCGGGCAGGGCCGGCACCTCTTCGAGGTCGCCGCCCACGACGCGGACGCGCTGGCCGAGCTGCTGGAGGACTTCGACGAGGAGCTGGACGGCGAGGCCGAGGACCTGGGCTTCGCGGCGGACGAGGCGTACGAGCAGCTCACCGGCGGCGAGCTGCCGGACCTCGGGCTCCCGGACCGGTCCCCCGACCCGGAGGGCGCACCGCTCGACCTGGAGGACGACGCGGCGCTGGCCGAGCGCCTCCCCCGTCTGTGGGAACGCTTCCGCACCTGAGCCGCCCCGTGCCGGCGGCGCCTGGTGCCGTCCCCGGCACGGTACCGGTCAGCCGGCCAGCGACCGGCCCATCAGCACGTCGTCCACGTACGCGCCGTCCAGCAGGAACTCCTCCGGCAGCACGCCCTCGACCCGGAAGCCGGCCGACTCGTACAGCGCCCGGGCCGGCACGTTCGGCCCCAGCACGCGGAGGGTGAGGCGCCGCGCGCCCCGCTCCCGGGCCAGCGCGCACACCCCCTCCAGCAGGGCGCGCGCGACGCCGATGCCGCGCGCCCGCTCGTCCACCACGAGGCCGTGGATCTGGCGGACGTGCGCGTTGGACTCCAGCTCGGTGGGGCGTCCCAGCCGAACGTAGCCGACGAGGCCGCGACCCGGCAGGTCGGCGACGAGGTGGTCCTCGGGGCCGGTGGTGGCGAAGAAGGAGGGATACGGCGGCTCGGGTCGCGGCGTGACCGCGTGCAGCGGGGACCAGGTCCGGCGGTCGAGAACGCCGAGCGGGCCCTCGTCGGCGTCCGAGGCGGCCCGGATGGTGAACTGGGAGGGCATACGCGTCACTCTTGTCCTCATCCGCCGCCCACGTCCACAGGATTACGCCCATGCGCCTCGCAGTGACCGGTTCGAACGGCCTCATCGGCTCCGCCCTCGTCTCCTCCCTCCACCGGGACGGCCACGAGGTGGTGCGCGTGGTGCGGCACCCTCCGCGCGCGGCGGACGAGGTGGCGTGGGACCCGAAGGGCGGCACCGTGGACACCGCCGGCCTGGCGGGCTGCGAGGCGGTGGTCCACCTCGCGGGAGCCGGCGTCGGCGAACGCCGGTGGACCGCGGCGTACAAGAAGGAGCTACGGGACAGCCGGGTGCTGGGCACCGCCACGCTGGCCGAAGCGGTAGCGGGCATGGCGGAGCCGCCCGCGACCTTCCTCGTCGGCACGGCCATCGGCTGGTACGGCGACACCGGGACACGCGCGGTGGACGAGTCCGCGGCACCCGGCTCCGGCTTCATGGCCGACCTGTGCCGCGACTGGGAGGCCGCCGCGGCACCCGCCGAACGGGCGGGCGTCCGCACCGTGTTCGCGCGGACCGGACTGGTGGTGGCCCGTCAGGGCGGTGCCTGGGGGCGGCTGTTCCCGATCTTCCGGGCGGGCATCGGCGGCCGCCTCGGCGACGGACGGCAGTACTGGAGCCACATCGCGCTGCACGACCACGTCGCCGCGCTGCGCCACCTGCTCGACACCCCGGAGCTGCACGGACCGGTGAACCTCACCGCACCGGAACCCGTCACCAACCGCGAGGTGACGGCGGCGATGGCGCGGGTGCTGCGGCGGCCCGCGCTGCTCCCGGTGCCCGTGGCCGTACTGCGGCTGGTCCTCGGCGAGTTCGCCGACGACGTGGTCGGCTCGCAGCGTGTGCGGCCCCGGCGGCTGCTGGAGTCCGGGTTCCGCTTCGCCTTCCCGACGGTGGAGGACGCGGTGCGGGCCGCGCTGGACCGCACCGCCTGACCACCTTTCGGTTCCGGTGGGCGCGCTGCCGGCCCGACCGCTTCCGCGCGCCGGTCGTGTCCACGGGCGTGCGCCGTCGTGCGCCCGTGCCACCCCGTGCACCACTGACGGCGAGTCCGCGTGTGCATAGAGTCGACTCCCTCGGGTATTCCCGGCTCTGCCTGCGGGCATGAGCCAGACGGAACGTCCAACGCTCCGACGGGAAAAAGCCCTTGCTGTCGCTCGACGACCTTGGGGAGGGCACGTGCCGATCAACAGCGCACTCGCACGCCGCACGCACGCGGAGGAGACCGACGTCGTCGTCGTGGGCGCCGGGCCGGCCGGCCTGGCAGCGGCACTGCACCTGGCCGGTGCGGGGCTGCGGGTCGTGGTTCTGGAGGCCGAGGGCCGCATCGGCGGCCGGATGCGCACCGACGAGGTGGACGGCCATCTGCTGGACCGCGCACCGGGGTTGCTCTGCCCCGGCTGGCCCGAGGCCGAACTGCCCGGTCTGGGCCTGGGATCGGCGCTCGCGCTGCGTCCCTTCGCGCCCGGCGCCGTGTTGCGGACCGGGAACCGGGCGCTGCGTGTCGCAGACGTCCGCCCGCACGCCGGACGGCCGGGGCGGGGCGGCCACCCGCACGGCGGCCGGGTGGGCCGCGGCGCGCTGCGCTCGGCCCGCGCGCTGACCCGTACGGCGGTGAGCGACGCCGTGGAGGTCTCGCGGCTCCGGGCCGCCCTGGGCAGGCTGGCCGCGCTGCCCGAAGAACGCCTGCACGCCCGGCCCGAGGTGTCCGCGACGAAGGCTCTCGCCGGGCGCGGCCTGTCCGGCCGCACGGCCGACGCCCTGATACGCCCGCTCCTCTCCGCGCTGCTGTCCGATCCGGCGCTGACCACGTCCAGCCGGGTCGCCGACCTGGCGTTGCGCGGCTTCGCCCGGGCCGGGCTGTGCGTACCGGCCGGCGGTGCCGGCGCGCTGCCGGGCGTCCTGGCCGCCGCGCTGCCCCGGGGCTCCGTACGGACCGGGGTGCGCGCCACCTCGGTCTGTGCGAGCGCGGTGGACACGGCCGGGCACGGCAGCATCGGCTGCCGCGCCGTGGTCATCGCGGCCGGTGCACACCGGGCGGCGCAGCTTCTGCCCGGCCTGCGCGTCCCACCGCACCACCCGGTGACGGTGCTGCACCACCTCGCGGACGGCCCGCTGCCGCACCGGGACGCGCTGCTGGTCGACGCCGAGCGCCGCGGCCCGGTCTCGCACAGCTGGGTGGCGTCGGCGGTCGACCCGTCCCGGACGCCGGGCGACGGACGGCCGCTGGTGACGTCCGTGGTGCTCGGCGAGGCGGCCGGGGAACCGGCGGCCACGTTGGAGAAGGCAGTACGGGCGCACGCGGGCGTGCTGCACGGAGTGCCGTCGGACGGATGGGAGGCGATGGCCGTCCATCACGACCCGCGCGCCGTGCCCGCGATGCCCGCCCCGCACGACCTCCGGCGGGCCGTGCGCGTGCTGTGCGGCCTGTACGTGTGCGGCGACCACCGTGAGGTGTCGGGTCCGCAGGGGGCCCTCGCCTCGGCCCGGCGGGCGGCAGCCGAGGTGTTGCGCGATCTCGGTCTGCGATCCGCCCCGCAGGGCGGCCCGGGCGTGCCTGCGGCGGCCTGAGCACACCTTTCGGAAGATCCCTCCCGACGGGCCGTCACATGCGCTCTGGCCAGGGCCTTTTGTCAGTGGGCGGCGGTATTCTGGAGACAGAATCGCGAGGGCTCACCCACGTCCTGGGAGGTCGCTGATGACCGTCGTCCGCAAGGTGCCGCTGCCCGCCGGGCAGCCCCGAGAGTGGTACGTCGCACACAACCGCCGGCTGAAGGCGATGCGGCTGGCGATCGCGTTGCTCGACTCCGGCGTCTACACGCCGGACCGGGCGACGGACCGCCGCATCTGCGGCCTGGCCCAGCGGATAGGCGTCCACCGTCCGTCCCGCACGACCTGCCGCGCCGTCCGGGACCTGCTCCCTGCGCCGACGCGCCGGTAGCCCCCGCCCGGGGGCGGGGCTCGGAGAGCCCCGCCCCCGGTGTCGGCGCCGTCCCGGACAGCTGCGGCCCCGGCACGGCGCAGGCACGACCCGGAGCCCCGCAACCGGCCGTTCAGCCCAGGGCGGCTACGCGCTCGCGGTAGACACGCACCGGCCCCGCGTCGCGGTACGGCTCGAGACGGCGTTCGAAGTCACGCACGTATTCGAACGCCCGCGCCGACCGCATCTCCGCGGCCTGCAGCGCCGCCTCCGCCGCGAGCGCACACGCCTGCTCGACCTCGCCCAGCCCGAGCCGCGCGGTCGCCAGCACCACCCGGCAGAACAACCGGCTGCGCGCATAGCCTGCGCCGCGCAGCCGCAGCGCCCGCTCCGCATGCTGTGCCGCAGCGCGGTACTGCTGGAGGTCCCGGTGGCAGTGCGCGAACTCGTCCGCGAGCTGCGCCTCGTTGAAGAAGCGCGCCCAGGGTGGCACCTCCTCCCCCTGCCGCACGGCCTCCAGCGACCGTTCGGCCCGCGCCAGCGAAGCAGTGCAGGCCCGCACCTCACCGAGCACGCCGTGGCCGCGCGCCTCGGCGGCGTGCAGCAGCGCCTGGACCGCGGACGGCGCCGCCGCACCCACCCCCTGCTGCGCCACCCGCGCGAGCTGCACCGCCTCCCGGCCGTGACCGAGGTAGACGGCCTGGCGGCTCATCGTCACCAGCACGTAAGCGCCGTACGCCCGGTCGCCCGCTGCCTGGGAGAGTCGCAACGCCTGCACGAAGTAGCGCTGGGCGAGGCCGTGAGCCGCGACGTCGTACGAGGTCCATCCGGCGAGCCGGGTGAGGTCGGCGACCGCGCCGAAGAGGCGGCGCCCGGTCTGCTCGCCGTAGACGCCGCGCAGCAGCGGATCCGCCTCGTGTTCGAGGTATCGCACCAGGCCCTGGCGGGCGTGGCCGCCGCCGTAGGCGTGGTCGAGCGCGCGGAAGAGGTCGCAGACCGAGCGCAGCGCGGCGACGTCGCCTCCGGTCACGCGACGGCCCGGACCTCGTTCGGTGAGTTGCGCCGGCTCGGTGACGGCGGCCCGCCCGGCGGCGGTACCGGATGCGGTACCCGGGCCGCCGGGGAGACCGCTCGGGTCCGCCGCCCCGGCGGGGCGCGGTACCCGCACCCCTCCCGCCGCCAGCCCGCTTCCCGGTGACGCCGCGACCGCGCCCGGCCGGAGAACCGGGCTCGCCCCGCGCGCCTGCTGCGGCACCCGCGCGGAAGCCGCCGGCGGCACCGCCGGCCCGTCGGCACCGCTACCGCCTCCGCCACCACGTGCGACACGCTCGTCGGACCGCCCGATCAGCCAGTCCCGGCTGGGCACCACCAGACCGGCCGGCGTGAACGCGATCTTCCGCAGGTCGGCCTGTGCACCGGTGTCCTTGCGCCAGAGCCCGCTGACGATGTCCACCGCCTCGGCGGGCGTCGCGGCGAACTCCAGACCCGCGTACACCGGAGCACACGCGTCCAGGCCGAGGTCCTGCGCGGACAGGCGCCGGCCCAGTCGGCGGGTGAAGACCTCCGCGATCAGGGCGGGGGTGGTGCCGCGCGGCTGCTGCCCGCGCAGCCAGCGGGTCACGGACGTCTTGTCGTAGCGCAGGTCGAGACCGTGTTCGAGGCCGAGCTGGTCCACCCGCCGGGCGAGGCCCGCGTGGGAGAACCCGGCTTCCGCGATGAGCGCGGCGAGGCGTCGGTTGGGCGTGCGCTGCTGGGGGGAACCCCCAGGTCGTTCCGTCGTCATCGGCTGTACGGTCTCCTGACTCACGGCTTGCGCGCAGACGCCGGGGCGCCCTGCTGGAACGGCGCGAATGTAACGGCCACAGCGACCGCACCGGCCCTGACCGCCGCGTATTCATCCGTACGTGTGAGTAGGCGGTCGCCTCCGGATCTGCTCGGGACCCGCCGTAGAGTGGCTGGGGTGTGCATCGAGCGCACCGGGGCGCGTGCCCGCGCCCGAGACCCACGCAGAGGAGACGGCCGTGAGCGAGCTGCGCTTCGTCCACCTGGGCTTCGGCGCCGACGCCGTGGAGTACACCGCGGCGTGGCAGGAGCAGCGCCGGGTGCATGCGGCACGGTTCGCGGACGAGGCCCCGGACACCTGTCTGCTGCTGGAGCACCAGGCCGTCTACACCGCCGGCCGCCGCACCGAGGACAGCGAACGCCCGTTGGACGGCACCCCGGTGGTGGACGTGGACCGCGGTGGGAAGATCACCTGGCACGGCCCCGGCCAGCTCGTCGGATACCCGATCCTGAAACTGCCGCGCCCGGTCGACGTCGTGGCGCACGTGCGGCGGCTGGAGGAGGCGCTGATCCGGGCCGCCGCCGAGTTCGGCGTGGCGACCACGCGGATCGAGGGGCGCAGCGGCGTGTGGGTCCTCGGCGACCCGGTCGAGCGGCGCAGCCGAGACGCGGGACGGGATGAGGGTCCCGACGGGCAGCAGGCTCTCGGCGGCCTGGCGCTGGACTTCGACCCGAGGCTGACGGACGAGGAGTTCGACCCGAGGCTGAGCGGCCCGGAGTACGCGCCGTCCAACGCGGGGCAGCGCCGGGAGGACCGGAAACTGGCCGCCATCGGCATCCGGGTCGCCAAGGGCGTGACCATGCACGGCTTCGCGCTGAACTGTGATCCCGACAACACCGAGTTCGACCGGATCGTGCCCTGCGGCATCCGTGACGCGGGCGTCACCTCGCTCTCGGACGAGCTGGGCAGGAATGTTCCGGTCGCCGAGGTGCTTCCCGTAGTGGAGAAGCACCTCCGTGCGGTGCTGGAGGAGGCACTTCCCCTCCCCCGCGCCGTCTGACCCGCACAACGGCAGGCGTACTCTGGTACGCACCGAGGAATCGAAAGTACGTAGGGAGCCGGACGTGTCCGCTGTCGCACCCGACGGTCGCAAGATGCTCCGCTTGGAGGTCCGCAACAGCCAGACCCCCATCGAGCGCAAGCCCGAGTGGATCAAGACCCGGGCGAAGATGGGCCCCGAGTACAACGCCCTGCAGAAGCTCGTGAAGGACGAGGGTCTGCACACCGTCTGCCAGGAAGCGGGCTGCCCCAACATCTTCGAGTGCTGGGAGGACCGCGAGGCCACCTTCCTCATCGGCGGCGAGCAGTGCACCCGGCGCTGCGACTTCTGCCAGATCGACACCGGGAAGCCCGCCGAGCTGGACCGCGACGAGCCCCGGCGCGTGGCGGAGTCCGTCCAGCAGATGGAGCTGCGCTACGCCACCATCACCGGTGTGGCCCGCGACGACCTCGAGGACGGCGGCGCCTGGCTGTACGCGGAGACGGTCCGCCAGATCCACGCGGCGATGCCGGACACCGGCGTCGAGCTGCTGATCCCGGACTTCAACGCGGTGCCCGAGCAGCTCGCCGAGGTCTTCTCCTCGCGCCCCGAGGTCCTCGCCCACAACGTCGAGACGGTGCCGCGCATCTTCAAGCGCATCCGCCCCGCCTTCCGCTACGAGCGGTCGCTCGAGGTCATCACCCGGGCCCGCGAGGACGGCCTGGTCACCAAGTCGAACCTGATCCTCGGCATGGGCGAGACGCGCGAGGAGGTCTCCCAGGCCCTTCGCGACCTGCACGAGGCCGGCTGCGAGCTGATCACCATCACGCAGTACCTCCGCCCGTCGCCCCGGCACCACCCAGTGGAGCGCTGGGTCAAGCCGGAGGAGTTCGTGGAGCTCCAGCAGGAGGCGGACGAGATCGGCTTCGCCGGCGTCATGTCCGGTCCGCTGGTCCGCTCCTCCTACCGCGCGGGGCGCCTGTATCGGCAGGCCATGGACGCCCGCGCGGCGAAGGCCGCCTGACCGCCCGACGGCGGGGCGGGGCGGGGCGGGGTGCGCCGCCCCGCCGCTTCGGAAGGGCGGGCGTCCTCACGGGGACAGCCGCCCCGGTACGCGGGGTCCGGCACCGCGGGCGGCAGTGTGAGTTCGGCCGCACTTCGCCCCAGCGCCGCCGGGTCCCTTTGACCTGATCGACATGCGCTGATAACACCCGTGAGTGACGATGTACTCACACCCCGCGTCCGGCGCTTCGCCGTGCGGCGCGGGCCCGGCTCTCATCTTCAATCTCCGGAGGAAGCATGCGCACCGCCCTGCGTACGTTGGAGGGTCTGCTGCTGGACGGCGGTGGCCGCACCGCGCGCCGTAACGCCTGGCAGGCGGTCCTGGAAGACCGCTCCCGGGCGCGCGCCAGGGCGGAGGCCGAGCGGCTGCTGACCGCGATGCCCACCCCGGGCACGGCGCTCCGCCCCGTGGCCGCTCCGCGCCCTGCGGTCGCCGCCGCTCCGCAGGCTGTTTCGCAGGCCGCCCCGCAGGCCGTTCTGCAGGCTGGGGCAGGCGCTCTCCAGCACGGTTAGACCCTGCCGCGCGCGCCACGGCGCGGGGGCCCGGCGGGGCGTACACCCGGCCGGGGCGGAAGCGCTCCGGCGCGCCACGTAAACTGCGCCCTATGGCGAGGCAGGACACTTCCGAGAACCCGGGCCGGTTCAAGCAGATCGGCCTGACGTACAAGATGACCCGGCGCGTGGACCGGAAGATCGGCTGGATTCTGGCCGGCGTCGGTCTCGGCACGCTCGGTGTCCTGATCGGGATCGGCTTCCTCATCGGCCACCCGGTCTACCTGGGCATTCTCGGCGTGCTGCTCGCCTTCCTCGCCACGGCGATCGTCTTCGGGCGGCGCGCGGAGCGGGCGGCGTTCGGGCAGATGGAGGGTCAGCCGGGGGCTGCCGCCGCGGTCCTCGACAACATCGGCCGCGGCTGGAACGTCACCCCTGCCGTGGCGATGAACCGGAACCAGGACGTAGTGCACCGGGCCGTCGGCAAGCCCGGCATCGTGCTCGTCGCCGAGGGCAACCCCAACCGGCTGCGGGGACTGCTCGCAGCAGAGAAGCGGAAGATGAGCCGGGTCGTCGCGGAGGTTCCCGTGCACGACCTGGTGGTCGGCGACGACGAGGGCCAGGTGCCGCTGAAGAAGCTGCGCACCACCATGCTGAAGCTGCCCCGCGTGATGCAGGGCTCGCAGATCACCGCGACCAACGACCGGCTGCGTGCGCTCGGCGACCTGATGAGCAACATGCCCATGCCCAAGGGCCCCATGCCGAAGGGCATGCGGCTGCCGAAGGGCCCGAACGGCGGTCGGCGCTGACGACCGGCACCCCGACGAACGGCTGAGGGGCCGGTGCGGTGCACCGGCCCCTCTCGCATGCCCCGTCGGCAGGCGGACCGGTCAGATGCGGACCTGCACCGCGCCGGAGAGCTGGTCGTGCAGGCCGCGCCCGTCGCGGTCCCAGATCAGCGCGGGGATCGCGAGGCCGAGCAGGACCGTGCGGACCAGCACCCGCCACGTCGCCAGGCGGCCCAGCCCGTCCACCGCGACCACGCGCAGGCCGAGGATGCGCTTGCCCGGGGTGAAGCCGACCGTGCCCACCGTGAGCAGGACCATCACCAGGAAGACGGGCAGCGCCCACCGGTTCGCGACCTGCAGCGCGCCGCCCGAGAGGAGCCCGTAGGAAATGAGCACGGCCAGCGCCCAGTCGATGAAGATGGCGCCCAGCCGCCGCCCGAACGACGCGACCGACCGGGGGCCGTCCTGCGGCAGGCCGAGCCGTTCACCGCGGTAGCCGAAGTCCGCGCCCATGCCCTCGGCCACGCTGCGCGGTCCGGAGAGCCACGATCCGATTGCTTCCCTGTTGTCCACGGCTCCACGGTATCGCGGGCGAAATCGTCCACGACCGCCCGGTTGGCGAGGTTTCCGGACCGCGGGGTGGTTAACATCGGCGAAACAAATGGGTCATGCCCGAGAAATGGCGTCTCCCTATGGTCGGGGATCAGCGTGCCCCCGCACCGGCCCGCGCTCTCACGGCAGCAAAGCCCGTCCCCACACGACGGGACTAGGAGGAGTCGAATGTTCCAGAACGCCGACGAAGCCCAGAAGTTCATCGCGGACGAGGACGTGAAGTTCGTCGACGTACGGTTCTGCGACCTGCCTGGCATCATGCAGCACTTCACGGTACCGGCCAAGTCGTTCGACCCGGCCGAGCACCTGATGTTCGACGGCTCCTCGATCCGCGGCTTCCAGGCCATCCACGAGTCCGACATGGCCCTGGTCCCGGACCTCTCGACCGCCCGCGTGGACCCGTTCCGCCGCGACAAGACGCTCAACGTCAACTTCTTCATCCACGACCCGATCACCGGCGAGCAGTACAGCCGCGACCCGCGGAACGTGGCGAAGAAGGCCGAGGCGTACCTCGCCTCCTCCGGCATCGCCGACACCGCCTTCTTCGGGCCCGAGGCCGAGTTCTACGTCTTCGACGACGTGCGCTTCGAGACCAAGGCCAACGCCGGCTACTACCACATCGACTCCGAGGCGGGCGCCTGGAACACCGGCGCCATCGAGGACGGCGGCAACCGCGGCTACAAGGTCCGCTACAAGGGCGGCTACTTCCCCGCCCCGCCGGTCGACCACTTCGCCGACTTGCGCGCCGAGATCTCCCTGGAGCTGGACAGCGCCGGCCTCCAGGTCGAGCGCCAGCACCACGAGGTCGGCACCGCCGGCCAGGCCGAGATCAACTACAAGTTCAACACGCTGCTGGCCGCCGCCGACGACCTGATGCTCTTCAAGTACATCGTGAAGAACGTCGCCTGGCGCAACGGCAAGACCGCCACCTTCATGCCGAAGCCGATCTTCGGCGACAACGGCTCGGGCATGCACGTCCACCAGTCGCTGTGGCAGGGCGGCGAGCCCCTGTTCTACGACGAGCAGGGCTACGCGGGCCTCTCCGACACCGCCCGCTACTACATCGGCGGCATCCTCAAGCACGCCCCGTCGCTGCTGGCCTTCACCAACCCGACGGTGAACTCCTACCACCGCCTGGTGCCCGGCTTCGAGGCCCCGGTGAACCTGGTCTACTCGCAGCGGAACCGCTCCGCGGCCATGCGCATCCCGATCACCGGCGCCAACCCCAAGGCCAAGCGCGTCGAGTTCCGCGCCCCGGACCCGTCCTCCAACCCCTACCTGGCCTTCTCCGCGCTGATGATGGCCGGCCTGGACGGCATCAAGAACAAGATCGAGCCGGCCGAGCCGATCGACAAGGACCTCTACGAGCTGGCCCCCGAGGAGCACGCCGGCGTCCCGCAGGTCCCGACCTCCCTCCCGGCCGTCCTCGACGCCCTGGAGGCCGACAACGAGTACCTCCAGGCGGGCGGCGTCTTCACCGGCGACCTGATCGAGACCTGGATCGACTACAAGCGCACCAACGAGATCGCCCCCATGCAGCTCCGCCCCCACCCGCACGAGTTCGAGCTGTACTTCGACATCTAAAAGCTGCGGTCGGGCGACCTAGGTGGAAGCCCTGCACACATGCTGTGACCTGCGAAAACCCTTCTCAGTAGTTCTCACTGTCACGGCTGGCTTTCCGCCCCCTTGTGCACCGGGTGTGCACCGCTCGGCGATTGATCTGACGCGCTGTCAGAAAGCCACGAGGGCCGCTACCCCATAGTTGGGTGGCGGCCCTCGTCAGCTCGTCCAGGCTCTTTGTGCGGCGGCAGCCTTCTTGGTCTCCTAGTAATAGGCCAGGTCGGTGACCTGTGGAGTCGTTCGCTGCAGGCCGCTGACCTGGCCTTTTAGTGATTGCTGGCGATGGTGCACGACGGTCCTCATCGGGTGTCCTGCGGACTGTGTGCGGGCTGAACACGGATTGATGCGATATATCGCTGCACGGTCGACGACGCACCGCTACGGTGAGCCGTGCGGCCACTGATAGCACAACGCCACCGAGGAATACATGAACGAGTCTGTTGCCCCGGATGCTGCTGCTCGGTCCGAGGGCGAGGCGGCATCTGAGCCCGCCGCTGCTCCCCAGGATGCGGCCGCCAGAGGCGCCACAGCCGCAACCGGTGAAAGTGCACGAGGATCGAGCACCTACGCGACGGGCGGCGGTGGTGTTTCGTTCGCGCATCGCGTCGCGGCTGTCTATCTCGCTGGCATGTTGACCGGTGTACGACGGACGGAGGCATCTGAGCTGCCGGTCCGGAGGGTGTCGTTCCAAACTGGTCCGGCGCATCCGGTAGATGACCTTCTTGTGGAGTGCGGCGATGAGTCAGGCGAGGTCACCCTTGCCGTGGCATGCCGCGCAACGCCGGATTTCGTCCCGAGCCATGACGAGACGGTGAAGCTCGTCGGGTCGCTGCTTTCCGAAGTCGAAAGGTTCGACACAGACACTCACCAGGTCGCCGTCGCAACCGCCGGCCGGTCCAATCAGTGGGACAACCTCGCAACGCTCTGCGAAATCGCGCGGGCCCATGCCGACCCGGAGTCATTCCAAGCGTCCATGGACGTCGACGGCCGCTGGTCGAAGCCGGTGCGTGAGCGGCAGAAGCACTTTCTGAAGCTGGTCGAGAAGGTCGTCGAAGACGGCACAGTACCGAAAGAGGTCCTGCGGCTGGCGTGGCAGCTGCTAGGTCGGCTGCACATCCTCAGTTTCGCGGTCCAGAGCCCGGACGAAGGTGACCGCGCGGCGGTCGCAACGTCGCTGGACGGCCTGGCCTCAGCTGCCATCGACGGAGTGGTGGTCCGGAACCAGCTTGAGGTCGAGGCAACCCGCTACGACGCGACGGGCGCCGTGGTGGACCTCAAGGTGCTTCGCCGTGACATTCACGTGTTCTTGGACTCGGCCGCGATTCGAAGCCGGCACGCGTGGTCGGTGCTCGCTGAACAACGCAAGCTGGCTGTTGCCCGTGTGCGGACCACGATCGGTGATGAGGCATCTGGCGGGCCGGTTGAGATCTCGTTCGCCGACCGTCGCGAGCAACTCGCTGGGGTCCTGCGCGAGGCAGGTACTCGTGTTTCGGCTCTGCTGGTATCCGGCGAGTCGGGCATCGGTAAGAGCGCGCTGACGCTGTCGGCCGTCGAAGAGTTGGAAGCCGCAGACCCCGCTGGGTTTCGGGGGGTGGTGGTGAACTTCCGCGGCTTGCCGCAGTCGAGCTTGGAGCTGCGGGCTGCGCTCGGGATGTCGCTGGAGGATGTGCTCGCAGAGACATCGGCACCGTCTCGGGTCCTGGTCATCGATGCGGCTGATGCTGCTCTGGAGCGATCTGCCGGCCTGTTGAGTGACCTGGTGCTGGCAGCGGCTGCGGCGGGTGTTGGGCTCGTTGTTGTGACATCTGACGTGGCACTGGGTTTTGTGCGAGAACAGGTGGAGCTGGGGTTCGCGAAGTCCATTTCATCCTTCGAGATGCGGCCGTTGGGCGATGAGGACATCTCTGTCGTCTCAGACCACTTTCCGCTTTTGCGTACGGTCCTGCGAGACCTGCCTGCGAACTCGCTGCTGAGAAGGCCCGTTGTACTGGACCTGCTGGCTCGGACCGGGGCAGAGCCAGAAAGTTCACTGAGTGAGTGGGAATGCCTTGATCTGGTGTGGAGCCGGATTGTTCGCGGCGATGGGCGGCCCTGTGTCGGCTCGGCGGAGGCACGCGAACAGACGTTGCTCGCAGTAGCCGCAGAGACCATGAAGCTGCCCGAGGACCGTCGACCTGGCGCAGGCGTTGATGCTGCAGCGGTCGACGCGCTGCGTCGGGACCATTTGCTCGCACCACCGAGCCGGTATCGGAATCAGCCGGAATTTGCACATGACGAAGTCCGGCGGTACGCGACCGCCATCCTTCTCGTCCGTGGTCAGAGCCCCACCGATTTGCTGCAGTCAGCGGGAGCGCCTCGGTGGGCGCTGTCGGCCGCCATTCTTGCGTGCGAGGGACTACTGAAAGCACCGGACGCTCGGCCTGTCCGAAAGTTCATCGAACTGAGCTCGCAATTCGAGGTGTTCGCGGCAGCACGCGGACCCCGGTGGACTGACGTTCCGGTGGAGGCGGTACTGGAGACACCGTTCGGGTACAAATGCCTGATGTCAGCGTGCACGGACCAGTCGGTCGGCTTGGTGCTCGGCGACGTAGTTCGAGTTGTTCAGCAGCGGCATAAGGTCAATGGGCTGGTCGACCCTCTGGTCACGAAGCCCGTTGTGCAGCTCCTCCTCGATGACAAAGAGCCGTGGGACGTGTCGAAGGAGTCGTTCGAACTGCTCGCGGACTGGCTGCACGCCCTGTCCCTAGCGGACGTTCCGGCTGGCAACGAGCTACGAATCAGGCTTCGAGCCCGTCTCCTTGCCTATTGGAACTCGTTCCCTCTGCACAAAACCGGCGGGGAGACACCGTCTGGGTGGATGCCGCAGCGTCGGCGACGCCGACGCGAGCTGGATTACCACCTGACGAAGGAAGAGTTCGTCGAAACGTTGGCCCTGCTCGGTCCGGACATCGATGATGCCGTCGAAACGTGCCTTCGGGCTATCGCGGACGACGCGCCGGCGTTCCTGGCTCCGGCCGCGGATTCGCCGCTGAGCGCCCGAGCCTTGGCGCAGAAGAGCCCAGAGCTACTGGCGACGTTGATGGCGGCCTACTACATCGACGACGAGCCGAGTTGGCACCGATATGAGGGCATCAGGGGGCATCAGGGTCGGTGGACAGGTTTCGGACCACCGTTCTTCCAGTACTATTTCGGTGGATTCTGGCAGCTGTTCCACACAGCTCCGTTGCCGACATCGGTGCGGGTGCTGAACGACATCCTGAACAGCGGTGCGCGGGCGCGCGTAGCGACGCTGTCGCGGCTTAGTTCGCCCGACGCATTTGCTGGGCACGTCCACGCCCGGAACGAAAGCGTAGATGTCGATACAGAAAGCGGAGAAGGAGAAGACCGCGGTGCGATCCTGAACCTTGACGGCACCGCCCGCCTGTACGTCGGCGACAGTCATGTGTGGAACTGGTATCGGGGGACGTCAGTTGGCCCATACTCAGCTATGAGCGCACTCCAGGCGATGGAGCGTATTGCCGACACATGGTTGAGTCAGGGTGCGTCACCGAGGTTGGTTGTCGAGACACTCTTGAACGGCTGCGAGAACCTGGCTATTCCGGGGATGCTATTCGGTCTGCTAGTGCGCCACATTGAGAAGGTCGGCACCGAGCTCGACCTTTTCCTCGCCGAACCTGTCGTATGGGAGTTGGAGTTTGGACGCAGGACGAGTGAGTACATAGGGCTGCGTGCGGCAACCGAAGGGCTCGCAAACCTTGAACGCCGCCAGTGGACACCGCGTGAGGTAGCCATTTGGCTGATGGTGCACGGCGGACAGGAGCGTGCCCAGGCTTTGAAGAAGGTCGCCGACAAGCTTGTCGAGAACGGCGACCGACTGAGCATTAGCCAGGAGCGTACGAAGAACTGGGCCGCAAGCCTGGACCCGGAGCAGTATCGAGTTAAGCGGCATGAGGATGAGGTCTACATCGAGGTCGAGCCACCGCTTGAGCTGCAAGCCGCGCAAGAAGCGCACGAGGCTCACCAGGAGGTCGTGCAGACCAGTCTGCGCCTGCAGAATCGGTACTGGGGCTCGGCCAAGCATGACGCGGAGTACTGTCCGCCCTCGTCGGAGGAGATCGCTGCGGACCTGGCGGCAGGACGTGCCTTGGTCGAAGCCGATGAAGACCTGATGCCGAACCGGCCTGTGGACGCTGTTGCCCACGTCGTCCGAGCAGCGGTCGAACGAGCCGCCGCTGGCGATCTGGAGGCGCTGGGCTGCGAAGCGCAGTTCGCAGCTGAGCTCGTCATCGGCATCGCATCATCGTTCCAGGACGCCGAGGACCAGGGCCACGAGGATCAGTACTTCGATCTCAGTGCCGACCGAGCTGTGGCTCAAGCCCTGCCGGCGTTCCTTAAACCCGCACTGGCCGCACCGCTGGAAGCGGCCGGTGACTCGACCGAAGATGTTGCCCAGGCTGGTCTTGCGATGGCAGGCAAGGCGTCCTTGGAGACTCGGCTGTACCTGGCGCGTGGATGCGATGTCGTCTGGAGGTCCCCATGCCACTTCGACCCTTGCATCCACCGGACAGCGTTGAACTGGTTGCTTGAAACCGCCCGAGGCGCAGAAATCGGTCCATGGGACCAGGACGGCCAGCTACAGCCGAATGTCCAGATTGCTGGCGACGTTGCCGAACGCCTCCAGGAACTACCGGGTGACTCCGTAGACATCGCGGTTCTGGACGCAGCCATTCGCGGACTTGGGGCAGCCGCGTCGACGGACCACTGTTGCACCGACGACGCAGCCACGCTCCTCGCCGCGTTTCTCGACGTCGAGCGACGCGCCATGGTTGCGCAGGAGAAGGAGGGCTGGACCGCGGACGACCGCGGGATGCACACGCTCGTTGCCGCACGGGCCCTGCTCGAAGGCTTCGCGAAGAACGGTGACGCCGAACCGGTGCTTGAACACCTCGACGTTCTTCGCGAAGGTGCATGGCTGATGACGAATTTCCTTCACGGTCTTGCTGCGGCAGGTGCCGAGAACGAACGCTTGGCTGAAGCTGCCCGAGGTGTCTGGCCGTCGTTGCTGCGCCATGCTACTGGCTACTCAAATGATGACTCAAGCCCCTACCGTGACCATCATTGGGGCGACTGGGCTGCCGCTGCCCTGCTGCCGGACCCTGTTACATGGACGCAGGGTCTGTACAACGAGGTCGTCGGTCAACCCATTGACTGGGTCCGCGCTGAGGACCTCGTTGAGTCGATTGACGATTGGCTGCCGACCGGTCGCGGGAAGGCTAAGTCCGTCGACGCGCTCATCCGCATCGTGCGAAAGCTCTCGGAGGAAGTGCAGGCCACCCGTGCTGTGTATTGGGTCTCCGATCTCTGCATTCAAGATGGAAGTGTCACGGTCAAGCAGTCGTGGCTCTCGAACAGGTGGCTCAAGGAAGTCCGTAGGGCGGCCGAAGAACTCGGTAAATTGGACGAGTGGCAGGTGCTCGTCGACGCTTTGGTCGTCGCCGGAAATGATGGGTTGGCTCCGTACAGCAGGTGATTGCTCAGAGACGTGTCCGACCCCGAACGACAAGAACGTCAGGCGGTGATCTCGGCTGGGGCCGAGACGGGAGGACGCACCCCGGTCAGGTCTTCGCTGCGGTCCAGTAGGTACGGGGCGAGTTGCGGGTAGTGGCCGCGGGCGACGGCCTGAAGCATTTCGGCGAGGGCACACAGTTCACCGATTCGGCCGCCCGGTGTGGCGAGGACGGAGCTGAACTCGCTCCGGACACGTTCCGCGACGTTGGGGACGAGCAGGCTGTTGGCGTGGAGCAGCCCCGGGTCGTAGCCGACGGGGACGCGGCCCCAGCGTTCCCAGTCCAGGAGCGTCAGAGGCGGCCCAGTGATGTTGCCCCAGTGGAGGTCACCGTGGCCGGTGACACGCTCGATCTTGGCCGGGGCCGGGATGCCGAGGAACTGGGGGAATGCTCGGTCGATCCACGTGTCCCGCACGGTTTCTTTGACACCCTCCGCACTGGCCAGTCGGTCGAGAGCGTGCCGTAGGAGTTCCCACCACTCGTCCGGGAGGTCCGGGTCCTGGGTGAGGTCAGGTCGCGTAGGGGAGATCGGGCCGATGCCCCGGCACTTCCACTGATAGAGGGTCTTCACCGGCACCCCGAGGTACTCGGCGATCTCATCGGGCGTAGCGAGCGGGCCGCGCGCGGCGGCCTTGGCCGCTCGGCGGAATTCGTTGGGCAAGGGCACTCCATGTCGGTTGCGGGCGATAGGGATAGGCCAGACGGCACATGTGGTCCTGTGCATGAACCTCTACGCGATCTTCGGTCGGTGCGAATTGCAGGTGACCGAGGAGGACATAACCGTAGGAGCAGATCGCCGGTTGACCAAAAAGTTCGCGACGCCTTCGGGCTCTCCTCGAAAATCTCGGTAGGCACTCACCGCTTTCGCCGTGGCGGCGCGGAACTGTACCGCCCGGCCCCCGGTTTTACCTACCCACTCGTCTACGCCGAAGCGCATGTCACCTGAAAGTTCTCTCGAGTTTCAGAACCAACTGTTGCCATGCCAGTCGATTTCGAGCTACAGCTATCCGCCATGGCTACCTACCTTCCCGGCGTATCGCCAAGTGCCTCGCCGTTCCCGTGGATCGCTCACGGGGTCACCGCCTGCTCAGCAGACAAGACTTTCGATCGGGCGCGGGAGGCCCTTCTTGGCTGAGCCATACGACCGCTGGCACAAGAAGCGCCCGCAACCCGGCGACAAGAAGTGCAAGGCTCATGGCAAGGTTCCGTCGCGGGGACATGGGCGCGGAAAGAGGTGGATGGCTCGGTGGCGTGACCCCGAAGGGCGCCAGCAGAACGAGAGCTTCGAACGCTATGAGGAAGCCCGCCAGCATCTGACGCGGATGCGTGGGGCCGTCGATGACGGCACGTACATCGCCCCGAGCAAGGGCGACACTCTGCACAAAGCGATCGCCGAGCAGTGGCTGGCGAACCAGACGTTCGGCAACCCCCGCACGTACCACCAGTACGAGTCTCGCGTCCGTAACCACATCATCGGGCCCCTGGGGGATCTCAAGCTGCGACACGTCAAGGCGTCCACGGTCCAGACCTGGATCAAGCGCCGGCTACAGGTCCTCGACGAGACCACCGTCGGTCTGATCTTCACCCACCTGTCGTCGATCCTCGCCATGGCAGTGGACGACGACCTGATTCCGAAGAATCCGTGCGAGACCGGTTCGGTCAAGCGCGTGAAGCCCAGGCGGTCGAAGAAGTCGGCCAAGGACGTGCCACTCTCTTGGGAGGAGACGGACGACCTCCTCAAGCACATGCCCGACCGATATCAGGCCACGGTCGACTGCGGCCGAGGGCTCGGGATGCGCCAAGGCGAGATATTCGGCTTCAGCCCGGACGACGTGGACTGGTCGGTGGACGACAAGACCGTCCGCATCTGTCGCCAGATCACGCATCACCGTGGCACGCTCGTCTTCGCTCCGCCCAAGGGCGGCACCGAGGACGACCCCAAGGACCGGCACATCCCCCTCGACGAGGACTTGGCAACACGGTTGCGCGAGCACATGCGTGCTTTCCCACCGGTCGAGGTGACGCTGCCGTGGTTGGAGAAAGACGGAGAGCTGGTAGCCGTGCGCCTCGTGTTCACCACGCGCGAGCGGAAGCCGCTCAACAAGAACTATTTCAACTACCTCTGGAAGGCGGCCCTTGAGGCCATCGGCGTCATCAAGGCGGTGAACGACAAGCCGGTCGGCAAGGGTCGCAAGTGGGAGGCGTGCCGCGACAAGATGATGCATGCCTTGCGGCATCTGTTCGCCTCGGAGGCAATCAACGAAGGCGTCGACGTCTACACGCTCGCTGACCTCCTCGGCCACGAGGATCCGGCGTTCACGCTGCGTCGATACGTGCATCGCGTGCACGGAGCGGTCGAGAAGGCCCGCCGGGCGATTGGCAAGCGGTACCGACTGGCGGCTTGACCAAGACGGTTCGCCCACCAACCGAAGCGTGGCTCGAGGAAGCTCGTCCGGCGAAGCTCTGGGATCGGATGGGGCGGCGCGCCGGGGCTGGTGTGTGGCCAGCGGCTGCGACGGCAGAATCCACCTATGCTCACGTCATCTTCCGCACCGGGCCCAGATCGGCAGGATCCCGCGCCGCAGCCGGATTCTGGGCCAACGGGCCCAGCCGCACTGCTTTTCAACCGCCGGATCCATGTCGTCGCAGCGGTCCTAGACCGCCCTGAGGAGTTGGGTCTGCTCCAGCAGGTCTGCGAGGCGAAGGGCTGGCCCATACGCGAGCCGTTGGCCGGAGAAACGACGGTGGCCGTCGACGCGAGCTGGACGCTGCGCGTGATCGAGGTTCGGATCCGCGGTGTTCGCGAGACAGCGGTCGAAGAGGCTGTCTCCACCCTCGACACACTCGCCCAGAATGTCGAGCTTTCTCTCCACTGTCGCGACGCCAGTCTCGTGGAGCGCGTCAGCCAACCGCACATCGAGTGGCATCTGCGGGGGCGGCGGAAACCAGTGAGTCGGCGCGTGCGCCACGCACTTCACCTCGCCGCGCGGACTGGTGAGCACGATCTGCATGCAGGCACTGTGCGGCTGGTCCGCGTCCCGGCCCGGCTCGACGAGCCCCGGCCACGCCGCTTGGCACGTGCCCGACGTGCCGCCCGCGCGGAGCTATCGCGCCATCCGCTGGCACTGCGACGGCTGAACCCGAGCCTTCACGAAATCGGCCGACCCTCGTATTCCCGGAGCTGGCTCGTCCTATCCTTCCTGGCATTCGTCTTCACCGCGACCGCGATCTGTCTGCTCGGCGCCGGACTCTGGCCGGCCATCGGCGCAGACGATCCGCGTCTTGGCGCTCTGCTGGTACTTCTCGCCGGGGGCTACTTGCTGGGCGGCGCACACCTTGCGGTGCGGCACACCCCCACGCACCGCGCGCTTCCGTGGCTCGTCCCGCTGGCCGTGCCCCTCGCTGTTCCCCTTGTGCCATGGTTCGGAACACTCATCCAGCGGGCGTACCTGTCTCCGTTTGGGGTGCGTCCCACGCCGGTAAGTGACGGGCTGGGCAGCATTCAGGCAGGGCTATGGGTACTGTGCGTGTCCATCACGGCAGCGCTGCTGCCAGTGGCCTACCTGGGGTGGGCGCGATTCGTGAACCCGTCCCTGGAGGCCCGGAAGCCATGGTTGTCCTGGGCGCCGGCAGTGACCCTGGGCATAGCCCTCGGTACGGCATTCGTCCTGATAACTCTCCTTACGGCAGCGCGCAGCGGAGCGGAGCACCGCACCCTCGTCGCAGCTGGTCACGACATCCCGGAGTACTTCGGCGTCCGCGCTGCGTACGCCTGCGTGCAGCTGACCTCTTCCGAAGCCCCGTACTACGGAAGCCCACCTCCCTACGACAGTCCGGTGGTGATCTTTGGGCGCTCAGGTGACCGACTCGAATTCTGGGACCCCACGGCCAACCAAGGGGCAAGCATTCGCATGGAGGACGCTCGCGTCAGGGCCGTCCCCCACAGCGATTCACCGTGCACCAAGGCAGCCCGGTAGCGAAGTCGGCCACCTCCAGGCAGATGCTCTACGCGAACCCGCCTGACGGCCACGGACGAGTGTCCCGCCTTCCACCCAGCCACCGGGCGCCCCGCCGCTCGGGACAGCACATGGATCCGTGTTGCCCGCCATGTGCACCGGTTGTGCACCGACCGGCTCGCAACAGGGTGTCTGTGCAGGTCGGCAGCGTTACCAACCTGTACTTCGACATTTAGAAACTGTGCAGGTCAGAGCACTGATCGCTGACCTGGGCCGCAAACGGGCCGTGGGCCGGTCTTCCCTTCTCGGAAGGCGGCCCACGGCCCGTTTCGGCATGGGCTGTCAGGCTGCGTCAAGGGCCCGCTCCGCTCGTCGCACGACTCCTCGCCGCCGGGCCAGCGCGAAGGCGAGCCGGGGCGGGGCGCTTGGGGGCTGCGGCGAAGCGCTCGGCGGTCATCGGATCCGCCTCGTGCAGTGCCTCCGCTTCCTCGCCAGGCCCGCGCCACGGGGCTCCCCCACGAGACCTGGCCACCTGGGCCTCGGCGGATGAAATCGAGGAGATCTCCCGAGGTGTCTACCGCCGGGCCGACGCAGCCCCGACAGCCCACGTCGACCTCCTCGCAGTCTGCACCCGGGCGCCGCACGCGGTCGTATGCGGGGAGTCCGCACTGGCGCTGCGCGAACTGATCGACGACATCCCGTACGAGGTGCACATCGCGGTACCGCGGGGCACACACCGCCCGGCGATCGCCTATCCCGCGACCCGGACCTCTCAGTTCGCCGCGGATATTTTCGGCGGCCTGGACCTGAAGCCCCGATCCCGGGTGCCGGCGCGCTGCGGCCCAGGACTCCGTGTACGGGCCCAGGCCCGACAATCGCGAGAGGAGGAGGGCGCGCGCCACGGCCCGTTCCGGTAGCGGGCCTGTCGCTGCGCGCCGAGGGCCGCCCCTCGTCGTCGCACGGTGCCACCGGCTAGGGTCGCCCTCGTTCCCGTGCCACGATCCGTCCCTGTCGAGGTGAGCGCCCCGCATGAAGGAAGAAGTGAGGTTCCCGAGCGTCGTCGGTCCCGAGCTGGCCGGGGTGATCGACGTGCCGGAAGGGGAGATCCGGGGCTGGGGGCTGTTCGTGCACGGATTCACCCTCGGCAAGGACTCTCCGGCCGCCTCGCGCGTGTGCAGGCAGCTGGCCCGCGAGGGCGTCGGCATGCTGCGCTACGACAACCTCGGGATCGGGGACTCCGAGGGTGACTGGGGGGACGGTTCCTTCACCGTCAAGGTGCGGGACACCGTCCGGGCCGCGGCCTTCATGGCGGAGCGGGGGACTCCGGTGGACCTGCTGGTGGGGCACTCCTGGGGAGGCGCGGCCGCGATCGCCGCCGCGCACGAGACCCCTGGTCTCCGGGCGCTGGCCACGATCGCCGCGCCCGTCGACCCCAGCGACGTCGAGCGGCACTACGACTCGGTGCTGGACCGCGTCCTCGAGGACGGGGCGCACGAGTGGTTCGTCGGCGGGAGGACCCTGGTCCTCAAGCGCGCCTTCGTCGAGGACGTCCGCCGGGCGCACCTGCGTGACCGGATCGGCGAGGTTGACCTGCCGCTCCTCGTCGCCCATTCGCCCACCGACTCCACGGTCGACATCGCCAACGCCGCAGAGATCTTCCAGGAGGCGCGGCATCCGCGCAGCTTCATCTCCCTCGAAGGGGCGGACCACCTGCTGACCGCGCGTGGGCAGGCGCAACGGGCCGCCCACATCATCTGCGCCTGGGCCGACCAGTACCTCGACGAGCCGCGGGCCGGAGAGGCGGCTCCGCGACCAGTAGAGGGTCCCGGCGGACCCTAGCCTCGGGCCTCCTCCCGGCGGCGGACCATTTCGGTGATCCAGTCGGGAGCGAAGGGGGAGGTGCAGCCGGGGGAGGTCGGGTAGTCCTTGAGCACCCCGAGGCGTTCGCCGATGTCGAGGGCGCGGGCGCGGTGCTCGGGATGCTCGATGCCGATCTGGGCCAGGCAGTGGTTCATCGCCCACTGCAGGCGGTCCGGGGCGTCCTTCATCGACGCCTCGACGGTGTCCAGGAGACCGGGCAGGTCGAGGCCCTCGGGCTGCTTCGCGACGCGTTCGGTGGTAAGCGCCCAGCCGGCGCTCGCGACCACGGGGTCCGGGTCGGCGAACCAGGCCACGCGGAGTTCCTCCGCGTGGGGGCTCTTCTTCACCACGTAGTTCACGAGCCAGTCGTGCACCTTCGGCATGCGCGCTTCGCGCAGCATGCCGTCCAGTTCGTCGCGCCCGAACGCCTTCGGGCGGCAGATCAGGAGCGCCAGCAGTCGCGCCGCGGTGTCGCCCGTGCGCCACAGCTCGCGGGCGAGTTCCTGCTGCGTCCTCAGCCGTTTGGCGAGCGCGCGCAGTGTGGTCAGTTTCACGCCGTGGTCGTCGCCGTGCTTCTCGTTCACCCTGCGTGTCTTCGGGTCCTCGAGTCCGGCCAGCTCGGCCATCACCTCGTTCACCGTCGCGCCGGTGCGTGTGTCGTCAGCCATCCCGGCCTCCCGCCTCCCACATGCCGCTCAGCGTACGACGGCCACCCCGCACGGAGAACGCTGGTACACGATCTCCTGGATTCAGGAGATCGTGTACAGTCACGGGAATGCTGACTGTTGCTTCCGAGGTCGAGGTGCTGGCGCGGTTCGGGCGGGCGCTGGCGGATCCGATCCGGTGCCGGGTGCTGCTGGCGCTGCGGGAGGGTCCGGCGTATCCGGCGGACCTCGCCGATGCGCTCGGCGTCTCCCGGACCCGGCTGTCGAACCACCTGGCGTGTCTGCGCGACTGCGGCCTGGTCGTGTCCGCTCCCGACGGGCGCCGCACCCGCTACGAACTCGCCGACGCACGGCTGGGCCACGCGCTGGACGACCTGCGCGCGGCGGTGGTCGCCGTGGCGGGAGACCGCAGCTGTCCGGACGCCGACGCGGAGGGCTGCTGCTGATGGCCGCGCGGACGTCTCCCCTGTCGCTCGGCGCACCCCCGGCCCGCCGTGAGGCGCTGGCCCGGCGGGTGCGGCTGCTGGTGGCCGCGACCATCGCCTACAACGTGGTCGAGGCGGTCGTCGCGCTGACCGCCGGCACGCTGGCCTCGTCCACGGCGTTGATCGGGTTCGGCTTGGACTCGGTCATCGAGGTCTCCTCCGCCGCCGCGGTCGCCTGGCAGTTCTCCGCCCGCGACCACGCCGTGCGGGAGGAACGCGAGCGGACCACGCTGCGGATCATCGCCGTGTCGTTCTTCGCGCTCGCCGCGTACGTGGGGATCGACGCCGTACGGGCCCTCGTCGGCGACGGCGAGCCGGAACACTCGGTGCCGGGCATCGTCATCGCCGCGCTCTCGCTGGCGGTGATGCCGTTTCTGTCCGCCGCCCAGCGCCGCGCCGGGCGCGAACTGGGCTCGGCCAGCGCGGTCGCGGACTCCCGGCAGACCCTGCTGTGCACGTATCTGTCGGCGGTGCTGCTGGTGGGCCTGGTCCTGCACGCGGCCGTCGGCTGGTCCTGGGCCGACCCGGTCGCCGCCCTCGTCATCGCGGCGATCGCGGTCAAGGAGGGCCGTGACGCCTGGCAGGGCAAGGGCTGCTGCGCGCCCTCCGCCCCCGTAGGGGCGAGCCCGGACACCGCCGACGAGGAGTCGGCCGGATGCGGATGCTCACCCGGCTGCGCCTGCTGCGCGGATGCGGGCGCGGCACGCTGAACCGCCGGGCGCCGGGTGCCTCGTCCCCGGGACACCCGGGCCCCTGCCCGACCGCTTCCCCAGGGCTGGCCGGTCCGGGTGGGGCGGTCGGGTGATCGACTAGGGATGTGTTTAACATATGAGCACCGCCTAGCTCGAAAGATAAGAACTGTGACTGTCAACGAGGACGCGTTCACCAACTGGAAAAACCGCGAGGAGATCGCGGAGTCGATGATCCCGATCATCGGCACGTTGCACCGGGAGCGGGACGTGACCGTCCTCCTCCACAGCCGCTCACTGGTGAACAAGTCGGTGGTGAGCATCCTCAAGACTCACCGGTTCGCCCGGCAGATCGCCGGAGAGGAGCTCTCGGTCACCGAGACGCTGCCCTTCCTGAAGACGCTGACCACGCTCGACCTGGGCCCCTCCCAGATCGACATCGGCATGCTCGCCGCGACCTACAGGGCCGACGACCGCGGGCTGTCCGTGGAGGAGTTCACCGCCGACGCCGTGGCCGGCGCCATGGGCGAGCACAAGATCGACCGACGCGAGCCGCGGGACGTCGTGCTGTACGGCTTCGGCCGCATCGGCCGGCTCCTCGCCCGCCTGCTGATCGAGAAGGCCGGTTCCGGCAACGGCCTGCGGCTGCGCGCCATCGTGGTGCGCAAGGGCAAGGGCCAGGACCTGGTGAAGCGCGCCTCGCTGCTGCGGCGCGACTCCATCCACGGCGCCTTCCAGGGCACGATCACCGTCGACGAGGCGAACAGCAGGATCATCGCCAACGGCAACGAGATCAAGGTCATCTACTCCGACGACCCGACGACGGTCGACTACACGGCGTACGGCATCAAGGACGCCGTCCTCATCGACAACACCGGCCGCTGGCGCGACCGTGAGGGCCTGGCGAAGCACCTGCGTCCCGGCATCGACAAGGTCGTGCTGACCGCCCCGGGCAAGGGCGACGTGCCGAACGTCGTGCACGGCGTCAACCACGACACGATCAAGCCGGACGAGCGGATCATCTCGTGCGCGTCCTGCACCACGAACGCGATCGTGCCGCCGCTGAAGGCCATGGCGGACGAGTACGGCGTGCTGCGCGGCCACGTGGAGACCGTCCACTCGTTCACCAACGACCAGAACCTGCTGGACAACTACCACGGCTCGGACCGCCGCGGGCGTTCGGCCGCGCTCAACATGGTGATCACCGAGACGGGTGCCGCCTCGGCGGTCGCGAAGGCGCTGCCGGACCTGAAGGCGAAGATCACCGGCAGCTCGGTGCGGGTGCCGGTGCCGGACGTGTCGATCGCCATCCTCAACCTCCAGCTCGCCCGCGAGGCGGAGCGCGAGGAGGTCCTCGACTACCTCCGCAACGTCTCGCTCACCTCGCCGCTCAAGCGCCAGATCGACTTCATCAGCGCCCCCGACGCCGTCTCCAGCGACTTCATCGGCTCGCGTCACGCCTCGATCGTCGACGCCGGCGCCACCAAGGTCGACGGCGACAACGCGATCCTCTACCTCTGGTACGACAACGAGTTCGGCTACTCCTGCCAGGTCGTCCGGATCGTGCAGCACGTCTCGGGCGCCGAGTACCCGACCTTCCCGGCCCCGCTGGCCTGATCCGCCCGGTTCCGCCCTCCGGCGTTGCCCGGTAACCCGCAGGCCGTGCCCCCGCACTCCGGGGCACGGCCTGCGGGCGTGCGGCGGCCCGGCGGACACCCCCCGGCCGGTTGGGCGCCGTACCCGGTACGCGGCCCGTACGGTGTGCGGCTTCGCCCCGGCGGAAGCGGTGTGGAAGCATCTCGAACATGGTGAGTCTCGGGTCCCGGACGAACGCGGAACCCCCCTCCCGGCGTCGTCCGTGGCGGTGGGGCGGCGGGGGACGGTCGATGCTGGGCATGCGCACCGTCGCCGGCCAGGCGCTGGTGCTCCAGGTCGTGCTGGCGCTGCTGATCGTCGCTGCGGGCGTGGCCGCGCTGCTGCTCCAGACGGAACGTTACAGCGAGCGTGCGGCGAAGGACCGGTCGCTCGCCGTGGCGCAGAGCCTCGCCCGGTCCCCCGGCATCGTCGAGGCCCTCCGGTCCCCCGACCCCACGAGCGTGCTGCAGCGGCGGGCCGAGGCGGTCCGGGAGCGCACCCGGGTGGACTTCGTGGTGATCACTGACGATCAGGGCATCCGCTACACCCACCCCGAACGCGACCGGATCGGCAAGAAGTTCGTCGGGGACATCGAGACGCCGCTCGGCGGGCGGGCGGTCACCGAGACCATCGACGGCACGATCGGACGGCTGGTGCAGGCCGTCGTCCCGGTGAAGGACGAGCAGGGCGACGTCGTCGGCCTGGTGTCGGCCGGGGTGCTCACCAGCGCGGTGGGCGACGTGGTGGACCGTCAGCTGCCGGTGCTGCTCGGCGGTGCGGCGGTCGCGCTGGCGGTGGCGACAACCGGCATGGTGCTCGTGGGCAGGCGGCTCAGCAGGCAGACGCACGGGCTGGGCCCGGCCGAGATGGCCCGGATGTACGAGCACTACGACGCGGTGCTGCACGCCGTGCGCGAGGGCGTGCTGATCGTCGGCGGCGACGGGCGGCTGCTGATGGCCAACAACGAGGCGCGCCGCCTCCTGTCCCTCCCCGCCGACGCAGAAGGCCGCCCGGTCGTCGACCTGGGCATGGACGCGCACATCACCGATCTGCTGGCGACAGGCCGGGTGGCGACCGACGAGGTGGTGGCCTCCGGCGACCGCCTGCTCGCCGTGAACAACCGGCCCGCCGACCGGCACGGCAGCCCGGCCGGAGCCGTGGCCACGCTCCGCGACACCACCGAGCTGCACGAGCTGTCCGGCAAGGCGGCGCTGGCCCGCGACCGGCTGCGCCTGCTGTACGACATCAGCGTGACCGTGGGCACGACGCTGGACGTGCGGCGCACCGCCCAGGAGCTGGCCGAGGCGTCCGTGCCCGGCTTCGCCGACTTCACCACGGTGGACCTGCTGGACGGTGTGCTGGCCGGTGAGGAGCCGGGGTCGGCGTCGTCGGTGGAGATGCGCCGGGCCGCGCTCAGCGGTATCGCGGAGGGGCCGCCGTTCTTCCCCGTCGGCCGGCTCATCCGGTTCGTGGAGTCCTCTCCGCAGGCCCAGGGCGTCGGCCGGGCACGCGGGGTACTCGCCGCCGACCTGCGGGAGTCGCCGGGCTGGCAGGCGCAGGACCCGGAGCGCGCGCAGGCCCTGATGGACTACGGCATCCACTCGATGATCACCGTCCCGCTGCGGTCCCGGAACACCGTGCTGGGCCTGGCGAACTTCTGGCGCACGGAGGGTTCCGAGCCCTTCGAGGTGGACGACCTGTCGCTCGCGGAGGAGGTCTGCGCCCACGCAGCGGCCTGCGTGGACAACGCCCGCCGCTTCACCCGCGAGCACTCCATGGCGGTCACCCTCCAGCAGAGTCTGCTGCCGAGCGGGCTGCCGGAACAGCGTGCCCTGGAGGTCGCCTACCGCTACCTGCCGGCGCAGGCCGGGGTGGGCGGCGACTGGTTCGACGTCATCCCGCTGCCCGGCGCCCGGGTCGCGCTGGTCGTCGGCGACGTGGTGGGGCACGGCCTGCACGCAGCCGCCACGATGGGACGGCTGCGCACCGCCGTGCACAACTTCTCCTCCCTCGACATGGCGCCCGAGGAACTGCTGGGCCGGCTGAACGAACTGGCGCTGCAGAGCGATCCGGACGGCGCGGACCTCAGCGGCGCGGGGCTGACCGGCGCGACGTGCCTGTACGCCATCTACGACCCGGTGGCCCGGCGCTGCACCGTCGCCCGGGCGGGACACCTGCCGCCCGCGGTGGTGGCGCCGGACGGCTCGGTGACGTTCGCCGAGGTACCGGCCGGGCCGCCGCTGGGCGTGCCCGGGCTGCCCATCGAGTCGGCCGAAATGGAGCTGGCCACCGGCAGCCGCCTGGTGCTGTACACCGACGGGCTGGTGGAACGGCGCGGCCGGGACATCGACCACGGCCTGGGCCTGCTGCGGGACGCACTGGCCGGTGCGGACGGCGACGGCGCCGAGGAGACCTGCCGGGGCGTGCTGGAGACGCTGCTGCCCCAGCAGCAACAGCAGGAGGACGACATCGCGCTGCTGGTGGCCCGGACCCGTTCGGTGCCCGCCGACCGGATCGCCGAGTGGGACGTGCCCTCGGACCCGGCGGCGGTCGCCGAGGTGCGCGCCGCGGTGGGCGAGGTGCTCGAGCGGTGGGGCGTGTCCGAAGAGGCGTTCGCGACGGAGCTGATCCTGAGCGAGCTGGTCACCAATGCGATCCGCTACGGTTCCAGCCCGGTGCGCGCCCGGCTGATCCTGGACCGTGCGCTGATCTGCGAGGTCTGGGACGGCAGCAGCACCTCGCCGCACCTGCGGCACGCCGCCACGATGGACGAGGGCGGCCGCGGGCTGTTCCTGGTAGCCCAGCTCTCGGACCGCTGGGGCACCCGGTACACGCCGAACGGCAAGGTGATCTGGACCGAACAGCCGGTGGCCCCCGCCGCGCAGGTCTGACGGGTCGTCGCCGCCCCCGCGGTCACCCGCGGGCCGGTGTCACCCGCGGGTGTGTCACCCGCGGGCGTGTCACCCGGCGACGTTGCGTCCGACCGTCCAGACCAGGGCCGTCGCGACGATCGCGGCCGTGCCGAGACGGGTCGGCTCGGGGCGGTAGTGACGGCCCCGCAGGCCCTCGCGCAGCATCCGCGTGAACAGGTACGCGGCGGCCGGCAGCCCGAGCAGCAGCAT
Source organism: Streptomyces sp. RKND-216 (assembly GCF_004795255.1). Taxonomy (NCBI): domain Bacteria; kingdom Bacillati; phylum Actinomycetota; class Actinomycetes; order Kitasatosporales; family Streptomycetaceae; genus Streptomyces; species Streptomyces sp. RKND-216. Next base: position 4,736,606 of record NZ_SSBQ01000002.1, on the reverse strand, counting down.
CGCCGCGTTGTCGTGGAAGGCGGCGACGAGATCGCCGTGCAGCAGGTCGTACGTCATGCGGGTGCCGCCGCAGCCCGGGCAGAGCAGCCCCGTCGCCCACTCCAAGGGGCAGCGGGGCAGGAGCTGACCGGGCTGGTGCGGGTTCGTCCGGTACAGGTAGGCGGCACCGGCAGCGGCGAACGCGGCCAGCCCGACGGGCAGGGCCAGCGGGTGGCGCAGTGCCGCACGGAGCCGGACGAGGCCGCGACCGGCCGCCGCGCCCCCGTCAGCCGCCACGCAGCACCCGGCCCTCGCTGTCGGTCGCGTCCTTGTTGGTGAGCGTGATGATGCCGTCGATGAGTGCCCAGAAGCCGAGTCCGCCGCAGGTGAAGAGCTGGGCGAGCGCGATGCCGACGTGGCCGGTGTAGAACCGGCCGATGCCGAAGCCGCCGGCGAACAGCGTCAACACGCCCGCGACGATGCGGGACTTGTCGGAGTAGGGCCGCCCGTACGGGTCGTAGCCGTAGGGCGCCGCCGGGTCGTAGCCGTAGGGCACGGGCATCGCACCGGGCTGGCCGGGGTAGCCGTAGCCCGGCTGACCGGCGAACTGCTGACCGTACTGCTGGCCGAACTGCGGGTCTCCGTACGGTTGGCCGCCGTACTGCTGGCCGTACGGGTCGGCGCCGTACGGCGGCTGCGTGCCGTAGGGCGGCGGGGTGCCGGGCTGCGGGCTCGGCTGCTGGGGGTAGCCGTAGCCGCTGGCCGGGGGCTGCTGCTCCGGGTACGGGTTCTGGTGCGGATCGGACATGGCGCTGGACCCCCCGAGGGACGCGGATGGTGGCGTGGGGCCGAGCGGAGCCCCTGGCTTCATCCTGCCAGTTCCGGCACCCGGCCCGCACACCCACTGCAGAGGCCGGTTCCCATCGGCCCGCGCAGGCGCGTCCGGTGCGAGAATCGGCGGATGACCGACGAGGAGCGGGCGGCGCTGCGGGCGCGGCGGACGGCGGCGGTGAACGGCTGCGACCGGCTGCTGTCGGCGGGCAGGTGGCCGACGATGCGCGAACGGCTGACGCGGCTGGAGAGCTACGACCTGGACGGGCCACCGGACATGTACGGCGACGGCCCCGTGGCGGGGTTGGAGCAGCGCGTCGCAGAGCTGCTGGGCACCGAGGACGCCGCGTTCTTCCCCACCGGGACGATGGCGCAGCAGGTGGCGCTGCGCTGCTGGGCGGGCCGCACGGGCAACGCCACGGTCGCCCTGCACCCGCACGCGCATCCGGAGGTGCACGAGGGCGGGGCCCTCGGCGCGGTGGCCGGACTGCGCACGGTCCACCCGACGCGGGAGGAGCGGCTGCCGGACGCGGCGGAAGTGCGCGACCTGGCGGAACCGTTCGGCACGCTCATGCTGGAACTGCCCCTGCGGGACGCCGGGTTCGTGCTGCCGTCGTGGGAGGAGCTGACGGCGACCGTGGCGGCCGCGCGGGAACGCGACGCGGTGGTGCACTTCGACGGCGCCCGGCTCTGGGAGTGCACGCCCCACTTCGGGCGGCCGCTGCCGGAGATCGCGGACCTCGCGGACAGCGTCTACGTGTCGTTCTACAAGTCGCTGGGTGGCGTCTCGGGAGCCGCGCTGGCGGCCTCCGCCGACCTGGTCGCGGAGGCGAAGGCGTGGCGGCACCGGTACGGCGGGCTGCCGTTCCAGCAGTGGCCGGCGGTGCTGTCCGCGCTGTACGGGCTGGACCACGAGCTGCCGCGGCTCCCGGGGTACGTCGCGCACGCGGCGACCGTCGCCGCGGCGCTGCGCAAGGCGCTGGCGGCAGAGGTGCCGTTCTTCCGCGTGCATCCGCAGACGCCGTGCACGCACCAGTTCCAGGTGTGGCTGCCGTACCCGGCGGACGTGCTGAACGAAGCCGGGCTGCGGCAGGCGGAGGAGACCAAGACGCTGGTGTTCGGCATCTGGCAGGAAAGTCTGCTGCCCGGCCTCTCGCACACGGAGGTCACGGTGTCGGCGTCGGCGCTGGAGTGGACGGCGGAGGACGTCGCGGATGGCACCGCGCAGTTCCTCGGATTCTTGCGAGCCGGGTCGCCTCGCAGTACTCACTAGGGACGCAGCGGCGGCCCGCCGTCATCCTCGCCGTCCGGTCCGGCGTCATGGGGCCCGCCCGTGTCCGGCCGGCCATCGGGGCCCTCACGGTCGGCGGGCCGCACCGCGCCGCCGCCCCGGCCGCCCCAGTGGCGGCCGACGTGCCGCCGGAAGCGGTGGGACAGCGTGGTGGCGGCCGCGGTGAGGAAGACCAGGTTGTACGTGATCTGGATGACCGCCAGTAGGCGGGACGTCTGTCCCCGCGGGTGGATGTCGCCGTAGCCGACCGTCGCCAGGGTGACGACCGTGAAGTACAGCGCGTCCAGCCGGGTGCGCAGTCCGTGGAACTGCCCGGGCTCCTTGGCCAGCGTGTAGTACGCCGCGGAGAACGCAAGCACCGTGAGTGCCACCAGAAGCGGGATGACGAAGCCCGGATGCACGCCCATGCGGTCCAGCAGCACGTCCCGCATCTGCTTGAGCAGCAGCACAGCGATCAGCGTGAGGAGCAGGACGAAGACGGACCAGCCGATCACGGGGCGCTCGGAGCCGAACGCGTCGAGGGGCAGCAGGAAGTACCCGGTGACCATGAGGGCCGTCACGATGCTGAGGGCTCCCCAGATCCGTTCCGGGTTCCGCCTGCCGCCCCGGCCGTCGTCCCGCACGTCCGTCCCGTCGCCGCGGTAGCCGGGGCGCTACCGTTCCGGCATCGGCGCGGGCGTCCGGGCCCCGCCGTCTCTGGGCCTCACGTCCCGGTTTCCGGGCCGCACCGCAGCCTGCATGGCCTCTCACCTCCGGCTTCGACGTCCTCGTCGGTCGCCCGCCGCGCGGGCCGGGGTCGGGAACCGGGGCCGGGTACCCCGCCGCCCCGCCCTCACGCGCCCGGAACGGGCAGGCGGGCCGGCGGGTCGATGAGTGGGCGGCGGTGCGGTCAGCAGATGCGGGGCAGCTGCTCCCCGAGCGGCAGGTCGACGACCCGGGTACCGCCCAGGCCGGTGCGGGCGACGACCATTCCGGGGTGGTCGGCGACGCACGCGCCGATGACGGCCGCGTCTGCGCCCAGCGGGTGGGCCCGCATCGCCTCCAGCACCGCGTCGGCGTGGTCGCGGGGCACGAAGGCGACCAGCTTGCCCTCGTTCGCCACGTACAGCGGGTCCAGGCCGAGCATGGCGCAGGCTCCGGCGACGGGCTCGGGGACCGGCAGGTGCCGCTCGTCGACGGCCACGCCCACACCCGCCGCGGCGGCGATCTCACCGAGGGCCGCCGCCACTCCCCCACGTGTCGGGTCGCGGAGCACGTGCAGGTCGGGGGTGACGGCGAGCATCGCCTCGACCAGTCCGCCCAGCGGGGCGCAGTCGCTCTCCACCTGCACGTCGAACTCCAGCCCTTCGCGCAGGCTGAGCACCGCGACGCCGTGCAGGCCGATCTGCCCGCTGACGAGCACCACGTCGCCGGGCCGGGCGCGCTGCGGGCGGATGTCGACGCCGTCGGGGATCAGGCCGATGCCGGCGGTGTTCAGGTAGACGCCGTCGCCGTGGCCGGCCTCGACGACCTTGGTGTCCCCGGTGACGATCTCCACTCCCGCCGTCCGGGCGGCGGCGCCGATCGCCTCGGCGACACGGGCCACGACGGGCATCTCCACGCCCTCCTCCAGCACCACGCCGCAGGACAGGTACGCCGCGCGGGCGCCACTCATGGCGAGGTCGTTGACGGTGCCGTTGACGGCCAGGTCTCCGATGGAGCCGCCCGGGAAGAACAGCGGGCGCACCACGAAGGTGTCGGTGGAGAAGGCGAGACGGGCGCCGCCGAGGGTGACGGCGGCGGAGTCGGCCATCGTGGCGAGCGTCTCGCCGCCGAAGGCGGGGGCGAAGACGTGCTCGACCAGTTCGGCGGACAGAGCGCCGCCGCCGCCGTGGCCCATCACGATGCGCGGCTGGTCGCGCAGCGGCGCCGGGCAGGTCCAGCCGGAGAAATCGGGTGCCGGGTGGCCGGTGGTGCGTTCGGCAGTGGTCTCAGCCAACGGTGGTCGCCTCCTGCGCGGTGGTGGTGCTCACGGGGCCGCCGAGGCGGCGGTAGAGGTAGTAAGCGGCGCAGGCCCCCTCGCTGGAGACCATCGTGGCGCCGAGCGGCGTGCGCGGCGTGCAGGTGGTGCCGAACGCCTCGCACTCGTTCGGCTTGAGCAGGCCCTGGAGCACCTCGCCGCTGCGGCAGGCGGCCGGCTCCGCGGTGGTGATGCCGCTGACGGGGAAGCGCTCCTCGGCGTCGTAGTCGCGGTAGCGCTCGGAGAGCCGCCAGCCGCTGTCGGGGATGACGCCGATGCCGCGCCAGGCCCGGTCGGTGACCTCGAAGACGTCCGCCAGCATGGCGCGCGCGGCCGGGTTGCCCTCGGGGCGCACGGCGCGGGCATAGGCGTTGTCGACGGTGTGCTCGCCACGTTCGAGCTGCTGCACGGTGCGGCGGACACCCTCCAGGATGTCCAGCGGCTCGAAGCCGGTGACGACGATCGGCACCCGGTGGCGTTCGGCCAGCTCCGGATACTCCTCCACGCCCATCACGCTGCACACGTGCCCGGCCGCGAGGAAGCCCTGCACCTGGCAGTCCGGCGAGGTCATGATGGCCTCGATGGCGGGCGGGACGCGGACGTGCGAGACCAGCAGGCTGAAGTTGCGGATGCCGAGCCTGCGGGCCTGGTACACCGTCATGGCGTTGGGCGGGGCGGTCGTCTCGAAGCCGATCCCGAAGAACACCACCTCACGGTCCGGGTTCTCCTGCGCGACGCGGAGCGCGTCCAGCGGCGAGTAGACGACGCGCACGTCGCCGCCCTCGCTGCGCACCCGGAACAGGTCGCGGTCGGTGCCGGGGACACGAAGCATGTCGCCGAAGGAGCAGAAGATCACCCCGGGGCGGGCTGCGATGGCCAGCGCCTTGTCGATGACCTCCAGCGGGGTCACGCACACCGGGCAGCCGGGCCCGTGGATCAGGCGTACCTGCTCGGGCAGCAGCTGGTCGATGCCGTGCCGGATGATGGTGTGCGTCTGTCCGCCGCAGACCTCCATGAGCGCCCAGGGCCGGGTGACGGTGGCGTGGATGCCGTCCAGCAGGCGCCGCGCCAGCTCGGGGTCCTGAAACTCGTCGATGTATTTCACCGGGCCTCCTCCACCGTGTCCTGGGCGGCGGGGACGCCTGCTGCCCCGCCGGGCCCCTCCGCTGCGTGCGGTACGGGCTGCCCGCTCTCTTCGGCCGCCTGCAGCCAGGCGTCGCCGAACTCCTCCTCCAGCAGACCGAGTCCGGCGAAGAGTTCGAGTGTCTGCCGCGCAGACTCCTCGTCCAGCCGCTGGAGCGCGAAGCCGACGTGCACGATGGTGTACTCGCCGACCCGGAGGTCGGGCACGTACTCCAGGCACACCTCCTTCACCACGCCGCCGAAGTCGACCTCGGCCATCCGGGTGCCGTCACGCTCCTCGATGGTGAGCACCCTGCCGGGTACCGCCAGACACATGGGCTCCTCCTCGCTCTCTGGTTTCGTCGGGGCGGGGCCCGGCCGGGCCCACAGGGTCCTCGCGGGCGGCGAGCACCAACTGGCCGAGTGCCAGCCCGCCGTCGTTCGGGGGGACGAGACGGTGGGTCAGCACGGTGAAACCGTCCGCCCGCAGTCCCTGCACGCAGTCGCGCGCGAGCAGCGCGTTGGCGAACACGCCGCCGCTGAGGGCGACGGTGTCCGTGCCGTGCCGGTCGCGGGCGGCGGCGCACACGCGCCGCACGAGGCGGGCGACGCAGGCGTGGAAGCGGGCGGCGATCGCGCCCGGCGGGTCGCCGCGCCGCACCGCGTCCGCCACCGCGCGGATCACGGGCGCCGGGTCGGCGATCAGCGGCCCGTCGTCTCTCGGCCGGCCGTCCTGCCCTGCCGGGGGCCGCCGGAGCGCGAAGTCCGCGTCGTGCGCGGAATCCGGGTCTTCCGCGCCGTGTTCGCCCAGGTGCGCGTGGGCGGCAGCCTCGAGTTCGACGGCGGCCTGGGCCTCGTAACCGGCGTGGTGGCAGATCCCGGCGAGGGAGGAGACCGCGTCGAACAGCCGACCCATGCTGGAGGTGGGTACGCAGTGCAGGCCGCGCTCCAACTGGCGTGCCAGCAGGCGCAGTTCGTCGGGGGCGCAGGCCGCCGCCGGGGGCAGCGCGGGGTCCCACGGGAGCCCGGCGGCGTGCAGGTGGGACAGCGCCATCCGGCGGGTGTGGCGCACGGCCGCGTCGCCGCCGGGCAGCGCGGCGTAACCCAGGTGTGCGAAGCGCCGGTAACCGTCGTAGTCGGCGAGCAGGAACTCGCCGCCCCACACGGCGCCGTCGTCGCCGTAGCCGGTGCCGTCGAAGGCCACGCCGAGCACCGGGCGGGTGCCGTCGTGCCCGGCTTCGGCCATCGCGGCGGCGACGTGCGCGTGGTGGTGCTGGACCCGCCGTAGTGGCCGGCCTGCGGCGTGGCGCCGGGCCCAGCCGGTACTGCGGTAGCCGGGGTGCCGGTCGGCGGCGAGGAGTTCCGGGGTGACGCCGGTGAGCCCTTCCAGCGCCGCTTCGGCGTCGGTGAAGGCGGTGAGGGTCGCGAGGTCGTCCATGTCGCCGATGTGCGCCGAGAGCCAGGCGCGTCGGCCGCGACCGAGGCAGAAGGTGTTCTTCAGGTCGCCGCCGACGGCCAGGGCCGGGCGTACGGGGAACGGCAGGGTGACGGGAAACGGTGCGTGGCCGCGCGAGCGGCGCACCGGCAGGGCCTCGCCACCCACCACGCGCAGCACGGAGTCGTCGCACGGCACGTGGATGGGACGGTCGTGGACGAGCCACGCGTCGGCGAGTCCCGCGAGCCGTTCCAGCGCCTCGTCGTCGTCGGTGACGATGGGCTCGCCGCCGAGATTGCCGCTGGTCATCACCAGCAGCCGGGGACCGGGCGGGTCCCCGGGGAGCCCGAGCAGCAGATGGTGCACGGGCGTGTAGGGCAGCATCACGCCCAGGTCTGCGCTGCGGGGGGCGACGGCGTCGGCGAGCGGCACCGCGTCCGCGGGCACGTGCGCGGCGGGGCGGCGGCGGAGCAGCACGATGGGCCGGGCCGGGCCGGTGAGCAGGTCCCGTTCGGCGGTGCCGAGGTGCACGCGGGGCGCGAGGTCGGCGAGTTCGCGGGCCATCAGGGCGAACGGCTTGTCGCCGCGGGCCTTGCGACGGCGCAGGGCCCGCACGGCCTCGGGGTTCGCGGCGTCGCAGGCCAGGTGGTAGCCGCCCAGGCCCTTGACCGCGACGATCGCCCCGGCGGCCAGCAGCTCCCGCGCGCGGGCGACCGGCTCGCCGTCGTACTGGGTGTGGTCGGCGTGGGCGGTGTGCTCGGCGTGGGCGGCGGGTCCGCCCGGGACACCGGTTCCGCCGCCGTCGGCGGGGAGCAACAGGCGCAGCCGGGGACCGCAGGCGTGGCAGGCGACCGGCTGGGCGTGGAAGCGGCGATCGGCCGGGTCGGCATACTCGCGGGCGCAGTCCGCGCACATCGGGAAGCCGGCCATGGTGGTGTGCGCCCGGTCGTAGGGCAGCGCGGTGACGATGGTGAAGCGCGGCCCGCAGTGCGTGCAGGTGAGGAAGGGGTGCCGGTACCGCCGGTCGGCGGGGTCGCACAGTTCGGCCAGGCAGTCGGCGCAGGTGGCGGTGTCGGGGGAGACGAGGGTACGGGCCGCCGCGCCGCCGCGGGACTCGTGAATGGCGAAGCCGGCCGAGCCGCCGGTGCCGGTGGCGAGGAGCGGTTCGGGGGTGACGGACTCGACCAGGGCGAGCGGGGGTGCGTCGGTGGCGAGCCGTTCGAGGAACGCCGTCACGGCTCGCTCCGCCCCCTCGGCCTCGGCCACGACCCCCTCGGGGGTGTTGGCGACGTGGCCGTGCAGTCCGAGTTCGGTGGCGAGCGCGTACACGAAGGGGCGGAAGCCGACTCCCTGCACCACACCGCGCACGGTGACCCGGCACCGGCGTCGTTCCGGGGCCGCGGTGGCTGCCGCAGCGGGCAGGGCGTCGGCGCTCATGTCAGCGGGCGTGCTCGTGGACGTGCGGGTGGGCGGCCTGGTGGTCGTGGACGTGGTGGCCGTGATCGTGGTGCCCGTGCGCGTGGTCGTGTCCGTGGTCGTCGGAGGTGCGGGCCAGCACAGGCCGATGGACGGGCTCCCCGGCGTGCGCGGCCAGGGCACGGTCGAGCACGTCGCCGCTCCCCTCCCCCGTCCGCGCGGAGGTGAACAGCACCTCGACGCCGGGGTTGACCTGTTGCACGTTTGCTTCGAACGCGGCGCGGTCGAAGCTGACCGCGGCCGCGATGTCGTTCTTCGTGACGACCACCAGGTTCGACAGCCCGAATGCGGTGGGGTATTTGAGCGGCTTGTCCTCCCCCTCGGTGACGGAGGCGAGCGCGATCCGCAGGGTCTCGCCGAGGTCATAGGAGGCGGGGCAGACCAGGTTGCCGACGTTCTCCACGAACAGCAGCCGGGTGTCGTCCGGCAGCCAGCCCTCCAGGTGACCGCGGAGCATGTGCGCCTCCAGATGGCACAGCCCGTCCGTGCAGACCTGCTTGACGGGGACGCCCGAGCGGGCGAGGCGCACCGCGTCGTTCTCGGTGGCGAGGTCGGCGGTGAGCGCGGCGACCGGCACGCCCCGGCGGCAGGCGTGCCCGAGTTCGGTCTCCAGCAGCGCGGTCTTGCCACTGCCCGGGCTGGAGAGCAGGTTGACCACGGTGGTGCCGCGGGCGGCGAGGTCGGCGCGCAGCGTCCGCGCGCTGTCGTCGTTCTTGGCGAGTACGGCCTGTTGCAGGTCGACGGCACGGCACATGGTCAGCTCTCCTCGGGCACCGGGGCGGACGGGACGGGGTCGGGGCGGGCACCGGAGCACCGGAGCGCGGTGATCCGCAGCTCCCGGCCGGCGAGCAGTTCGGTGTCCGCCCCGTCGCACTGCGGGCAGGCCAGGCGGGGCGGCATGCCCGTCGCCCACGCGTGGTCGCAGGTCATGCAGCGGGCACGGCCGGGGACGGCATCGATCAGCAGCTCCGCGCCCTCCAGGACGGTCCCGGCACAGGCCAGGGAGAAGCTGAAGCGGAGGGCGTCGGGGACGACGCCGGCGAGTTCGCCGACCTGGAGCCGGACGCACTCGACGGCGCCGTTGACGTCCTCCGGCGGCGCCTCCTCGACCTGCTGCACCACCGCCATGGCGATGGACATCTCGTGCATCGTGGTCTCTTCTCGCGTGGACGTCGGGTGCGCGGCGCCTCCCGCTGCCCCTCCGCTCATTACAGGACGGGCCCGGGTGGGCCCCGGGCTGACACGCCGCCGCAGCCGGGGCGGCTGGCCCGTTCGGCTCAGGAGGGGCCGCCAGCCGCCGCTCCCGCCTCCGGGTGCGGCAGGAGCTCGGCGACCAGGTCGTCGACGAGTTCACGCACGAGCAGCACGGCCTCTGGCACCGCCGCGGCCACCGACCGGGACAGGCCCATCCCCTCCTCCACCGTCTCGGGCACGCAGCCGACCACCAGCACCCGGCGAGGGCCGGCCTCACCGGTGCCTTCGGCCAGGGTGTCCAGGAGGCCCAGCACGGCGTCCGGGGTCATGCGGTGGCCGTCGACCACGGCCACCGGGCCCCCCGCAGGGTCGGGACCGGGTTCGATGACGCGGAGCGTGCCGGGCGGGTCGTCCCCGGGTACGGCGTCGACGAGGACCAGGCCCGCGTAGCCGTCGAGCAGCTGGTAGGCGAGGTGGACGCCGCGCACGCCGGTGTCCTGCACCTCCACGCCCGGCGGCATCGTCTCCTCGCGCAGCCGGCGCGCGGTCTCGACGCCGAAGCCGTCGTCACCGAGGAAGATGTTGCCGATGCCGGCGACGAGGATGCGGCCGGGCGCGGTCTCCGGGCCGGTGTTCGCGTCCGCGTTGCCGACGGCCGGGCCGTTCGCCCGCGGGCCGTTCGTCTCCGGGCTGCTCACGCCTCCTCCGGGAGGGTGACCTCGTCGGGCTGGAAGTACCAGTAGCGGCGCTGGGCACGGCGCAGTTCGGTGCCCGGATCGCCCTCGACGGTCACCGCGAGGTGCACGGAGCCGTCCACGTCGTGCAGCACCTCCTCCACCACGGCCGTGCGGCCGTCGAGGAAGACGTCCTGGGCGTCGCTGCGGCGCTGTCCGGGCCGCAGCACGACGCGGTCCCCGGCGCCGATCGACGCGCCCTGCACCTGCACCCGGTCACGCGCGGGGTCCACGCTGCGTTCGGCCTCGGGGTGCCACCAGGGCGTCTCCTCGGCGGTGGGCTCCGTACTGCCGGCCATGCGTCGCGCCTTTCGTCGGTGCGGTCGTGCGGTCGTGCGGTCTGAGGTCGGTCGGGTGGCGGGTGGTCAGGAGCTCACGACCGGAGCGACCGAGCCGCGCACAACCGGAACCGGCGTCCTTCCCTGCGGATCCGGTGTGGAAGCGCCACCAGGACTGCCGTTCACCCGGGCACAGCACATTCCGGGCCAAGTGGCACCGTTCGGGCCATGCCCGCGTGCACGCTCCGGGGGCCGGGTGCAGGTGAGGACTGCGGTGCACCCCTCACCTGCACGGCCTCCGCGATGACCTCTCTCTGACCGCCGACGGCCGAGCGGTCCTTCCCCTCCGGAAAGGGAAGTGACGTCCACCCGTATGCCGACCATGTCCCTTCGGGACAGCGGCACCTCTCTGACGACAATCTGCGGATGGACGTGAACGAGGTGCTCCTCCCCGGGGTGGGACTGCGATACGAGTTCACCAACCAGGACGACGACCGCATCGGCGTGGTGGCGTTGCGCTCAGGGGCGTTCGAAGTGGTCGTGTACGCGGCCGACAACCCCGATAGGGCGGGCTCCGTGCTCCGGCTCACCAGCGAAGAGGCCGACGTCCTCGCAGAGATCCTGGGCGCCCCGCGGATCGCGGAGCGCTTCGCCGACCTCACCAAGGAAGTCCCCGGGCTCAGCGCCGGACAGATCGAAGTATGGGGCGGCAGCGCCTTCGACGGCAGGCCGCTGGGAGACACCCGAGCCCGGACCCGCACCGGCGCGTCCATCGTGGCCGTAGTACGAGGCGTCGAAGTGATCGCTTCCCCCGGGCCCGAACACGTACTGCGTGGTGGTGACGTGCTGGTGGTGATCGGTACTCACGGCGGGATCGCGGGTGTGGAACAGATCATTCGCGGCTGATCCCGGTGCACACCTCGACCGCTCTGCTGCTGGAACTCGGCATCATCCTCGGAGTCCTGAGCGTGCTGTGCGCCCTCGCGCAGCGCCTCGCACTCTCGCCCGTGCCCCTGTATCTCCTGGCTGGACTCTTCCTCGGTGAGGGAGGCCTCGCTCCCGTGCCGGCCGCCGGAGAGTTCGTGGAGATCGGCGCTTCCATCGGCGTGGTCCTCCTGCTCCTGACCCTCGGCCTGGAGTTCACTGTCCTCGAGTTCACCGTCAGCCTGCGTCGTCACGTACCGTCCGCCGGTCTCGACCTCGTCCTCAACGCGGCGCCGGGAGCCCTGGCGGGGTGGCTGCTCGGGTGGAACGCGGGGGGCATGCTGGCTCTCGCGGGCGTCACCTACATCTCCTCGTCCGGCATCATCGCCCGGCTCCTCGGAGACCTGCGGCGGCTGGGAAACAAGGAGACATCGGCCGTTCTCTCCGTGCTCGTCCTGGAGGACTTCGCCATGGCCGCATACCTTCCCGTGCTGGCCGTTGTCGTCTCCGGCGGCACCTGGAGCCAGGCGCTCGGGGGCGCGCTCCTCGCCGTGGGCGCGGTGGCGGTCGCCTTCGCCGCCTCGTACTGGTGGGGCCGTCACCTGGGCCGCCTGGTCTCCCACCCCGACGCGGAACAGGTTCTCCTCCGCGCTCTGGGACTCACCCTCATCGTCGCGGCCCTCGCCGAGGCCGTCCACATCTCCGCGGCGGTCGGCGCCTTCCTCGTGGGACTCACCCTCACCGGAGAGGCAGCCGACCGCGCGCGATCGGTACTCGGCCCGCTGCGCGATCTTTTCGCCGCAGTGTTCTTCCTGGCCATCGGACTGTCCGTGAGCCCTGGCAGCCTGCTGCCCATGCTTCCCGTCGCGTTGGCGCTGGCCGCGGCCACGGCGGGTACGAAACTGGTGGTCGGCTGGTACGCCGCTGCACGGGACGGCGCCGGTGTGCAGGCCCGCCTACGGGCGGGGACCGCACTCATCGCCCGCGGTGAGTTCTCGATCGTCATCATCGCCCTGGCCGGGACGCTGGACGACAGGCTCGGCCCGCTTGTGACCGCCTACGTCCTCATCCTCGCCGTCGCCGGACCCGTGACGACACGCATCGCCGGGGGCTCGGTCCCCAGTGGGCTACGGCCCCCCGGCCGCGAGGCGTGAACGGGAGCGGGCCCGCGCCCCCACCGCCGAGCGGCTGCGGACAGCAGCCCGCGCGGGGCACGCGACTACGAGTCGTCACATGAGCGCACCGGCCGGACGGAGCCGTTCGGAATCCACACCTCGGGCAACCCGACAGCCGGTCGACTGGATTCCGCCGGAGGGAGTCTGCGGATGTCGGTGGTCGTGGGATACCCGGCATCAGCGGTGCTCCCCGGCCCCCGGAACCACCGCGCTTCGTGGGAGTGCTGCCCGTGCGAGTGGCCCCGGCCGCGAGGGCGTCGGAGGCGACGGCTCACCGAGGACGGCGTCGGCGGTCAGCGGGGCGGCCTCATGGGCCGGAACGAGCGGGGCGCACGTCGTCGATGCGGTAGGACAGCCGGTCGGTGACGCCGACGACTCCGTCGACGGAGGCGCTCAGGCGCAGGACGACCGGAATCAGGCTCCTGCTGTCGACCACACCGCACAGTTCGACTCGTCCCTCTCGTACGGCGACCGCAACCTGCGCGGGTGCCAGACCCAGGGTGTCCTGCAAAACATCCTGTTCGATCTCCTCGCGGATCGCCCGATCCTTGCGCAGGAAGACGCGCAACAGGTCCCTCCGGCTGACGACGCCCAACAGTCGGTCCGTCTCGTCCACCACCGGGAGACGCTTGACCAGCTGGGTCTCCATCAGCTGAGCGGCCTCGACGACGGACCACTCCGGCCGCGCACAGATCGCCGGGGCGGACATCAAGTCCTCGGCTCGTTCTCCTCGCGCCTTGGCACGCTCCCATGCCTCCAGCGGAGGCACCGGCGCACGCCCGGCGATGCCGGGCTGATCACTCTCCTTCCGCAGCAGGTCCGCCTCGGAGACCACTCCGAGGGGCCTGCCTCCGGCATCGATCACAGGAAGCGCGGTGATCTCGTTCTCGGTCATCAGGCGGACGATCTCCTTGAACGAGGTGTCGTAGCGGGCACTGACCACGTTCCGCGTCATCAGATCCCTCACCGTGCGGTGCCGCATGCTCTTTCTCCCGGGTCGGGGCCGGATCTCAGTAGTGCGGGACGACGGCGACGGGCACGGACGCGTGATGCAGCAGAGCGTGTGTCACCGGGCCCACGAAGGTGGCGATCTTGACGTGCCTGCGCATAAGGCGCCCGGCCACGATCAGGTGCCCGTTCGTGCCGGCTTCCAGCAGGCGAGGGGCGGCCGAGCCGTCCAGCAGCACCCGCTCGATCTCCACTTCGGGAAAGGAGTCCTGCCAGGCGGCCAGGGCGGCGTCCAGGTCCTTCCGCGCGTTCGCTTCCAGGCCGGCTCCCACGTGCGGGTCCGGTAGCGCCGACGGGTAGGCGTACACGGACGACCTGGGCCAGACGTGCACCACACGAAGCCGCCGGCCTGTGCGTGCCGCCGCCCGCAGGGCGAACTCCAGCACCGGGTCGACCCGGTGCTCCAGGTCCAGACCCACCACCACCGGCCGACGCCGCTCGTCCTCCCCGTTCTCTGCCGACGGCCTCTCACGGACGAGAACCACCGGCCCGGTGGCGTGAGCCACCACCGGCAGGGCCACGCTGCCGGTCAAGAACCCCGACACCATTCCTGTGCCCCGAGAGCCGAGAACGAGCAGCTGCGACTCGCGTGACGCTTCGAGGAGCACCTTCGCCGGTGCCTCCAGCGTCTCGTCGCTGCTGATGTCCAGCTCGGGGTGCTGGGCGGAGGCTTGCCTCCAGGCGTCCCTGATCCTGTCCCGGGCCCAGTCCTCCTGAGCCGAGAGGCCGATGGAGAACTGCTCGTTGCTGCCGCGCCACACACGGGCATGCACGAGGCGTAGCGGTGCCCCACGCGCCGCTGCCTCGTCCGCCGCCCATTGCACGGCCGCCATGCTCGGTTCGGAGCCGTCCACTCCGACCGCAACCGGTCGATCCGTCATGTCGTCCTCCGCGGTGCCGCTCGTGCCGTCACGGGCCGATGGTCGCGAGCCCACCCGAAGAGTGCCGATCGGCGGCGACGGGACCAGGCGACATCGACCGGCACGTCCTCACTCATTCGGGGCCCTGCACAGCGATGGTGCGGCAGCCCTTCGCGGACTCCTCGGGCACGGGCACCGTGACCGTGAGGATGCCGCGGACCCCGGACATCACAGGGAACTCCGGCACGATCCGGTCGAACAGGTCGGGGAGCGACATCGTGCCGTGACGAGGCTCCATCGATGTGTGCATGGCGTCCTCCCTGGATGCGCTGGTGCTCTCGTCTTCACGGTGCCGTTCCTGCGGCATGGCCGGCGAGGGCCGAGCGGGTGCGGGCCTGGGGACCTTCGGTACCTGCTCGGGCATGCGGCGCACCGGGCACAGCTGAGAATTCCCCGCCGCCCGACGAGGCCCCCGCCCGTCCGGCCCTGTCAGAACGAGGCCGGTCGGCCCCTGGCACGCCGACCGCCGACGCGGTGCACTGAGAAGCGGGTCGGGGGCCCACCGGTAGGCGCGGAGAAACGGACGTTCCCGGCCGCTCACCGCGCGATCAGGGTCCGCGAGAAGCGGACGAACCCTCGACCCGTCCTCCATCCAGCCGGGGGCCACTACAGCAGTCGAGGAGATCGGCCGTGAAGCAGACGCCGCCAGCCGATGACCAGCATGTGCGGGCACTGGCTCAAGCCGCAGTCGCTGCCCCCTCGCTGCACAACGCCCAGCCGTGGCGCTTCCGCTACACCCGCAGCACCGCGACCTTCCACCTCTACGGCGACTTCACCCGGGCCCTGCCGCACACCGACCCCCAGGCACGGGCACTGCACATCGGATGCGGTGCCGCGCTGCTGAACCTGCGCGCCGCGGCATGCCAGGCCGGGCACTCCACCCTCACCCGGCTGCGGCCCAGCGGCGACGAGCCGGAACGGATGGCCACAGTGCGCCTCACCTCCCCTTCACTCGGCGCCGACGAGGATCTGGCCGTGCTCCATCCGGCCGTCGCCCGGCGCCATACCAGCCGCTATCCGTTCGCCCCGAAACCCCTTCCCGACCATATCCGCAGCGAGCTGATCGAAGCGGCCGCCCGGGAGGGTGCGATCTTGACCTTCCCCTCCGACTGGCACCTGCGATGGGTGCTCGAACTCGCTCAGGAGGGGGCGTCGCGGAACAGGGAGGACCCCGGACGAGCCGAAGAACTGGCACGCTGGACACGTGTCGGAGCGGCAGCCTCGGACATTGCGACCGACGGAGTGCCGCAATACGCGTTCGGGCCGCGCCGGCGAGGAGGACGGGCGCCGGTGCGCGACTTCGCCGGGAATCACCCTTCGTCCGACCTGGGTGCCACATCGTTCGAGAACCACCCGCAGGTCGCGTTGATCAGCACCTACTACGACGGCCCCACGGACTGGCTGCGCGCCGGAC
The DNA here is from genome assembly GCF_004795255.1 of Streptomyces sp. RKND-216. NCBI lineage: Bacteria > Bacillati > Actinomycetota > Actinomycetes > Kitasatosporales > Streptomycetaceae > Streptomyces > Streptomyces sp. RKND-216. The sequence continues at coordinate 4,720,826 of NZ_SSBQ01000002.1, read as the reverse complement.
AGGCCATGGAACGTGTCCTGCTCACCGCGACCCTCCACGACGTGGCCACCTCCTTCGCCACCGAAGCGCTCGAGTGGACCGACACGCGGTGGCCGCTGAAGGACCCCATGACCGGGGTGGGACATGTGCAGATGCTGATGCGTCTGGGGTACGGCCCTCGCGGAACCGGCGCTCCGCGCCGACCGGTCACGGACGTTCTCGTCATCGAGCCCTGACGCCGGGCAGCGGGCGAGTCCTCGGCGGACGGGGCGCGCACCGCCACGCGGCGTGTGAGGGCGGCGTCGAGGGGCCCGGCCGCTGTCGGCGTGCGTGGCACCGGTGACGCATCTGGTCGTTGGACTGCCCCTCTTCTCGTTACGCAAGGCATCGAGATGACTACGCAGGGTCTCGCGTGCGGTGTCTTCGGCAGCGCCGCCGAAGACGAACCGCTACGGTTGTTCTGAGAGTCTCCGACGCGTTTCGGGTACCTCTGGAGGGCCGGTGACCCAGGACAGCCGAACCCCCGACCACCTGCCGCGACTCCACTTGGACCAGTTGCTGGAGGAGCTGCAGGCGCGCATCGAGGCGATGCGCGGTACCCGCGACCGCATTCATCATCTGCTCGAAGCGGTGTTGTCCGTAGGGAGCGAACTCGATCTCCCTCAGGCCCTGCGACGGATCGTCGAGGCGGCAACGGTCCTCGTCGATGCCGAGTACGGCGCCCTCGGGGTCATCGGGGAGGAGGGAGGGCTGTCGCAGTTCGTGCCCGTGGGGCTCACCCAGGAGCAGATCGAAGCCATCGGCCCCCTGCCCACTGGCCATGGTCTTCTCGGCGAACTCATCCGCCACCCCGAGCCCCTGCGCCTTGCCGAGATCTCCCGCCACCCGGCCTCCCGGGGCTTTCCGCCGCGGCACCCACCCATGCACACCTTCCTCGGCGTACCGGTGAAGATCCGCGGAGAAGTGTTCGGGAACCTGTACCTCGCCGGGAAGCGGGACGGCCGGGAGTTCGACAGCGAAGACGAAGCGGTCCTGTCCACTCTGGCTGTCGCCGCCGGCATAGCCGTCGACAACGCCAGGCTGTACGAGCAGGCCCGCAACCGGCAACGATGGCTGGAAGCCAACGCGGAAGTCACCGCCAGCCTGCTCTCCGGGACCGAGGAACCGGCAGTCCTGGAACTCATCGTCGATCACGCTCGTCGGATTCTGAAAGCAGACCTGGGCGCCCTCGCACTCGTCGAAGACGACCCGAGCACCCTGCGGGTGGCGCTGGCCACAGGAGCAGAGGCCGAACGACACCAAGGGCTCGTCCTCCCGCGCCGCGGGTCGTTCGCGGGCGCCGCCGTCGCTGCCGGAAGGCCCATCACGAGCCACAACATCTCCCGCGACCCCCGCATCACGGCCGGCCCCCCACGTTGGCGTGCCTTCGGCCCCGCCGCCGCCGTGCCCATGGCTGCCGAAGACGGAGCCCGCGGAGTGCTCCTCCTGGCGCGCAAAGACCCCCTCGCCGTCTTCACCGACCTGGAGACCGCCCCTCTCCTCGCTTACGCGGGGCAGGCCGCACTGGCGATGGAACTCGCCGACCGTCGACGCGACGCCGAGCAGATCACCCTGCTCGAGGACCGGGACCGCATCGCACGGGACCTGCACGACCTTGCCATCCAGCGCCTGTTCGCCACCGGGATCTCGGTGCAGAGCGCACTGCGCTTCGTCGAACACACCGAGGCACGCGAGCGACTGCTCCGGGCAGTCGACGACCTGGATGAGACGACGAGGATCATCCGTTCCACGATCTTCGGGCTGCGCCGACGAGAAGGAACCGGGAAGAACGGGCTGCGGTCGAGAATCGTCAAGGCCGTGGAAGACGCGGTGGCACCCCTTGGCTTCACCCCCGCGCTGCGCATGCATGGACTGATCGACACCGACGTCCCCGCAGATGTCGCCGACGCCGTCGAAGCAGTCCTGAGGGAGGCCCTTACCAACGTGGTCCGGCACGCGGGGGCGGCCGCCGTGGAGGTCTCCCTGACCGCGGCGAACGGCTCGGCGATCCTGTCGGTGGAGGACGACGGGGTGGGCATGCCGGAGAACGGGGGCCGGCGCAGCGGCCTGCGGAATCTGGCCGAGCGCGCAGAGAAACTCGGTGGTCGCCTCCGCGTGTCCAGGCGGCGCGAGGGCGGCACCTCCCTGGAATGGTCCGCTCCACTGACCGGTGGACCGGGCTGATCCCGTCCGGCCGGAGCCGGGGGAAGCCGGCCGCTCCGGCCTCCGCGAACCCCACGCGCCCTCGTCAGCCCCGGTGCTCTTCCGGCGCCGGACGGAGACCCGACTGCGTCGCGATCACCGCCGCCTGCACCCGGCGCTCCACACCCAGCTTGCTCAGCAACCGGGAGATGTTGTTCTTTACGGTCTTCTCCGACAGATAGAGCCGCTTCCCGATCTGCCGGTTGGTCAAGCCCTCGCCGATCAGTGCCAGGATCTCGCGCTCGCGCGTCGAGAGACCTGCCAGGCTCTCCTGCTCCGCGGGTTCCTGCGTCTCTCCCCGCAGGCTGTTCATCAGCCGACCGGTCGTCGCCGGGTCCAGCATCGACTGCCCCGCTGCGACCGTCCGCACGGCGGCAAGCAGATCGGATCCCTTGATCTGCTTGAGAACGTACCCGGCGGCTCCGGCCAGAATCGCATCGAGCAGAGCGTCGTCGTCGTCGAAGGAAGTGAGCATCAGGCACGCGAGATGCGGCATCCGCGAACGCAGTTCCCGGCACACGACGATCCCGTTGCCGTCCGGCAGCCTCACGTCCAGGACCGCCACGTCGGGCCGGAGGGCGGGCACTCGAGCGAGAGCCTGATCGGCGGTGGAGGCCTCACCCACCACCTCGATGTCGGATTCGCTTCCCAGGAGATCACTCAGGCCACGCCGGACGACCTCGTGGTCGTCGAGCAGGAACACACGGAGCGGTTGTTCGGGGGCCGCGGCCGGATGAGCACCTGTGTCGGGCATCGCCAGTCACCTCGAGGAGGAGCGGTTACGTAGCCTCATCATCGCCGGAACGTCCCGGTGACGCAGCAGCTCTCCGCTCTCCAGGCAGCGTACGGCCCGGTGCGTCGCCCGGGTGGCTGAGGCGGAAGTCGACATCGACCACTCCCTCGACGGAGCGAGCCATGCGTGCCGCCATGGGAACCAGGGAAGTGTCCCGGAACCAGCCGAGGAACGTCACCACGCCTCCCTCGACGGTCACGTGCACCGTCGCCTCTTCGAACGGGAACAGCGGAGCGATCACCTGTTCACGGACTTCCTCGGCGATGCCCTCGTCGGAACGCAGGAACACCTTCAACAGATCACTCCGGCTGACGATTCCCGTCAGGTGCCCCTCTGCATCGACGACCGGCAAGCGCTTGAGCCGTCGGCGGGCCATCGCGCGCGCCGCCTGGGCCAGCGTCGAATCCGAACGTACCGACACTGCGGGCGCCGTCATCAGATCGTGAGCCACCAGTGCTCCGGCCTTCACGAAGTCCCCGGGATACCGCGCCTCGTCAGCGAGGGTCGGCGGACCGTTCCGGTACTCCTCCTTGAAGAGCAGATCGGCCTCCGAGACCACCCCCACGACCCTGCCGTCACCTTCCAGCACCGGCAGCGCACTGACCTTCCACTTCTCCATCGTTTCCACGATCTCCTTGAACGAGGCGTCAGGACCCACCGCGACCACCGTGTGGGTCATCACGTCGTTCACTACATGAGGAGAGTGCTTCACTCCGCCCCCTCCGACGTCATGGCGTGCCTCCATGGGCCGTACGTGTGCAGAAGACGCATGCGAGCCGTCTGCAGCCGATGCGCGACGATGCGGGCCACCTGCCATACGAGAGACCGGCCGAACTCCGGATCGGAGTCGCACAACTCACGCGCCGCCGCAGCGTCGAACTCCCATGCCGTGACATGGCCTTCCGCCCGCGCGGTGAAATGCCACTCGTGCGGGGGAAACAGCCACGACCACCCCACAAGTTCCCCGCGATGCAGCCGCTCCACCGTCACGGGTGCCTGCAGCGGAACCTCCCACGCCAAACGGACCGAGCCACTGCGCAGAACCCAGAAGCGGTCTGCTCGCTGCCCCTCACGGAAGATCCGGGCACCGTCGGGGAACTCCACCGGCTTCGCCTCCCGCATCAGGGCCTCCCTGCCCGCTGGGGGAAGAGCTTCCAGCAGCACAGGACCGACCTCCACCATTGGGACTCACCTCCCTGCGGCACGGGCCCCTGCACCACCATCGTGGAATGCGGCAGAGCCGACCGGTAGGGGCCACTCGTCCCGAGGACTCTCTTGAGAGCACGGCCTTCCCCCGTCCATCGGACCTCCGCCGACGGAGAGCCGCACCGCGACGCGCCCGACCAGTGCGGCACGCCCCCGGTGAGAAACGCCACGGGAATCGGGCCACAGGTCCCGGCGTCCGGTACGGGAAGGCCCTGCATGCCGAAGGAGCAGCCGCGGCACCGTGGGGACCGGACCGTCACAGCCCGTCCGGTCCGGTGCGCCGAAGCGTCGCCGGGGCGGGAAGCTTGCTGACCCCGGCGTGCGGCGAACACGACGTGCGGAAGGAGGGCCTTCCCCGTGCGGCTGCCCCTTGCCCCCGCCGCTCCACGCGGTTCGCGCGATGATCTCCGACACGGACGGCGTGGTCACCGACTCGGCGCAGGTGCATGCGGCGGCCTGGAAGGACGCCTTCGACGACTACCTGGCCGCAACGGGGGCGTCCCCTTCGACGCGGCCGAGGACTACCGCTGCTACGTGGACGGCAGGGCCCGGACGGACGGTGTGGCGTCCTTCCTCGCCACACGAGGCCTGGAACTGCCGATGGGCACGGCGGACGACCCGCCGGGGTCCGCCACCGTTCACGCGCTCGCGGCCGCCAAGGAACGCGCCTTCCTGTGCCGACTGCGCCACTGCGCCACTGCGCCACTGCGCCACTGCGCCACTGCGCCACTGCGCCACTGCGCCATCGTCGCCTGGCCGGGGACGCTGCAGCTGCTCCACACCCTGGCAGAACTCCGCGTCCCCATGGCAGCGGTCTCCGCTTCCCGCCATGCCCGAGGACTGCTGCACAAGGCAGCGGTCCTCGCCTTGTTCACCACCGTCGTCGACGGCAACGAAGCGGCCAGGCTGAACCTGCCGGGAAGACCCGACCCGGCGCTCTTCCTCGAGGCCGCGCGGCGGCTCGATGTCCGCAGCAGAACCCCCACCCACACGGGCGACCTCCGCTCGCGGGGCGCCGACATCGTCGTCGACGATCTCGATCAACTCATCGCGCACACGGAGACGGCGACGTGAACGACCCCTCGCCTCAGGACCCCGGCTCTTTGTCGGCCTGGTCGTGGACCTACCAGGGCTACTCCCCGGAACAAGAACGTCTGCGGGAGACACTGTGCACCCTGGGCAACGGCTATTCCGCCACGCGCGGGGCAGCTCCCGAAGCCGCGCCCGCGGACCACGGCAGCGGGCCGGTTCTCCCGGAGCCGGGTTCTCCGAGCCGCGCGCCCGTCGGCGGAGCGTGATGCAGCGGGTCAGCGTGCCCGTCGTGCCGGGACACACGGTCACCTTAAAGAAGGCCGTGACCGTTCACACCTCACGGGACAGCGCCATCAGCCAACCGCTGCAAGCCGGGAGGTCTCCCGGGGCCTGCTCGCCTACCGGCACCGCCGGCTTCCACGAGCGGTTGAGGTTGGCACAGGCGGCCGGACACGCGGGTGCGATGTACCCCTGGCTCACCGGCGCGCCCGGCGGCTGCTACGTACTCGACACCCTCGAGGGACCCGTGCCGGGGCCCCTCGGATCGGAGCAGGGACCTGTGGCCCCTCCACCTCCCACCTCGCACGGCGGACGCTGAAGACGAAGACCCGTGGCCCGGGTGCCCGTCGGCTTGCTGCAGACAGGAGGTAGACCATGACTCCCACCGTCACCGTGGGTATCGACGGCTCGCGCGAGAGTCGGGCGGCCGTCGACTGGGCTGCGCGAGAGGCCCTCAGCCGGGACGCCGAACTCAACCTCGTCCAGATCAGGGAGACCGGCCCCTACCCCTACTCCCCCCTCATGGACGACGAGGTCGAACGCGAATGGGGGGAGGAGACCACCCGGGAGGCGGCGACCGACCTGGCCCGCCGCTACCCCGGCCTGCGGACAGCGACGCATCACTACTCCGGGCGCCCTTCGAAGGTCTTGGTGAGTTTCAGCGACCGCGACAACCTGCTCGTTCTCGGATCCCGGGGGCTGGGGCCGGTCACAGGATTCCTCGTGGGCTCCGTGGGACTGCCCACCCTCGCACATGCGCGGTGCCCCGTGGTGGTCGTACGGAATCAGGAAGCCGAGGACGACGCACCGCAGCAGCCTCAGCAACGACCGGTCGTACTGGGAGTCAAGCTGGAGGAGTCCGCCGACGAACTCCTCTCCTTCGCCTTCCGGACCGCGGAGCGCTGGGAAACCGCTCTGCGTGTCGTCCACGGATGGGAACTGCCGCCTGCCTTCGGGGTACGCCCGATCGCGGCCCCGCCCCGACTGGTGGAAGAACTGGTCGAAGAGAAGACGGAAGCGGTACGTAAGCTGCTCCTGCCGTGGCAGGAGAAGTTTCCCCGTCCCACCGTCTCCTGTCAGGCCCCCGTCGGATGGCCGGCCCGCACTCTCCTGACCGCCTCCGCCGACGCATCCCTCGTCGTCGTCGGACGTCGCAACCGCCGGTCGCGCTTCGGCACCCACATCGGCTCCGTCACCCACGCCGTGCTGCACCACGCCGAACCGCCGGTGGCCGTCGTACCCCACGACTGAACCGTGGGCGTCGCAAGGGGAAGGGAATCCGATGAACCCGAGTAGGTCACCGTTTCCTTCTGCACCAGAACCGCCACCGCACCGGAGTTCGCGACGCGAGAACCCTCTGCGCCGCCCCTCCGACCGTCTGTGGTCGTGGCTTCGAGTGATTCTGGCGGCGGTACTCGTGGTCGGCGCGGTGACCGCCGGCATCGTGGCCGCGAACGCCGGACACTCGGCGCACACGGCGCGTGTTCAGACAGAGCTGGCGGAGCGACGAGCAGTCACCGCGAGGGTGGTCACGGATCCGACGGAATCACAGGAATCCGGTACCCGGGACCCGTCGACATGGGCGCAGGTCCGCTGGACTGGCTCCGACGGTGAGACCCACACCGGTACGGCCCAAGTTCCCACCGCCTCCGAGCGCAACGAACGCGTACGCGTCTGGCTCGACCGGGCCGGTGGCCTCACCAGCCCTCCGGAGGCCCGGCCCTCGCCCGAGGCCGAAGCCTGGGCGATGGGCCTCATGGCCGCCGGCGCCGTCGTCGCCCTGACGCTCACTGCCAACGTTGGACTGCGCCGCCTCTTCGAGAGGCACCACGCCACATGTTGGGAGAAGGAGTGGGACGCGGTGGAACCGCATTGGTCGGGACGCGCGCACCCGTAGGTGACAACGGCCGACAGGAGGGATGACCGTCGTGCGGGCGCGCCTGACCATGCGGGTTCACATCTCGAAGGTCTCCGGTACACCGACGGCCTCCATCACCACATCCGCGCCCAGCCCGCCAGTGAGGTCCTGCACCACGCGTTCGGGCTCCTCTGCCGCTTGTACGACGACCTCGGCGCCGAGTTGCTCGGCCGCCGCGAGCCGGCTCGGCGCGAGGTCGGTGACGATGATTCGCCAAGGCATTGCCCATAGGAACCCTCCTGGCTGAAACCCGGTCACGTTGTGGCCTGCTGCCACGATTTCGCCTACGGCCTCGTGCCCGAGAACCTTCCAGGGACGACATCGGGCACGTCCCCCTTGAGGATGTGCAGGTCGGTGCCGCAGATGGTCGTGCAGTCGACACGGACCACCGCGTCCTCGGCGTCCTTGACCGCCGGATCGGGGACGTGCCCCCAGGCGAACTTCTCGGGACCGTAGTGGACGAGGGCGTGCATGATCTCACCTTTCTCAAGGGAGTTCGGCTACGCGGTCGGCTCAGAAGGGCGGCGGGGAGGGGAAGACTGCACCGCACCGGCGACTCCGTTCAGACGGCCGGCGATGCCCGCGGCCCATCTGTCGGCTTCCTTCGGATCGCAGTAGTCGCCGTACCGGCCTCCGAGTAGACGGAACAGCAGGCGTGCGCGCAGGGGTATGCGGTCGGGCATCACGATTCCTGAGAACACGTGGTGCCCACGAGGATGGACGTGGGGCAGGGAAGCGAGAACGATGTGCTCCTGCCTCATCGCCAGAGCGTGCATGCGCGGAGGAAGGGCGGCAGCCATGCCGACGCTGAACAGCCACACCGGGCATCGGGACAGCAGCGCGTGGTGGCGCTGCACGAAGTCCTGCGCCTCGGGCAACCAGGCCTGGTCGTGAATGGCGCTTCCGACGAGGAACGCATCGAACCGCGACACGTCCTCGACCATGTCGACGGCGCGCACCTCGACGTGAACTCCAGACGCTCCGAGCCGGGCTCCGATCCTCTCCGCGATCTGCCGGGTCGAGCCGTACACAGTGGCGTAGACGACCAGTATCCGCATGTTGTCGCCGACCTCCTCGGCTCGTGCGCCAGGTCCGGCTCCGGTCCGTGGCCACGTCCCGTCCTCTCCCAAGCATCGGCCGAGGAGTCGGTGGGGTCAGTGGGCCCAAGGTCCCCACAGCCGGGCGGACCGGCCCCGCCTCGTCCGGCCCACCTCTCCGGCCAGAGCCGGGACTGCACGCGCATCAGGAGGTAGCCGAGCACCGACATCCGCAAGCGGCCAGCAGCTCCGGCATGGTCGGCGCCGTGGTCCCCAGCAGAGAGCGCAGCGGCGGCAGATGGATCGCCGCGCACTGCAGGCCCAGAGCCGCACAGACCGTCAGGAGCAGGAACGGATTCGCGAGGGTTCCGGCCCCCGGGACCCCAGCGCGACGCCCAGTTGACTGACGCCGAGCGCGACGTCTTGTCCGTGGCGATGACCGTCACAGAACCCAGCGTCTCCACGGCCGGCAAGCGCCGCACGATCGCCCGACGCACGGCCATCCTCCGTGCACCCAGGGCCAAGGACAACGTCACCACCGCCGGCAGCGACTCCGGCACCGCCGCCACCGCGAGACTGACCGCCGTGACCGCCATCAGCTCCAGCGGTTGCCCCCGCACCAGCCCGGTCGCGAAGACCACGGTGCACAGCAACACGGTCACGGCAGCGAGGAGCCGGCCGAACCGTGCCAGCCGGTGCCCCCCGACACGATGTCGCCCTCCCCGTCACCCGCCGCCTTGTCCACGGGAAGGGATTCACCCGTGAGCGAGGACTCGTCGACAAGCAGCATCGCCGCCTCACGGACCCGGCCGTCGGCGGGGACGACATCGCCCTCCGCGAGGAGGACCACATCACCCGCGACGACCCCGTCGGCGGCCACCGAACGCGCCCGGCCGTCCCGCAGCACTCTCGCCGCCGGGGCGCTGAGGACGGACAGCGCGGCGACAGCACGCTCCGCCCGCACCTCCCGAGACACACCGACCGCCCTGTTCACCACCACGATGAAAAGCGATGACCACCGTGTCCGAGACGTCACCCGTGGCAACGGTCAGCAGCGCGGCGGCCAGGAGCACCAGCACCACGATCAGGGGGACCCGCAGCTGGAGCAACACCCGCCGCCACAACGGGGCCGGTGGCGCGGAAGGCACTGCGTTCGGCCACCAAGCGGCAAGCCGCAGCGATGCCTCGGCTTCCGACGGACCCGGATCCCGCGCGGCCGCCTGTGCCTCTCCCGCCCGGTCCCTCACCGCACCACCGCCCCACCACGCAGATCCCGACGCAGCCCTGGCCCCACCGGGAGCTGGAAGCACCGGCACGGGCCGAGCCAGGGCCGTCAGGACCACATCGAAGGACATTCGACCTCTGCGGACACCAGATGCCACCCGGCATCCTCAAAGGCACACACCCGCCACCGGCAGGAGGAGCCGCCCCATCGCAGGTGGACAAAGGCGCGCCCGCGGTACCCGGAGCGACGGCGCGACCTTCGGCGTCCTCGTGACGGCCGGGCCGGACCCCGTGGCGGCCCGGCCGACCACGCCTCCCTGCGATTGTCCGGCCTCTGCACCGGTCTGGCTGCCACCCCCGCAGGCCACTCGGGACATCTCCTTGCGCGGAGGCGCATTGGCGCCGGACACAGAGCAGGAGGTCGGCACCGATGCGCAATACGAAGTTCCGGATGAGAACGTCCGGTCACCCGTATCCGCGGGGAACCGGTGAATCGAAGGAGTGGTCATGGTGGGTCCGGTCGTGGTGGGAGTGGACGGCTCCGAGTCGAGCATCAGGGCGACACAGGCGGCAGCCGACGAGGCACGGCTGCGCGGGGTACGACTGCAGGTGGTGCACGCATACGGCATGCCCACCTGGGAACCGCCGCTCGGGTTTCCGCCCGACCGGCTTCGTGCCACCGCCGAGCAGGTCGCCGCTGACGCCGCCGCTTGCGCGCTGGCCGAAGAACCGGAAGCGGAAGTGATCGCCGAGGTGGAACAGGGCGACCCGCTGGTGGTGCTGGAAGCACACTCGCGTGCCGCGGCTCTCGTTGTGGTCGGCAACCGCGGGAGGGGCGCTTTCGCGGGACTCCTGCTCGGCTCGACGGGGGTTCAGCTCGCCGCTCACAGCCACTGCCCTGTCATGGTGGTCCGGGACGGGGCCCCGGGGCGGGGGGCCGTGGTCGTGGGCGTCGACGGCTCCGCGCCGAGCGACGCGGCACTCGACTTCGCGTTCGCGGAGGCGTCGTTGCGCCGCACCGGAGTCATGGCCGTGCACGCCTGGACCGTCTGGAACACCGAGGCCCCGGCCCCTCAGGATCCGTCCATGCCCTACGCGGCCAAGCCGGGCGAGCTCGCGGCCCAGGAAGAGCGCCTGCTCGCCGAGGCGGTCGCAGGCCACCGCGAACGCTATCCGGATGTCCGGGTCGAACAGGCGCCGCTGCGCCACGACACCCGTGAGGCGCTCATCGAGGCGAGCCGCCAGGCACAGCTCGTCGTCGTCGGAAGCCGCGGACGGGGTGGCTTCACCGGCATGCTGCTGGGATCCGTGAGCCAAGCGGTTCTGCACCACGCCCACTGTTCGGTCGTCGTCGTCCCCCACCGGGACTGACTCCATCCGGCGACCGGACGGCAGGCATGGAATTCAGCCGGGGAGAAGAACAGCTCTTCCCCGGCGGGGATTCCACGATGCCTCCCGGCGCCCGGGTGTTCCGGGGCGATGCCGGGTCTGCGGAGTCAGACGGGGCGATGGGCTTCCGTGGAGGGACGACGTGGTGAAGCTTCGCCGTCGCCTGCGGCCGGTGCACGGGCGGCGAAGCGAGGCTGCGGGGCCCCGGCGGGCGGGGCCTCCTTGCGGACGAACGCCGCCCGCAGCGCGTGGTACGGCGCGCCGGGGTCGTCGAACACGGCCCGCATCGCGGCGAGTTCCTCCGCACGGTGGTCGGCCAGGGGCCTGCGCGCCTCGCGCGCCTCCAGGTCGGACTTCTTCGCGCCGATGCGGCGTTCGGTCTCGGCCGAGCCCGCCGTCCGTGCGGCCCGTGCGGCCGTCTCCGCGGCGAACCCCTGCGGGGAGGTCTCCAGGACGCGGTCCACCAGCCCGATGCGGTGGGCGGGGTCCGCGCCGACCGGCAGCGCCCGCTCGGTGAGGTCGCGGGCGGTGTGCGGGCCGACGCGGCGGGGCAGGGTGGCGGTCCAGTACTCGGAACCGGGCAGGCCCATCAGCCGGTAGTGCGGGTTGAGCACGACGCCGCGGCGGCACCACACCTCGTCGGCGGCCAGCGCCAGCATCACGCCCCCGGCCGCCGCGTTGCCGCAGAGGGCGGCGACCGTCAACCGGTCGGTGGTGGTGAGAACGGCCCGCACCAGGTCGTTCATCGCCTCGATGTTGGCCCACGACTCGGCGGCGGGGTCGGCGGCGGCCTCGATGACGCCGAGGTGGATGCCGTTGGAGAAGAAGTCGCGGGCGGGGCCCAGGACCAGCACCCGGGTGGGGCGGGTGCAGGCGTAGCGGTAGGCGTCGAGCAGGCGACGGCAGTGCGCGGTGCTCATCGCGCCGCCGGGGAAGGAGAACTGCAAGAATCCGGCGGCGCCCTGCTCCCGGTAGCGGATGTCCGACCAGGCCGTACGCGCGTCCGGGTCCCCGTGGGCACCGGGCCCGGGCGGCGCCTCCTGGGCCAGCGGGACCGGCTCCTCGGGCAGGTCGGGCAGCCGGTCTCCGAGGGCGGTGACGGCGGGCAGGGCGATGCCACGACGGCCGTCCGTGCGTCGTTCGCGCAGGACGGGCAGCCACACGGCGCCGTCGGCGGTGGCCCGGCACACCGCACCGGCGCGGACGGCCAGGAGCGTGCCGGGCCGCCCCCGCAGCCCGTACTCGGGGTGCCCGCCGTGCAGGAACCATTCCGCGCCGAGCAGGGTGTCGCGGACGCCGGGCTGGGAGTCGGCGGCGCGAAGAATGCGCAGCACGTCGGCAGTGGTGTGCCGGTGCCAGTCCAGGCGCCGGTCGGCCTGCCGCATCCCAGGCCGTACGCACACCCCGGCGCCCAGCGCCGGGTCGTCCTGCCGGGTTGGGGTGTGGGCGCCGGAGGCGAACCGTTCGACGGCGAGGTGCACGGCGGTCAGGGCGGCGTCGGCGATCTCGCCGCGGTACAGGTCACTCTTCCCGCGTTCCGGGAGCGGGCAGGGCGCCCAGGCCCAGACACGTCCGGCGTCCATCTCCGCCTCGGCCTCGAGGACGGTCACGCCCCAGCGGCGCGCTCCCCCGGCGATGGCCCAGTCCAGGGAGGACGGACCGCGGTCACCGGGCGGTCCGGGGTGCACGACCAGGCAGGTGTGGGCGGTGAACACCTCGCGCGGGATCGCGGCCTTCAGCATGGGCGCGAGCACCAGTCCGGGGCGGTGCCGCCGTACGGCCGTCCGGATCGCCTCGCCGTCGGCGACCGTCTCCACGGCGACGGCGTGACCGCGTGCGGTCAGCTCGGCGTGGACGCGTTGGGTGAGGCTGTTGAAGGCGCCGGCCACCAGCAGAATGTGCAACGTCGACCTCCCGGCCGTCCGGGGCGCGGCCCGCGGAGCGGGCCCGATCCGCGACGATCATGCCCCGGACGTGCGCCGGACGGCCGGAAGGCCCGCCCACGGGTCACCCGATAGCCGTGCGTTCCCTCCCCCGACGAGCGGAAGGGGGCCGCGACGCCCGGTGACCGTCCGCGCCACGCCCCCGAGGGCGCGGCTCCGGCGGACGGTCATGGGCGGCGGACGGCGCGCAGCAGCCGCAGCGCGCTGTCCCGGCGGAACCGCGCGAGGATCGCGACGAAGATCAGCGCGCCGAGGGGCGGGACGGCCATGACCGGCCCGTGCACAGCGAGCTCCAGGACGATGGCACCGGCCATCATCGGCACGAAGCACAGCGCGGCGAGCCCGGCCAGGCGCGGCACCAGCAGGCCGATGCCGCCGGCCAGCTCGGCCATGCCCACCAGGTACATGCCGGGCAGGCCCAGCCCCAGCTCCGCGAACGCCTCGGGGGATCCAGCGAGTCCGCCGAGCTTGAGCACGCCGCCGTTGACGAAGAGGAGCGCGGTGACGATCTGGAGCGTCCACAGCGCCACGTTCGCCTTGCGGCTGCGGGGCGGGGAGCCGAGGGTGGAGGGGGTGGCGTTCGCCCGGGTGGCGGTTGCCGAGGTGGCTGCGGCTGTGGTCGTGGTCGCTGTGTCCGGCGTCGGAGCGGTCATGGTCTTGGCCTCTCGTAGCGAGGGTGTCGCGTGTCGCACAGGGAGACGGCGGCCGGGCCGGAAACTCATCGGTGGGGTCGGCGAAGGGCGGTCGCGGTCGTTTCGGGGGCGATTGTCAGACCCCGGTGCCAGGATGTCCCCATCCGCATCGGAGCTCCTGCGAGAGAGGGCGTGGACCATGGCGGAGAACCAGGTCAGCGAGGATTTCCCGAAGCTTGCCGATCCCTTCCGGCGTGAGCTGCTGGCCCACTGCTACCGGATGCTCGGCTCCGTGCACGACGCGGAGGACTTGGTGCAGGAGACCTACCTCCGCGCCTGGCGGGCGTACGACAGGTTCGAGGGCAGGTCCTCGATGCGCACCTGGCTGCACCGGATCGCCACCAACACCTGCCTGGACGCGCTGGAGAGCCGTGGCCGGCGCCCGCTGCCGACCGGCCTGGGAGCTCCGAGCACCGACCCGGTGGACGACCTGGTCGAGCAGCGCGAGGTGCCCTGGCTGGAGCCGGTGCCGGACGCCATGGTGGGTGCGGAAGGCGCGGACCCGGCGGCGATCGTGACGTCGCGGGAGAGCATCCGGCTGGCGTTCGTCGCCGCCCTCCAGCACCTGCCGCCGCGACAGCGTGCGGTGCTCCTGCTGTGCGAGGTGCTGAAGTGGAAGGCCGCGGAGGCCGCGGACCTGCTCGGCACCACGACCGCGTCGGTGAACAGCGCACTCCAGCGCGCCCGCGCGCAGCTCGGCAAGGTGGCCCCCAGCGAGAGCGGGACGAGTGAGCCGGTCTCCGCGGAGCAGCGCGAGCTGCTGGACCGGTATGTGACGGCCTTCGAGAAGAAGGACATGAAGGCCATCGTCGGGCTGTTCACCGAGGAGGCGGTCTGGGAGATGCCGCCGTTCATCGGCTGGTACCAGGGCCCGGAGAGCATCCGCACGCTCATCGACCTCAACTGCCCGGCCGGTCCGGACGAGCTGCGCCTAATACCGACGGGGCTGAACGGGCAGCCCGCGTTCGCGATGTACATGCGCGGCGAGGACGGGCGTTTCCTGCCGTTCAGCACGATGGTGCTGTCGCTGGAGGGCGACCGCGTGTCGCACGTCGCCGCGTTCTTCGACCTGAGCCTGTTCGAGACCTTCGGGCTGCCGGACCACCTGCCCGCGGGCACCGCGCCGGCGCACGCCGGGGCGGTGGAGCACGCCTGACCGGCGGTGCTCCGCGCCCGGCGCTACCGTTGCCGGCATGGAGATCTGGATCAATCCCGCCTGTTCGAAGTGCCGCAGCGCGGTGAAACTGCTGGACGAGGAGGGCAGGGACTACACCGTCCGCCGCTACCTGGACGACCCGCCGGGCGAGGAGGAGCTGCGCGCCGTGCTGGACCGGCTGGGTCTGGAGCCGTGGGACATCACGCGGACCCAGGAGGCGGCCGCGAAGGAACTGGGCGTGAAGGACTGGCCGCGCGACGCCGCGTCCCGCGACCGCTGGATCGCCGCCCTGGCCGGGCATCCGAAGCTGATCCAGCGGCCGATCATCACGGCAGACGACGGTACGGCCGTGGTGGGCCGCAGCGAGGAAGCGGTCCGGGACGTGCTCTCCCGCTGATGAAGCCCCGCCGGGGTAGGGGGTGCGGGGGTACGTCGCGGGGTTCCGGATCTGCGGCGCGGCGACGCCGCGCCGCAGCGCCCCCCTGCGGGCCGGACGGCCCGTCCGCGTCAGCGCGCGGCGGCGCGCTCGGTGTCCTGACCGGGCACGGCGCCGAGGGCGGCCTCCGCCCCGGCCAGGATCTCCGTCACCCGCCGGCCGAAGCGCAGGTCGCAGGCGTCCGGCGTGCCGCTGCGCACCGCGCGGAGCAGGGCGTCGAGCGCGTGGGCGAAGGACTCGGCCGGGGGCTCCTCGCGCTCGGGCAGCACGGCGACGCCGGCGGGCCCGCGCACCTCGGCGGTGACGCCCGCGGCGCCCGGCGGCACGGTGTGGCTGACGGTGACCGTACTGGAGGCTCCGCCGTGGTGCCGCAGCGTCAGGTGCACGGTGTCGCCGGGGCCGGCCACGGCCGCGACGTCGGCGACGTCGCCGAGCACCGGCAGCAGGACGGACAGCGCGTGCGGGCCGACGTCCCACAGCGCGCCCTTCTCCTTGCGCCAGGGTGAGGCCGCGTACGGGGAGTCGGCGCCGCCAAAGACCGGCGACAGCCAGTCGGCGCGGCCGAGCAGCCAGTCGCCCGCGGCAGCCCGGGCGTCGATCCAGCCGGCGGTGGTGGGGCTGAACCGCAGGGTGAAGAACACCACGGAGGCCACGCCCGCGCGTTCGGCGGCGGCGGCGACCTCCGCCGCGCCGCCGGGAGTGGTGGCGACCGGCTTGTCGAGCAGGAGGTGGCAGCCCGCTTCGGCGGCCCGTACGGCCAGGGGTGCCTGGATGTCGGGTGGCAGGGCGACGGCCACCGCGTCGCAGCCGGCGAGCAACGCGTCGACGTCGGAGTGGGCGCGGGTGCCGAACCGGTCCGCGAGTTCGGCGGCGGCTTGGGGCCGCCGCCCCCACACGCCGGCGAACTCCACGCCGGGGTGGGCGTCGAGCGCGGGCGCGTGCGTGGCGTGGGCCCACGGTCCGGTGCCGAGCAGACCGAAGCGGAGAGGTGCGGGCGGCGGCGCGCCGTGCGGGGTGCCGGGCAGGTCGTCGTGCGGCGTCGTCATCGGCATGCCGACAGCGTAGGCCGTCCCGTACGCCGGGCGGCGCGCCGCTTCTCGCGCGAGCGGCGCGCCAGCCGTGCCCGGGCCCTTTCACCTCCGGGCTCTTGCGGGGTTCGGGGTGTGTGTCGTCGGTGCCTTCCCCGGCCTACGCCGGGCTCCGGTCACGTGGCGCGGCCGCTCCTGGCTACCACGCCGACGCAGGCCACGCCCAGAAGGAAGGCGAGCCCGCCGACGATGATGTTGTTCCAGATGATGCCGGCGTCGGGACTGTCGCCGACCACCCAGGACGAGACGATGATCCATGCGCCCATCGCGCACATGGCCCAGCTCAGGCCGTACATCCGCTCCGGCGTCACGGTGAATCCGAGTGCCAGCAGGGCGATCGCGATGCCCATGATCAGGGCGTGCGTCGTCAGTGCGGGCTGATTGCCGGAGTAGTGCACCACCCAGGGGGACACGGCGCAGTACAGGCCGACGAGGAAGACCGGCCCGTCGACGAACGCCACGTCCCTTCCCTTGAGTACGCGGGAGTACCTCTCCCGCATCTCCATCGCGTCGGGGTGACCCGCCAGGTCTCCCCGGTGAGACACATCGGCCATCCGACTCGCCTCCTACTCGTGTCGCAAGTCCGACCGCGTGGTGCTCAGCCGGGCGACATATACATGTCGCCTTCTCCCATTGTGCGCGCCGGAACGCCGAAGAGGTATATACCCGGGCAAAAAGGTTGACCGGGTAACCACGTTCCCCGCCGGGGGTGGTGACAGCACCACCCCCGGCGGGGCGGCGGCATGCATCCGCACCAGCGTGAGCACGGCGGGCGTCGTGAGGAAGCCGACGCCCAGCAGCAGGAAGGCGAGCGAGACCACCGTGACGATGAACAGCGCGAGCGACACCCGAGCGGTGCACACTGCTCCTGCGCGACCCGGCCACCTGGCGCGACGTGCTGTGGCTGCTGGTGGACGCGGTCGCCGGTTTCGTCACGGCGCTGCTGCCGGTGGCGCTGATCGCGTACGGCGTCGAGGGGCTGGTGCTGCTCGCCGGGCTGTGGCACGCGGTCTCCGGCGCCTACTGGTACGCGTTCATCCCCGTCTCGGGCTTCGGCAGCGCGGTGCTGTGCGCCGCCCTCGGTGCGGCGCTGATCGCCCTCGGGCTGGTGGCCAATCCGGCACTGCTGCGCGCCCACTTCCACCTCGTGCGGGCGCTGCTCGCGCCGACGCGGGAGGCACGGCTGGAGCAGCGGGTGCGGCGCCTGGCCGAGACCCGCCACGACGCGGTGGACGACTCCGCGGCCGCCCTGCGGCGCATCGAACGGGACCTGCACGACGGCGCGCAGGCCCGGCTGGTCGCCATGGGGATGGACCTGGGCACCGCTCTGGCACTGATCGAGAAGGACCCCGCGGGCGCCAAGGCACTGCTGGCGCAGGCCCGTTCGTCGTCCGCGGCAGCCCTGACCGAACTGCGCGACCTGGTGCGCGGCATCCACCCGCCGGTGCTCGCCGAGCGTAGCCTCGCCGACGCGGTGGAGGCGCTGGCGCTGCACTGCTGCGTGCCGGTGGAGACCGACATCGACCTGCCCGGCCGGTACGGCGAACCCGTCGAGGCGGCAGCCTACTTCGCGATCAGCGAGGTGCTGACCAACGCGGCCCGGCACGCGGGCGCGCGACGCGTCTGGCTGGACCTGCACTTCGCCCCGGCAGCGGGCGGCGGGGGCGCGCTGTGCGTCGCCGTCACCGACGACGGACGGGGCGGCGCCGACCCGTCCGCCGGCAGCGGCCTGCGCGGGGTGGAACGCCGCCTGGCCGGGTTCGACGGCGTCCTCGCGGTGAGCAGCCCGCCCGGCGGCCCGACCATGGTGACCATGGAGGTGCCGGCCGCCCCCGCGGCGGAGCCGGTCAGTTCCCCTTCCGGGCACCGCCGTTGACCTGCACGATCTGGCCGGTGACGTGACCCGCGCCGGGCGAGCAGAGCCAGTGCACGGTCTCGGCGGCGTCCTCGGGGACGCCGGCCCGGCCGGTGTCGGTCTGCTCGACGAGGACGCGCCTGCGTGCGTCGGTCATCCCGCCGCGGAAGAACTCGGTGTCCTCGATGTAGCCGGGGGCCACGGCGTTGACCGTGACGCCACGCGGTCCGAGGGACCCCGCCAGGTCGTAGACGTACGGGTGCAGCGCGGCCTTTGCGGCGGCGTAGGAGCCGGTGCCGGAGCCGCGGAAGGCGGCGATGGAGCTGAGCAGCACCACCCGGCCGCCGGGCGAGGCGAGCGAATCGCGCAGCCCTTCGGTGAGCAGCACGGCGGTCAGCACATTGGACCGGAAGTTGCCGGTCCAGTGCGCGGCGGCGCCCGCCAGTCCCTTCGTCGCCTCCGCCGGAGCGCCGATCTCCACGTTGCCGCCGGCGTTGTTGACCAGCACGTCGACGCGGCCGTACCGCTGGGCCAGTTCCGCGCAGAGATCCTCGACCTGCGCGGGCTCGGCGAGGTCCACGGCCCGGGTGCTCACTTCGGCTCCCGCGACACGCGCCCGGAGGTCGTCCGCCGCCGTCTCCAGCACTTCCGCCCGCCGCCCGAGCAGCACGACCCGGTCGCCGTCCCGCGCGAAGCGCTCCGCCGTCGCCCGGCCGATGCCGGTGCCCCCGCCGCTGATCACGCTCACACGTGCCATACCCGGTGCTTCTCCTCCGTGCCCGATGTGTTCGATCCGCACACGCTATGTCACCGCGCGCCGCACCGCAGGGTCTTTCGGGGCCCGCCCGGCGACCCGCCCGCCGGGCCACGCGCCGGGGAGGTGGTGACGCCGTGACGGGCGGTACCGCGCGCGTCGTGCTCGCCGAGGACCTGTTCCTGCTGCGGGACGGCCTGGTGCGGCTGCTGGAGGCGTACGGCTTCGAGATCGCGGCCGCCGTCGACACCGGCCCCGGGCTGACCCGCGCCCTGGCGGAGGATGTCCCGGACGTGGCGGTGGTGTGGACGTACGACTGCCGCCGACCTTCACCGACGAGGGCCTGCAGTGCGCGCTGGCCGCACGCCGCGCCCGCCCGGGGCTGCCGGTACTGGTGCTCTCCCAGCACGTGGAGCAGCTCTACGCGCGCGAACTGCTCGCCGACGGCTCCGGCGGCGTCGGGTACCTGCTCAAGGACCGGGTGGTCGACGCGGAGCAGTTCGTGGACGCGGTGCGGCGGGTGGCCGCGGGCGGCACGGCCATGGACCCGCAGGTGATCCGGCAGCTGCTGTCCCGGCGCGAACGGGACGAGGGCCCGGTGGGCAGGCTGACGCCGCGGGAGCGCGAGGTGATGGAACTCGTCGCCCAGGGCCGCTCCAACGCCGCTGTCGCCGCCCAGCTGGTCATCACCGAGCGGGCGGTCGGCAAGCACACCTCCCAGATCTTCGCCAAGCTCGACCTGCCGCCCTCCGACGACGACAACCGCCGCGTCCTGGCGGTCCTCGCCTACCTGGACCGGGGCAGGCCCCCTTCCAGGGCCTGACGCCCTGTCAGAACACGCGCCCGGTACCGCTTAGTCTGGGGGACATGACCACCACACCGACCGCCGGTGCGCGCCGCAGGATGGGTGTCGAGGAGCGGCGGCAGCAACTGATCGCCGTCGCCCTGGAGCTGTTCAGCAGCCGCGCGCCGGAGGACGTGTCCATCGACGACATCGCGAACGCCGCCGGAATCTCGCGGCCGCTGGTGTACCACTACTTTCCCGGCAAGCAGAGCCTCTACCAGGCGGCCGTCCGGATCGCGGCGGAGGAGCTCGCGGGACGGTTCAGTGAGCCGCACGAGGGCCCGCTGAGCGGACGCCTGCTGCGCGTGATGCGCCGGTACTTCGACTTCGTCGCCGACCACGGCCCCGGCTTCTCCGCGCTGCTGCGCGGCGGCACGACCGTGGGCTCGCCGCAGACGGGCGCGGTCATCGACGAGGTGCGGCAGGCCGCGTACGAGCAGGTGCTCTCGCATCTGGGCATCGAGTCGCCCGGCCCGCGCCTGTCGCTCGTGGTGCGCTCCTGGGTGGGGCTGGCCGAGACCACCGCGCTGACCTGGCTGGACGGGCGGGAGGTGCCACGGCGTGAGCTCGAGGTGCAGTTGGTGCACGACTTCGTGGCGCTGGCGGCCGTGACCGCCGTGCACGACGAGGAGACGGCGGCCGTCGTGCGGCGGGTCGTGGAGCAGGAGCCGGCGGACGGCCCGCTCTCCGACCTCGTGGCCGGACTCCTCGCCCTCCTGCCCCACCCCACCGAAGCCCCGCACGGGCCGTAGGCCGAGGAGGGCGCTAGCGGTCCGAAGCGTCCGAGGCGTCCCGGCCGGAGGTGACGGCGAGGATCTCGCGGACCGCTGCGCGCAGGGTGGCGAAGTGACGGTGCACTCCGTCCACCGCCGCCGGGGTGTTGACACCCCAGACCGTCATCCCGGCGTCCAGCCCGGACCGCACGCCCGACGGGGCGTCCTCGACCACGAGGCAGTCCTCCGGAGCGGCCCCGAGGAGCGCGGCCGCCCGCAGGTACGGCACGGGCGACGGCTTGCCCTCCTCGACCGCTGCCGCGTCCACGAGCACCTCCGGCACCCGCAGGCCGGTCCGGGCGAAGCGCCCGCGGACCCGGTGCGCGTAGTTCGAGGTCACCACGGCCCAGGTCCCGGGGTGGAGGCTGTCCAGGAGTTCCGCGGCGCCGTCGAAGGCCGCGTACGTACCGGACCGGACGTCCTCGTCCTCCAGTTCGTGCAGCAGGGCCAGGCACTGCTGCGGATCACGGCCCGGAGCGACCTCCGCGAAGGTCTCCAGCGGCCTCGTCCGCACTGCCACCCGGTAGACCTCGTCGGCGTCCAGCCCGTGCCGCCGCGACCAGGTGCGCCACACGCGCCGCTGGTTGTCCACGGCGTCGATCAACGTGCCGTCGACGTCGAGCAGGACGTACTGCACGGCCACTCCACTCACCACTCTCCGCTCATGCCTCGCCGGGACGGCTCCCGCTTGGAGCCGTCCCGGCGAGGAAGGACCGCGGACGCGGCCCGTCAGCGGGCGGCGAACACCGCGACCGTACGTCCCGGCACCTCGAACGTGCCCGTCGCGGCGTCGAACTCCGCCGACTTCACGACCTCGTCCGAGCCACGGGCCTGGGCGGGGTGCAGGGCGAAGCCGCCGTCCTGCCACCCGTCGTCGGCGACCCGCCGGCGCTCGGGTGTCGCGTTGAGGACGACGACCAGGTCGCCGACCTCCATCGCGATCACCCCGGCGACCTGCCGGTCCGTCCCGGACAGCGGGAAGGACACGCGCTCCTGCACCCGCGCGGCCGTCCCCAGCGAGAAGGCGTCCTCTCGGGCGCGGATGCGCAGCAGGTCGCGGTACGCGCCCGACGCCCCGCGGATCTCCTCGCACCCCGGCGTCAGCGCGTCCCGCGTGAGCAGCGGCTTGGCGTACGGCCACTTGTCCTCGTTGTCCCACGCGGGGGGCAGCCCGCGGCCGAAGCCGTTGCCGTCGCGGCAGTCCCAGTGGATGGCGTTGAACCAGTCGCCGGAGTCGTAGGAGTTGCGGTCCAGCGACTTGGAGCGCAGCAGGTCGGTACCGGCCTGGCTCAGCGCCGGTCCCTGCGAGAGTGCCGCGGTCGCCATCGCGAGGACCTGCATGCGGGCCCGCTCCCCGGCCGTCGTGTCCTTCGGCAGCTTGTAGGCGAGCGCGTCGTACAGGCTCTCGTTGTCGTGCGCGTCCGCGTAGGCGAGCGCGTCGCCGGGAGCGTCCGCGTACCCGGCCGGCGAACCGTTGTAGTCGACCTCGGCTCCGGTGACCCGCTTCCCGCCCGAGTCGGTGAAGGCGTAGTCGGCGAGGTTGCCGGTGAGCCCGACCTTGATCAGGTCCTGGTAGTGCAGCAGGCGCTGCTTCTGCTCCTCCCGGGTGCCGTTGTTCTCCGAGTCGTTGGGGTCGGTGTAGAGGCCGGAGGCGAAGCCCTGCACGCCGGGGTCCTCGTCGAACGGGCCACCGCCGCGCACCGCGTCCCGTGCCCGGTCGGAGAAGGTGGCGATGCCGGTGCCGGCCATGTGCTTCTGCGTGGCCTGGGTGAACCGGGCGTCGTCCGCGACCTCGCCGAAGTTCCAGCCCTCGCCGTAGAGGATGATCGACGATCCGTCGACGCCGTCCTTCGCCGGCGTCAGCTCGTCCAGCGCCTCGCGCACCGCGACCATGTTCGCCTTCGGGTGGTGGCCCATCAGGTCGAAGCGGAAGCCGTCGATCTTGTACTCCTTCGCCCAGGTGACGACGGAGTCGACGACAAGCTTGCCCATCATGGTGTGCTCGGGCGCGGTGTTGGCGCAGCAGGTGGACGTGGCCACGGTGCCGTCGTCCAGCAGCCTCTGGTAGTAGCCGGGAACGATGCGGTCGAGCACCGACTTCCCGTCCTGCCCGGCGGCGTAGGTGTGGTTGTAGACCACGTCCTGCACGACGCGCAGGCCCGCGTCGTTGAGTCCCTGCACCATGCGCCGGTACTCGCGGGTGCGCTGCGGCCCGTCCGTCCGGGTGGCGTACGAGCCCTCGGGCACGGTGTAGTGCAGCGGGTCGTAACCCCAGTTGTACGCGTCCTCGCCGCGCACCGCGCCGACGCACTCCTGCTGCTTCGCCGAGTCGGCGGGCAGCGCGGCCAGGTCGCAGTCGGGTTCCTTCTGGTCGCCGCGCCGCTCGGGCGTGGAGGCGAGGTCGTAGGTGGGCAGCAGGTGCACGTAGGAGGTACCGGCCTTCGCCAGCTTCCGCAGGTGCCGCATGCCGTCGGAGTCCTCGTCGGTGAAGGCGAGGTACTTCCCCGGGTGGCGGTTGGTGTCGTCGGCGACGGAGAAGTCGCGGACGTGCAGTTCCTGGATCTGCGCGTCGCGCAGCGGCGTGGCAGCCGGCTTGTCCAGCTGCTCCCAGCCCTCCGGCTTCAGCTTCCGGTCCGACAGGTCGACGACCAGGCTCCGCTTCGAGTCGGTCGTCAACGCCGTCGCGTACGGGTCGGTGACCTTGTTGGTGACGAGCTTCTGCACCGTCGGCGCCCACACCTCGATCACGTACCGGTACGGCTTCCCCTCCCAGTTCCGGCCGCCGCGCACGCTCCACACGCCGGTGGCGTCGTCGCGCCGCATCCGCACCGTGCGGCCGTCCAGCTCCAGGGAGACCGTGCGCGCGGTGGGGGCCCACACCGACAGCGTGGGGCGTCCCCGGCCGTCGAAGACCGGGCCCAGCTCGGCGTCCTTGGCCCGGGCGCCGTACAGGTCGTCCAGCACACCGGGGAGCTGCACGCCGGTGGCGGCCAGCAGGGCGCCGTTCTGCGCCCGTTGGGTGGCGACGAGCTGGTTGCGGGTCGCCTCGTGCACCCGGTCGCGGTCGCGCGGATCGATGCGGAAGGCGGCGTAGTCCTCCAGGTGCGGGTACTGCGCGCGCTGCTCCTCGGTCAGCCCGCCCACGACCGGGGTGAGCCGGATCCACCGGCCCTCGTGGGACAGGGCGCCGTCCTCGATCCCGATGCGGCCTTTCGGGTCGTGGACGAGCTGCTCGCTGGTGGCGCCGGTGGCCTCGACGTTCCAGGCGACGGTGTCGCGGTCGATCCACTGCGCCTCGGCCTTGGTGAGGTCGAGGTCGGGTGCGCTGCCGCCGGCGGGGAGCAGGTAGCCGTCCTTGCCGCTGAGCTTCCACGCGACGCGGCCGTGGGTGGCGAAGTCGAGGGACTGGTCGGCGGCCTGATCCTTCTGGTCGCCCTTGTGCAGGATGTAGCTCAGTGATCCCGCGCCCTCGGCGAGCGGCACCTCGAAGGTGACGCCGAACGCGTCGCGGCCGGTGGGCTGCAGCGGCTCCGCCCAGTCGGTGGGGTCGGCGGCACCGGTCCAGGTGTGCAGGCCCCAGCCGTCGTAGTCGCCGTCGGGGCGGTGGTAGTGGACGACGGCGGTGTTCTCGTCCTGCGGCGGGTACGCGCCGTCGGGCGCCTCGGGCAGCGTCTCCTCGCCGCCCTGCCGCACCCACACCTCGCCGGTGCGGCCCAGGTCGATGCTGCGCTCCCCGCCGTCGGCCGAGCCGTCCTTCTCGATGCGGAAGTCGACGGCGCTCTCGCCGTCCGCGACGGTGACCCAGGCGAACGCGCCGTAGGCGTCCCGTCCGGTGAAGGGTGCGGTCCGCTCCCCCGCGGTGAACTGCCAGCCGTCGTAGTCGCCGTCGGGTCGCTGGTAATGGACGACCGCCCAGTCACGGTCCAGTGCGGACGGCGGCTGTTCGGCGGGCGGCTGCCCGGCGGTGCTGCCGGCCGTGTCGGAGGCGAGGCGGCCCTGCCGGTCCACGGCGACGGCCTTGTAGCGCAGCGGTGTTCCGGCGGCGACGTCGTCGCCGACGTGCTGGGTGACGCGGTACGGCGCGTGGTCGGCGGTGCCGAGGGTGCGCCACGTCCCGTCGCCGGCCTGGGCGGCGAAGACGACGCGGGTGAGGGGGCCGCCGTCCACGTCGGCGCTCAGCTCGACGGTGCCAGTGGCGCCGGCCTCGGGGGCGGTGAGGGTGACGGACGGCCCGTCCTCCGGCTCCGGCACCGGTTGCGCGGCGTGCAGCACCCGGGCGGACAGCGGGGGCACGGTGACCTTCACCGTGCCGTCGGCCTGGCTGGTGACGGGCTTGCCCTCCCCGTGGAGGGTGCGGAAGCGGGTGCCGGGCGAGGCCGTGTCGAGGGTGGCGGTCCGCTTCTCCTCGGCGTTGTTGACGGCGACCAGGTACTCGCGGGCCGGTGCGTCCTGCTCGGCGGGGAAGCGGGAGAAGGCGTACACGCCGGGGCCGTCGGCCGCGTGCCGTTCGACCTGCACGCCGTCGCGCAGCGCCGGGTGCTTCGTGGTGAGCTTCGAGAGTCGGGCGACGGCGCGGTACAGCGGGTGGCGGGTGTCGTAGGCGTCCTCGGCGTGGGTGCGGTCGGTGCCGAGCTGGTCGTCGTCGAGGTAGTCGGGGGTCTTCGAGGCGAAGAGGGTCTGGCGGGCGCCCTTGTCGCCGCCGGCGCCGGTGAAGCCCTGCTCGTCGCCGTAGTAGATCACCGGGTTGCCGCGGCTGAGGAACATCAGCTCGTGGGCGAGGGCGTCGCGGCGCAGCAGTTCAGCCTCGTCCGCGTCGGGGTTGTCCTGGCGGACGAAGGCGCCGATGCGGCCCATGTCGTGGTTGCCGAGGAAGGTGACCTGCTCGTAGGCGTTGGCCGCTTCGGTGGTGTAGCGGTAGTCCTGCGCGAACACCTCGGCCAGCTTCTGCGCGGAGCCGCCCTGGGAGGCGAAGCCGCGGGCGGCGTCCTGGAAGGGGAAGTCGAGGGTGGAGTCCAGCCGGCCCCGCGTCACGTACGGCGCGGTTGTCTTCACGTCGGAGGAGTAGACCTCGCCGAACATGAAGAAGTCGTCACGCCCCTTCTTCGCGGCGTACCGGTCCAGTGCGGTGGCCCACTGCGACCAGAAGTCCATGTCGACGTGCTTGACGGTGTCGATGCGGAAGCCGTCGATGTCGAAGTCGCGGACCCACCGCTGGTAGATCCGCTCCATGCCCCGCACGACCTCGGGGCGTTCGGTCCACAGGTCGTCGAGCCCCGCGAAGTCGCCGTATTCGCTGGACTCGCCGGCGAACGTGGAATCGCCGCGGTTGTGGTACATCGCCGGGTCGTTGAGCCACGACGGCACCTTGACGTCCCGCTCCGCCTCCGGCACGACGGGCGTACGCGGGAAGGAGCCCTCGTCCACCTTCGGGAAGGGCTTCCCGCCGGCGTAGTCGCGGTCGTCGAACGGTTTGCCGCCCTTCGTCAGGTAGGGGAAGGCGCCCTTGGACAGGTAGTCGTAGGACGCCGGCTCGTACCCGACGACGTCGGCGGTGTGGTTGGTGATGACGTCGAAGAAGACCTTCATGCCCTTGTCGTGGGCCGCTTCGATCAGCGTCTCGAGCTGTGCGTTGGTGCCGAAGTGCGGGTCGACCTGCGTGAAGTCGGTGATCCAGTAGCCGTGGTAGCCGGCGCTGGCGTTCTTCCCCTCGCCCTGCACCGGCTTGTTCTTGAAGATCGGCGCCATCCAGATCGCCGTCGTCCCGAGGTCCTCGATGTAGTCCAGCCGGTCGATGATGCCCTGGAGGTCGCCGCCCTGGTAGAAGCCCTTGTCCGTCGGGTCGAAGCCGGTCCGGAGGCGTCCGCCGGTCAGGCCGCCCTCGTCGTTGCCGGTGTCGCCGTTGGCGAAACGGTCGGGCAGCACGAAGTAGAACTGCTCGCGGGTGAGGTCGTGCCGCGTCACCTCAGCGGCGAGGGACTTGTCGGACGGCGGCGGTGGCGCCTTCTTCGCGGCCGCGGGTGCGGCGGCGGTGACGAGGGTGGTGAGAACGGCGGCCGCTATGCCCGCGGCCACCCCTCTGCGCGCGGAGGAACCGAGCACGGTGGCTCTCCTTCAGGGGCGGTGGAGGAGGGGGAGGGTGAGTGGCTGGAACGGGCCGCCCGGCAGCGGGGTTCGGAGCGTGCCGGGCGGCCCGGGTGGTGCGGTCCCGCCTCAGAGCGATCGGAGCGGGAGTGCGGCGGTCAGCAGGAGCGGGCGCCGGTGTGCAGGGCGAGCGCCGTGTTCGCGCCGAGGGTGGCGCTGAAGCGGCC
Organism: Streptomyces sp. RKND-216; assembly: GCF_004795255.1. Classification (NCBI taxonomy): domain Bacteria; kingdom Bacillati; phylum Actinomycetota; class Actinomycetes; order Kitasatosporales; family Streptomycetaceae; genus Streptomyces; species Streptomyces sp. RKND-216. The sequence continues at coordinate 4,693,879 of NZ_SSBQ01000002.1, read as the reverse complement.
CTCGCCGTCCACGCTCACGGTGGTGCCGCTCTGCACGTCGCAGTACGTGCCGCCGGGCAGCGCGCTGTCGTAGGTGCGGGTGACGGAGGAGCCCTCGTGGTTGATCACGACGTAGCCCTTGCCCCCGCGCCCGAAGGCGATGTGGTCGTTGCCGTTGTCCCACCAGCCGGTGACCGGCTCACCGCGGGTGGTGTTGCGGAAGGCGACCATCGACTCGATCTCCGGCCAGGCGTGCTGGCACTTCCAGCCTCCCTGCCAGCAGGCGTCCACCCGGCCGCCGTTGGGCGGTCCGGCGTCCTTGTTCGACCACTCGTAGCCGGAGTTGACGTCCGGGGAGCCGTACGGCCAGGCCAGCATGAACACGTTGGCGAGGGTGTAGTTCGCGCCGCTCTTGTAGTTGAGCGTCTCGCCGTTGCGCTCGGTGTCGTGGTTGTCGACGAACACCCCCGCCCTGCCGCTGTCCAGGTAGCCCCAGCCCTCGCCGAAGTTGTTGAGGTAGGCCAGCTTCTCGTTCTCGAAGACCCGCTTGAGGTCCCTGCCGTACTGGAACTCCTGCACGTCGCCGACGCCCAGGTACTCCTCGGGCGTGACCGGCTCACCGGCCGCCCGGATGACCTCCTGCTTGAGGTACACCCCGGAGTCGCTGAGCCGGCTCTTGATGTTGGCCAGGTCCCCGGCGGGGATGTGCTTGGCGGCATCGACGCGGAAGCCGTCCACACCGAGCGACAGCAGGTCGTTCAGGTAGCCGGCGATCCGGCCGCGCACGTAGTCCTCGCCGGTGTCCAGGTCCGCGAGGCCGAGCAGTTCGCAATGCTGCACCTGGTACCGGTCGCCGTAGTTGCTGATGTCGTCCCGGCAGTCGTCCATGTCCGCGCCGGAATACGTGCCGGGGTAGTCGTAGTGCGTGTACGACGAGCCGCCGGTGCCCGTGCCGGAGCCGGCGGTCATGTGGTTGATCACGGCGTCCACGACGACCTTGACGCCCGCGCCGTGGCAGGCGTTCACCATGTTCCGGAACTGGGCGCGGTCGCCGAGCCGTCCGGCGATCTCGTAGCTGACCGGTTGGTACGACGTCCACCACTGGCCGCCCTGGATGTGCTCCTGCGGCGGCGAGACCTGTACGTACCCGTAGCCGGCCGGGCCGAGGGTGTTCGTGCATTCGCGGGCGATGGAGTCGAAGTCCCACTCGAAGAGGACGGCTGTGACGTCCTTGCCTCCAGGCGGGGCGGCCTCTGCGGTGGGGGTGGGCGCGACGGTCAGCAGTCCCGCGACGGTCGCGACCGACGCGAGTGCGGCCCCCGTGGTCCTTCTCCTGGCCACAATGCCTCCTTGGGGGTGGGCTGGGGGTGATCCCTCCCGGGGTCGGAGGCCCTCGGGAGGATGGGTGTGCCGCCCCGCCGGGCCACGCGCCGCTGCCCGCAAGGCGGTTGAAGCTGCCGGTGTGAACCGGCCCGGCCGACCGGGCGCGTGGGCCCGATGCGGCGGGCCCCGGCCGACCGGGCCGGACGGGAAGGAACGTAACAGCTTGCTGAAACTTGCGGAAGACCTTGCGCGCCGTTGCGTGCACCCGCCCGACACCGGCGCTTGACTTGAACCAAAGGTGAACTTCTACGTTCGTTCCAGAGCCGTCGGACCGACCTGCGGCGCCCGGAGAGGGAGCTTCACCATGCCCGAGCACGCCACCGCCGTCGAGATTCCCGAGCAGTACCACTACGCCGTGGTCCCGCACATCATGGTCGACGACGCCGCCGCCGCGATCGACTTCTACCGGCGGGCGTTCGGCGCCCGCGAGGACTTCCGGATCGACGCCCCGGGCGGCGGGATCCTGCATGCCGAGATCACCGTCGGACGGTCGGCGCTGATGCTGGGCGACGCCAGCGTGGACGAGGCGGAGGCCGGCCGCTTCGCCTCCCCCGCCGCACTGGGCGGAGGTACATCCGTCGCGCTGCACGTCTTCGTACCGGACGTCGACGACCTGGCGGAGCGTGCCGAGGGCGCCGGCGCCGAGATCCTCCAGCCCCCGACGGACATGTTCCACGGCGACCGCACCGTCATCCTCAAGGACCCCCAGGGGCACATGTGGGTCTTCCTCACCCACCTGGAGGACGTCCCGGATGAGGAGCTGCGGCGTCGCCTGGCCGCTGCCGCCGAATAGGCTTCGGACCGTGGACTACGACGCACGGGGGCTGAGCGTCAGGCCAGCGCACGCGGCCGACGCGGGTGCCGTACTGCGCCCGCCGTCCGGTGGAAGGACCAGGGAACGCGGGCGTGAAGACCAGGCACCTGCAGATCGGCGAGATGGTTGGTCGCGCGGACGGAACTGCCCCTGCGCACCATTCGGCACTACGAGGAGACCGGCCCGGACGCCGATGAGCGCGATGCTCTGCTGGAGCGCGTGCGAACCTACCAGCACCCGCCGCCGAACAGGTGGAGAAGCTGCATGCGGCTGGAGACGGCCGAGGACTTCGCCGCAACCCCGGGGAGCCGCCTGGAGCAGAGCACACCGATCGCCCCCGTCCAGAGCTGAGAGCGGCATCGCCTGATCCGTCGGCGGGACCCGCAGGCTCATCACCGCCTGGGCCGGTCACGACCTGGCGACACCAGCTTCTACCCACTCGCGGGGCGCTCATCCGCGATGCGGCGCACCTGCTGGCGGAAGTGCTGGAAGCCGTCGGGTCCGGTGTCGACGTGCGGGGCGGTGGCTCACCATGCAGTACGGCAACACAGAACGGAACGAGCGGTTCCGGCAGAACGGAGAGGTGGCCCGCATGCAGCGGTGGAAGGTCCCGATGCAGATCGCGGTGGGGGTGCTGCTGGTCGCTATGACCGTCGCGGTGCTGCTCACCACGCCGCTGAACAGCATCGCGGCGAAGGGCGCGCTGGCTGGCATCGCCATGGGTTTCGCGGGACTGATCTTCGGGGTCTACTACGACCGCAAGCAGGCCGCCGCACGCCCCCGGGAGGAGTGACCCCGGCCGCGCCCCGCCGTGCGGCGGGGCGCGGCCGGGGTCAGCGTGGCAGGTCCAGCTCGGCGGCGACCGTCTTGCCGACCGGCACCCGGTCCAGCACCTCCCACCGGTCGGCCAGCGCCTCGACGAGGTGCAGGCCGCGCCCGCGCTCGGCGTGCGGCTTCGGCTCGGGAAGGTGACCCGGTGGCGGCGGTCGTCGCTCGTCCCGCGCGTCGGTCACCTCGACCCGGAGCGTGCCGCAGGCCAGCAGGAGCCGCAGCTCGAAGTCCCGCCCGGGAACGCGGCCGTGGGTGACGGCGTTCGCCGCCAGCTCCGCCACGAGCAGCGCGGCGGCGTCGGACACGGCCGTGCCGTGCGGGTGGTCCCAGCGCTCCAGCTGATGCAGCGCCAGGTGCCGCGCGAGCCGCGCGCCGAGCCGCGTGGAGCTGAACCGCTGCGTGAACAGGCGCACGGCGCCGGTGCCCTCGGGGGCGGAGGTCGATCGCATGGACACACCCTGACCTGCGCGGACGCCCGTTTTCCAGCCTGGGTCCGCGTACTGCGAGCCGTCGTACGCGGCACCGCGGCGCCACGTACGCGTGCCCCCTCAGTCGGCCACGATGCCCCGTGCCGCGAGGAGTTCGACGGCGTCCGGCACCGACATGATCGCGCAGGCCTCCACGCCCTCGACGCGCCGGAGGTTCGGCAGCAGGTCCAGGTCGTCCAGTGAGCGGACGTCGAACAGGTCGTCCTCTCCGTCCCAGACGGGCGCGCACTCCTGGTAAACCTCCAGCCCACCGTCGACGCACAGCTCCTCGACCTTCGCCAGCAGGTCGTCCGGGATCTCCAGCTCCGCGAAGTACGCCCGCGACTCCTCCAGCACCGTGAACGCGAGGTCGTTGTCGAACGTCCAGCCCTGCACGTCCGTGACGCCGCGCTCCCGCATGCGGTCGGCGATCCGGAACTGCGGGGTGAGCAGTTCGCGCCGGTACATGAGCTGCTCGACGACCAGCAGCTTGAAGTTGAAGTCGCGGAAGACGGCCATGCGCAGAGCATCCCCCGGCCCGGCACGCCCCGTCGGCAGCCCCGTGGCGTGCGCGTACGCGCCGGGAGCGTACGCGCACCAACGGCTGCGGTACGCGTTAGACAGTGTGACGATCCGTCAGGCGGGCGGGTACTGCGGGAGGGTGGCCGGAAGGGGCGAGAGCAGGAACGGCAAGGACAACGCGGGCGGCGAACCGGAGGCTCCGACAGCCTCCGCACCTTCGGCGCGGTCGTCCAGGCGCTCCGCGAACACGCGAGCCTGACCCGCGACGAGTTCGCCCGCCTGGTGCGGGGGCATCGCCTGTGGATGCCGGTCACCCACTTCCAGGGCGACCTTGAATGCCTCGACATGCGACCCGGCCCCGGCCGGGGACGCATGGGCCTGGTCCCGCACGACGCCCCGGGCACGTTCGACGAAGCCGCCGCCTGGCGTTCCCTCGGCGCCTGCCTGGAGACGTTCGCCGACGTGCTCACGACCGGCCGCATGCCGGACCCGCCGCCGTTCGACCAGCCGCACGCCACCTCCACCGGAGAACTCGGCTGGGGCTGACCCACCGGTTCTTCGGCTCCGTCGTGAAGCGCGGCGCGCCGTCCGGACGCGGACGGGCTCCTCGCCGTCTCCGCGCCCCTGGTGCTAGTCCTTCCGCCCAGGAGCCCAGCTCAGCCCCCAGCCGTACGCCTGGTCCAGCACGCGCTGGGAACCCTTGACGTAACGGACCTCGCGCCGCACGGAAAGGCCCTGAGCGGTGTTCTCGATCAGCGCGACGCCGCAGATCCGGGCGTTGGGGTCGGCCTCGTCGAGAAGGACCTCGATCGGCGCCTGAGCCGGGGCGTCCAGCGTCACGACCGCCCGCGCGGCCTCCCAGTTCGGCACACCCTCGTAGATCATGGCGAAGACCAGGACCCGCTTGAGGGAGTCGATCCGACCCAGGTCGATACGCAGGTTCTCGCCGCCCGCCGCGGCACCGGAACGGTCGTCGCCGTCCAGCTGGAGCACGGGCCGCCCGGAGGAGTCCCGGGCCTCGAAGGAGTTGCCGACTGCCTGGACCGCGCCCTTGGAGCCGTCGGTGAACTCCCAAAGACAGCCGAGGTCGAGGTCAATCCCCTGCTTCGGCTGCAACGCCGTCTGCAGCTTGGCCATCAGGCCCCGCTTACCCGTCCCGCCTGCCGCACCCTCGGCACCACGGGCGTTCCAGTTGAGATTCACGGTGAGTTCACCGCCGGAACGGGGCTTGTCGAGTGAGACCTTGGGGGCACTCTTGGTGAGCGTGACCTTCCCGGAGGTGTCGCTTCTCACCGGACCGCCGCTGTCGGATTCCGCCATGTCTGACTTCCTTCTGTGCTGGGCTGTACGCGAGCGTCGAGCGGGACACCGACGCCGGTGCGCTCTTCGTACGCACCATCCCGACGGGTAGCTCTCCCCCGCACGGTACTCCCGCCCCGCCTTCCTCCGCCCTTCCCGGCCCGGACCAATAGCTACTTGCTGTGCACGATCTGGATCAGGTTGCCGCAGGCGTCGTCAAAGACCGCGGTGGTGACGGGCCCCATCTCCAGGGGTTCCTGGGTGAACTGCACGCCGAGCTCGCGCAGCCGGCCGGCTTCCGCCGGTACGTCGGCCACGGCGAAGGAGGTGGCCGGGATGCCGTCCTGGACGAGCGAGGTCTTGTACGGCTGCACGGCGGGGTGCCCGGAAGGCTCCAGCAGCAGCTCGGTGCCGTCGGGGTCCTCGGGCGAGACCACGGTCAGCGAGCGCGCCTCACCGAGCGGTACGTCGCGCTTCTTCACCAGCGTCTGGCCGTCCCGTTCCGCCAGCTCGCCGAGGATGCGCCGGCGAGGCCCGGCGCACGCCCAGCGGACCCTCGCAGACCCTCGCAGACCCTCGCAGACCGAGAGAGGGTGACGGGCTCCTCAGGCCAGGGACAGGAACAGCTTTTCCAGGCGGGCGCGTAGCCGCTCCCGGTCGCCGGGCTGCTGCTCGCTCTGTTCGGTCAGGCAGTGCTGCAGCCCGGTGGCGATGATCGCGAAGCCGGCTCGGTCCAGGGCGCGGGAGACGGCGGCGAGCTGGGTGACGACGTCCTCGCAGTCCCGCCCGTCCTCGATCATTTTGATGACTCCGGCGAGCTGCCCTTGAGCGCGCCGCAGCCGGTTCAGCGCCGCCTTCAGCTCGTCGGCGGCCATGTCCAGCTCCACAATGCCTCCTCTTGAATACCCCCATGGGTATTGTACTCTCGGGGGAAAGCTCATCCGTCAACACCGAGAGGACACTCATCGATGCCCGCCCCCACCGCGGTCCACCCCACACAGGCGGCCTCACGCCTGGAGGACTACACCATCATCGACGTCCGCACGCCGGGGGAGTATGCCTCCGGTCACCTTCCGGGAGCACACAATGTGCCCCTCGACCAGCTTTCGACCGCTCTGCCGACGCTGCAGAACGCAGCCGCCCGCGGTGAGCTGCTGGTCGTGTGCGCTTCCGGCGCGCGCTCCAGCCAGGCATCCGCCACGCTCGCAGAACACGGCGTAAGCGCCACCACGCTCACTGGCGGCACGCAGGCGTGGACCCAGCACGGAGGCGAAGTCCACCGCCCCGAGGGAGCCCGTACCACCTGGGGCATGGAACGCCAGGTCCGCCTCACCGCAGGCGCACTCGTCCTCACCGGACTCCTCCTCGGCCTTCTGGTGCACCCGGCCTTCCAGTTGCTGTCCGCGGGCATCGCGGCCGGCCTGGTCTTCTCCGCCGTGACCGACACGTGCGGCATGGCCGCCGTGCTGGCCAAGCTGCCCCACAACCGCACACCCCAGTGCGACCTCCGCGACACCCTGAGCAACCTGGACCGTTAGCGGAACCGGGGCGCCGCAGCGGCCCATTCCTGGACCGAGACGCCTTCCACCCGGACACCCCGCGGCTTGGGCGCGAGAAGCGGGCCCCGGCCTCCCGTGCCTAGACCCCACCCCGCCGCCGACAGGCCCCTGCAACGGAATAAATACCCCCCCGGGTATTGTAGATGTGGGTGGATACCGGCGACGGGAACCACCGCTGCCGGGTTTCCAGGCGCCACCCTGCGGCAACCCGAAAAATACCCCCTCGGGTAAGGAGTCTCGGTGATGAACAGCACGGTGCGCGAGGTGACCGTGGAAGAGCTGGCCGCCGCGCGGGAGCGCGGGGTGCGGGTACTCGATGTGCGCTCGCCGCAGGAGTACGCGCAGGGCCATGTGCCGGGGGCGGTGAATGTGCCGCTGGAGGAGTTGCTGGCCGATCCCGCGAGCGCGGGATCGGACGGTGTGCACGTGGTGTGCCAGTCCGGCCGTCGCAGCCTCGAAGCTGCGCGCGCGCTGGAGCAATCAGGAGTGACGGCCGTCTCGGTCGCCGGCGGTACGTCGGCGTGGATCGAGTCCGGTCGCGAAGTCGAAGGAGCGAAGCAGTGACGGACACGGCGAACAAGCAGGCCGAGGAGACGCTCCCGGGCGGGCTGTCGGTGTCAACGGTGGCGACGTCGTCGCTCGGTGACCGCAGCTATCTCGCGGCCGACGGCGAGGTGGCCGTGGTGGTCGACCCGCAGCGGGACGTGGACCGGGTGATCGCCGAGGCCGGGCGGCTCGGCGTGCGGATCGCGGCCGTGCTGGAGACGCACGTGCACAACGACTACGTCTCCGGCGGGCTGGAGCTGGCCCGGCTGACCGGTGCCGAGTACGGCGTGGCCGCAGCGGACCAGGCGCCGTTCGCCCACCGGCCACTGCGCGACGGCGAGGTGCTGGAACTCTCCGGCCGGATGCGCGTCCGGGTGCTCGCTACCCCGGGGCACACCTTCCACCACCTGTCCTACGCGCTGGAGGGCGACTCCGGTCCGGTCGGCGTGTTCACCGGCGGCTCGCTGCTGCTGGGCACCACCGGCCGCACCGACCTCCTGGGCACCGAGCACAGCCACGAACTGGCCCGCCACCAGCACGCCTCCGCCCACAAGCTCGCCGACCTGCTGCCCGACGGTGCACAGGTGTGGCCCACCCACGGCTTCGGCAGCTTCTGCTCGGCCACCCAGGCGGCCGGCGACACCGCCGACATCGGCGAACAGCGCCGCATCAACCCCGCCCTCACGCTTGCCCAGGAGGAGTTCGTCGAGCAGACACTGTCCGGCCTGGACGCCTACCCCGCCTACTACGCGCACATGGGCGTGAAGAACGCCGAAGGGCCCGAGCCGCTGGACCTGCGCGCCCCGGCGACCACCACACCGCAGGAGCTGGCGCAGCGCCTGGAGAGCGGCGAGTGGGTGGTCGACCTGCGCAACCGCAAGGCATACGCCGCCTCCCACCTCGCTGGCATCGTCAGCCTCGGCCTCGACGGCCCCATGGCCACCTGGCTCGGCTGGATGATCGACTGGGGCGCCCCGGTGACCCTGGTCGGCGAGAGCAGTGAGCAGGTCGCCGCAGCACAGCGGGAACTGGCACGCATCGGCATCGACGACCTCGCCGGCGCCGCCACTGGCCAGCCCGCCGAGCTCGCCGCCGACCCCGACCAGCTCCAAGACGCCGACACGGCCAGCTTCGCCGACCTGGCCGCCGCGCTGCAGGGCCGCACCGGCGGCCTGCCGGCCGCGGACGTGGTCCTGGACGTGCGGACCAACAACGAGTTCAGGGCCTCGCACGTCGAGGGCGCGGTGCACATCCCGCTGTACGAGCTCAAGGATCGCGTCGGCGATATCCCTGCCGGCGCCGTGTGGGTGCACTGCGGCAGCGGCTACCGCGCCACTGCCGCAGCCTCGGTCCTGGAACAGGCAGGCCGCCGCGCGGTCATCGTCGACGACCACTTCGACACCGCCGAAGGCGCCGGGGTACCCGTGACCGGCGCCTGACTGAGCCGGCCATCATCGGGTCGGTGACCGGGGCGCTCGCAGCCCCGGTCACCGACCCCGCCCCGGCACGTCGCTACCAGTGGTGTCCGCCCTGACGATCCGCGGGGCGCCCTACACACATGAGGTGATCAGCATTCTGGCCGTGCTCTTCGGCGCCGTCATCGGACTCGCGCTCGGCCTCCTGGGTGCCGGAGGATCCATCCTCGCGGTGCCGGCCCTGGTCTACGGCGTCGGGCAGCCACTCCACGCCGCCATCCCCGCCTCCCTCGCGGTAGTGGCCGTCTCCTCCCTCGGCGGCGTCCTCCCCCGGGAACGCCGGCACGCGGTCCAATGGCGCATCGCCGGTGTCTTCGGCGCCGCCGGCATCCCGGCCGCCTTCGCCGGCGCCGCGCTGGGACGCCTGATCCCCGAGCGTTGGCTCTTCCTCGCCTTCGCCGCCCTCATGGTGGTCGTCGCGGTGCGCATGCTCCGTGGCAGCGACGAGGCCGGCGGCGCCTGCCGCACCCGCGAGGGCGGCATCAACTGGCGTAGCTGCCTGCCCAAGTCGATTCTCGCCGGCGCCGGCGTCGGGCTGCTGACCGGTCTGTTCGGCGTCGGCGGCGGTTTCGTGATCGTTCCCGCCCTCAGCCTCCTGCTCGGGCTGGGCGCCCAGCAGGCCGTCGCGACCTCCCTCGCCGTGGTGTTCATCAACTCCGTCGCCGGACTCAGCGCGCACGCGAGCGCCGTGGGCGGCATCGACTACACCGTCCTGGTGCTCTTCGCCGCATCGTCCGTGATCGTCTCGCTGCTGGCCGCCCGCGTCGCGCCCCGGCTCCCGGCCGCGACCATACGCCGCGCCTTCGCGTACGTCGTCCTCGCCGTCGCCGCAGCCGTCGCCACCACCGCGCTGCTCGCGCCCTCGGTGCTGGCCTCGTGACGCAGCCGCGAGTTTGCGGCAACCCGGCGCCCCCACGTGGCCGGCCCCGGCTGTCAGCTAGGCTTGCCGCCGCGGGAAGGAGGCAGGCTTGAGAGCCACCAGGCGCCAGACAAACGCGGCCTACGGGTTCGCGCTGCGTACCGCCATGGCGCTGCTGATCGCCGTCGCCGGTCTCGCCTGCACGCAGGCCTCCGCCACCGCGGCCTCGCACCATCCTGCCGCCCCTTCGTCCGCTGCCGCTCAGCCGCATGTGCAGCTTCAAGCGGCCGACGGTCCCTCCACCGATGCCACCGCCTCTTCGTCCGGCTGCGCGAACGCTGCCGACGAGCAGGCCGAGGCACCGGCATCCATCCGCCACGAGGCGGCCTCCACGCCCGTCGCTGTCCCAGGCGCGCCCACGGCCCGGGATCACGGCGGCGCACGGGTGGTGCCGGGCCGTGGCGGCCCGGCACCACCGCCGCCTTCTCCACCGTCCTACGAAGAGCTCTCCGTCCTGCGGGTGTAGGACGCGCGGCAACCACCCCGCGTCCGTGACACATCTCGGAATCAGGAGCTCTTTGTCGTGACTTCTTCCAGTAGGTCGCCTCGCCGTGCGGCCCGCTCACTGACCGGCTGGCCCCACAACCGATGGGCCACCGCCGCCGCAGGCGCCCTCGTCACCGCACTGCTGGTCGGCATGCCGACCGATGTGGTGCCCAATCCGCTCTTCTCCCGGTCCGTCCCCGTGCAGTGGTGGAACTACCCCACGCTCGCCGTGACCGCGGCCCTGGCCGGCATCGTGCTGGCCACCTACATCCGTACACCGGATGCCGCGGGGACTCCCACGGCCGGGCGTCTCGGCTCAGTGGGCGGTGTGCTGTCGTTCTTCGCCGTCGGCTGTCCGGTCTGCAACAAGCTGGTGCTGCTTCTGCTGGGCACCTCCGGCGCGCTGAGCTATTGGGCGCCGCTGCAGCCGCTGGTCGCGCTGGCCTCCATCGGCTTGCTGGCCGAGGCGGCCCTGCGGCGCCTGGCCACCGCCGACGCCTGCCCCACCCCCACCGCCGCTCGCGCGTCCGCAGCCTGAACCGGCTCCGCGCGAACACTCACCCGCAGCCTCGTACGCTCTTCCGGAGTACTCCTATGCCTGCCACGAAGCAGTCGACCACTCGCCGTCACATCGCCCTGGCCGCGACCGTCCTCGCGCTGTCCCTCACCGTAGTCGTCACCTTCCTCACCACCGGAGGGGACGATCCCTCGGGCCGGAGCGAGGGGTCCTCCCCGGTCAACACCCCCAGCGCACGCCCTGACGACTCCTCCAGGCAGGGGCCCGACCTGAGCCACCTCGCGCGCCGGGACGCCGGCGACCCCATGGCGCTGGGCCAGACCGACGCCCCTGTAGTCCTCATCGAATACGCCGACTTCCAGTGCCCGTTCTGCGGCAAGTTCGCCCGCGAGACCGAACCCGAACTGATCCGTGACTACGTCAAGAAGGGTGTCCTGCGCATCGAATGGCGCAACTTCCCCGTTTTCGGACAGGAGTCCGACCAGTCGGCTCTCGCCGCCTGGGCCGCAGCGCAGCAGAACACGTTCTGGGAGTTCCACGAACTGCTCTACTCCCAGGAACGCGCGCGCAACTCCGGCGTCTTCACCCCCGACAACCTCGTCGACTTCGCCCGCAAGGCGGGCGTCCCGGACCTGGAGGAGTTCCGCAACGACATGAACAGCAAGGCCGCCCGCGACGCCCTGCAACAAGACAAGGAGGAGGGCTACCGCCTGGGCGTGACCAGCACCCCCGCCTTCCTGGTCAACAACACTCCCATCCTCGGCGCCATGCCCACCCCCACCTTCGAGAAGGCCATCGAGAAGGCCGCCAAGGAGTCGAAGCGGTGAGCGACACCGGCTACCTGCTGGCCCTGCTCGGCGGCCTCCTCACCCTGCTCAGCCCCTGCAGTGCCCTCCTCCTTCCCGCCTTCTTCGCCTACTCCTTCACCACCGCCACCAGACTGGCCGGACGCACCGCACTCTTCTACGCGGGGCTGTGCACCACCCTGGTCCCCCTCGGAGCCGCCGGTTCCTTCGCCAGCCGCCTGTTCTACGGGCACCGCGACCTGCTCATCACCATCGGCGGCTGGACCGTCATCGCCCTCGGCCTCGCCCAGATCCTCGGCCTCGGCTTCGGCTCCCGCCGCCTGCAACAGACCGCCGCCGGACTCAAACCCAGCACCGCCTTCTCCACCTGGGCACTCGGCGCCGTCTACGGGCTGGCGGGCTTCTGCGCCGGCCCGGTACTCGGCGGCATCCTCACCGTCGCCGCCCTGGGCGGCGACCCGGTGTACGGCAGCACACTCCTGGCCGTCTACGCCCTGGGCATGGCACTGCCGCTGTTCGTCCTCGCGCTGCTCTGGGACCGGTTCGACCTCGGCCACCGACGCTGGCTCCGCGGTCGCGAGATCAGCTTGGGGCGGCTCCGCCTCCACACCACATCTCTGGCAGGCGGAGCTATGTTCATCACCCTCGGGGCCCTTTTCCTGCGGTTCGACGGCACATCCGCGCTCCCCTCCCTCCTCGACGTCGACACCGAATACGCAATCGAACAGCAGATCTCCCACCTCGGCACAGCGGTCTCCGACCGCACCCTCCTGCTCGCTGCCGCAGCCGTCGCCGCCGCAGCGGCCGTCGCCGTGCTCCTCCGCAGCACCCGCAGGCGCCGCGTCACCGACCAGTCGGCGGAGCACCCACTTCAGGACGCAACTCGTGCCGGACCCGGGGAGGACAAGACACCGACAGACAACACGCCGCCTACCAGATAGCGCTTGAATGTCCGCAGCCCTCCTCTCCGTGGGACACCGGCCGTTCCTGTGGCCGACCGACACAACCGAACATCCCACCGGGCAAGGCAAGAGGTGTACCTGTGCACGGTCAAGGAGGCCTGCTCCGGCCGGATCGTCGGGGACTCCATCGACACCCGGATGAAGGCCCGGCTCCCGGTGAGCGCGCTGGACAACGCCGTCGTCAGGAGAGGGAACGTGGCCTGCGGCATCGTCCGGTTGAATCCGAGCCACCACGGGCAGGGAAGTTCGTTCACGCTCTGTACCGCCACGGCCTGCCGGGTCCTTCGCGTGGCGGTCCGTGGACAAGCAGCCGTGCCTCGTCCTCGGCGCCCTGGTTCGGCTCGGAAGGGCTCACGGACCGCTTTGCGGGCCGAAGCCCGGCCGAGCTTGAGGTCAGGCCGTGTCCGGGGCGGCTCCCGTGGAGTTGCGGACGACCAACTCCGGCTGGAAGACGAACTCGGTGCGCTGGACGGGGTTGCCGCCGATCTCCTCCAGGAGGGCATGCACGGCGGCGTTCGCCATGGCGCGGACGGGCTGGCGGACAGTGGTCAGCGGCGGGTCGGTGAAGGCGTTGAGCTGGGAGTCGTCGTAGCCGACGACCGACACGGAGCCCGGCACGGACAGGCCGCGCTGACGCGCGGCCCGCACGGCGCCCAGCGCCATCAGGTCGCTGCCGCAGACGATGCCGGTGCAGCCCTCGTCCAGCAGAGCGCCGGCCGCCGCGTGGCCGCCCTCGACGGTGAAGAGGGTGTGCTGGACACAGCCGGTGACGCCGCCGGACGAGGCCAGCGCCGCCGTGAAGCCCTCCGCCTTGCGGAGGGACGGCACGAAGCGGGCCGGGCCGACGGCGAGGCCGATGCGGCGGTGTCCGAGGTCGGCGAGATGCCGTACGGCCATCCCGGCCGCCGCGCGGTCGTCCGGCGAGACGAACGGCGCCTGGACACGGTCGTTGTAGCCGTTGATCAGCACGTACGGCACACCGCGCCCGGTCAGGCGGGCGTACCGCTCGGGGTCGGCGGAGAGGTCGGCATGCAGGCCGGAGAGGAAGATGATGCCGGTGACGCCGCGTTCGACGAGCTGGTCGACTAGCTCGTCCTCCGTGGCGCCGCCGGGCATCTGCGTGCCGAGCACCGGCGTGTAGCCGTATCCGCTCAGCGCCTGCTCGATGACCTGCGCGAACGCGGGAAAGATGGGGTTGGTCAGTTCCGGGATGACCAGCCCGACCAGTCCGGCGCTGCGCCGCCGCAGCCGCACCGGGCGCTCGTAGCCGAGGACGTCCAGCGCGGCCAGGACCTTCTGCCGGGTGGCGGCGGCCACGCCGGACTTGCCGTTGAGGACCCGGCTGACCGTCGCCTCGCTGACGTTCGCCTGGAGGGCGAGGTCGGCGAGACGTGCGGCGGTCGGCAGCGTCGTCATACGGCGGACCACCAGACCGTGGTGTCGGCGGGCAGGGTGGTGCCGTCGGCGGGAGGGTCGGTGGGGAGGCCGGCACGGCTGGAGAGGATCCGGCGCCCGGGAAGGGCGGGCAGCTCGACCGGCTGGGCACCGGTGTTGGCGGTGCAGACGAAGGCACCGCGCCGGAAGGCGAGCACGCTGTCCGGGGCGGGCAGCCACTCCACGGCGTCGCCGGCGCCCAGGTCAGGGTGCTCCCGGCGGACGCGCAGCGCGCGCCGGTACAGCTCCAGGGTGGAGGCCGGGTCCCCGGTCTGCGCCTCGACGCTCAGCCCGCCCCAGCTGCGCGGCTGCGGCAGCCACGCGCCGCCGTCACCGAAGCCGTACGAGGAGCCGCCCGAGGACCACGGCAGGGGCACGCGGCAGCCGTCGCGGAGCCCGTCCTGGCCGTTGGACTTGAAGAAGGACGGGTCCTGCCGCACCTCGTCCGGCAGGTCGGTGACCTCGGGGAGTCCCAGTTCCTCGCCCTGGTAGACGTACGCCGAGCCGGGCAGTGCCAGCATCAGCAGGGTGGCGGCGCGGGCCCGGTCGAGGTCGTCGCCGAGACGGCTGCGGTGCCGGACCACATCGTGGTTGGACAGCACCCAGGTGGTGGCGGCGCCGACCGGCCGCATCGAATCCAGCGACTCGTCGATGACGCGGCGCAGCGCGCCGGCGTCCCAGCCGGCGTCGAGGTAGTGGAAGTTGAAGGCCTGATGGAGCTCGTCGGGGCGCAGGTAGAGGGCGGTGCGGTCGGCGCTGGGGGTCCAGGCCTCGGCGACGCCGATGCGGTCGCCGCCGTACTCCTCGAGAATCTGCCGCCAGTCGCGGTAGATCTCGTGCACGCCGTCCTGGTCGAAGAAGGGCAGGACCTGGTTGCCGAGCAGCTTGAGCTGGTCGCCGTGGCCCATGTCGGGGAGGCCGTCGGCCTTGACCATGCCGTGGGCGACGTCGATGCGGAAGCCGTCGACGCCCAGGTCGAGCCAGAAGCGCAGCACGGTGCGGAACTCGTCGCGCACGGCGGGGCAGTCCCAGTTGAAGTCGGGCTGCTCGGGGGCGAAGAGGTGCAGGTACCACTCGCCGGGGGTGCCGTCGGGGTTCTTGGTGCGCGTCCAGGCGGGGCCGCCGAAGATGGACTCCCAGTCGTTCGGAGGCTGTTCGCCGTCCGCGCCCTTGCCGGGACGGAAGTGGTAGCGGGCGCGGGCCGGCGAGCCGGGGCCCTCGCGCAGCGCCCGCTGGAACCAGTCGTGCTGGTCGGAGGAGTGGTTGGGCACCAGGTCGACGATGACGCGCAGGTCCAGGCGATGGGCCTCACGGATGAGCGCCTCGGCGTCGGAGAGGTCGCCGAACATCGGGTCGATGACGCGGTAGTCGGCGACGTCGTAGCCGGCGTCGGCCTGCGGGGAGGCATAGAAAGGGCTGAGCCAGACGGCGTCCACGCCCAGGCCGGCGAGGTACGGCAAGCGCTGCCGTACGCCGGCGAGGTCGCCCATGCCGTCGGCGTTGCCGTCGGCGAAGGAGCGCGGGTAGACCTGGTAGATAACGGCGTCGCGCCACCAGCCCGGGCGTGTCTCGACGCCCGGTGCACGGCCGGTGGAGTCGGTGGTCGTGGCCGGTGAGAGCTGGGTCATGTCTTCCCTGGGTTCGAAAGGGTGGTCCGTGAACGTGAGCGTGCCGGTCAGGACTTGACCGCGCCGGCGGTCATGCCGGACACGAGGTAGCGCTGCGCGAAGCCGAAGACGAGCGCGGCGGGGACGGCGATGATGACGGCGGCGGCCGTCATCGAGCCCCAGTCGGCGCCGTACTGGTTGACGAAGGTCTGCAGGCCGCCGGCGAGGGTCATGTTCGGTTCGCCGGTCATGAACGCGGTGGCGTAGGCGACCTCGGCCCAGGCAGTGACGAAGGTGTAGAAGCCGGTGACGGCGAGGCCGGGCTTGGCCAGCGGCATGATGAGCCGCCAGAAGGTGCCGAAGGGCGAGAGGCCGTCGACGCGGCCGGACTCGTCGATGGAGACGGGCACGGTGTCGAAGAAGCCCTTCATCATCCAGGCGCAGAACGGCACCGCGATGGTCAGGTAGGTGATGATCAGACCGGCCGGTTGGTTGAGCAGGCCGAGGGTGGCCATCGTGTTGTAGAGCGGCACGATGAGTACCGCCATCGGGAACATCTGGGTGACGAGCAGCGTCCACAGCAGCGGCCGCATCCCGGGGAAGCGGAAGCGGCTGAGCGCGTAGCCGGTGGTGGAGGCGATGAACACGCCGATCACGGTGGTGCCGAGGACGACGACCAGCGAGTTGCCGAACCAGTCCAGGAAGTGGGTGTCGGCGAGGACGTGGTCGTAGTTCTCGAAGGTGAAGTCCTGCACCAGCGCGGTGCTGAACGCCTGGTTCTTCGGCTTGAAGGACGTCACCACCAGCCACAGCGGCGGGAACAGCGCGATCACGGTGCCGAGCAGCAGACCCGCGTGCAGTCCGGCGGAGGCCAACGGGCTCCTCGTGTAGGTGCGCATGGTCACCACACCTCTCCCTGCTTGCGCAGCGTCCGGCGGTAGAAGACGGTGAAGACCGAGAGCAGCAGCAGGATGAGTACGCCCCATGCGGCGGAGGTCGCGAAGTCGCGCGGGCTGTTCATGAAGGACAGCCGGTAGGCGTAGGTCACCAGGATCTCGGTGGAGTCGCCCGGTCCGCCGCGGGTGAGCAGGAAGATGACCGGGAACATGTTGAACGTCCAGATGGTGCTGAGCAGGATCACCGTGCTGCTGACCGAACGGACTCCTGGCAGCGTGATGTTCGTGAACCGCTGCCAGGGGGAGGCACCGTCCATCTCGGCGGCCTCGTACAGCTCGCCGGGGATGGACTGGAGGGCGCCCAGCATGGCGACGATCATGAAGGGGACGCCGAGCCAGACGTTGACGGCGATGACGGCGAGCTTGGCCCAGGTGGGGTCGCTCAGCCACGGCACGGAGTCGATGCCGCCGCCGGAGAGGATCTGGTTGAGGATGCCGTACTTCTCGTTGTAGAGCATCCGCCAGGCGAAGACGGACACGAACGCGGGCACGCCCCAGGGGACGATCATCGCGATGCGGTAGAAGGTGCGGCCCTTGATCTGCCGGTTGAGCATGTTGGCGAGGGTCAGGCCGAGCAGGAAGGTGACGCTCACGCAGCCGACGGTCCAGATCAGGGTCCAGCCCAGGCGGCTCCAGAAGACGGGGCCGGTGAGGATGTCCACGTAGTTGTCGAGGCCGACGAATTCGTAGGTCGCCGGGATGACGTTGACGCCGATGTGCCGTTCGACGTTGGCCTCGTCGGCGTCGGTCAGCGACAGGTAGAGGCCGCGGCCGAGCGGGTAGCCGATGATCACCGCGATGACGGCGACCACCGGGGCGATCATCGTCCAGGCGTACCAGTGCCGGGCCAGCGCCCGGCGCAGCGGCCCGGGGGCCCTGCCGCCGGGATACTTCGTCGTGTTGTGCTTCGTGTGGGCCCTCGTGCGGTCGCGGCCGCGGGCGGAGTCGTCTCCGCCCGCGGCCGTGACCGCCGACCGGCCGGTGTCCACAGACATGGGTCGGTCAGCCCTTACTTGTAGTCCTCGAGCAGCTTGCCGAACGCGTCGCCGGTCTTCTGCGCGGCGTCCTTCGGGCTGGTGCCGCCGAAGAGCACCTCGTTCATCTGGACGCGGATGGGCTCGAAGAGGGAGTTGGCTTCGGGGATCCAGGGGCGCTGGTGGGCCTTGTCGACGGCCGGCTTGAAGAACTGCACCATCGTGTCGTCCTGCACCGACTTCTCCTCGTAGACGGAGGCGCGGGTCGGCAGCAGGCTGAGCTCCTCGGTGGTGCGCTGCTGCACCTCGGCGGAGGACATGTACTCGGCGAACTCGTAGGCCGCGTCGAGGTTGGCGGAACCGGCGTAGACGGAGAGGTTCCAGCCGCCCTGCGGGGCGCCCTGGGCCTTGCTGCCGGCCGGGACGGCGGCGACGCCGAGGTTCGCGGGGTCCTCGAACGCCTTCCCCTCCAAGGCGCCCGCGATGTCCCACGGACCGTCGATCATCATCGCAACGTCGCCGTCCTGGAAGGCCTTGAGCCCGTTCTCCTGGCCGCCGGTGGCGTCGGTGACGGCGGCTCCGGAGTCGACCAGGTCCTTCATGGTGGCGAAGGCGCGGGCGCCGCCGCCGTCATCGATGGTGATCTTCTTGTTCTTCGCGTCGACCATGTCGCCGCCCTCGCCGTAGAGGTAGGGCAGGAACCAGTACGGGTCGTCGCCGCGCAGGTAGAAGCCGTCGGCGTCGGTCTTCTGCTGGATGGTCTCGGAGACCTTCTTCAGCTCGTCGAAGGTCTTCGGCACCTCGACGCCGGCCTTCTCCAGCAGTTCCTTGTTGTAGAAGAGCCCGAGCGTGTCGGTGACCTGCGGCACGGCGTAGGTCTTGCCCTCGAACTTCGTGCTGCCCACCGGAGCGTCGAGGTAGTCGTCGGTCTCCGCGAGCGCCGGGGTGCCGTCCAGCGGCGCGAGGTAGCCGAGGTTGGCGAAGTCGGCGACCCAGGCGACCTCGGTGCGCATCACGTCCGGGGCACCGGAGTTGCCGCCCGCCGCGTTCTTGAACTTCGCGTTGGCGTCACCGAAGTTGACGTGCACGTACTTCACGTCGACCTCGGGGTGCTTCTTCTCGAAGTCCTCGGCGATCTTCTTGTACGTGCCCTTCTCGGCATCGTTCGAGGTGTCCCAGTAGGTGACGGTGCCGGAGATCTCCCCGTCCGAACCCTTCGCGCTGTCCGTGCCGTCGCTGCCGCAAGCCGTTGCCGCAAGCGCGAGCACCGCGACCAGCGCAGTGGCCCCTATGCCACGCCGCATGTCGTCCTCCCATGGTGTGTGCCCCGGTCACCTTCAGTGGGCGCCCGGCTGCCGAGGAACGTAACAGCGTGCAAGACCTTGCGAAAGACCTTGCGGCAATTTTCTGCAAACCCGTGATGCCCGAGCGCCTGCGCGGCGCCCCGTGAGGGGGACGCGCTGTGCACGCGGGGACGCTGCCGGTACAGTTCCGGAGCGTGACCGCACGACTGGCTGACATCGCATCCCAGGCGGGGGTCAGCGAGGCGACGGTCAGCCGGGTGCTCAACGGCAAGCCGGGCGTCTCCGCGGCCACCCGCGAGTCCGTCCTCGCCGCCCTCGACGTCCTCGGCTACGAGCGCCCGGTGCGGCTGCGGCGGCGCAGCGCCGGCCTGGTCGGGCTGATCACCCCGGAGCTGGAGAACCCGATCTTCCCCGCCTTCGCGCAGGTGATCTCGCAGGCGCTGACCCGCCAGGGCTACACGCCGGTGCTGGCAACGCAGACGCCGGGCGGCTCCACCGAGGACGAGCTGACGGAGATGCTGGTCGACCGCGGCGTCGCGGGCATCATCTTCGTCTCCGGGCTGCACGCCGACACCACCGCGGACCCGCAGCGCTACGAGCGGCTTCGCGGCCAGGGTGTGCCGTTCGTGCTCATCAACGGTTTCTCGCCGAAGGTCCGCGCGCCCTTCGTCTCACCGGACGACCGGGCGGCGATGCGGCTGGCCGTCACCCATCTGGTCGCCCTCGGGCACCGGATGGTGGGGCTGGCCGTCGGGCCGCGGCGTTTCGTGCCGGTGCAGCGGAAGACCGAGGGCTTCCTCCAGGCACTCCAGGAGCAGGCGGGGCTCACGGGCCCGGCGGCGGAACGGATGATCGAGCACTCCCTGTACACGTTGGAGGGTGGTCAGGCCGCGGCGAGGGCGCTGCTGGAACGCGGCTGCACGGCGGTGGTGTGCGCCAGCGACATGATGGCGCTGGGCGCCGTACGGGCGGCGCGGGAACGCGGGCTGGCGGTGCCGTCGCAGGTGTCGGTCATCGGGTTCGACGACTCGCCGCTGATCGCCTTCACCGACCCGCCGCTCACGACGATCCGGCAGCCGGTCCAGGCCATGGGACAGGCCGCGGTGCGGGCGCTGCTGGAGGAGGTCGGGGGCACCCCGGCACCGCACAGCGAGTTCGTCTTCCTCCCCGAACTGGTGGTCCGCGGCTCGACGGCGGCGGCCGCCCCCTGAGCCCTCCCCTCGTCCGGACGGGTGAGGCGGCGGCATGAACACCCGACCGAAGGATGATCGGCGCAGGACCGGAATCTGGCAGACTGTCGTCACATGGGGGCACCGACAGCGAAGGTCAGCGTCGCCCGCCCGTCGGCCGCCGCGGCACCTTCCGAGGAGACGCGTGAGGCCGGCCGGGCGGCCGGGGGGAAGCACGCGTTCGTCGCCCGGATGCGGCGTCCGCGCAGGCCGCGGATCTGGTTCGAGATCGCACTCGTCGCGGTCAGCTACTGGACCTATTCCATGATCCGCAACGCGGTGCCCGAGCAGCAGGCGGCGGCGATGCACAACGCCGACTGGATCTGGCACGTCGAACACCTGCTCGGCATCGCGGTGGAGCGGTCCGTGAACCATGCGGTCAACGGCGTGACGTGGCTGATCGTGTCGATGAACTACTACTACGCGACGCTGCACTTCGTGGTGACCATCGGTGTCCTGGTGTGGCTGTTCCGCCGCCACCCCGGACGATACGGAGCCACCCGGACGGTCATCTTCGCGACCACCGGCGTGGCCCTGGTCGGCTACTACCTCTTCCCGCTGGCACCGCCCCGCCTGATGGAGGGCGGCGGATTCGTCGACACCGTGCGGGTGCACGGCACCTGGGGGTCGATGGCCTCCGGCAACCTCGCCGACATGTCCAACCAGTACGCGGCGATGCCGTCCATGCACATCGGCTGGGCGGTGTGGTGCGGCATCACCCTCGCCGTGCTGGCGAGACCGCTGTGGGTGCGGGTGCTGGGCGTGCTCTACCCGGTCACGACGCTGGTGGTGATCGTGGCGACGGCCAACCACTTCTGGCTCGACGCCGTGGGCGGGGTGCTGTGCCTGGGCTTCGGCTACGGCCTGGCCTACACCTGGTACGGGCACCTGCCACACCGGCTGCCCCGGCACCTCGCCCTGGCGCCCGCCACCTCCTCGCGGCAGGCCACGGCCTGACCCGCGCCGCCCGACGCGAACGACCCGACCGCCGGGGCCCTGGGGTCAGGCCCCGTAGAAGATCCGCTCCATCACCGCGCGGGCGCGGCGGGTCGTACGGCGGTAGTCGTCGACCATCTCGCCCGTGCCGCCGTCGTAGCCGAGGTAACGGCCCACGGCAGCCAGGTCGCGCGGCTCCGACGGGAAGGTGTCACCGGGCCGGCCGCGCACCAGCATCGCGGCGTTGCGAACCCGGGTCGCCAGCAGCCATGCCTCGTCGAGGGTCTGCGCGTCCTCGGTCTCCAGCAGCCCGGCCGCGTGCGCCGCGGCCAGCGCCTTACGGGTGCGGGTGGTGCGCAGGCCGGGCTCGGCCCAGGCGTGCCGCAGTTGCAGCAGCTGGACGGTCCACTCGACGTCGGACAGGCCGCCGCGGCCCAGCTTGGTGTGCGTTGTGGGGTCGGCGCCACGCGGCAGTCGTTCACCCTCCATCCGCGCCTTGAGCCGCCGGATCTCGCGTTCGGCGTCCTCCCCCGGCCCTTCGGCGGGATAGCGCAGCGGGTCGACCAGGTCCGTGAACCTCCGGCCCAGCTCGGCGTCGCCGGCGACCGGCTCGGCGCGCAGCAGCGCCTGGCTCTCCCAGACCTGCGACCAGCGTTGGTAGTAGGCGGCGTAGGAGGCCAGGGTGCGTACCAGCGGCCCGGACTTGCCCTCGGGGCGCAGGTCGGCGTCGACCGGCAGCGGCGGGTCGGCGGACGGCAACTGCAGCAGCCGCCGCATCTCGTTGGCCACGGCGAACGCCGCCTTCGACGCCTCCTCCTCGCCGACGCCCTCGCGCGGCTCGTGTACGAACAGCACGTCGGCGTCCGAGCCGTATCCCAGCTCGCGGCCGCCGAAGCGGCCCATGCCGATCACGGCGAAGCGGGTGGGCAGTTCGTCGCCCCACTTGCCACGCACGGCGGCGCGCAGCGCGCCCGCGAGGGTCGCCGCGTTGATGTCGGACAGCGCGGTGCCCACGCGGTCCACTCCCGGGCCGGGGTCCTCGGGGACGGGTGACTCCTCCGTCCCGTAGGCGCCGACGATGTCGGCGGCGGCCGTGCGGAACAGCTCGCGCCGCCTCACACCGCGGGCCGCGGCGACGGCCTGCTCGGGGTCGTCGGCACGGTTGACGGCCGCCAGGATCTCCTGGGTGAGCGCGTCACGGCCGCGCGGCTCCAGCCTTTCGGTGGTGCCGAGCAGGGCGACGGCCTCGGGGGCCCGCAGCAGCAGGTCGGGGGCGAAGCGGCCCGCCGAGAGCACCCGTGCGAGGTTCTCGGCGGCGGCGCCCTCATCGCGGAGCAGCCGCAGATACCAGGGGGTCTTGCCGAGAGCGTCGGAGATCTGCCGGAAGCCGAGCAGCCCGGCATCCGGGTCGGCGGAGTCGGCGAACCAGCCCAGCAGCACCGGCAGCAGCGTCCGCTGGATGGCGGCCTTCCGACTCACGCCGCTGGCCAGCGCCTCCAGATGACGCAGCGCCGCGGACGGGTCGGCGTAGCCCAGGGCCTCCAGCCGCTGGGTGGCGGCGCGGGTGGAGAGCCGGGTCTCACCGGGTGCGAGCTGGGCGACCGCGTCCAGCAGCGGCCGGTAGAAGAGCTTCTCGTGCAGCCGCCGCACCGAGGCCGCGTGCCGCCGCCACGCCTTGTGCAGCTCGACCACCGGCTCGACCCGGAAGCCCATCGAGCGGCCGAGGCGGCGCTGGTCGGCCTCGGCCTCGGGCATCAGGTGGGTGCGGCGCATGCGGTGGAGCTGGATGCGGTGCTCCATGGTGCGCAGGAAGCGGTAGGAGGCGTCCAGCGCGGCGGCGTCCTGCCGCCCGACGTAGCCGCCGGCTGCGAGCGCTTCGAGGGCGTCGAGGGTGGTGGAGCTGCGCAGCGTGCCGTCGGAGCGACCGTGCACGAGCTGGAGGAGCTGCACGGCGAACTCGACGTCGCGCAGGCCGCCCGGACCGAGCTTGAGTTCCCGCTCCACGTGCGCGACCGGGATGTTGGCCTCGACGCGGCGGCGCATCTGCTGCACGTCGGGGACGAAGTTCTCCCGCTCCGCGGCCTGCCACACCATGGGCGCCACGGCCTCGCAGTACTCGCGCCCCAGGGTCGGGTCCCCGGCCACCGGGCGGGCCTTGAGCAGCGCCTGGAACTCCCACGTCTTGGCCCACCGCTGGTAGTAGGCGACGTGGCTGGAGAGCGTACGCACCAGCGGGCCGTTGCGGCCCTCGGGGCGCAGGTTGGCGTCCACGGGCCAGATGGTGCCCTCGGGGGTGGTGTCCGAGCAGATCCGCATCAGGCGCGCGGCGAGGCGGCCGGCGGCCCGGAGCGCCTTGTCTTCGTCGGCCCCGTCGGCGGGCTCGGCGACGAAGATGACGTCCACGTCGGAGACGTAGTTCAGCTCCCGGCCCCCGCACTTGCCCATGCCGACGACGGCGAGCTTGCACACGGCCGCGTCCTCGGGCTCCTCGCTCCTGGCCATGGCGAGTGCGGCGCGGAGGGTGGCGGTCGCCAGGTCGGCCAGCTCGGCGGCGGTCTCGGCCAGCTCGGTGGTGCCGCACACGTCGCGGGCGGCGAGCGACAGCAGACAGCGGCGGTAGGCGACGCGCAGGGCGTCCGGGTCGCCAGCTTCCGCGAGGGCGTCCTCGAAGTCCGGCAGTCCGGGGTGGAGGTCGGCCGACTCGTAGGTGGCCAGCGCCTTCCAGTCGTGCGGGTGGCGGGCGAGGTGGTCGCCGAGCGCCTCGGAGGCGCCGAGCACGCCGAGCAGGCGGTCGCGGAGCGGCTTGGCGGTGAGCAGGGTGTCGAGGAGGGTCTGGGCGCCGTTGTCCGCGCCGTCCACGGCACGTTCGTCCTGCGAGGTCAGCGACTCGACGAGGTGGACGAGGCCGCGCAGGGCGAGGTCGGGGTCGGCGGTGGCGCCGAGGGCGTCCAGGAAGAGCGGGTCGTCGTGGATCCCGGCGAGGGCGGGGACGTCGAGGAAGCGACCCGCGGCGGCGGGGTCGGTGAAGCCGCGGCGCAGCAGCCGTCCGAATCGGGTGTCGCGTCGGCCGCCCTGCGTGGTCACTGCGTTCCGCCTTTCGCGGTTGCGTATCCGTCGTGGCCCCGCTCAGCGCGGGGGCTCTCCCACCCCTACCCGAATCTTCGCAGCCTGCGCCCCTGGGAGCACGGCTGCCGTCCCCGGGCGAGGGGCGGGCCGGGTCGTGTCCGTGGCCGGTCCTGCTTCGCGGTCGTCGTCTGCCCGTACTCGAAGACGTCGGCAGCCCTCTTGAGGGAAACTGGCGGAAGATGCTGAAATACCATCACATCACAGACAGAGGGGGTCGTTCATGGGTGACAGGTGCACCACGTGCGGGGGGAGCGGCATGATCGTCGACGGCAACGGACGCCCCATGCCCTGCCAGAGCTGCGCGGGCATGGGTCGCCGCTGACGGCGGTCAGGCGCCGGTGGTGACGCCCCTCGGGTCCGTCCGGCAGGCGGACCCGAGGCCCGACGAGCACGGGGGCCGGTCTTCTGCCGCGCGCCGGTTCCGATGGCCTGCAGCCGTCCGTCCCGGTTCACGCGGCGACGGGACCGTCCGACCTGGCCTTACAGCACCGGGAGGGACTTGCGGAGCTCGAAGGCGGTGACCTCGGAGCGGTACTCCTCCCACTCCTGCTTCTTGTTGCGGAGAAAGAAGTCGAAGACGTGCTCCCCGAGACATTCGGCGACCAGCTCGCTGCGCTCCATCAGGGCGATCGCCTCTCCGAGGTTCTGCGGCAGCGGCTCGATGCCCATCGCGCGCCGTTCTGCGTCGGACAGCGCCCACACGTCGTCGTCCGCCCCCTCCGGCAGGTCGTAGCCCTCCTCGACGCCCTTGAGACCGGCGGCCAGCAGCACGGCGTAGGCGAGGTAGGGGTTGGCGCCGGAGTCCAGGGAGCGGACCTCGATCCGGGTGGACCCGGTCTTGCCGGGCTTGTACATCGGGACGCGGATCAGCGCGGAGCGGTTGTTGTGGCCCCAGCAGATGTACGACGGGGACTCGCCGCCCTCGCCCGCGGTGCGCTGGGAGCCGCCCCAGATGCGCTTGTAGGAGTTGACCCACTGGTTGGTGACGGCTGAGATCTCGTCCGCGTGCCGCAGGAGGCCGGCGATGAAGGACCGCCCGACCTTGGAGAGCTGGTACGGCGCGCCGGACTCGTAGAACGCGTTGCGATCCCCCTCGAAGAGGGAGAGGTGGGTGTGCATGCCGGAGCCGGGATACTCCGAGAACGGCTTCGGCATGAACGTCGCCTGCACGCCCTGTTCCAGCGCGACCTGCTTCATGACCAGGCGGAACGTCATGATGTTGTCGGCCGTGGACAGGGCGTCCGCGTACCGCAGGTCGATCTCCTGCTGGCCGGGGGCGCCTTCGTGGTGGGAGAACTCCACCGAGATGCCCATGTTCTCCAGCATGGTGATGGCCTGGCGGCGGAAGTCCTGCCCGACGTGCTGCGGGGTGTGGTCGAAGTAGCCGGAGGAGTCGGCCGGGGTGGGGCGGCGCCCGTCCACCGGCTTGTCCTTGAGCAGGAAGAACTCGATCTCGGGGTGGGTGTAGAAGGTGAAGCCCAGGTCCGAGGCGCGTGCCAGGGTGCGTTTCAGCACGTAGCGGGGGTCGGCGTAGGAGGCGGAGCCGTCCGGCATGAGGATGTCGCAGAACATGCGGGCCGTGCCGGGCGCCTCGGCGCGCCACGGCAGGATCTGGAACGTGCTCGGGTCCGGTTTGGCGATCATGTCGGACTCGTAGACGCGGGCGAAGCCCTCGATGGCGGAGCCGTCGAAGCCGATGCCCTCGTCGAAGGCCTGCTCCAGTTCCGCAGGCGCGACCGCGACGGATTTCAGGAAGCCGAGGACGTCCGTGAACCAGAGGCGGACGAACCGGATGTCACGCTCCTCGAGCGTGCGGAGCACGAATTCCTGCTGCTTGTCCATTTCCACCCATCCTCGCTGTTCAGAAGCCCTCTCCGACGCCGCCGGGCACACCGCGTCACTGGATCATCCCACCACACGGTTTCCGTCGTGTTTCCCGCCACGCGTGGCACCCGGCCGTGTCCCCCGCGCCGCGGCCGGGCCCGGCGGGGCGTCGGAGCCGGGGTCGCCGGACGTGTTCCGGGGGGCGGGACCGGCACCGGCAGGGCCGTCCGGGTGTCTCGAAGCGCCCTGAGCGGGAAGGGGCCACACCGTGCCCGTACTGTCCGCAACCCTGAAGTCCGTGTCCCGCGAGTCCCTGCGGAAGCTCCGCACCGAAGTGCCCCGGCTGCGCAAGAACCCGGACGTCGTGCAGACGTTCCGGTCCACCGCCGCGGCCACTCTCGCCTTCGTCGTCGCACTGCTGCTCACCGATTCCCCGGCACCGCTGCTGGCGCCGCTGACCGCGCTGCTGGTCGTGCAGGTGACGCTCTACGCCACGCTGACCAGCGGCGTCCGGCGAGTGAACGCCGTGGTGGCCGGGGTGACCATCGCGGTGGGATTCAGCAACATCGTGGGGCTGAGCTGGTGGAGCCTGGCGCTGCTGATCTTCGCCTCGCTGGCCGCGGGCCACGTGGTGCGCGCACACCAGTTCGTTCCCGAGGTCGCGATCAGCGCGATGCTGGTGCTCGGCGTGACCCAGCACACCGACCTGGCCCTGGTCCGCATCGTCGAGACGCTGATCGGCGCGGGCGTCGGCCTGCTGTTCAATTTCCTCTTCGTGCCGCCGGTGTGGGTCGAGCCGGCCGAGGACGAGATCCTCCAGCTGGCCCGCCGCATGTGGTGGCTGCTGCGGCACGTCGGCGACGAACTGGGCGAGCGTACGCCGGTGGAACGCATCAGCACCCAGCTCCACGCCGCCCGCCGCCTCGACCACGATGTGGGACTGGTGGACGCCTCCCTCACGCGGGCGGAGGAGAGCCTGCGGTTCAACCCGCGGGTGAAGGAGGCGCTGCTGTCGCGGATCGTGCTCCGCACCGGGCTGGACACCCTGGAGATCTGCGCCGTGGTCGTGCGCACGACGTCCCGCACGCTGACCGACCTGGCGCGGGAACGGCACGACGAGCCGCTGTTCCCGCCGGAGACGGTCGCGGCCGTCCAGGAGCTGCTGCGCCACGTCGGGGAGGCGGTGTACAGCTTCGCGGTGCTGGTCACCAGCCCCGTCAGCAGCAGCGCAGAGGAGGCCGAGGCGCAGCTGCAGACCGAGCTTGCCGCCTGCGGCGCCGTACGGGAGCGGGTGGCGCAGCTGCTGCTCGCCCGCGTCCAGGAACACCCGCGCCAGTGGCAGCTGCACGGCGCGCTGCTGGCCGAGTTCGACCGCGTCCTGGACGAACTGGCCGTGGAGAAGCGATCGTTGCGGCTCGCGGAGGAGCTGGACCGGGCGGCCCGGGAACGCCACGACCGTCGCCGCAGCTTCGCCCTGCTGCCGCGCCTCCGCCGCGGCTGACGCGGAACGCGGCCGCGGGACCGGCGGGAACCGGGCGGCCGCGGCCGCGTTCTCGTGCTGCTCAGTGGATCAGGACACCACCGAGTCTCACTCCACCACGTTGAGCAGCAGGTTCGGGGAGCCCGAACCGGGGCTGCCGACGACGTCCGGTACCGCGCCCTCGGTGAGGGCCGTGGACACGTCCGCCGGTGTGGCGCCGGTGTTGCCCGCGAGGTAGAGCGCCGCGACGCCCGCCACGTGCGGGGTGGCCATGGAGGTGCCGGAGATCGTGTTCGTCGCGTCGTCGCCGGTGTTCCAGGCCGCCGTGATGTCCACGCCGGGTGCGTAGATGTCCAGCACCGAGCCGTAGTTGGAGAAGCTCGCCTGGGCGTCGGTGTCGTCGGTGGCGCCGACGGTGATGGCGTCCGGGACACGGGCCGGCGACGAGGAGCCCGCGTCGGAGGCGTCGTTGCCCGCCGCGACGGCGAAGCTGATGCCAGCGTCGATGGCATTCTGCACGGCCTCGTCGAGGACCGGGTCCTCCGGTCCGCCCAGCGACATGTTGGCGACCGACGGGCCGGAGGCGTTCTGGGCGACCCAGTCGATGCCGGCCACGACCTGGGCGGTGGTGCCGGAACCCTGGTCGTTCAGCACCCGGACGCCGACGACCGTGGCCTTCTTCGCGACACCGTGCGTCTCGCCGGCGATGGTGCTGGCGACGTGCGTGCCGTGGCCGTTGCCGTCCTGGGCGACGTCGTCGTCCTCGACGGCGTCGTAGCCGTCCACGGCGCGGCCTCCGAAGTCCTGGTGGGAGACGCGGACGCCGGTGTCGATGACGTACGCGGTGACGCCCTCGCCGCCGCCGTCCGGGTAGGTGTAGGTGTCGTCCAGGGGGAGGTTCTTCTGGTCGACCCGGTCCAGGCCCCAGTTCGGCGGGTTGCTCTGTTCGCCGGTGATGGTGAACTTCTTGTTCGCGTACACCTCGTCGACGGCCGGGTCGGCGGCGAGTTCACGGGCCTCCTGGCCCGACATGGCGACGGCGTAGCCGTCCAGGACGCGGGTGAAGGTGTCCTTCACCTTGCCGCCGTGCTCCTCGACGACGTCCTTGCCGCTCTCGGAGCTCGCCGAGAGGGCGGACCTGTTCATCGTGACGATGTAGCTGCCCGCGACGGCCTTCTCCGACTGCGCGCCGATGACGGTGCCCTGCGGCGGGGCGGCGGTGGCGGGGAGGGCGAGGGCGGTACCGACGGCCGCCGTGGCCACGGCGGCAGAGACGGCGACGGAGATCTTGCGGCGCCTGCCGGCCGTCCGGCGGTGCGAGTTGCCCTGCGGGGACCCCTGCTGCTGAGCCATCTGGATTCCTTTGTGTGGGGGTTCGCGCTTGTGGGGAGCGCGTGCTGCGCTGTGGGGCGCGCAGCGATCAGCAGCCAAACGCAATGTCACGAGCAGGACAAGACAAGGAAGGAACCGGACATCCTTCGGGTGCCGCGCGTAGACGGGTCGAGTCGGTCAGCGGGCGGAGCCGTGGCCTCCGCTTCACTCTCCGATGTCGACCTGCGCGCGGTCGGCTTCCGCCGCACACGGCGCGCCGACTCCGTCGCCGGTCGACGCCCCGCGCGTGTCGGCGAGCCAGCCGAGCGCCGTGGCGCGGGCCCCGAGCTGGAAACGCGTGGCCGCACCGACCCGCTCCATGAGCGCCCGCAGCCGCCGCTGGAACGTGCGGTGGCTGACGCCGAGCTGCCGGGCCATCACCGGGTCGGTGAGCCCGGTCGTCAACAGGGCGAGCAGCCTGGCGTCGTCCGGATCCGGGCCCTCCCGGTCGCCGTGCAGCGGCTGCGCCCGTTCCCACAGCACCTCGAACAGCCCGCCCAGCGCCTCCAGCAGTCCGGACGGGTGGACCACGACACCGCTGACGACCTCGTACGGCGTGGTGCGCAGCGGAATGACGCCGCACCGGTCGTCGGCGAGCATCAGCTTGGTGGGGGTCCCGCTCATGACGCGGGCGTCCTCGCCGAGTTCGGCGCAGGCAGCGAGATCGGTGTCGACGCTGTGGAACGGCCCGACGGTCTCCGTGCCGCGCAGGCCAGCGGTGTCGTAGATGACGCGGTAGCCGACGCCGCGACGCATCGTCTCCTCCTGGAGCGGCATCATCCCGGTCCGCGGATCGGTCCGGTCCGGTCCGGTGTTGGCGTAGGGCGGGCGGTCGATGCCGCGCACCTCGTGGCGGGCGCTGCGCTGGAGCTGGTCCACGGCCCGGATCACCGCGGCCCGCCCGATCACCACCTCCACCAGGTCCATGGGGTCACGGGCACCGGTCGTGGCGCGGTAGCGGGTGGCGAGCAGCTGGACGTGCAGGCGGGCGCGCTGCAGCTGCTCCTCGCGCGCGGTCAGCAGTGTCTCGAAGGCCACGTCCGGCGCGACGGGCAGCCAGCGGTCGGACTCGCCGCGCGCACCGGCGACCCGTTCGGCGAGCCGGAGCCGTTCCAGAGAGGCCAGCACCTCCCGGGCGCGAGGGCCGGAAGGCCCCAGGGCGGCGCGGAGTTCGGGCAGGGTGACGGCGCCGTCCACCAGCGCCTCGTACGCCTGCTGCTGCACGGGGTCCAGATCGAGAGCCTCCAGCATGACCGGCATCCTCGTGCTACTGGCGAGTTCGCGTCAATGTCGCGAACTCGCCAGTAGCTTTCTCGAGCCGACCGCCGGCTCGCTTCGGCGGAACGTTTCTCCTCCTGTCTCGGGCGGATCGCGTCAGAAAGACGATTAGGATGGGGGCGTGCATCGACTTCGTATCGCGCTGAATCAGATCGACTCCACCGTCGGCGACCTCGAGGGGAACGCCGATGCCGTCCTGCGCTGGACGCGGCACTCCGTCGAGCAGGGGGCCCACCTGGTGGCGTTCCCCGAGATGATGCTGACCGGCTATCCGGTCGAGGACCTGGCGCTGCGGTCCTCGTTCGTCGAGGCCAGCCGGGACGCGCTGCGCACGCTGGCGCGGCGACTGGACGGCGAGGGCCTGGGCGGGGTGCCGGTCGTGGTCGGCTACCTCGACCGGAGCGAGCAGGCACAGCCCCGCTACGGACAGCCCGCGGGCGCTCCGCAGAACGCCGGCGCGGTCCTGCACGGCGGCGAGGTGGTGCTCACCTACGCCAAGCACCACCTGCCCAACTACGGCGTGTTCGACGAATTCCGGTACTTCGTGCCCGGCGAGACGCTGCCGGTGCTGCGAGTGCACGGCGTCGACGTCGCGCTGGCCATCTGCGAGGACCTGTGGCAGGACGGCGGCCGCGTCCCGGCGACCCGTACCGCCGGGGCCGGGCTGCTGCTGTCGATCAACGCCTCACCGTACGAGCGGGAGAAGGACGACACCCGCCTGGAACTGGTGCGCAAGCGGGCGCAGGAGGCCGGCTGCACCATTGCCTACCTCGCGACGGTCGGCGGGCAGGACGAACTGGTCTTCGACGGCGACTCCATCGTCGTCGACGCCGACGGCCGGGTCCTGGCGCGGGCACCGCAGTTCGAGGAGGGCTGCGTGGTGCTCGACCTGGAGCTGCCCGCGGCCGGGGACGTGCCTGCGGGGACGGTGGACGACGGGCTGCGCGTCGAGCACCGCACGCTGTCCGCTGAGCCGCTGCCGGCCGCCGCTCCGGAGGTCACCGGTGAGGAGGCCCCGCGCATGGAGGACCCGGAGGAGGTGTACACGGCGCTGGTCACCGGCCTGCGGGCGTACGTGCGGAAGAACGGCTTCCGCTCGGTGCTGATCGGCCTGTCCGGCGGCATCGACTCCGCTCTCACCGCCGCCCTCGCCTGCGACGCGCTCGGCGCGGAGAACGTGTACGGCGTGGCGATGCCGTCCCGCTACTCCTCGGCGCACTCGCTCTCGGACGCGGAGGACCTCGCCCGCCGCACCGGCCTCGACCTGCGCACGGTGCCCATCGCGCCGATGTTCGACGCCTACCTGGCGACGGTCGAGCTCACCGGGCTCGCGGAGGAGAACCTCCAGTCCCGGCTGCGCGGCACCCTGCTGATGGGGCTCTCCAACCAGGAGGGCCACATCGTGCTGGCGCCCGGCAACAAGTCCGAACTGGCCGTCGGCTACTCGACGTTGTACGGCGACTCGGTCGGCGCGTACGGGCCGATCAAGGACGTCTACAAGTCGACCGTGTTCGCGCTCGCCCGGTGGCGCAACCGGGCCGCCGAGGCCGCCGGACGGACGCCGCCGATCCCGGAGAACTCCCTCAGCAAGCCACCGAGCGCCGAACTGCGCCCCGACCAGGTGGACACGGACTCGCTGCCCGACTACGAGGTGCTGGACGGCATCCTCGCCCTGTACGTCGACCAGGACCGCGGCCGTGCGGAGATCATCGCGCAGGGCTTCGACGAGGAGACCGTGACCCGGGTGCTGCGCATGACGGACACCGCGGAGTACAAGCGCCGCCAGTACCCGCCCGGCACCAAGATCTCCGCCAAGGGGTTCGGCAAGGACCGCCGCCTCCCCGTCACCAACCGCTGGCGCGAGACCGGCACCACCGCGAGCTGAGCCGCCCGTCCGGATCGCCCGGGCCCGCGACTCCTGCTACGGCAGGTTCACGGATGCCGCGACGGGGAGGTGGTCGCTTCCGGTGCCCGGGAGCGACCAGGAGGACACCGGGTCGAGGTCCTTGACCATGATCTGGTCGATGCGGGCCATCGGGAAGCTCGCCGGCCAGGAGAAGCCCATGCCGTCGCCGGCCGCGCCCTGAGTGGACCGCATCTGCGAGGTGACGGGGGCCAGGGCGCGGTCGTTCATCGTGCCGTTGAGGTCGCCGAGCAGCACCACGCGGCCGACGGGGTCGTCGGCGATCTCCCTGCCGAGCCGCCGGACGGCGTCGTCGCGCTGGCCGGCGGTGAAGCCGGAGCGGAACTCGACCCGCACGGAGGGAAGGTGCGCGACGTACACGGCCACATCCCCCTGCGGCGTCTGCACCGTGGCGCGCAGGGCGCGCTTCCAGCCGATGTCGATGTCGACGTGCCGGGCGTCCTCCAGCGGCTCCTTGCTCCACAGGCCGACGGTGCCGAAGGCGACGTGGTGCGGGTAGGCGTCGGCGAGTTCGCGTTCGTAGAGCGGGACGCGGTCGCCGGCGATCTCCTGTAGCGCGAGCACGTCGGCGCCGGAGGCCGCCAACTGGTCGGCGGCGGCGACGGGATCGGGGTTGGCGGCGCTCACGTTGTGCGTGACGACGGTGAGTTCGCCGCCGGAGCCGGTCTTGTCGCTTACCAGCCCGCCGAACAGACTCCACCACGCCACGACGGGCGCCAGCAGTGCGACCAGAGCGGTGGCGGACCGCCGGACCACGGCGCACACGAGCAGCACCGGGATCAGCAGGCCTCCCCAGGGCAGGAACGTCTCCCACAGGGAGCCGAGGTTGCCGATCACGTTGGGCACCCGGGCGTGCAGCAGCAGGAGGGCGGTCAGGCCGAGGGCCACGGCCGCGAGCAGCACCCCGCGCCGCCACATGCCGGGAGCGCTCCAGCCGCCGCGGTCCCCCGACGACCCGCCCCACGGCCCGCGGAAGGAGCGGCAAAACCGTCCGCGCCCCGCGCCGTCGGTCCGCTCGGCCTCCGTCATGAACGCCCGTGCCATGCGCCGTCCTCACTCGCCTCGCCCGTCCGGGGAACGATAGGTGATCACCGGGCCGCCCGCCGACCGTGCGGGGCACGCCCCCGACCTCGCCTTCGGGCCGTGATCCGTTCCTGTCTGCAGGACGATCACCACCGCGCGCCGGGTTCCGCGAGAGGGCGGGGCGAGCCCTGCTGTGACCGAACACGCACATCCGGGCGCCCTCGCGGACACCCGTGTCGCGCGGGGTGCCGGCGCCCCTTCCGCACGCCCTCCGCCAGCGGGGATCACCTTTCGTGGCGCCCGGGAACGCACCGCGCACGGCGGAAGGCCGGGCGAGGAGCCGGCAGGGGGCTCCCGGGCCGCGTCAGGGGTTCCCCCCTTCGCCCGAACCGTGCCAGCATGGAACCGAATCCGGGGACGCCCCCAGGGGCGCCACGAGACGACGAGACACAGGAGCCAGTGCGATGACGCCTGCCCAGCCGGCACAGCCTGCCCAGCCTGAAACCTCCGCCCAGTCGGGACCGTCCTCCCAGAACCCCAGGTCGCTCTACGGCGGCACGCAGAACCGCCGGATCACCGTCCGCGACCTGGCCGCTGCCAAGGACCGCGGCGAGAAGTGGCCGATGCTCACCGCCTACGACGCGATGACCGCCTCGGTCTTCGACGACGCGGGCATCCCCGTCCTGCTCGTCGGCGACTCGATGGGCAACTGCCACCTCGGATACGAGACGACCGTGCCCGTCACCATGGACGAGATCGCGATCCTCTCCGCCGCGGTCGTACGGGGCACCCGGCGCGCCCTGGTCATCGGCGACCTGCCGTTCGGTTCCTACCAGGAGGGCCCGGAGCAGGCCCTGCGCAACGCCACCCGGCTGGTCAAGGAGGCCGGCGTCGGCGCGGTGAAGCTGGAGGGCGGAGAACGCTCGCTGCGCCAGACCGAACTGCTCGTCTCCGCCGGCATCCCGGTCATGTCCCACCTGGGCCTGACGCCGCAGTCCGTGAACGCCATGGGCTACCGCGTGCAGGGCCGTTCCGACGAGGACGCGCACCGGCTGGTCCGGGACGCGAAGGCCGCGCAGGACGCGGGCGCGTTCGCGGTGGTGCTGGAGCTGGTGCCGGCCGAGCTGGCCGCGGAGGTCACCCGTTCGCTGCACATCCCCACGGTCGGCATCGGCGCCGGCCCGGACACCGACGCGCAGGTTCTGGTCTGGACGGACATGGCGGGCCTGACGCCGGGCAGGCTGCCGCGCTTCGTGAAGCAGTACGCGCAGCTGCGGGAGACGCTGGGCGGCGCCGCGAAGGCGTTCGCCGAGGACGTCACCGGCGGCGGGTTCCCGCAGCCGGAGCACAGCTTCTCCTGACCGCGTCGCTTCCCTGCGGCGCCGGCCCGGGTACCGGCGGCACGGGGGCGACGCACGCGCGGCGTACGGCCGGCCTCCCGCCTGTAGGCGGGATGTCGGCCGTTTGTCGGTGGCGCCTGTCACCGTAGGGTCATGACGCGACAGGAAGCCACCGCCCACGGACGCAATGCCGTCGAGGTCCGCGGACTGGTGAAGCACTTCGGGGAGACGCGGGCGGTCGACGGCATCGACCTCACGGTGCGCGAGGGCACCGTCATGGGCGTGCTCGGGCCGAACGGCGCGGGCAAGACCACCCTGGTCCGGATTCTGTCCACGCTGCTGGCGCCGGACGCCGGCACGGCCACCGTGGCGGGCTACGACGTGGTGCGCCAGCCGCGCCGGCTGCGCCGCACCATCGGACTCACCGGCCAGTACGCCTCGGTGGACGAGAAGCTGTCCGGCTGGGAGAACCTCTACATGATCGGCCGGCTGCTCGACCTCCCACGCCGGGACGCGCGCCGCCGGGCGGACGAGATGCTGGAGCGATTCTCGCTGACGGAGGCGGCCCGCAAGCCGGTGAGCAAGTACTCCGGCGGCATGCGCCGCCGCCTCGACCTGGCCGCGTCCATGATCGGCCACCCCCGGGTGCTGTACCTGGACGAGCCCACCACAGGTCTCGACCCGCGCACCCGCAACGAGGTGTGGGACGAGGTCAAGCACATCGTCGCCGACGGCAACACCGTGCTGCTGACCACCCAGTACATGGAGGAGGCGGAGCAGTTGGCGAGCGAGCTGACCGTCGTCGACCAAGGCAAGGTGATCGCGGAGGGCCGGGTGCCGGAGCTGAAGGCGAAGGTCGGCGGTCGCACCCTGGAGATCCGCCCGGCCAACACCGGCGACCTGCGGGCGATGGCCGGCGCGCTGGCCGAGGCAGGTCTGGACGGCATCTCCGGTGCCACGGCCGACGCGGAGCGCGGCGTCGTCAGCGTGCCGATCATCAGTGACGAACAGCTGACCGCCGTGGTCGGGCTGCTGGGCGTGCGCGGTTTCGGGATCGCCGACATCGCCACCCATCTGCCCAGCCTGGACGAGGTGTTCCTGGCCATCACCGGCCAGCGGGCCACCCATCAGGAGTCCGAGCCCGAGAACGAGGAGGTCGCGGCGTGAGCACCGCCACCGTTTCCCCCGAGGCGTCCGGTCCGGGACCGCGCGTCCCCGCCCCGTCGGTCAAGCCCGGCTCGGGCGAGGACCGGATCGGGCTGCGCGCCAACGTGCGGCACGTCGGGGCCCTGGTGCGCCGCAACGCGCTCCAGATCAAGCAGGACCCCGAGTCGATGATGGACGCGCTGCTGATGCCCATCATCTTCACCCTGCTCTTCGTGTACGTCTTCGGCGGCGCCATCTCCGGCGACGCCGACCGGGACGTGTACACCGCGTACCTCATCCCCGGGATGATGGCGATGATGGGCATGAACATCGCCATGGCGGTGGGCACCGGCATCAACGAGGACTTCCGCAAGGGCGTGATGGACCGCTTCCGGTCCATGCCCATCGCCCGGTCCTCGGTGCTGATCGCGAAGGTCGTGGTGGAGATCGGCCGCATGCTGATCGCCATCGTGGTGCTGCTGACGGTCGGTTTCCTGGTCGGCTACGAGCTCCAGGGCAGCGTGCTCGGCATGCTCGCCGCGATCGGCCTGACCACGCTCTTCGGCGCGTCCCTGGTGTGGATCTTCATGCTGCTGGGTCTGACCATGCGGACCGCGCAGGCCGTGCAGGGCGTGTCCTTCCTGGTGCTGATGCCCCTGCAGTTCGGCTCGTCGGTCTTCGTACCGACGGGCACGATGCCGGGCTGGCTGGAGGCGTTCACCGACGTCAACCCGCTCACGCACGTGGCGGACGTGTCCCGCGTGCTGATGGGCGGCACCGGCGACGTGGGCGGGCCCCTGCTGTGGACACTGGTGTGGTCCGTCGGCCTGACCGCGGTCACTGCCCCGCTGGCCATCAACACCTTCCGCAAGAAGACCTGACCGGCGGGGCCCGGTACTGTCGGGCCTCATGACCTCCGCTGTCGCGCCGAAACGTGAGCACCGCCGTCCGAGCCCGGTCTTCCTGGGCCTGGTGGCGGTGCTCGCGGTGTCGGGCTGGGCCGTGTGGACGGACTTCGCGCGGGCGACCGGCGTCGCGGTCTTCCTGTTCGTGGTCTCCGGCTGGATCGTCTCGCTGTGCCTCCACGAGTACGCCCACGCGCGCACGGCGCTGCATGGCGGTGACCACACGGTGGCCACCAAGGGCTACCTGACGCTGAACCCGTTGCGCTACACGCACGCGCTGCTCAGCATCGTGCTGCCGGTGCTGTTCGTGATCCTGGGCGGCATCGGCCTGCCGGGCGGCGCGGTGTTCGTCGAGCGGGACCGCATCCGGGGCCGGCTGCGCCACAGCCTCGTCTCGGCGGCCGGGCCGCTGACCAACGTGGCCTTCGCGCTCGCGCTCACTGCCCCGTGGTGGCTGGGCACCGTCGACACGATGCCGACGCCGTTCCGCTTCGCGCTGGCGTTCCTGGCGCTGCTCCAGGTGACGGCGGCGATCCTGAACCTCCTGCCGGTCCCGGGGCTGGACGGCTACGGGGTGATCGAGCCCTGGCTGTCGCCGTCGGCCCGGAAGCAGGCGGAGCCGTTCGCACCGTTCGGCCTGCTGATCGTTTTCGCCTGCCTGTGGATCCCGGGGATCGGGGCCGTGTTCTGGGACGTCGTCGACGCGGTACTCGGCATGCTCGGCGTGGGGCAGGGCGAGACGTACTACGGGCTGGAGTACTTCCGCTTCTGGGACGGTGACCCGCAGGCGGGCTTCGTGCCGGTGACGCTCGGCCGGTGACGCCCGCCCTCCGGGCACGTTTCCAGGGGCGGGCGCGTCACCGCCCGCGGCCGTCGCGCGGGGGCTGCTCCGCACCGGGGCCGCCGCCCTGTGCCTGCTCGCCACCCTGTGTGGCGCGGAGCCGACGCCAGTGGTACCACGCCATGTTCGAGGTGACGCCCGCGAGCAGCACCCAGGCGATCCCGAACCAGTTGCCGTTCACGAAGGCGACCACCGCCGCGACGACGGCGAGCAGGCACAGGGCGGTGGCGGCCAGGGCGATGGACTTCGAGGGCCTGGGCGGGGTGGAGGCGGGCATGGGGGCTGGGGCTCCCGTCGGGTGAGCAGATGGGTGTACCGCTCCATTGTCCCCCACACCCCGCGGGGCGGACCGTCGCGGGGCGCACGTCCCTCGCGCACGCCCCGGTCGGCCGGCTCAGATGTCGGTGAGCCTCACGCCCGCGTGGGCTTTGTACCGGCGGTTGACCGAGATCAGGTTGGCGACGAGCGACTCGACCTGGTGGGCGTTGCGCAGCCGCCCCGCGAAGACGCCGCGCATACCGGGGATGCGGCCCGCGAGGGCCTGCACGATCTCGCAGTCCGCGCGCACCTCGCCGAGCACCATCACGTCGGTCTCGATCTCCTTGATATCCGGGTCGGAGAGCAGCACCGCGGAGAGGTGGTGGAAGGCGGCGGTCACGCGGGAGTCGGGCAGCAGGGCGGCGGCCTGCTCGGCGGCGCTGCCCTCCTCGGGCACCAGGGCGTAGGCGCCCTTCTTGTCGAAGCCGAGCGGGTTGACGCAGTCGACGACGAGCTTCCCGTCCAGTTCCTCGCGCAGGCTCTCCAGCGTGGCGGCGTGGCCGTCCCAGGGCACGGCGACGATCACCACGTCCGAACGGCGGGCGCACTCCGCGTTGTCCGCGCCCTCGACGCCCTGGCCGATCTCGCCGGCCGCCTCGCGGGCCCGCTCGGCCTTCCGCGATCCGATGATCACCTTCTGGCCGGCGAGGGCCAGCCGGTAGGCGAGTCCGCGGCCCTGGTCGCCGGTGCCGCCGAGCACGCCGACGGTCAGTCCGGAGACGTCGGGAAGGTCCCAGGGATCCTTTTTGGGCGAGGGCGCTGCTGAGGAAGTCATGGGACCGATCCTACGGTGTACGCGGACCACTTCCTACTGGTGAGTAGCTTCACTGGTCGAGGGCTTCGCCACATCCTGACGGCCCTCGCACTCCGGAGCACGAGGGCCGCATCCCCGTTCGGGCGACGTCTCCCCCGAACCGCGGCGCGCAGCACCGGCCGTACGGCAGCATGCACGCCCATGGATGCCGTACGGGTCGCCCTGCTGCGTGAAGTCCTCGCCGGAACGGAGTGGTTGCCCTCCACCCGGCGCTTCGCCGGATCTCTGCGCGCCTCCGTCTCACCGCGCGGCGGTGGACTGCTGCTGGTCGGCACCGAGGAGCACGAACCCTGGCACCTGGCGGCCCATCTGGACGACGAGGCCGCCTGGTCCGGGCTCCCCGAGCTGTCGCCCACACTGGTGCGCCACCGGGTCCCGCCGGCCGCGCCCGCCCACCTCTCCTGCGGCCTGGCCCGGCTGGAGGCAGCGGGACGCAACGAGACGCTGCTGGTGGTCGCTCCGGGCGCGCCGGGCGGCGGCCTGCTGGAACGGGTGCACGACGCGCGGCGGGCCGGCGCGACGGTCCTGGCGCTGGAGGGCGGCATGCCATCGGACACCGGTGACTCGCCGGGCACCACCGAACTGGGCGGCATGGCCCACGACGCGCTCACCGCCGACCCGCAGGAGCTCGACCTCGACACGCTCCAGCACCTGGTCAGCGCGGCCGCCGGCGAAGCCGTGCCGGGGCCGGGCGGCCTGACCCCCCGCCCGCAGCCGTTCACCGCGGCACGGCACGCGCGCGGCTTCCGCGACCGCCTCTCCCGGCTCGCCGAACGCCTCACGGCGCCACCGCCGCCGCGCTGGTGAGTCCTCCGGACCAGGTCGATAAGCAGTTGCCCCGTGCAGCATTCGGGGCGGAAGATGGCAGCTCGTGTCCCTCGATCTGCGCGCACTGCTCCCCGACCTCTCGCCCTGGCGTTCCTCACGGGACTTCCGCGTGCTGTGGTGTTCGGGGGCCATCACGGTCTTCGGCAGCTTCCTCTCCTTCGTCGCGCTGCCCTTCCAGCTCAAGGAGCTGACCGGTTCGCCGGTCGCGGTGGGCGCTCTCGGCGTGGTCGAGCTGGTGCCGCTGATCGCCTTCGGCCTGTACGGCGGCGCGCTCGCCGACGCCGTGGACCGCCGGAAGGTCATCCTGTTCACCGAGTTCGCACTCGGCCTCGTCGCACTGGGCCTGCTGCTGAACTCGCTGCTGCCCGAGCCGATGATCTGGCCGCTGTACGCGGCGGGCGCGCTGACCAGCTCGCTGGTCGGCCTCCAGCGTCCGGCCCTGGACGCGATCGTTCCGCGCATCGTGCCGCACGACCAGCTCAGCGCCGCCGCCGCGCTCAACTCGCTGCGCTGGCAGATCGGCGGCGTCGCCGGCCCCACCCTCGCCGGTCTGCTGATCGCCTACGCGGGCGTGGAGACGGCGTACGTACTGGACGCGCTCAGCTTCGCGGTGTCGTTCCTGCTCGGCCTGCGCCTGCGCCCCTCTCCCGCCGGGCACGACGCGGAGAAGCCGTCGTTGCGCGGCATCCTGGAGGGCGCGCGCTACGCCTGGAACCGCAAGGAACTGCTGGGCACGTACACGGTGGACATCGCCGCGATGCTGTTCGCGTTCCCCCTCGCCCTCTTCCCCTTCCTCGCCGACCGGCTCGACGCGGAATGGGCCCTGGGCATGATGTACGCGACGCTGCCGCTGGGCGGCATGCTGGTCAGCGCGACCAGCGGCTGGACGCGGAGAATCCACCGGCACGGCCGGATGGTCGCTCTCGCGGCGCTGCTGTGGGGAGCGGCGATGGCCGCCGCAGGCGCGGTGCAGAACATCTGGCTGGTCCTGCTGTTCCTCACCGTGGCCGGGGCGTTCGACATGGTCAGCGGCATCTTCCGGTCGACCCTGTGGAATCAGACCATCCCGGACGGGCTGCGCGGGCGGCTGGCCGGCATCGAGCTGCTGTCCTTCTCCGCCGGGCCGCAGCTCGGCCAGCTCCGCTCCGGCGGCATGGCCGCGCTCACCTCGGTGCGCACCTCGGTGTGGGGCGGCGGCCTGCTCTGCGTGGCAGCGGTCGGCGTCCTGATGCTGGCGCTGCCGAAGCTGATGTCCTACGACGCCCGCACCGACCCGCACGCCCGGGCCAAGCGGGAGGCGGCCGGGGACGCACAGGCCGATACGGCGCAGGCCGGCGGCGGGAACAACGCCGCGACGGAGCCGGCCGCGCCCTGACCCCCTTCGCGCGCCTCCCACAGCTCCCGCCTCGCACCTCCCGCCGGCCCCGGCCGGGCACAGATGGCACGGACCCGGACACACAGAGTTCACCCGAAAGGCGTCGTCCCGCGGGGAACGCTCACGTACCGTCGAAGCGTTGAGCGCTACGTGAGCACGTGAGGACACTGTGTTACGACAGGGGAGGGGGGACGACCGTATGACACCGCACCATCACCGGGTCGCCGTCGCGTGCCTGCTCGTACTGACCGCCGTCGTTCTGCTGCTCACGGTGTTGCCGCACCCGCCGTCCTCCCCCGTGGACGACCCGGCCTCCGCGCACCGCGCCGCCGTCGCGGCACGGGCCGTGCCGCAGCCGGAGCAGGCGGCCGGCCACCCACAGCTCCCGGACGCCCGGCGTCCATCGGCGCCCGACGGCTGCCCCGCCGATCCGGTCGCGTGGACGTACCGCTCGAGCAGCGCACACTCCGCCACGGCCTGCGCCCGTGCACCACTGGCCGCCGGTGCGGCGCCCCGCCCGGCCGCCGCCGTTCCCGCTGCGCACGACACCCGGGCGGCGGGGACGCGGAGACCGGGCCCGGTGGCGCTCAGTCCCGCCGTGCTCCAGACCTTCCGCTGCTGACGGACCCACGCGCCGCCGCACGAGCCCGCCGCACGAGCCCGTCGCCCGGCGACGTCCGCCACGCGCGACGCCGCCGGTGCGACCCGTGCCGCGCGCCGCACCCCGGCCGCCCCCCACGTCGACACGCCAGCACCGGAAAGGCCCCATGAGCGCCACCCTCCTCTCCTCCACCCGGCGCACCCTGCGCACGGATCTCCCCTCTTCCCTCGTCGTCTTCCTCGTCGCCGTGCCGCTCTGCGTCGGCATCGCTGTGGCCTCGGGTGTACCGGCCGAGCTCGGCCTGGTCACCGGCATCGTCGGCGGGCTGCTCACCGGGCTGCTGCCGGGGAGCAGCCTCCAGGTCAGCGGCCCGGCCGCCGGGCTCGCCGTCCTGGTGTACGAGGCGGTGGGCGCGTACGGCCTGGCCGCCCTCGGCCTGCTGGTGCTCGCCGCCGGCCTGCTCCAGGTCGCCCTCGGCGCGCTCCGCCTCGGACGCTGGTTCCGCGCCATCTCGGTGGCGGTGATCGAGGGCATGCTGGCCGGCATCGGACTGGTGATCATCGCCGGCCAGCTCTACACCATGGCCGACCTCGAGGCGCCCGCCTCGGGCCTCGCCAAGATCGCCGGGCTGCCCGGCCTCGCCGCCGACATCCTCGGCTCGGCGCCCGCCCTGACCGCGTTCGCCGTCGGCACCGGCACCGTCGCGCTGATGCTGCTCTGGCAGCGCCTCCCCAGCCGTGTCCGGAAGGTTCCCGGCGCGCTCGCCGCCGTCGCCCTGGCCACCGTCATCACGACCACCTTCGGGCTCGGCATCGCGACCGTCGAGGTCAGCGGCCTGCTGGACGCCGTACAGCCTCCCGACCTCACCGGTCTGGGATCGGTGGTGGACGCCGGGATGATCGGGACCGTTCTCGCCTTCACGCTGATCGCCTCCGCCGAGAGCCTGTTCAGCGCCGCCGCCGTGGACCGGCTGCACGACGGCCCGCGTACCGACTTCGACAAGGAGTTGATGGCGCAGGGCGCCGGCAACACCGTGTGCGGTCTGCTCGGGGCTCTGCCCATGACGGCGGTCATCGTGCGCAGCGCGACCAACGTCCACGCGGGTGCGCGCACCAGGGCCTCGCGGGTGCTGCACGGCGTGTGGCTGCTGCTGTTCGCGGTGCTGTTCCCGGCCGCGCTGAGCATCATCCCGGTCGCGGCGCTGGCGGGCGTCCTGGTGCACGCGGGCTGCAAGCTGCTGCCGCTGCGGCGTCTGGTGCCGCTGTGGCGCGAGCACCGGGGCGAGGCCGTCGTGCTCACGGCGACCGCGCTCGCGATCGTGGGGGTGGGCATGTTCGAGGGCGTGCTGGTCGGCCTGGCCCTGGCGGTCCTGAAGTCCGCCTGGGAGACGTCCCACACCCACCTCGAGGTCGACGACGCCGCGCCCGGCCCCGTGCGGGTCGCGCTGACCGGCAACGCCACCTTCCTGCGGCTGCCCCGCCTGCTGGCCGCCCTGGAGGCGCTGCCGAGCGACCGCCCGCTGGAACTGGACCTGTCGGGCGTACGGCACTTGGACCAGGCGAGCCGGGCCGCGCTCACAGGCTGGGCCGAGCGGCACCACGAGGAGGGCGTCCCACCGGTGCGGCTGACCCCGACCCCCTGAGGCACGGGCCGCCCGCGGGGCCCTTCCCCGCGGACGGCCGGGACTTCCCGGCGCTCCGGCGCTCCCGGCGTTCCGCCGCCCGGGAGCGCCGGGTACGCCGGTCCGTCAGGAGTCGGCTCCGTCCGGCCCCGCGTCACCCCCCGCCGCCGAGCGGTCGCTCCAGCGGGGGTCGTTCTCCCACTTCACATTGCGTTCCGCGGCCGTCTCCATCGCGTGCGCGGCCTCCTCGCGGCTGGCGTACGGCCCCATGCGGTCCTTGCCCGGGCATTCCGGGCCCTCCTCGACCTTGCGGTGCTCCAGGCAGTAGAACCACTCGCCGGGACGGCCCGCGGACTTCTTCTTGAAGAGTGCCATGCAGTCATGCTGCCCCAGTCCCCGGCGGTCAGCCACGAGCGGGCTGGTTAGACTCGCGCACATGTCTGGCCAGCAGCTCCTCGCTCCCGGCACGCTCTCCCCGCAGCGGGCCGTGCCCTCCTCCATTCCGCGCCCCGAGTACGTGGGCAAGCCCTCGCCCGCGCCGTACACCGGCCCCGAGGTGCAGGACGCCGAGACGATCGAGCGGATGCGCACCGCCGGCGGCATCGCCGCCCGGGCCATGGAGGAAGCGGCCCGGCACATCGCTCCCGGGGTGACCACCGACACCCTGGACGAGATCGCGCACACCTACATGTGCGACCACGGCGCCTACCCCTCGACGCTGGGCTACCGGAAGTTCCCGAAGTCGCTGTGCACCTCGGTCAACGAGGTGATCTGCCACGGCATCCCGGACTCCACCGTGCTCCGCGACGGCGACATCGTGAACCTCGACGTGACGGCGTTCATCGGCGGCGTGCACGGCGACAACAACGCGACGTACCTGGTGGGCGACGTGGACGAGGAGTCCCGCCTGCTGGTGGAACGGACTCGCGAGGCGCTGAACCGCGCGATCAAGGCCGTCCGGCCGGGCCGGCAGATCAACATCATCGGCCGGGTCATCGAGTCCTACGCACGCCGCTTCGGCTATGGCGTCGTCCGCGACTTCACCGGCCACGGCATCAACACCTCGTTCCACAGCGGTCTGATCATCCCGCACTACGACGACGAGCGGGCCACGACCGTGATGAAGCCCGGCATGACCTTCACCATCGAGCCGATGCTCACGCTCGGCACGTACGAGTGGGACATGTGGGAGGACGGCTGGACCGTGGTCACCAAGGACCGCAGGCGGACCGCGCAGTTCGAGCACACCCTGGTGGTCACCGACACGGGCGCGGACATCCTGACGCTGCCGTGATTGGCACGCGGCCTGCCGGGGAAGGGGTGACCTCGACACTTTCCGACAGCATGTCGGGAAACCGCCGCCCGGGTGAGGCCCCGGCGGCGGAGCCCCCCGTCCCGGAGACCCGGAGGCCCCGCCCATGGCCGCGACCGACCTCACGTCCGGCGCCACCCCCTTCTCCACGCTGATCCGCACCGCGTCGCAGGAGCAGCACACCGAGGCGGAGAACTCCGGCTTCATGGCCGACCTGCTCGGCGGGCACCTCGGCGTCGCGGCCTACCGCCTCTACACCGAGCAGCTGTGGTTCGTCTACGGGGCGCTGGAGGCGGAGGCGGCGGGCCTGGCCGACGACCCGGTGGCCGGGCCGTTCGTCGACCCGGCGCTGTTCCGTCGCGACGCCCTGGTCCGCGACCTGGACCACCTGCACGGCTGTACGGGCTGGTGGGAGCGGGCGCGGCCGCTACCGGCGACGGCGGCGTACGCGGAACGCGTCGCCGAGGTCGGACGCACCTGGCCCGGCGGTTACGTGGCGCACCACTACACGCGCTACCTCGGCGACCTGTCCGGCGGGCAGGTGATCCGCGGCCGCGCGGAGCGCAACTGGGGGCTGGCGCGCAAGGGCGACGGCGTGCGGTTCTACGTCTTCGAGGACCTGG
Source organism: Streptomyces sp. RKND-216 (assembly GCF_004795255.1). Taxonomy (NCBI): domain Bacteria; kingdom Bacillati; phylum Actinomycetota; class Actinomycetes; order Kitasatosporales; family Streptomycetaceae; genus Streptomyces; species Streptomyces sp. RKND-216. Next base: position 4,649,124 of record NZ_SSBQ01000002.1, on the reverse strand, counting down.
GCAACCCGGCCGAGTTCAAGCGGGGTTACCGGGAGCGGCTGGACGCGATCCCGGCGGACGACTTGGAGAAGCAGCGGATCGTGGACGAGTGCCGGCGCGCGTTCGCGCTGAACACCGCGGTCTTCGCCGACCTCCACGCCCACGCCCACGCCGCATAGTGCTGTGACCGGAGAGTTTCACCGGCTCGCGACGCCTGGCACACCTTCCCGGCCACAGCACCGGCTGACCGTCCGCACAGTCGTTCCGTCCGGCGGGGCCCGGGGAGGCTCCCCCGGCCCGGCCGTCGGTCAGCCGCGGACGCGGATCACGCCGAGGCGCTGCGTGGCGCGGGTGAGCGCCACGTAGCGGTCGTTGGCCGCGAAGCGGTCCGGCTCGACGACCAGCACGGTGTCGAACTCCAGCCCCTTCGCCTGCCGCGCGTCCAGCAGCACGACCCTCCGCGTCAGGTCGAGCTGGTCGCCGTGCGTCGCCTCCGGCAGCACCGCCGCCAGTGCGGCGTGCCGGTCGCGCGGCGCCACCACGGCGAGGCGTCCCTCGTCGGCCGGTGTCTGCGCGGCGACCGCTTGTGCGACAGCTCCGGGCAGCGCGTCCTCCGCGACCGTCCGTTCCCACGGCGGCACCCCGGTGGAGCGCACCGAGCGCGGCGGTTCGAAGTCCGGGTGGTCCGCGCGCCGCTGCTCCGCCGCATAGTCCATGATCTCGGCCGGGGTGCGGTAGTTGACGCCCAGCCGGATGTGTTCCCAGCGGTCTCCGACGTAGGGCTCGAGCGCCTCCCGCCAGCCACGGGTCCCGGTGGAGCTCTGCGCCGGGTCGCCGACGAGCGTGAAGGACCGGGTCGGGCAGCGCCGCATCAGCAACCGCCAGGCCATCGGCGACAGCTCCTGCGCCTCGTCGACGACGATGTGCCCGAACGCCCAGGTGCGGTCGGCCGCGGCGCGTTCCGCGGCGGTGCGGTGGTCGGCCTCCTCCTGGCGTTCGGCCATCGTCTCGGCGTCCAGCACGTCCTGCACGCCGAGTACCTCGGAGTCCTCGGCGTCGAGGTCCTCGAACTCGTAGGTCCGGGAGGCGTAGGCGACATCCAGGACGCCCTGGGCGTAGGCGACCTGCCGGCGCCGTTCGGCGGCCGCCGCAGTCTGCGCCGCGCGGTCGTCCTCGCCCAGCAGTTCGGCGGCCTCGTCCAGCAGTGGCACGTCGGCCGGTGTCCAGGCGGCCGTCAGCGGCCGACGTACGGCGCGGGCGTCGGCCTCGGAGAAGTGGCCCTCGGGGTCGGCGAGCAGCTCCGCCACCAGGCGCTGCGGGGTGAGCGAGGGCCACAGCGCGTCGATGGCGGCGTGCACGGCCGGGTCGTCGTCGAGTTCGCTGCGGATCTGCGAGACGTCGCTCGGGTCCAGCAGGTTGGGCCCGCCAAAGGGGTCGGCGCCGAGCCGCCCGGCGCGCTGGTCGGTGAGGGCGTTGAGGAGGTGGCCCTCGAAGTGCTCGCGGGCGACGTTGTGCGGGAGTCCGGTGGCGCGCGCCTTGTCGCGGGTGGCGCGTACCGTCTCGCGGTCGAGGACGAGGACGTCGCCGTCGTGGTCGATCTCCAGGACCGGGTCGGGAAGCGCCTGCCGGTCGCGTACGGCGCGAGCGATCACCTCGGCGGTCCCGGCACGTCCCTTGACCTCGGCGGCCTCCTCGGTGTCGGTTCCGGTCGCCGTGACGCCGGGGAACAGTTCGCCCACGGTCGACAGCAGCACACCGGTCTCGCCCAGCGAGGGCAGCACCTCGCCGATGTAACCGAGGAAGGCCGGGTTGGGGCCGACGATCAGCACGGCGCGGCGGGCCAGCAGTTCGCGGTACTCGTAGAGCAGGTAGGCGGCCCGGTGCAGGGCGACGGCGGTCTTGCCGGTGCCGGGCCCGCCCTCGACGACGCGGACCCCGCGGTGCGGGGCGCGGATGATCCGGTCCTGCTCGGCCTGGATGGTCTGCACGATGTCGTGCATGCGTCCGGTGCGTGCGGCGTCGAGCGCCGCGAGCAGCACGGCGTCGGCGTCGTGCGACTCGAGGCCGGTGCGCTCGGTGTCGTCGAGGTCGAGGATCTCGTCGTGGAGTGCGGTGACCTCGCGGCCGGAGGTGGCCAGGTGCCGGCGACGGCGCAGGCCCATGGGGGCGTGGCCGGTGGCGAGGTAGAACGGGCGCGCGACGGGCGCGCGCCAGTCGATGAGGACGGGGGTCCGGTCGGCGTCGTCCTCGCGGACGCCGACCCGGCCGATGTGGTGGTGGCCGCCGTCGCGGAGATCGATGCGGCCGAAGCACAGGCCGGAGTCGACCGCGTCGAGGGCGGCCAGCAGGTGGGACTGCTCGTGGACGGTGATGTCGCGTTCCAGCCGGGCCTGCTGCCCGGTGCCGGTGTCCCCGAGGGAGTGCCGCACGGTCGACTCGGCCCGGCCCCGCAGGGCGTCGACGCGGTCGTACAGGCCGGCGACGAATCGCTGTTCTTTTCGCAGTTCCGCGTCCGCGGGGAGTTCCGCGTCCGCCTGGTTCTCCCCGTGTGCCGGTGCCCCGTTTGACAATGCCACTCCTCGCGCGCTAAAGTGTGTTTTACAAGGCCCTTTGCGGGCCTTTTCTGTTGTGATGACAGAACCACTCAATATACGCGGGAAAGGGCCCTCGCCTCAAGCGAGGGCCCTTGTCCTTTCTGGGCGTTCCGTGGTTCCGACGAAGCGGCGCCGGAGCGAGGAAGCGGTCAGACCTTGCCCATGACTCCCGGAAAGTCGTCGGGACCGGCGTCGAATCCGCGCAGCCGGTGGCGGAATTCCCAGCCGCTCTCACCCCCCGGCCGGACGAATTCGGCGACGGTCGCGGCGGTGTTCCCGCCGAGGGTCCCCAGGTCGTGCACGGCGAGTTCGTCGTAGCCCCGGAAGATCGCGACTTCGGCGTTCTGGACGGCGCTGAACGGCTTGCGGCCGTCGTTCTGCTGTATGACGACGCCCACCACGACGCGCGTGTACGCCTCCGCCATCCGGTCGAATTCCAGCTTCATGGCCTCGTCGGTGCCGAAGCCCTGCCCGGTGTGGCTGTCGCGGGTGAGGGTGATGGTGCCGTCTGGTGAACGGCTGTCGAAGTGGACGAGGTACGCCGTCCCGCCGTCCGCGTCGTAGACGGCGGCGACTAGGTCGAGGTCGTTGTCCGCCTCCCCCATCGGGCTCGGATCCCACCGCAACCGCACCTCGACCGTGCCGAGTCCCTTGTTCAGTCCGCTGCCGGACACATCTGTTCCGCTGCTGGATTCGCTCACCGCACACCTTCCCCCGAGCAGTACGGGCGGGCGGTTCCCGCCTCGGCATCCACTGTACGGGGGACGGGCGGGCCGAGGTGACGCCGTATCAGCCGATCTCCGCGAGGCCCGGCCCGGTGTCCGGTGCGACGCGGACCACAGCGCCTGCTCTGCATTCACTGCGACGCGCGGGGCACACGAACGCGTGTGCGGTGCCTCCGCGTGCCGCCACGTCCAGCAGCCCCGAACCAGCGACCAGGAGACGCCCGTGACCACCACCGAGCCGGAGACGAGCGTGCAACAACGGCAGCAGCGCCTTCGGCGGCGGCTGGAACGGCTCATCGGCATCGCCGCCACGGAGGGCAACTCGGTCCGGCCGCTGCTCAACGGCGACCGCATCTTCCCGGCCATGCTGGAGGCGATCGGATCCGCCCGGCACACGGTCGACATGATGACGTTTGTCTACTGGAAGGGCGACGTCGCCCGTCGCTTCGCCGAAGCGCTCGCGGACCGGGCGCGGAATGGCGTCCGGGTGCGCCTGCTGCTCGACGGGTTCGGCAGCAGACCCATCGAGAAGGACCAACTGGCGCGGATGCGGCGGGCCGGGGTCGAGGTCGTGTGGTTCCGGAAGCCGCTGTGGATCTCCCCGCTCAAGCAGAACCACCGCTGCCACCGCAAGGTGCTGGTCGTCGACGAGCGGGTGGCCTTCACCGGCGGCGTGGGCATCGCGGAGGAGTGGTGCGGCGACGCCCGGGACGCGACGGAATGGCGCGACACCCACGCGGAGATACGGGGGCCGGCCGTCGACGGCATCGCCGCGGCGTTCGCCCAGAACTGGGCCGAGGCGCACGACGAGCTGTTCGACTCCCGGGACCGCTTCCTCGACCAGGAGTCGGAGGGCGACGCCGTCGTGCAGGTGGTCCGCGGGTCGGCGAGCTTCGGCTGGCAGGACATGCAGACGCTGATGCGGGTGGTGCTGGAGTCGGCGGAGGAGCGCATCCGGCTGTCCACGGCCTACTTCGCTCCTGACGCGGTCTTCGTCGACCTGCTGTGCGGCGCGTCCCGGCGCGGCGTCGAAGTGGACATCCTCCTGCCGGGCCCGCACACGGACAAGCGAGTCTGCCTGCTGGCCGGCCAGCAGCACTACGAGGCGCTGCTCGGCTGCGGGGTGCGGATCTGGCAGTACCAGCCCACGATGATGCACGCCAAGACCGTCACCGTCGACGGATTCGCGTCGCTGATCGGCTCGACCAACTTCAACCGGCGCTCCCTCGACCACGACGAGGAGGTCATGCTCACCGTCCTCGACCGCGAACTGACCGCCGAACTCGACCGGCACTTCGAGGACGACCTCGCGGTGAGCACCCTCATGCAGCACACCCGCTGGCTGCGGCGTCCGGTCCACCAGCGGCTCAAGGAGGCCGCCGTACGACCGCTGCACCGGTTCCTCTGAAGCCCGGGTGATCGCGGGAGTAGTCGACCGGTTCAGGGGCACAGGAGAGATGACAGCGAGCGAAAGCCGCGGAAGGGGAGGGAACATGGCGGGGTTCAGCGCGAAGACGTCCGCTTCGGACGGCAGGGGCCTGGCCATCGGCGGCCTGGTGTGCGGCATCGTCGGGGTGTTCTTCGGCAGTCTGATCCTGGGGCCGGTCGCCCTGATCCTCGGCCTCGTGGCGCACCGCAAGGCGGCGTCGGGCATGGCCAAGGCCGCGATCGTCCTCGGCGTCGTGGACATCGTCGTCGCGATCGTCGCGATCGCCGTCCTCAGCTCCAGCGGCTTCACCTGGTAGCCGCCCCACCCGGCACACAACCCCCCGAACACGCCGGTCCGGCCGCGACCCCCTGGGCGGCCGGACCGGCGTTACGCCGTTCAGGGGTGGAAGCGGTCCGGGTCCGCGGCCTTCCAGTCGGCGGCCCACGCCTCCGGCGGACTCTCCAGCAGCTCACCCGGGGCGAGGCGCGGGTACAGCTGAGCGCTCGACGTGATGGTCACCGGGTCCACGCGCCGGTGCAGCATGTCGGGGCGCAGGTCGCGCGGGTCGGCGACGCCCATGGACGCCATGATGCGCTGCGCGCTGTGCACGGTCGCGCGGTGGAAGCGGTGCACGCGTGCGGCCTTGTCCGGAATGTGCAGCGCGCGGGCGCGCCTGGGGTCCTGGGTGGCGACGCCCACCGGGCAGGTGTTGGCGTGGCAGCGCTGCGCCTGGATGCAGCCGACGGCGAACATCATGGCGCGGGCCGCGTTCGTGTAGTCGGCTCCCTGGATCAGGCGCTTGACGATGTCCGCGCCGGTGGCGACCTTGCCGGAGGCGCCGATCCGGACGCGGTCCCGGAGGCCGGCTCCGACGAGCGCGTTGTGCACGATCAACAGCCCTTCGGTGAGCGGGTAGCCGATGTGGTCGGCGAACTCCGGAGGCGCCGCGCCGGTGCCTCCTTCTGCGCCGTCCACCACGATGAAGTCGGGAGTGACGTTCTCCTCGGTCATGGCCTTGCACACGGCCAGGAACTCGCGCCGCGAGCCGACGCACAGCTTGAACCCGGTGGGCTTCCCGCCGGCCAGTTCGCGCATCCGCCCGAGGAAGCGCACCAGTTCACGGGGCGTGGCGTACACCCGGTGGTACGGCGGGGAGACGACCGTCTCGCCCTCGGGGACGCCGCGGACGCGGGCGATCTCGGCATTGACCTTCTCCCCGGGTAGCACGCCCCCGATGCCGGGCTTCGCACCCTGGGAGACCTTGAGCAGCACACACCGCACGGCGTCCAGCGCGGCTTTCTCGCGGAACTGCTCCGGGTCGAAGTCCCCGTTGGCGGTCCGGCAGCCGAAGTAGCCGGTGCCCACCTCCCAGATCAGGTCGCCGCCGTGCGCCAGGTGGTGTTCCGAGAGGGCGCCCTCGCCGGTGTCGTGGGCGAACCCGCCCGCCGCGGCGCCCTTGTTCAGCGCCCGGACTGCGTTGCCGGACAGCGAGCCGAAGCTCATCGCCGAGACGTTGAGCAAGGACATGTCGTACGGCCTGGTGCAGCCGGGACCTCCGACGCGCACGGTGGGCGGGGTCTGCGGGACCGGGCACGGCGCCATGGACGGTACGAGGTACTCGTGGCCGTCCTCGTACATCGCCAGTTCGGTGCCGAAGGGGTCCTCGGCGGACGTGCCCTTGGCCCGCTGGTACACGAGGCTGCGGACGTCGCGGTCGAACGGGCGGCCGTTGTAGTCGTGCTCGATGAAATACTGCTGGATCTCGGGACGGATGCTCTCCATCAGGAACCGCAGGTGCCCCACCACCGGGTAGTTCCGCAACACCGAGTGCCTGGTCTGCGCGAGGTCGTGGACGGCGGTGGCGGCCAGGACCGACAGCGGCGCGGCGGGCAGCCACCACCACGGTGAGACCACGCCGGCCAGCACGGCCGACGTGACGGCGACGAGGACGAGCAGTCCGGCCAGGACGAATCTGAGCATGGGTTCCCTGTGCCCGAGTCCCCCGGCCGTACTCGCCGTGCCGGGCGCGCCGGGGGCCCGATATCCGTGCGGATCACGGCGAAGGTCCTCGAACGAGGAGGCGAACGGCAACCGCGAACAGAGCCGCGCGATTTCGGACATGAACGAGAAAATGAAGCGAACGCCGGAGAAACGGCGCTGATATGACTTAAGGTCTCTGCCGTTGTGCCGTATCGGCGGGCCGCCTCCTGGGGAGTGGGCGGCTCGCCCTGCAGTTTCGGTTCCAGGGTGGGGGGTTCATGCAGCGTGACGCCGTGGGTCTGTCCGGAGGCGGACGGCCCGTGACGGGTTCGGCCGTGCTTCGGGCCGGGCGCCGAAGAGCCATGCGGAGCCGGGAGCGGCAGAAGGCACCGTGGTACGTGCCGACCGCCCTGGCGACGGACGTCATGGGGACCGCGCTGCCGGTCCTCTTCGTGTTCGGTGCCACCGGTCAGCCGCACCCCTTCGCCACCGCCTTCACCGCGGCCGCGGTGTGGGTGGGCGTGCAGGCCGTGTACCGGCGCTACGGGCAGGAGTCGCTGGGCGAGTCCCGGGGCTTCCTGTCCACCCTGCACGACTGGCTGACCCTGCTCGGACTGCTGGCCGTGCTGCGCGTGTTCACCACGGAGGACTCGACACCCGGCGTGGCGTTGCTCGCCCTGGCCCCGGCCCCGTTGCTGACCAGCCTGTGCCGGGCAGTCACCCACCGCCACCTGAAGGCCGAGCGGCGGGAGGCGCACGCGGTGCGCCGGGCGCTGGTCGTCGGCGAGGCCGGGCCCGTGGACCGGGTGGTGGAACAGCTCGCCGCCGGCACCGACCACGCCTACGTGGTGATCGGTGCGGTGACCGTGGGCGCGGGCGGCCCGACGGCCCTGCGCAGCGGCGTGCCCCAGGCCGGACGGCTGCCGGAGGGGGCCGCGCCGCTGGCGCAGGACCCGGCACAGGTGCCGGACGACGGCACGACCGTGCTGGCGGCCGCCCGCCGCCACCGCGCCGAGCTGGTCCTGGTGGTACCGGGTACGGCGCTGACCGGCGACCGGCTGCGACGGCTGTCCTGGTCCGTGCAGGACGCGGGTCTCCCGCTGGTCGTCGCGTCCGGGCTGACCGAGGTGGCACTGCGCCGCGTACGGCTCGCCACCGTGGCCGGACTGAACCTGCTGCACGTGGCGCCGCCCGTGCGGCGCGGCCCCCAGCTGGCGCTGAAGAGCGCGCTGGACCGGGTCGGCGCCGCGCTCGGACTGCTGGTGCTGGCCCCACTGTTCGCACTGACGGCTGCCGCCGTGCGGCTGGACTCGCCGGGGCCCGTGCTCTACCGGCAGACCCGGATCGGGTACGACGGAGCGCCGTTCACGATGTGGAAGTTCCGCTCGATGGTCGTCGACGCCGACCGGCTCCGGCTGACGCTGGCCGCTGCCGACGAGCAGGACGGCCCCACGTTCAAGATCCGCCGCGACCCGCGCATCACCCGCACGGGCCGGGTGCTGCGCCGCACCTCGCTGGACGAGTTGCCGCAGCTGGTGAACGTGCTGCGCGGCGAGATGTCGCTGGTCGGCCCCCGGCCACCGCTGCCGGAGGAGGTGGCGGCGTACGACGCGGTGGAGTTGCGACGGCTCGGGGTGAAGCCCGGGATGACCGGCCCCTGGCAGGTCGGCGGGCGCTCGGACCTGTCCTGGGACGAGAGCCTGGCCCTGGACCTGCGCTACGCCGACAACTGGTCGCTGACCACGGATCTGGACGTACTGGCCCGTACGTTCCGCGCCGTCGTCGACGGACGCGGAGCGTACTAGGCGTGGCGGAGTGGCAGCTGGACGAGGAAGGCCGGGCGGTCCGTCTCCTCCGCCCGGCCGAGGCGGTCGAGCCACCAACGGTAGGTGTCCCGGATGCCGTCGGCCAGCGGGATCTTCGGCGTGAAGCCCAGCGCCCGCAGCCGGGACACGTCGAGCAGCTTGCGCGGCGTGCCGTCGGGGCGGGAGGTGTCGAAGGCGATGCGGCCCTCGAAGCCGACGACGTCCCGGACGGTCTCGGCGAGTTCGCGGATCGTCAGGTCCTCCCCGCAGCCGACGTTGACCGGCGCGTCGTCGTCGTAGGTCCGCAACAGCAGCGAGCAGGCCGCCGCCAGGTCGTCGACGTGCAGGAACTCGCGCCGCGGGGTGCCGCTGCCCCACAGCACCACCTCGTCCCGGCCCTCGGCCCGCGCCTCGTGGAAGCGACGGATCAGCGCGGGCAGCACGTGCGAGGTCTCCAGGTCGAAGTTGTCGCCCGGCCCGTACAGGTTGGTGGGCATCGCCGAGATGTACGACGCCCCGAACTGGCGGCGGTAGCCGCGGATCTGCGTGATACCGGTGATCTTGGCGAGGGCGTAGGGCTCGTTGGTCGGCTCCAGCGGACCGGTCAGCAGTGCGTCCTCGGAGATGGGCTGCGGCGCGTGCTTGGGGTAGATGCAGGACGAGCCGAGGAACAGCAGCCGGGGCACCCCGGCGGCGTGCGCACCGGCGACGACGCTGAGCTGGATGCGCAGGTTGTCCTCCAGGAAGGGCACCGGCTGCCGCTGGTTCGCCATGATGCCGCCGACCTTCGCCGCGGCCAGGACGACCGCGTCCGGCCGGATGTCGCGCAGGTGGCGCTCCGTCCGTTCGGCGTCGCGCAGGTCCAGTTCCGTGCGGTCACGGGTGAGCACCTCGTGACCCTCGGCGGCGAGGCGGCGGGCGACGGCGGAGCCGACCAGGCCGCGGTGCCCGGCGACGAAGATCCGGGCGGGGGCAGGCAGCAGCGGTATCGAAGGCGTCATGAACCGGATTCTGCCAGTGGCTGACCGACCACGCGGTGTTTACACGCAATCATCCTGCATGAGACCACATTGTCACACTTGTCATGTTCTTTGAACGACCAGGGGGTTGTCGATGACCAAGAGCGCACTCATCACGGGGGTCACCGGCCAGGACGGCTCGTACCTGGCGGAGCTGCTGCTGTCGAAGGGCTACACGGTGCACGGGCTGCTGCGCCGCTCCTCGTCCTTCAACACCGCGCGGCTGGACCACTTCTACCAGGACCCGCACGAGGCCGAGCGGCGGCTGATACTGCACCACGCGGACCTGACCGACGGCGTCGCGCTGGTGAACCTGCTGCGCGACCTGCGGCCCGACGAGGTGTACAACCTCGGCGCCCAGTCGCACGTGCGCGTCTCCTTCGACGCCCCGCTGTACACCGGTGACGTCACCGGCATGGGCACCGTGCGGCTGCTGGAGTCCATCCGTGCCAGCGGCATCGACACCCGCATCTACCAGGCGTCCTCCTCCGAGATGTTCGGGTCCGCTCCCCCGCCGCAGAACGAGGGCACCCCCTTCCACCCGCGCAGCCCGTACGGCTGCGCGAAGGTCTTCGGCTACTGGTCGACCGTCAACTACCGCGAGGCATATGACCTCTTCGCGGTGAACGGCATCCTGTTCAACCACGAGTCGCCGCGCCGCGGTGAGACCTTCGTGACCCGGAAGATCACCCGCGCGGTGGCCCGCATCCGTGCGGGGCTCCAGAAGGAACTGTTCCTGGGCAACCTCGACGCCGTGCGCGACTGGGGCTACGCCCCGGAGTACGTCGAGGCGATGTGGCGGATGCTCCAGCACGACACCCCCGACGACTACGTCGTCGCCACCGGCGATGCGGCCTCGGTGCGCGACTTCCTCGGGGCCGCGTTCGGCGCGGCCGGCATGGACTGGGAGGAGTACGTGCGCTTCGACGCCAAGTACGAACGGCCGACCGAGGTGGACGCGCTGATCGGCGATGCCTCCAAGGCCGAGAAGGTACTGGGCTGGAAGCCGCGGGTGCGCTGGCCGGAGCTGGCCCGCGTGATGGTCGAGGCCGACATCGGCGCGCTGGAGGCGGAGCTCTCCGGCGAGACGGTCCGCATCGATCGCTGACCCCGCACCACGGGCCCCTCGCGGGCCCTCGCAGACCACCGGTGCCGCCCGGCACCGGCAGTACCACCGGAACCACTTGAACACAGAACCACCGGGGCCACCCGGAACCGTGAGAACGAGGTGCAAGCGATGGGCAGTACGAGCAAGACCGGGGGTCGCCGGCGCAGAGCCGGCGCACTCGCCGCGGTACTGGCGCTGACCGCGGCGTCCTGGACGGGCGCACAGGTCACCGGCGCCCCGGAGGCGGAGGCCGTCACCCCACCGGTCGCCTTCACCGCCGACGACCTGCCGACGTGGCAGACCAACGGCGTGGTCTGGGCACTCGCCCAGGCGGACGGCGTGGTCTACGCGGGCGGCACCTTCTCCGCCGTCCGCCCGCCGGGCGCGGCGCCGGGCACCGACGAGACGGAGGCGCTCAACTTCGTCGCGCTCAACGCCGCGACCGGCGACCCGGTCCAGGGCTGCGACCTGTCGTTCACCGTCGGCAGCGGCACGGCGACCGTGCGGGCGCTCGCCGTCTCCCCAGACGGATCGACGCTGTACGCCGGCGGCAGGTTCGGGGCCGTGAACGGCACCTCGGTCAGCAACCTCGCCGCGGTGAACCTGGACGACTGCTCGGTCCGTACCGGCTTCAAGGTCGGGGTGTCCGCCACCGTACGGGCGCTGGGCGTCACGGAGGACACCGTCTACCTCGGCGGCGACTTCACCTCGGTGGAGAACAACAGCCGCGGCTACTTCGCAGCCGTCGGCACGGACGGTGCGCTCAAACCCTGGAACCCGCAGGCCGACAGCGGGGTGGGACGCGCGCTGGAGGTCACACCCGACGGCGAGAACGTCGTCATCGGCGGCGACTTCTTCTACGTCCGCAACCGCTATTCGCACGCCCTCGCCGTCGTCGATGCCGACAGCGGCGCACTGACCCGGCGGTACGGTGGGGGCTTCATCGACGACAACTCGGTCGTCAAGGGCCTCACCACCGACGCCACCGGCGTCTACACCGCCAACGAGGGCACCGGCGGCGGCGTCTTCGACGGCCGCATCGCGCTCGACCTGGACGACTTCGGCCAGCGCTGGCGCGACACCTGCCTCGGCGCCACACAGGACGTCGTGGTGCACGACGAGGTGCTCTACAGCGCCTCGCACGCGCACAACTGCCGCAGCATGGGGCAGTTCCCCGAACTGCACGAGCGCCAGCACCTGCTGGCCGAGTCGGTGCACGACCCGACTCCGCTGCTCAGCTGGTTCCCCGACACCGACGACGGCCCGTCCGGCACCGAGCAGATCGGTCCGCGCGCGATGGTCGTGTCCGCCCGCGACGGCACCGACTACATGTGGGTCGGCGGCGAGTTCACCCGCATCGTCACCCACGGCAACATGCGCCAGCAGGGCCTCGTCCGGTTCGCGACCGGACCGGACACCGGCGCGCCCTCGGTGCCCGACGAGGTCGGCGCGGCGAACGTCTCCGACGGCGTGCGGGTGAGCTGGCGGGCCTCGATCGACGAGGACGACAGCGCGCTGACCTACAAGGTCTACCGGAACGGCTCCAGCGAACCGGTGCACACCCTGACCGCAGACTCGGTGTTCTGGGACCGGCCGACGCTCCGATTCACCGACACCGAGGTGGACGGCGGCACGACCTACAGCTACCGGATCACGGCGAGCGACGCGGGCGGCGCCAACACCAGCCAGGCGTCCCAGAGCGCCACGGTGACGACACCGGGCACTCCCTCGCAGATCACCCTGGAGGTTCCCGCCGAGGCCGACACCTACGTAAACGGCTCCGCGGGGTCCGCCAACTACGGCGGGCACCAGCAGCTCGCTGTGCGCGGCACCTCCGCGTACCAGTCCTACCTGCGGTTCGACCTTCCCGAGGCTCCGGCCGGGATGACGCTGACCGGCGCCACGCTCACCCTCACCACCAGCGGCGACTCCTACGCCGCGTCCGCGGACGACCACACCGTCGTGCCGGTCACGGGCAGCTGGTCCGAGGGCGGCACCACGTGGTCGACCAGACCCTCGCTGGGAAGCACGGTGCTCGGCACTCTGAAGGCCCCGTCCGCGCTCCAGACCGGCTACCCGGTCACGCTCGACCCGGACGGGGTGGCCGGCTCGCTCGACGGCCCGCTGAACGTGGCGGTGACCAGCACGGGCACCGACAGCCTGTGGGTGTGGGCCCACGAGGCCGGGGAGAACCGCAGCCCGAAGCTCAGCCTCACCTTCGAGGCGCCGTGAGGGCCCGCACCCTCCGGACCGCCGCGGCGGCCGTCGTCCTGACGGCCGCCGTGGCGGTCGCCGGAACCGGATGCGGCAGCGGCGAGGACCCCGCACCGGACGGCGGGATCGCGCCGGGGGCCGCGAGCCCGTCCCCGGACGTCTCCGCGGCCGGTCCGGGCGACGCCGAGCCGGCCCCGGACAAGGAGGAGAAGGGCGGGGTCGCCGAGCAGCCGACGGTGCCGAAAGCGGAACTGACCCCGGCCACCGGAAGCTTCACGAAAACACAGAAGGAGTACCTGGTCGACCGGGTACCCGAGGGCTACGAGCCGGCCGCCGTGCTGGAGGCCGGGCAAGCCGCCTGCCAACGCATCGGACGCACCGCGAAGGTCGACCGGAAGGCGGCGGTCGGCGCGCTGCGGTCCGGCGAGATCGCCGACGCCAAGGACGCCGTCCTGCACCTGTGCCCGAAGCACAAGCCCCTGCTCCAGGCCGCCGGCCTGCTCGACTGAGGAGAGAGAACCGCGTGCGCAAGCTGCCCATCGTCGTCGCGATACCCACCCGGAACGAGGCGGAGAACATCACGGCGGCCGTCCGGTCCGTCGTGGACCACTTCGAGGCCGTCGTCGTGGTCGACTCGGACAGCACCGACGACACCCGCGCCCTCGCCAGGGCGGCGGGGGCGGAGGTCGTCTCCTACACCTGGGACGGGACGTACCCGAAGAAGAAGCAGTGGTGCCTGAACCACGTCCGTCCCGGGACCGACTGGATGCTGTTCGTCGACGGTGACGAGAGAGTCGGGCCCGAACTGCTCGCCGAGCTGCGGCGGATCTTCGACGTCCCGCCGGGCATGACGGTGCGTCCGGCCGCGTTCGACATCCCGCTGGGCTATTGGTTCGCGGGGCGGCGGCTGCGGTACGGCTACACCATCGTCAAGCGCGCCCTGCTGGACCGCACGCGGGCCCGCTTCCCGGAGCCGGACGACCTCCGGGCGCCCGGCATGGGCGAACAGGAGGGCCACTACCAGCCGTTGGCCGACCCGGTGGTGCGGCTGAAGGGCACCATCGAGCACGAGGACCTGGACCCGGTGCGCACCTGGTTCGACCGGCACAACCGGTACGCCGACTGGGAGGCCTGGCTGGAACACCACCCCGAGGTGCGGGAGCAGATCCGGAAGGCAAAGACCCGGCAGGGTCAGCTGTTCCACCGGGCGCCGTTCAAGCCGCTGGTCTCGTTCGGCTACGCCTACCTGCTCAAGCGCGGCTTCCTGGACGGCCGGGCCGGCCTGGACTACGCGCTGGCCATGAGCTTCTACCGGTGGCAGATCGGGCTCAAGACCCGCGAGTACGGGTGGCTCGCAGACCGCCCGGACGCGCCGCGATGACCCGCTCGTAGATCTCCTGGAGGGTGTCCACGACACCTTCGAGGGTGAAGCTGTCCCCGATCAGCCGGTGGGCCGCCGCCGACGCCTCGGCGTTGGCGGCGGGATCCAGGAGCTCCAGCACCGCCTGGCCGACGCGCTCGCCGTTGTCCGCGTCGGGACGGCTGTCGACCAGCCGTCCGGCGCCGGCCGCGCCGACGTCCGGGGAGAGCCCTCCGGTGCGGGTGACGACCACGGGCAGCCCCACCGACATCGCCTCCAGCACCGACACCGCGAACGGTTCCACGATCGCGGGCAGCACGTACACGTCCGACGCGCGCAACCGGGCCATGACGGCGTCGTGGTCCAGCGGCCCCACGTACTCCAGCGCGTGGCCGACACCGAGCGACCCGGCCAGCGCGAGCATGTCGTCGGCCATCGCGCCGGTGTCGGGGCCCGCCAGCACGAAACGCGTGTCGGGGTACTTGGCCAGCACGGTGGGGATCGCGGAGACGAAGTCCTGCGGCCGCTTCCGCTCCTGCACCCGGGCGAGGTAGAGGACGGTGGGCGGCCGCCCGCCCCGCTCCGGCCGGCGCTGCTGCGGTTCGACGCCGTTCACCAGCCGGTACGCGGGCGCCATCGACTCGGGCGCCACGACGGCGGCGGTGTCCCGGCGCTCCTGCTCCGTCAGGTGGAGCACGGCGTCGGCCTTCTTCAGAACCCTGCGCAGCCCGAGCACGTCGACCAGCTGCGCCGCGCGCTTCTCGGTCGGGTCGATCATCCCGTGCGTCTGGAGGACCAGCGGACGGCCGCACTGCAGCGCCGCCAGCGCGTAGGGCAGCGTGACCAGGTCCCGCATCAGATGAACGTGCACCACGTCCGCGGAGCGGACCAGGCGGCGGGCGTCGGCCAACAGGGACGGCGAGGTGATCCCGCTGACCTCGAAACGCGGCAGCACGTGCCGCGCCTGGTACAGCCGCGCCGGCACACCGTCCACCTCACGCGGCATCTCACCGTCGAACCCGTCCCCCAGCGCGACCATCGCCGCCTGCACCCCACGGGCGCGCAGCCCCCGGGACAGGTTGAGCGCCACCCGCGTCGGACCGCCGAAGTCGTGCGTGGGTGTGTGCAGCGTGACGACATGCAGAACCCGCAACGTCTCTCCCCTCCCCTGCGCACCCTCCCCATGGCGCGCGAAATCCGGATCAGCTTAGCTTCGACCCGCGTTGTCCGGGTGCCGATCGCTACACTGCGGGAGGATCGGGGGGTTCGGGGAACCGGGCGAACTCGGGAGGTCGTTGGACTTCGGGGTTTCGGGGTTTCGGGGTTTCGGGGTTTCGGGCGTTCGGGCGTTCGGGGAGCAGGGGGGACGCATGGCGGTCGACGCACGGCCCGGCGCAGCGGTCCCCGCTCCCGCCGCCGCACCCGACGCGGGCCCGCGCGCGGCCCTGTCCCGGGCGCTGGCCGTGCCCTTCGCGCTCGGCCTGGTCGCCGTACTGCCCGGCTGGGTGGCGACCCAGCCCGGACCCGGCGCGCACGACGAGGCGTTCTGGCTCCAGCTCACCGTCTGCGTGTACGCCGGCGCCCGGCTGACCGCGATGGTGCTGTCCTCGCGGCGCCGCCTCGTGCAGGGCTCCTTCTGGCTCTTCGTCTACATCGCGATGGGCATTGCCCCGCTCGCCCAGACGGTGCTGGACCGGGTGCCGACACCGGTGGTGGGCCCGCGTTCGGACACCGTCCTGGCCATCGCCCTGGTCCTGGTGGGCGTCGTCGCCTTCGACGTGGGGGCGCTACTGGCCCGGCACCGGCCGTCGGTGCGCCGCGTCGTGCCCCGGGTCGCGGCCTCGGTGCACCGCCCCCGGCTGTACGCGTTCGTGGTGTTCTCCTGGGCGGCGAGCGCCCTGATGGTCGTGCGACTGGGCGGCCTCGGCGTGTTCTTCAGCAGCCGGCAGGAGATCAGCGAGAGCGTCGCCGGTGCCCTCGGGCCGGCCGCGGGCGCGGCGGCCGTGTCGCAGGCGGGCTCGGCATTCCTGCGCGGCTTCGGCACCGTTCCGGCGCTGCTCGCGCTGCTGCTGCTCACACGCTGGCTGGTGACCTCGCGGACCGCCCGCCGCCGGCCGCTCGTCCCCCTGCTGTGGGTGGTGACGCTCGGCGTGAACGCCGTGGTCAACAACCCGATCTCCAACCCGCGTTACTGGTTCCTGACCGTCCTCTTCGCGCTCCTGTTCACGGCGTTCCCCCGCAGCCCCGTGATGTACCGCAGCGCGCTCGCGCTGGGTGCGGTGGTGGCGCTCGTGGTGTTCCCCTTCGCCGACCGCTTCCGGTACGCCGACGACAGCGGCCCGGCCCGGGAGACCGAGTCGGTGCTGATGCCGCTGACCCTCAAGGACTACGACCAGGTCGGGATGATCGCGAACACCGTCTCGTTCGCGGACGCCGGTACCGGCCACACCTACGGCCGGCAGTTCTCCGGGACGCTGCTGTTCTTCGTACCGCGCTCGGTGTGGAGCGGCAAGCCGGCGGACTCGGGCGTGCGCGTCGGCGAGTGGATGGGCATGAACAACACCAACCTGTCCTCCCCGTTGTGGGCCGAACTATGGCTGGACTTCGGCCCGTTCGGCATGGCCCTCGGCTTCGTCGGAGTGGGCTACGCCGCCTCCCGTGCGGACCGCCGGTACGTGTCGCAGACGCTGGACGACCCCCGCCCGGGCCACGTGATGGCCGTGGTGATCCCGCTCGTCGCCGGGTACGGCTTCATCCTGCTGCGCGGCCCGCTGCTCCAGGCGAGCGGCCGCGTCGCGATCGCCGTGCTCTGCCTGGCGCTGGTCACGACCTTCCGGCCGGATCCGCGGCGGATGCTGCGCTGACGCCGGTGGCGTGCCCGGCCGGAGTACGCACCACGGCCGCCGCCCGCAGCCAGCCCGCCGCCGCCTTGGCCGCCGAACCGGCGAACAGCCCCCAGGCCGCGCCGAATACGCCGCCGAGCGCGTACCCGGCCAGCAGGCAGCCGACCGAGACCGAGGAGAAGACGACCTGGAGCGGCAGGGTGGTGCGCGGCCGCAGCACGCGCAGGGCGAGCAACGCGCAGGTGCCCAGCGCCATCGCGGCGTACTGGCTGCCGGTGGCGGACAGCAGCGCGGACGACGCGTCCCAGGTGTCGCCGAGCAGCATGCGCCCCGCGCCGTCCGGCAGCAGCGTCAGCACGACGGCCCACGCCCCGGCGACGGCGGCCAGGACGCCGCCGGTGACCGCGGCCGTACGGGCCTTGGGCGCGGGGCTGTCCAACCGGTTCAGCAGGGGTGGGCCGAAGCCGGTGGCGGCGTTGAACAGCACGTTGAGCGGGCCGAAGAGCGTGGTGGCGCCTCGCAGGGCGCCGACCGCGAGCGGCGCGGCCAGCAGGCCGAGTCCGATGACGGCGAGCTGGGTGCCGGCGTTGCCGACGGAGAACTCGACGGCGAAGCGGCGCCCCAGGTGGCCGCGGCGCAGCAGGCGTCGCGGCTCGGTGGTGGCCTGCCGCACGCGCGGCGCGAGCAGCAGCAGCCCGGCTACCAGCGCGGGCAGCGCGGACAGCCCCCAGACGGCCACCAGCCGCGCGGGGGACGCCTGGTGGGGCTGCACGGCGAGCACCGGAACGGCCACGGCGAGGCGCAGCAGGTCGGCGATCAGGGCGCGTCCGGGGAGGCGGAGCGCGGAGAAGGCGTAGCGGAGGGCGTCCTGGGTGAGCACGACGGGCAGCACGAGCGCGAGCGCGAGCATGCCGTCGGCCAGCCGCTGCCCGTACCCGTCCACACCGCCGCTGACGCCGCCGCCCGCACCGACGCCCGCGGTGAGCGGCCCCAGCACGAGGACCGCGCAGGCGCCGAGGGCCGCCGCAGCGGAGGCGGTGAAGGCGACGGCGGAGCGGCAGGCGGTGCGCACGGCGCGGGTCTCTCCGCGTTCCAGCACCAGTGCCTGCCCCACGTAGGCGGAGGACAGGCCGAGCAGCACCGCGAAGACCGTGTAGACCACGGAGAACACCGCGAATCCTGCGGCCGTCGACTGCCGGGCGGCCACGACGAGGACGGCGATGTTGGTCAGCGCCGCCACGCCCTGGTCGGCGACCGAGCAGAGCACGGCGCGGCGCGCGGTGGACCGCCGCCCGCCGGGCGCCTCGCTCACCTGTGCGGCGCGCCGTCTTCGATGTCGGCGCGGTCGACGATCCGGAGCCCCACCGTGTCCACGCCGACCTCCCGAGCGTCCACCGGTTCACGGCTCTGCCGCTCCGCTTCGCGGGCGCCCGCACGGTCCCACTCCCTGGTCACCGAGGAAGCGTCGGACGCCGTGCGGTCGATGCGGGAGCTCGTCCCCGGGGCCGGCTGCCTGCGCGGGGCGCGGCCCTTCGTCTCCCGCGCCCCGCCGCCCTCGGAGTGCAGCACGGCGCCGAGCAGCACGCCGCCGGCCCCGACGACGAGTTCGCGCACCCGGTCCAGGTCGTCGCGCCGCACCTCGCGTGGATCGCAGACCACGAGGACGGCGTCGACCCGGTCGGTGAGCGCGATGGCGTCGGCGTAGGACAGCACGGCCGGGGCGAGGACGACGAGGACCGAGTTGCGGGCCTCGGCCCGGCTGATCAGACGGGTCGCGGACGAGGAGGTGAGGGCGCGGGGCACGTTCCGCACCCGGCGGCCCGGCACCAGGTCGAACACGCCGGACTCCCCGGCGTCGATCGGCACCCGGCGGCCGGCGGGCCAGTCGCCGACCTCGTCGTCCGCCGACTCGGCCCAACCGGGCCGCATCCCGTCGGCGTGGTGCAGCTGGTCGCGCAGTACCGGCGTCCGCAGGTTCGCCTCGATGAGCAGGGCGTCTCTGCCCATCTCGGCGAACGCCGCGGCGAGGTTGACGGACGCCGCCAGGACGCTGTCGATGCCGCCGCGCGGCGCCACGACCAGCAGCCGCCGTCGCTGCGCGAACGTCTCGTCGTAGGCGAGGCGGAAGGCCACCGAGCGGTACTCCTCGGCGAGGCGGCCCTCGGCGAGGAGCGGCTCCGGCTGGCCGCGCCGCTGCTTGGGCAGGACGCCCAGGACGGGGGCGCGCAGGGCGCGGACGACGTCCCCGGGGGACCGTACGGTCGGGTCGAAGACCAGCCGGACCCAGGCGGCCAGCAGGCCGAGCCCCACTCCGACGAAGGCGCCGAGCACGAGGAGCAGCACCAGGCCGGGCCCGGAGGGCGCCTCGGGCGCGGTCGCCTCGGACACGACCCGGCCGCGTGTGGTGTCCAGCGCCTCCAACTGGCTGATCCGGCTGTTGATGTCCGCGATCTGGCCGACGAAGGAGGTGTGGGAGGAGACGACCGAGTCGTAGCCCTCGCCGCCGCCCACGGTGTCCAGTTCGTCGGCCAGCCGGTCCCGTTCCTCCACGAGCGGCTTCCGCTGCTCCTTGTACGAGCCGATCATGTGCGCGATGCGGTCGTCGGTCTCCTGCTGCCGGAAATCGAGGTAGGCGCGGGCGAAGGCGTTGGCACGCTCCGCGGCCTCGACGGGCGACTCGGCCGTGTACGTGAAGCGGAGCACCACGGTGTTGGGCGGGTTGGTGACCTGGAGGTCCCGCGCCAGGTTCTCCGCCCAGCCGGTGGGCAGCCCGAGGTCCTGGGCGGCCTGCCGCGAGACGACCCGGCTGAGCGCCGTGCGGCGCTCGGAGCCCATGCTCACCTCACCGTCGGTGCCGAGCTCCTGCATCGCCTGGGTGCTGGGGCGCAGGGCGACCTCGTTGGAGGCCGTGTAGGAGTCGCCGCGGGAGAGGGCCAGTGCGAGCCCGGCGAGCACACCGAGCGCCACGCCCACGGTGATCAGCGTGCGGTAGCGCAGCAGCTGACGGAACTGCTCCCGCAGGAGGTCGGGTTCGTCGTGGGCCTGCACGACCCGGCCCGATGCGTCGCCCGGTGCACCCTCTCTCACAGCAGTGCCTCCTTCTCCCGGGCCGCCGCCCGGCCCGCGCCGGCTGTCAGCGCCTCGTCGAGCAGTTCGGTCATGCGGCGCAGGCCCGCCGCCCGGCTCAGCCGCGCGGACACGTACGCCGGGCCGCGTGCGCCGACGGCGGCCGCCGCCTCTGCGTCGGACGCGAAGTCGCGGACAGCACGGAGCAGCGCAGCCGGGTCCTCCGGAGGCACCAGCTCGCCCGCTCCGGAGCGGCGCACCTCCTCGGCCGTGCCGCCGCCAGCCGCGACGGAGGCGACGACGGGCCGGCCGGCGGCGAAGTAGGAGGTCAGCTTGGAGGGGACGCTCATGTCGAGCACGGACGCCCGCTGGGTGACGGCGAGGACGTCGGCGGCGGCCAGCACGTCGGGGAAGGCGTCCTGCTCGGCGGGCGGGCGGAACTCCACGTTCGGCAGCCCGGCCGCGCACGCGCGCAGGCGTGCCTGCTGGTTTCCGTCGCCCATGAGGACGAACAGCATCTCGGGTGCCTCGCGGGCCGCCTCCACCAGCACCTCCAGGCCCTGCTTGAGGCCCATGTTGCCGGAGTGCAGCACGACGGTGCGACCCTCCGGCCAGCCGAGGGCCCTCCGGGTCTTCTGCCGGGACGCCCTGGGCGCGGCGACGTGCGACCAGTTGGGCACCAGCCGCACGCGGTCGCGGGGCACGCCCGCGACGGCCACCCGTTCGACGAAGGACTCGTGGATGACGCCGACCAGCGTCGCGCCGCCGAGCACGCGCCGTTCGACGGCCGCCGCGACGGCCGCGGCCCGGTCGCCGCCGCGGATGCCGCTCTGCGCGGCGGCGGCCCCCATCAGGTCCTGCACCACGGGCACGAAGGGCACGCCGTACCGGCGGGCGAAGCCTGCGGCCAGCACGCCGCCGGCCAGGCTGGGCAGTTGCGCGACGACGGCGTCCGGGCGGGGCATGCGCGGCGGAAGCAGCGCCCCGTGCGCGAGGATCGACGCCTCGTACAGCGCGCGCCGCACGGCGGTCTGCCGGGGCGGCACGGTGTGCCGGCGCCGGTGCACGCGGACGCCGTTCCGCCTCTCCGTGCAGGCCCAGGCACTCCGGTAGGCCGGGTCGGTGCGCCAGGCGGGGTAGTGCGGCATCCCGGCCAGCACGTGCACCTCCGCACCCTCGGCGGCCCAGTGCTCGGCGGTCTGCGTGGCGTAGGGGCCGATGCCCGCCTGTTCCGGCGCGTAGTTGGTGGACACCAGCAGCACTCTTCGGCCTGCGAACGCTCCGGGCGCACCCGTCGACGCGGACATACGCGTACCCCTCCCCCTCGATGTGTCCGCCGCGTGGCGCGGCGCCCCCGATACCCCGAAGCGGCAGCCTAGCGCCGCGAGCACATCATCTGCACAACAAGGTCCCGATTTCCTCGGTTTATGGAAAGATCTGCCCGCGAGGGCGCCGGAGGGGACCGGCCTGCCCGACCGGACATCCGGATCCCGTGGGGGGAAGCGGCAGATGACGCACACCGTCGGCTACGCGCCGGGCGCGTACGACCTGTTTCACGTCGGCCACCTGAATCTGCTGCGGCACGCCCGCAGCAGATGCGACTACCTCGTCGCCGGGGTGGTGTCCGACGAGATGGCCGAACGGGCCAAGGGCCGCCCCCCGGTGGTCCCGCTGGTCGAGCGCCTGGAAATCGTCCGCAGCATCCGGTTCGTGGATGCGGCGTTCGTCGAGACGGTGCCGGACAAGCTGAAGACGTGGCAGCAGATCCGCTTCGACGTGCTCTTCAAGGGCGATGACTGGCGGGGCACGGCGAAGGGCGACCGGCTGGAGGCGGACTTCCGCACCGTGGGCGTGGACGTCGTCTACTTCCCGTACACCATGCACACCTCCAGCACGCAGCTGCGCCGCGCCCTGGAGGCGCTGGCGCCCCCGGCCGTCACGCCGGCGGTCGCGGGGCGGACAGCTCCCGGAACCACTTGACGCAGAACGCGACGAGGAACGCAGCGTGTGCGGCGGCGAGGACGGCGTACCCGGTGCGGAACGCCGTCTCGCTGCCCAGCAGCAGGAAAACGGCGCAGAACACGCCGTAATCCACCGGCAGCAGCACCACCGCCCGCAGCGCCGACGGCGCCGGACGCGGCGCCCCGGGGGCGGGCCCCGGCTTCAGCTTGTCCGTCAGCAGACCGCCGAAAAAGATCACCACGGCCGCGAACTGGAACCCGAGCGGCAGCAACAGCCATGCCGGGTCGGGCAGGTCGAAGAAGCGGAAGAAGGCCACCAGCACCGCCGCGTGCAGCGCGGTGATCTTCCCGCAGTCCACGACGTGATCCAGCCACTCCCCCGCCACACTGCTCTCCCTGCGCAGCCGGGCGAGCTGCCCGTCCGCCGAGTCGAACGCGAAGCCGACCACGAGCGCCGCATACACCGCGAACGCCAGCGTCCACGACGGCGGGAACGCCGCCAGCGCGCCGATCCCCGCGAAGCTGAACGCGGCGCTGATGCCGGTCACCTGGTTCGGGGTCAGCCCCGCCCGGTACGCCCCGGCCGCCAGCACCCTGCCCGTCGGCCGGTTCACGCACCGCGAGTAGAGCGACACCCCCTTGGCGCTCTTCTGCGCCTCCCGCAACGCCCCGAGCGCCTCCCCGTACGACCCGTACCCGGCCCGCTCCCCCACCTGTGCCATGCTCCGGCCGCCCTTCCCTGTCGACTCCCCACCGCATCCTGTCACCGCCGTCGTCTTCGCGCTCACCGGCGAACCGGACTCGCACCCCGCACGCGTAGCGGCGAGCGGAGCGCCGGCAGGGGCAAACCCGCCACAGCTTCACATGCGGAGAAACGCCTTCCGCCCAACGCCGTCAACGATGAAGCGCGGCAGTCTCAGAGCTGAGTTGTCGGCCCGCCAACGGGACACGCCTCTCCAGCAAGGCGGTTCACCGTGCATGCACGTCACGATGAGAAGATCGACCTTCGCTGTGTCATCGAACGGCACCTGAAGCCGGAAGGTGTGGCTTTCCTGGATGCACCGACCCCAGCGAGTGCCTGCACGCGGGAGGAGATGCACGCTGAGCGTCAACGGCTCGTACGGCGGCGAGGAGTACACTTCTCGCTCGCGAGAAATGCTTGTCGTTCTGGGGCGTCCATGACTCAAGTCCCCGTGATCGCGGCCGAGGGCGCCACTGTCACACTGAGTGATGTCACCCTGCTCGCTCCCACGACGTTCACCGTGCTGCCGGGCGAGTTCTGGTGTGTCACCGGAAGCAACGGTTCCGGAAAGACCACTCTCCTCCAGACCTTCCTGGGCACGCGTAGTCTGACGTCCGGTTCCTGTTCGGTGTGGGGCAGTCCTGCCAACGTGAAGATGCCCCCGCACCGCCGCGCTGTGGCATCGCTCGTCGAACCCGTCCCGGTAGCCCGTGACATGACTCTGCGTGAACAGGTGATCCTGGTTGCCGCGTCGTGGTACGGCAATTCCCCGGCGACCGCGGAACGCGCCGACGAGGTCGTCGAGCGATTGGGGCTGTCCTCGTTGGGTGACCGCTTCCCCCACCAGGTTTCATCCGGGCAAGCACAACTGTTCAGCCTCGCACTGACGTTGGTTCGGCCTGCCGATGTCGTTCTTCTGGACGAACCCGAGCGGCATCTCGACGACGTGCGCATCGACATGCTGATCTCACTGATCACGGAGCGCAGGAGCACGGGCACCGCGTTTCTCGCCGCCACCCACGAGCCCGCACTGGTGGATGCCTGTGATGCTCACGTGGAGCTCGGATGACGGCGTGCGACGTCGAGGCGCCCGAGTCCGAGGCGGGTCCCCGCGTTCAGGCCGTATGGCATCGGTACGCACGCCGTGGGGACCGTGCCACGGTGCGTGGGCATGCGTACACGGCCTATCTCGTGCTCCTTTTCGGGCTCGTCTACTTCGTTCCCGTCCTCTA
The DNA here is from genome assembly GCF_004795255.1 of Streptomyces sp. RKND-216. NCBI lineage: Bacteria > Bacillati > Actinomycetota > Actinomycetes > Kitasatosporales > Streptomycetaceae > Streptomyces > Streptomyces sp. RKND-216. Next base: position 4,625,067 of record NZ_SSBQ01000002.1, on the reverse strand, counting down.
CACCGCGAGCACGACTCCGGCGCTCATCTCCGTGGGGTCTCTCGCGGCGACGACGCCCGTCGCGTGGGCGCTGGCGGCGGCGGTGGCGGCGTGCTGGAGTGCGCAGGTGGCAGGCCGGTTCTGGGGGCCGCTGGTCATCCCGCCCTTTCTGCTGCATGTATTCATGTCCACGGACATCTCCCCGGCGCACTACCTGGGCGCGATCGCACGACGGCGACTGGCCTTCCTCGGTGCGGCCACCCTGCTCTCGGTGTCCACTGCGACGTACCTCACGACCGACCTGTTCGATCACCTCGGCACGTCCATGCAAGGTCTGGCCGTCGTGGTGGGGCTCAGCGCCCTCACGGCCGCAGACTGGTTGTGGGGGCAGGTCCGGGCGGTGGCGGCGAATCTCAGGCTCGCCACCGCAGTCGGCGCCCTCGCATGCGTGCTGATGGTCCTGAGCCGTGTGGGTGCTCAGGGCGGGGCGGGTCTATGGCTCGTCGCCGGCGGACTGGCGATCACCGCTGCGGCCGTGGGACGAGCCGCGTTCCGGTCGATCGGAGCGATCGACCTGGCCAGACTCGCCCGCGAGTCTGCACGGGCCTCCCAGGCTCAAGCCTACGCGTGGACGGGCACCCTTCATCACGCTCTGGATCTGTACCGTCCGGAACCGCGAGGGCGTGCCTCCGCCCTGATCCGTGAGGACGGCCGCCTGCGCGGGCATCTCGCGGCGGGCGCACTCCGTGCACTGCGCACACCTGGCCGCGCGACCGCTGCTGCCGTGCTTCTGCTGGCAGGCGGAGTCGTGCTGCCCTTCGGGACATCCGGGTCGAACGGCGGCCTCAACCTGGTGGCCTGGGTCGTCGGATCGGTCTGCGTGTACCTGGGGTCCGGATGGGTGAGCGAGTCGTGGCGCGGCTTGCGTGACGAGTTGACGCTGGTACCGCTGTTCGGAGAGTGGTGGGGTGGCACTCTCACCCGCGCCATGGCATGGCCCGTCGTTGCCGTAACGGTCGTCACGTTCATGGGGACGGGTCTTGCAGCAGCGAGCCAATGGCACCATTTCAGCGGACAGTTGATGAGCACCGGGCTCCTCACCGCAGGTTCGACGGTGCTGGCGCTCGGCGCCAGGTTCCTGCGAGAGATGAAGCTGCAGCTCCCGCTCGAACTGCTCCTCCCGGTGAACACACCGCTCGGCGACCTGTCCGGGCTCCGCATCGTAGCGTGGCAGTTCGACGGAGTGGTGGCCGTGGTGATCGGCGTGGGCGTGATGCACGCGCTCCCGTCTGCCGCCGGTGCAACGGCCCTGGCCCTCGGAATGGCTGCTGCGTGCGTCTGGGGCGGGCTGCGCCGAACGGGCTGGGCCCACCCCGGGCTGGTCTCCCGGCTCAGGCGAGTGTAGGTACTGCAGAGCCTCCCACCCGGGCAGTTCTCGGGAAGAGTGTGGTCACGACGCGGGGTCGTTGAGGTCGTCGCGGAGGAGGCGGGCGCGGCGGCGGTCGCCGGGACCGGCGTCGGTGATGTCGAGGAAGACGTGGTCGAGTTCGGGCCAGCGATGGACGATGTCGCGCTTGATGCGGACCGCCGACTCCTCGACCTCCTCGCTGTCGGAGCCGCCGACGAGGTCGACGCGGGCGGCCAGCAGGCCCGAGCCGGGGCCGAGACGCATGGTCAGCAGGTCGGTGACGGCGTCGATCTCCGGCTGACCACAGAGGAAGGCGTGGACCTCGCGGCGCAGGGGCGAGTCCATGGCCTGGCCGACCAGCTGGTCCCGGGCCTCGCGGCCCAGCCGGTAGGCGACGTAGACGAGGAGCGCCGCGATGCCGAGTGAGGCGATGCCCTCCCAGAGGGTGTCGCCGGTGAGCAGGTGAGCGGTGATGCCGGCGAGGGCGATCAGGACGCCGGTGACGGCGGCGCCGTCCTCGCCGATGACAGTGCGCAGGGCCGGGTCCTCCGTCTCGCGGAGCTGCCTGCGGAACGGGCGACCGGTCGTCCTCGCCTCCCTGCGGACCTGCCACAGCGCGCGGGCCAGCGAGGTGCCCTCCATGAGTCCGGCGGCGACCAGCACCAGGATGGCGATCAGGTACCCGCCGGAGGGCTCGGAGGCGTCGGAGCGCAGGGCGTGGACTCCCTGGTACACGGAGAAGCAGCCGCCCATCACGAAGATGCCCACGGCGGCGAGCAGCGACCAGAAGTAGCGCTCCTTGCCGTAGCCGAAGGGGTGTGAGGCGTCCGGGCGTTTGCGGCTGCGGCGCAGCGAGGCGAGGAGGAAGACCTCGTTGAGGCTGTCGGCGACGGAGTGGGCGGCCTCGGACAGCAGCGCGGAGGAGCCGCTGACGAGGCCGCCGACCACCTTGGCCGCGGCGATGACGAGGTTGGCGGCGAGAGCTACGAAGACGGTGCCCTTCGTCTCCCCCTCCTCCTGCGGGCCCTTCGGACCCGGCTCGCCAGCCGGGTCGGGGGCGACGGGCCCGCAGGCCTCTTGGACGGAGGGCTCGACGTCGTCGCAGGCGGTCATCGGCGCAGACTCCCGGTCGGTGGACGGACGGACCCCCGTTCGGGGGTCCGTGGTGCACGGACCGGTACCCGGCACAGCCGGGCTGATGCGCCGCCCCGGCCGGCAACTGCGGGCCCCGCCCGGCGCGCTCCGGCCCGGGGCGGGACGCCGGGCGGCCGCCCTCGACTGGCCGCGTCCGTCCGGTGCGGCGACGATGGAGAAAGGTGAATACCGACATGCCCGACGCAGGCGGCCGCACCCGGCCCGGCCCGGAGAGTTCACGCGTGGACCCGGAGCCGCGCGACGCGCTGGCGTCCGCCGGGGCGACGCTCGCGGTCGTGTACCTGCTGGACCCGGCCGACGGGATGCTGCGTGCCGCCGGAAGTGTTGGAGGCGCGCCGGAGGAGCACGGACTGCCGGCCGCCTGTCCGGCGGCGGAGTCCTCCCCCGTCGCGGACGCCTTCCGGGCCGGGCACCCCCTGTGGCCGATGTCCGCCTACCCGGAACCGGCGCGCCTCTCACTGGCCGTGCTACCGCTCGGCGGCGCCTCCGGGCCCTTCGGCTGCCTGGCCGTCGTCGAGAACGGCGGGGAGGGTTTCTGCGCCGAGCGGCGGGCGCTGCTGGAGATGTACGCCGACCACGTCGCGGCGTGGCTGGAGGCGGCCGGGGCGGGCCGCGGCGACATCGCCGAGAGTGCGCGCGCGGCGGCGGCGCTGGAGGATCTGCGGGTCGGCACGTTCACGCTGCACCTGGGCACCGGCCGGATCGACGCCGACCCGTGCGCCCTGGAACTGGTGGATCTCGATCCGGAGGAGTTCGACGCCAGGCTCGAGACGCTGCTGGCGTACACCGTGCCGGACGACCTGCCCGCGCTCATGACGGTGGTGAAGCCGGACCCGACATCGTACGGGCGCGGCCGGGACTTGGAGTTCCGGGTGCGGCGACCGTCCGGGGAGCTGCGCTGGCTGCGGCTGCGGGCGCGGGTGCTGCCCGACGAGGAGGGGGGCCCGGGCGGGGACGGCGGGCGGGAGCGGCTGCTGGGTGTGGTCGCGGACTCCTCGTTCCTGCGTCCCGGGGGCGACGACGTGTCCCGGCTGCAGCAGCTGTCCGCCGCGCTGGCCACCGCGGTGACGGTCGGGGACGTGAGCCACGCGGTGGTGGACTCGCTGCGGGAGCCGCTGGGTGCCGCGCGGGTGGCGCTGGCGGAGCTGGCCGGTGACCGCCTCGCGGTCGTCGGGCTGGACCCGCCGGGACCGGGGGGATGGCCGGAGGGCTGGCACGCGGGGTCGCCGGGGACACCGGCCCGGGTGCTGCCGACGTTGGACGCCGCGCTCAGCGAGGGGCGGGCCAGCCTGTGGGAGCCGGGCACCGTGCAGGAGCCTGCGCTCGCCGGCGTGGGCCCGGGGGGCCTGGCCGTGCTGCCGTTGCCGGCCGACGGTCAGGTGGTGGGGGCGTGCTTCGTGGGGTGGGACGCGCCACACGCCTTCGGCGCGGAGGAACGTTCGCTGCTGACTGCGACGGCCGGTCTGGTGGGGCAGGCGCTGAAACGGGCGCATGCGCTGGACGCGGAGCACGAGCTGGCCACGACGCTGCAGCGCAGCCTGCTGCCGCGCCGGCTGCCGGACCTGCCGGGCGCGCTGGCGGTGGCCCGTTATCTGCCCTCGATGATGGGGCTGGAGGTCGGGGGCGACTGGTACGACGTCATCCCGCTGGCCGAGGGCCGCGTGGCGCTGGTCATCGGGGACGTGCAGGGCCACAGCGCAGCGGCGGCCACCCTCATGGGGCAGCTGCGCACGGCCATCCGGGCGTACGCGGCCGAGGGGCACCCGGCGGACATCGTCGTCTCGCACACCAACCGGCTGCTCGTCTCCATGGAGACCGACCTCTTCGCCACCTGCACCTACGTCGAACTCGACCTGGAGGAGGGGCACGCCTGGGTGGTGCGGGCCGGACACATCCCGCCGGTGCTGCGGCTCCCGGAGGGCGGCACGGAAGAAGTGGCGTCGGAGGGCGGTCCACCGCTGGGCGTGCTGCCGGACGCCGAGTACCCCCTGACCACCCTCGGCCTCGCTCCCGGCACGGTCCTGGCCCTCCTGACGGACGGCCTGGTCGAGTCCAAGCGCCTCGACCTGGACGAGGGGATGGGCCGGGTGCGCGACCTGCTGGCCGCCGCCGACCCGGCCGCGGCGGAGCGGATGGCGGACGACGTGGTGGGCGGCGTCACCCGGCGGGAGGACGACGCGGCGCTGCTGCTGCTGCGGTTCGACGGCATGGCGTCCCGCCCGATCCGGGCGGGCTGGTCGGTGTGGCGGCTGCCCGACGCCGTGCTGCACGCGCGCCGCTTCACCGCACGCACGCTGCGTTCCTGGGGTCTGGCCGACGAGGCGGACGTGGCGCTGCTGGTGGTTTCGGAACTGGTCACCAACGCGCTGCTGCACACCCAGGGCGCCGCGCGTCTGGACCTGATGCTGTCCGGGGACCGGCTGCGGGTGGCGGTGACCGACTCCTCGCCGCGGGCGCCCGCCAAGCCGGTCATCGTGGACTGGGAGGCGACGGGTGGACGTGGCATCCTGCTGGTCGAGGCGGTGTCCACGGCCTGGGGCTCGGTGCCGGTGGGCGGCGGCAAGCAGGTGTGGGCCGAGGTCCCGGTGCCGCCCCGCGAACCGGGGGAAGGCGACCGCCTCGCCGGCCCCCCGGCGGAAGCGTGGTGAGGTCGGTGCCGACCCGTTCGCGCCCCCCGTTCCGCTCACCTGTCCGCACACGGGCCCGGCGCCTCCTCGCCGCTGCCGCCGCCTGCCTGGCGCTCGCCGTCCCCGCATGCGGCACGGCCGCCCAGTCCGACGGCTCCGCGATGCCCCCGGCCGACGGCGTCACCACCGTCGGGCTGCTGCTCCCGGACGCCGTCACCGGCCGCTGGGAGGGATTCGACCGGCCGCTGATCGCCCGGCAGCTGAAGCACATCTGCCCCGAGTGCCGGATGGAGTACGCCAACGCCCGCGGCAACGTGGGCACCCAGCAACAGCAGGTCGACACCATGATCACCGAGGGGGTGGACGTGCTGGTCCTCACCCCGGTCGACTTCCGCGCGCTCAGTTCCTCCGTCAAGCAGGCGGCCGACGCCGGCATCCCGGTGCTGTCCTACGACCGGCTGGCGGAAGGACCCATCTCCGGGTTCGTGTCCTTCGACGGGGACGAGGTCGGCCGGCTCCAGGGCGAGGCGCTCCTCGCGGCGATGGACGAGCCACCGGGCGAGGCGCGGGTCGTGATGATGAACGGCGACCCCACGGACCCGAACACGGCGGCGTTCGAGGAGGGCGCCCTCGCGGTGCTGGAGGGCGAGGTGGAGATCGCGAAGGCATACGACACCCCGCAGTGGAGCCCGCTGAACGCCAACCAGAACATGTCCGGCGCGATCGCCGCGCTGGGCCCAGGCGGCATCGACGGCGTGTACGCGGCGAACGACGCCCTGGCCTCCGGCGTCATCGCCGCCCTCAAGGCGCAGAACGTCGAACCGCTGCCGCCCCTGACGGGCCAGGACGCCGAGCTGTCGGCCATCCAGGACATCGTGGAGGGCGAGCAGACGATGACGGTCTACAAGCCCTTCGGGCCGGAGACCCTGGCGGCGGCGGAGATGGCCCTGGCGCTGGCCCACGGCGAGCCCTTGGGCGCACTGGCGGGGGCGACGGTCGACACCGGCTCCGCGAAGGACGTGCCCGCGGTGCTGCTCAACCCGATCCCGGTCACGGCCGACAACATCGAGGAGACGGTCGTGAAGCGCGGGATGTACACGATCGAGGAGATCTGTACGCCGAAGTTCGTGTCGGCTTGCGAGAGGGCCGGGCTCGTCGGCTAATCGGCAGGGAGAGGAGTGGTGCGCCGTGTCCCCCCTGCCGCTGCTGTCGCTGCGTGGCGTCTCCAAACAGTTCGCTGCCGTGCACGCCCTCCGGGACGTGGTGCTGGAGATCGAGGCGGGGAAGGTGGTGGCACTGGTCGGCGACAACGGCGCGGGCAAGTCGACCCTGGTGAAGGTGATCTCGGGAGTGGGGCCGGCCGACCGCGGGATCGTCGAGTGGCAGGGCCGGGCGGTGCACATCCGGCGCCCGCAGGACGCCCAGCACCTCGGCATCGCGACCGTCTACCAGGACCTGGCGCTGTGCGACAACCTGGACGTCGTCGCCAACCTCTTCCTCGGCCGGGAGATCCGGCGGTTCGGAATCCTGGACGAGGTGGAGATGGAGCGCCGCGCCCGGGACCTGCTGGACACCCTGTCCATCCGCATCCCCGACCTGCGCGTGCCGGTGGCGTCGCTGTCCGGCGGCCAGCGGCAGACGGTCGCCATCTCCCGTTCGTTCCTCGGCGGGCCGAAGCTGCTGTTGCTCGACGAGCCCACGGCCGCGCTGGGCGTTCAGCAGACCACACAGGTGCTGGACCTCATCGACCGGCTGCGGGACCGCGGCGCCGGTGTGCTGCTGGTCAGCCACAACATGGGCGACGTTAAGGCGGTGGCCGACGAGGTGGCGGTGCTGCGGCTGGGTCGCAACAACGGCCTCTTCGACGTCACCACCGCGTCCCAGGAACAGATCATCTCCGCCATCACGGGAGCGAGCGGGGACGCCGTCACCCGCGACATCCGGCATCCCGGGGAGGCGGACTGGTGAGCAGGCCCGGCAGGACCTCCAAGGGCTGGGTCGAGGGCTACCAGACCCGGATCGCCGGGGGCGAACTCGGCTTCGTTCCCGCGCTGATCGGTCTGGTGGTCATCTGGATCGTCTGCCAGAGCCTCAACTCGAACTTCCTCTCCGCCCGCAACCTCTCCAACCTGGGCGTGGACATCGTCGGCACCGGGCTGATCGCGGCGGGCATCGTCTTCGTCCTGCTGGTCGGCGAGATCGACCTGTCGGTCGGTTCGGTCAGCGGCCTGGGCGCCGCGCTGTTCGCCGTGCTGAACGTGCAGCAGGGGTTCCCGGAGTGGCTGGCGTTCCTTTCGGCGGCTCTGTGCGGGGCGGCCATCGGCCTGGTGCACGGCTTCTTCATCGCCAAGGTGGGGGTGCCCGCCTTCGTGGTGACGCTGGCCGGGCTGCTCGCCTGGAACGGCCTGATGCTGTTCGTGCTGGGGCGCAGCGGCACCGTCAACATCGACGACGAGGGCATGGTCGCCATGCTCAGCAGCACCTACTTCGAGGAGGTGGCCGCCGCCTACGCGCTGGCCGCCGTCGGCACCGGGCTGTACTTCCTCGGCGCCTGGCTGGACCGCAGGCGGCGCCTCACCGTGGGACTGCCGCTGCGTCCGCTGAACGAGGTACTGGTCCGCACGGGCCTGCTGGCGGCGGTCGCGTTCGCAGCCGCGTACGTGCTCAACATGTTCCAGGGGCTGCCGCTCGCGCTGCTCATCCTGGTGGTGGTGCTCGCCCTGATGGACTTTGTGGTGCGCCGGACGGGCTACGGCAGGCGGGTGCTCGCGCTGGGCGGCGGCATCGAGGCGGCCCGCAGGGTGGGCGTGCGGGTGAGCACGGTCCGCATCTCGGTGTTCGTCGTGTCCTCGACCATGGCCTCGCTCGGCGGCCTGATGCTGGCCTCGCGCATCACCTCCGCGAGCCAGACCTCCGGCTCGGGCACGCTGCTGATCAACGCCATCGCCGCCGCCGTCATCGGCGGCACCAGCCTGTACGGCGGCCACGGCACGCCGTGGTCCGCGCTGCTCGGCATGCTCGTCATCCAGTCCGTGGCGTCCGGCATGGCGCTGCTCGGCATCCAGGGCTCGGTGCAGTTCATGGTGACCGGCGGGGTGCTGCTCGCCGCCGTCGTCGTCGACTCCCTCTCCCGCCGCTCGCAGCAGGTGCACGGCCGCGCCTGACCGGCCCCGTCGCCGTGCGCACGCGTGTCCGGGCCGCGCGCGGGCGCGCGCGATGACAACGGTAGGGTGCGGTGCTGCGAAGGCGGTCAAGGGGAGGAATCCAGGATGAGGTCCCGGTTGCTGACGGCGGCGACGACCGCGACGGTACTGGCGGCGACGCTGTCGGGATGTATCACGGTGCACGGTGAGACCGCCGTGGTGCCCGCGATCAGCACGTCCGAGGCCAGGAAGGTCCTGGACAGGTTCATCGAGGTCAACAACAAGGCCAACCGCACCTTCGACGCCGAGCTGAACAAGACGATCGAGGGCGGCGCCCTCGGCGCGATAGACCAGGCCGGCCTGCGCGCCCGTGACGAGGTCCACCGGCAGGGCAACGAGGACTTCAGCCCGCTGGAACTGACCGACCCGCGGTTCCTCATCCCGGAGCAGGCCGGCTGGCCCAAGTCCTTCGTCGCCGACACCGCCAGCAACCGCGGCAACGGCAGCCGCTGGTACCTGGTGTTCCAGCGCGACGGCATCGACGAGCCGTGGCTGGCCACCTACCTGGCCGTCCTGTCCGAGGAGGAGACCCCCGAGTTCGCGACGGACGGGGACGGCCACGTGCAGGACGTGCCGGTCGGCGGCGGACCGGGCGGGGAGCCCGGTGCCGAGAAGCTCGCCGTGCCGCCGGAGAAGGCCAGCAAGAGCTACACCACCTACCTGCAGGAGGGCGGCGAGGGCTGGGCGGCCGGGCCGCACACCAGCGCCTGGCGGGAGGAGCGGGCGAAGAACGCCGAGCAGCCCCGGGTCCGCACCGAATGGGCGGACCTGCCCGTCCAGCCGCCGCGGTTCACGCCTTTCGCGCTGCGCACCGAGGACGGCGGCGCGGTGGTGTTCTTCGCTTCGGAGCACTACATGAAGCAGACCGCCTCGAAGGGCTACTCCCCCAAGGTCGACGACCCCTACGTCGAGGCCCTGATGGAGGGCGAGGCGAAGCAGTCGGTGACGTACGTACGGGTGTCGGAGCAGGCCGTGCTGGTGCCGACGGCGGCGGACGGCGGCGACGTGGAGTTCCTCAGCCGGGTGACCGGGCTGACCGAGGTCAAGGGGTCCTGACGGGCTTCTGACGCCCGCGCGGCGGCCCCGCGTACCCGGCGTCGGCTCGGCGGCCCGCCGGCCCTCAGCGGGACGGCCAAGGCGCGGCCGGTTCGTGGTCCCGACGGCCACCCGCGTGCACGGCGCAGGCGTCGGTGAGCGTCTCCAGCAGCGTCAGCGGCTCGGGCAGCGCCTCCCCCGGCACCGGCGGCCGCAGCCAGCGCACGTCCGCGTACGGCCGGTCGCCGGGCAGCGTCGCGGGCGGCACCAGGACGTAGCTGCCACGGCAGTGCCAGCGCAGGCCCGGATGCTCGTCCATGGTCTCCGGGTGGCAGTCCAGCTCGCACGGCCACCACTCGTCCTCGTCGTCCGGGGTGCCGCGGGTCGCGGTGAAGAACAGCATCCGCTCCCCGTCGGAGAGCGCCACCGGCCCGGCCGCGGCGTCGTCGCCCTGCTCGTCGAGACTCTCCAGCGCCATGCGGCCGGCCTCCACCGGCACGTCCAGCACGTCATGGGTACGGCCGGTGGCGGTGACGAAGTTGGCCTGCGGCTGCGTCTCCGCCCAGCGTTCGATCTGCTCCGGGTCGGTGGTCGCCTGCGTCTGCCAGGCGAACGACACGGGGTGCCGGCCGGGCGTGGGGCAGCCGATGCGTACACACGAACAGCCGTACCCCGACGGGTGCGCCGCCGGAGCGAGCGGGAACCCGGCCTCGGCGGCGCGCAGGAGCAGTTCGGCACGGGCGCGGGCGGCATCCGGACCGGAGCGGGCCCCGTTGCGGGCACGCCGTCGCAGCCACTGGGAGAACCTGCTCTCGCGTTCCATCTACCGCCTCACTCACGCGACCATCGGCCGTGGCGCCGGGTCACCCCGTGCGGACCCGCGGACCCGCCTCACCGACGAGGGTACGCAGTGCCGCACCGCCGTGACGCGGAATCCGTGGATCACGGCGCCGGGCTGTTCCCTCGCACCGCGGACACCTGCCCCCATCCTGCCTCTTCGCCCCGGTCCGTGCGCACAGGGGTCGGGCCACGGCCCCCGTGCGGGGCGTTGCACAGCGGGACGAGCGGGCGCGCGGCGGCCGGAAGCGCGATACTCCACCACAGGGGAGGACGCCTTCCGTGACGGAGGGGGTGGGAATCCCCGTAAAGACCGTGCGCGACACTCGCAGGAAGCCCGCTGGGAGTGGACCATGGCCTCACCAGTGCACGGCGATCCCGTGAGGAGCAAGAGTTGTTCAAAGCGCGTCGCTACCTGATGTGCCCACCCGAGCACTTCCGCGTCACGTACTCCATCAACCCCTGGATGGACCCAGGGAAACCGGTGGACCTGCCGCTGGCCGTCGCCCAGTGGGAGGACCTGCGGGACCGCTACCGGGCCCTGGGCCACACGGTCGAGGAGCTGACCCCCGACCCCGACCTGCCGGACATGGTGTACGCCGCGAACGGCGCCACGGTCGTCGACGGCCGGGTGCTGGGGGCGCGCTTCGCGCACCCGGAGCGCGCGCCGGAGGCGGCGGCGCACGCCGAGTGGTACCGGGAACACGGCTTCGCGGACGTCCGCGAGCCGGAGCACATCAACGAGGGCGAGGGCGACTTCGCCGTCACCGCGTCCTGGCTGCTCGCCGGGCGCGGCTTCCGCAGCAGCCCGCTCTCGCACGGCGAGGTGCAGGAGTTCTTCGGCCGCCCGGTGATCGGGCTGGACCTGGTGGACCCGCACTTCTACCACCTGGACACCGCGCTGTGCGTGCTGGACGACGGTGTCGACGGGGAGGTCATGTACTACCCCGACGCGTTCTCGCGCGGCAGCCGAGCCGTTCTGGAACGGCTCTTCCCGGACGCGCTGATCGCGAGCGAGGCGGACGCCCGCGCGTTCGGCCTGAACTGCGTCAGCGACGGCCACCACGTGCTGGTCCCGCAGGCGGCGACCGGGCTGTTCGAGCCGCTGCGGGAGCGCGGCTACGAGCCGATCGGCATCGACCTCGGAGAGCTGCTGAAGGGCGGCGGCAGCGTCAAGTGCTGCACGGCGGAGCTGCGCCCGGCGGACTGAGGAACGGACCAGGGGTGCGTGCCCGTACGGGCACGCACCCCGGCGTGGACCGGCACACCGCGTCCGCGTGCCCCGCCGTCACGGCGCGGCGCGGGTCGCGGTGTGCCGGTCCACGGCGTCCTGGAGCACGTCGCAGGTGTGCTGGAACTCGACCATCAGGCGGTCCGCCTCCAGCAGGAGCACGCCGTAGGGGTGGTGCAGGTCCTCCGCGGGCAGCTGCTCGCGGTCGCCGAGGTCGGCGAGCCGCTTCCTGCTGTCCTGAGCCGATCCGGCGGCCTGGCACAGCTTCGTGGCCTGGTCCTGCAGCCGGTCCTCGTCCACCTCGCTCAGCAGCCGCGCGATCGTCGCGGCGGAGGACAGGAAGTCCCCGTACACCTGGACGAACCGGCCGTGGCCCCCCCGGCCCCGCTCCCCTTCGCTCTCCCGCCACTGGTCGAGGCTGCGGGTCATGGAGGCGACCTGGTGCGCCACCCGCTCCAGGCCGTCGATCACCGCGCGGTAACCGCTGAAGTCCGCTGTCATCCGCCGGCCGGGCAGCAGGCGGCGCGGATTGTAGAAGAGGCTCTCGTAGGCGGTCTCCACGGACGACCTGGCCTGGTCCACGCTGGAGCGCAGGTCGCCGGCCCGATGACGCCACTGGCGGGTGCGCTCCTCCTCCAGGCTGTTCTCCTGCAGCGCGGCGAACATATCGCTCAGCAGGTCGCAGAGGCTGTGCGCAAGGGAGCGGACCCCGTACTCCGCGCTGCGGTACCGCAGCGGCGGCACCAGGACCACGTTGACCAGCACACCCACGGCGCACCCGACCAGGACCAGGAGAACGATCTCGCCCAGCAGGGACAGGCGCTCGCCACTGGAGCCGGCGGACAGGAAGGCGGAGAAGGCGAAGAAGGCGGCCGTGACGACCTGCCCGCCCTGCGTGCCGAGGGGCCGCCAGCGGCCGATCACCAGGGCGATGAACGCGACGAGGGCGAAGGTCGCCAGGTCCGGTCCCGCCACGAACCCCAGCACCCCCTGCAGGGCGACCCCGACCACCACCGCTCCCACATAGCGCAGCGCCTGGGACACGGACTGGTAGACGGTGACCTGCATCATCAGCACCGCGGAGAACGGCGCGAAGGCGGGGAACTGAGCGTGCATCAGGCGGTGGGCGATCACCCAGCCCACGCACGCGGCGACGGTGCTCTTCGCCACGAGCAGCAGGGTGTTGCGCTCGTGGCTGCCTGCGGACGAGGCGCGCGTCAACCACTGGCGGACGCGGCTCAGGCGGTCGGGCGGCGCGGCCCCGCGGGTGCCGACAGCGGCTCGGTCATGGGACACCGGTCTCTGCTCTCCTTCTCCGTCGCGTGCGTCACGGCCGGGTCGTGCGTCGGAAAGGTGCATGCGCGGCCGGGACTGTGCCGGCCGGGAGGCCCCTGGTCGGCACAGTCCCGTGTTTCCGCTCGGCGGCCGCTCATGCAGGAGCAGAGAGGGCTCTGTACGGGAACACCGGCGCGGGGGCGGACACGGCGGCAGGAGGGCGGCACGGTCCCTCGGCGGTGGGCAGCCCGGGAAGGTGCCGCTAGGTGTATCGACCCGGCCAGTGCGAGATCTACTCTTGCGGCCGCTCCGGGAATCGTAGTTGCTGGGCCTGCTCGCTCCGGCGGCGGCCACGGCGGCAGACGTGAACGGTATGGGAGCGCTGAACGGCCAGGTCAACAAGGCTGTGACGCTGGAGAACGCCCGATTCCGGGTGCGGCTGGCATCGACATGAGCACCCAGCGGGCCTACACATCGAAGTCGCCCCTCAGCTACAAGATGACCGCCACCACGACTCCCTGTGCGGCAACAGCGACAAGCCCGCCTACGCCCCCAAGGTCCAGCAGCACTACAACCGCATCGAAGAAGAACTGTGAACCCCGAACCCCACGAAGTGCCCGCCGTCCCCGCGCGGCGGGCACTCGCCGCTCGTCCGCTGCTCACCGCCGCTGCTCTGATCACAGCCGCGATCGTCGCCTACCTCGCCGTCGCCGGCTCCCCCTTCGAGGCCCACCGAAGAGAGCACCTGGCCGGACAGGGCCCCCTCCAGTCCCACACGCAGCAGGGCGCCAGCTCCATGTACGCACCCAAGCGAGCGCCATGGACGGGCACCTTCGGCAGCTACGTGCTCTGCTCCACCACCGGCTCGGTCATCGAAATCGAAGACATCCGCTACCACACCACGGTCAAGCCCCTCGACGTCCACCTGATGCTGCGCACCGTGTCAGGTAAGACCCGAGCCGCCGACCCGGCGGTCGGACCCCTCGGTGGTGCCATCGGCGAACCTCCCGACCTGCCGGATGGACGACTTCCCGGCCGCTTTGAGAAAGCCGGCCCCGGCACCCGCATCACCCAGAGCTGCGCGGACGAGGACAGGTCGACATCCGGCTTCACCGAACTACTGTTCGCCATGAAAGTGGGCGAGCCCGGAGGCATCATCGATCGCGCCTGGATCGACTACCGAACAAACGATCACCTCTACACTCTCAAGCTTGAATGGGAGATGATCGCCTGCGGCATGGCGGCTGCACACGCCGCCGGACCCGAAAAGTGCAACGGCACCGCGAATCCCCCGACGGCGTCAGGAAGCTGAAGCCCCACACGGGCACGGCACCCGACAGCCGACGGCTCATGATGCACGGCCGCCGCATCCAGGGCCGGGCACACCCAGCCTCACTTCTCCGTCAACTGCAACACACCTATCCGGTCGGGCCGGGAGGGGGCCAGGCGTCGCCCCAGTCGGCGTTGCGGGCGGCGCGGTAGTCCGCGCCATGCCGCTTGCTGACCGTCGTCCGACACAAGCCCTCGCCCTCGGTGCACAGATCGAGCAGCACCTGCCCCTTGCGGATCTGCGGCTTCCGCACGATGCGGGCGGAAGCCGGGCCCCCTGCGCCCCCGGCGAGCAGCCCGGGGGTCACGGCCGCGACGTAGGCGAACTTCTCGTCCTCGTAGGGAAGGGTGCCGCCCTTGACCCGGCGGTGGAGCGAGGAGCGGCTGACGCGAGCGGCGAAGTGGCACCAGTCCTCGCCGGGCACGATCGGGCAGCGCCCGCTGTGCGGGCAGGGCGCCAGGACGGTCAGCCCGGCCGCCACCAGCCGGCCGCGGGCTTCGATCATCCGGGCGTAGCCGTCGGGGGTGCCCGGTTCGACGACCAGGACCGCTCCCCGGGCCGCCCGGGCGGCCGCCTCGATGACGGCGCCGCGGTCGGCCTCGGCCAGTTCGTTGAGTACATAGCCGACGCTGACCAGGTCGGCCGGAGGCAGCGCGGCGTCCCCGGCGAGCCGCTGCCGCCGCCACTCGGCGGCGGCCGGCGCGGCGGAACCGCGCTGCGCCGCGAGGTCCCGTCCCAGGGCGAGGGCGGGTTCGGACCAGTCGAGCACGGTCGTGCCACGCGTGGGGCCGCCCGGCGGGCCGTCGCCCCAGACGGCGTCGGCGGCCCACACCGCCGCGCCGGTACCGCCGCCCAGGTCCAGGTGTGACTCCGGCGACCAGCCGGGGACGCGTACGGCCAGGGCCCGCAGCGCCGCCGCGACGGCCTCGTACGTGGCGGGCATCCGGTACGCGGCGTACGCCACGACGTCCGCGCGGTCGCGGAGGATGGGCGCGTGGGTGGGGGTGGCGCCGCGGTAGTGGCCGATCAGACGCTCCACGGCCGATGTCGCCCGCCGGGGCGGCAGCCCGTCGACGAGCGCGTCGAGTGCGACCCTCAGCGACTCCGCGGTCCCCGGTGAGCTGGCCTGTTGCACCGTGGCAGTGTACGGGGTGCGCGGGTACGGGGTGCTGCCGTGGATGATCACTCGAAGCGTTCGGTGGAGCCCGCTCCGTGGCGCACGATCTCCGCGTCCCCGCCGGAGAAGTCGATGACCGTGGTGGGTTCGGTGCCGCAGTCGCCCGAGTCGATCACCGCGTCCACCACGTGGTCGAGCCGGTCCTTAATCTCCCAGCCCTGCGTCATGGGCTCCTCCTCGTCGGGGAGCAGCAGAGTGCTGGAGAGCAGCGGCTCACCGAGCTCGGCCAGCAGCGCCTGCGCGACGACGTGGTCGGGGATGCGCACGCCGACCGTCTTCTTCTTCGGGTGCAGCAGCCGGCGCGGCACCTCCTTGGTCGCGGGGAGGATGAAGGTGTAGCTGCCGGGGGTCGCGCCCTTGATCGCACGGAAGACGTCGTTGTCGATGTGCACGAACTGGCCCAGCTGGGCGAAGTCGCGGCACACCAGGGTGAAGTGGTGGCGGTCGTCCAGATTCCGGATCGACCGGATGCGGGCGATGCCGTCGGCGCTGCCCAGCCGGCAGCCCAGCGCGTAGCAGGAGTCCGTGGGATACGCGACGAGGGCATCGGACCGGACGGCCTCCACGACCTGGCCGATGCTGCGCGGCTGAGGGTTCTCGGGGTGCACGTCGTAGTACTTCGCCATCCGGCGAGTTTACGCGGCGCCATGCCCCCTCCCACAGGGCTTCTGCTCTGCGGGCGGCGACGTGTGCGCCGATGCCGGCGAGCAGGTCGCGGGACGGCATGGCCGCGAGCCTGCGACCGCCCCGCAGCCGGAGGGCGGCGCGGCCGACGCCCGCCTCCCGCGGGCCGACCACCGCCTGATACGGCACGTGGCGGGCCCGCCGGACGCGGACCCCGAGGGTGCCGCGCTCCGGGCCGGCGACGTACTTCCCGCCCGCGCCCGGGAGGGAGAGGCGGTGGCGGGTGGGGACGATCCCCATGGCGCGGTGGGCCCGGCGAATCATCTCCAGCGCGACGCGGATCTCCGCCGCGACCTGGCCCAGGGTGCAGAAGACGTGTGCGTCGTTGAGCCGGATGACCCGCACGCGGATCAGACCGCCCAGCACCCCGGAGGGTTCGGAGCGGTACATGTCGCCCAGCTCGGCTATACGCAGCGCCGGCTTGGGCGGGACAGCGGTTTTCCGGGAGCGGGGAGGCGGGTTAGAGTGAGCTTCCCTAGTTTTCCGGTCTGCTTGGCCGGGAATAGCCCAAGGAGGTTCCGGGTGGAGGTCTCACCGGTGCGGCCCGTCGTGGTGATCGTCGGCGCGGGAGCGGCGGGCGCGCTTGTCGCGCTGCACGCGTGCGACGCCGCGGTGCGCGCCGGACAGCCGCTCGACCTGATGCTGGTCGATCCCGCACCGGAGGCGGGCCGCGGCACGGCGTACGGCAGCCGCGATCCGCGTCATCTACTCAACACGCCGGTAGGCGCGATGAGTTGCCGTCCCGATGATCCGGGGCACTTTCGGCGCTGGCTGTGCCGGCACGACGAGCAGGTCGAAGACGGGGACTTCGTCTCCCGCTACCGGTTCGGCTCCTACCTGGGCGACACGCTGGGCCGTGCGGTGATCGGTGCGCGGGAGACCGTGCGCGTACGACGCCTGCGGGCGGAGGCGGTGCGGTGCGACTGGCCGGACCCCGCCGGGAGAGCCACTCTGCTGTTGGCCGACGGTCGCCTGCTCCATGCCGACCGGGTGGTGCTGGCGACCGGACCGGCCGAGGGCGGCGGCTGGATTCCCCAGGAACTCCGGGAGGCGCCTGGATTCCTGGCCCGGCCGTGGGAGACCGGCGCGCTGGATGCCGTCGCGGCGGGCCGCGACGACGTGCTGCTGGTCGGCGCGGGCCTGACCGCCGTCGACCTCGCGATGACGCTCGCACGTCCCGGCCGCACGGTGCACGCCGTCTCCCGCACCGGTCTGCTGCCCGCCCGGCACGCGGACGTGCCGCTGCCGCCCGCCCCCTGCCCACCCGGGCTGACGGCGGAACGCTCCCCGGGACGGCTGCGCGCCGCCGTGGCCCGTCATCTCGCCGGTCAGCGGCGGGAGTCGGGCGACTGGCGCCCGGCCATGGACGGTCTGCGGCCGGTGGTCTCGCGGGTCTGGCAGGGCCTCCGCGAAGCGGAGAAGGCGGAGCTGATGGCGCACGGCATGACCCGTTGGAACACCCTCCGGCACCGCATGCCCCCGGCGACCGCGCGCGCCGTGCAACAGCTGGAGGCCACCGGCGGGTTGCGGCGGCACTCCGGACGGATCTCCTCGGTACGCCCGCTGGGGACCGGCAGGTTCGCCACCGTCCTGAGTGACGGCACCCGGCTGGCGACCGGCTGGGTGGTGGACTGCACCGGTCCGGGTTCGGAGACGGACGCGGCGCCGGGATCGCTGTGGCGCTCCCTGCTGGACTCCGGGCTGGCCGTGCCCGGGCCGCTCGGCCTCGGCGTGGCGACCGCGGAGGGACGGCTGCTGGACGAGCACGGCACGGCGTCGCGCGCACTCCACACCCTCGGAGCACCCAGGCGCGGCGAGTTGTGGGAGACCACCGCCATCCCGGAGATTCGCGTGCAGGCCGCCGCCCTCGCCGACGCGCTGATGAGGGCGTACCGGTAGCCGCCCCGCCCATGACCTCTTGCCGCGTTCGGCGAGGCGGCCGAGCGTGACGGCGGATCGGCGGATACGGCGGTCGTCGCGGCGGGCAGCTCTACGGACAGGTGCATGCAGCGGGGCCTCACGGGTTCTCTCCGGACGAGTGCGACCCCGGGGGTCCCCCGGGGTCGCGACGCGCACCCATGATTTCCCTAGTTTTCCTACTGGATTAGTAGGGTACAGTCCAGCACGTCAACACCGAGTCCGCATCCCGGACCCGCCACCCCGACACACACCTTCCGCTCGCACGACCGGCCCTCTGGAGCACCGATGCTCACCTCCCCCACGCAGTCGCGCCCCCACCCGGACCCGGCCGGGCCCGGGGCCTCGTCCCGCCGCGGGCTCCTCGCCCGGGCCGAGGAGCTGGCACGCGATCCCGCCGTGCGCCCGCTGCTGCACCTGGAGGCCGACGCCCGGACCTGGGCCCGGATCGACGGCCCGGACGGCTGCGAGGCCTGGCTCGTCGGCTGGCCGCCCGGCACGGGCACCGGCTGGCACGACCACGGCGGCGCGAGCGGCGCCTTCACCGTGCTCGAAGGGCTGCTGGAGGAGCACACCCCGGCCGCCGAACCCTCCGGGGAGACGGACGCCGTGCGGCTGCCGCCCGGCGGGCCGCACCGGCGCGTACTCACGGCCGGCGCCGGGCGGGCGTTCGGCCGGCACCACGTGCACGACGTGCTCAGCACCGGTACCGTGCACGCGGTCTCGCTCCACCTCTACGCGCCCGCGCTGCCGTCGATGCGCCGGTTCGCGGCGCACGGCGGACTGCTGCGGCTGGTCGACGTCGAACACCCCGGAGCGTGGACATGAGCAGGATCGACGCACTGCTGGCTTCCGTGCGGGCCGGAATGCGCCGGGTGGACCCGGCGGAGGCCGCAGCAGCGGCCCGGGCCGGCGCGCTCCTGGTCGACCTCCGGTACGCCGCGCTCCGCGACCGCGACGGGCTGGTGCCGGGCGCGCTCGTCGTGGAGCGGAATGAACTGGAGTGGCGGCTCGACCCGACCTGCCCGCACCGGCTTCCCGAGGCCACCGGTCCGGACCTGCCCGTCGTCGTGTTCTGCGACGAGGGGTACGCGTCCAGCCTCGCCGTCCGCTCGCTGGAGACACTGGGCCTGACGAACGTCGCGGACCTGCGCGGAGGCTTCCAGGCCTGGCGGGCGGCAGGACTACCGGTGGCTTGACGGCTCGTCGTCCGGCCGCGTGCGGCGCAGCACCAGGGTCACGAAGCCGAGGGTGCCGCGGTAGCCGTGCAGCCACTCGTCGCGATGCCGCGTCGCGGCCTCCAGGGCGGCCTCGGCGTCGTTGTCCAGGGCCCATGCGGCGAGACTGCCGGTCCAGGACCACTCGTAGTCGTCCCACTCCTCCGGCGTGCTGGTGTGCCCGTACACCGGTGTCCAGCCCGCGGCCGTGACGCGGTCGACGGTGGTGGCGAGGTCGGCGTACTCGTCCACGGCGAAGCCGACGTCGAGGGTGCTGCGGTCGGGCTCGCGTTCCCAGAAGCCGTCGCCGACGAGCACCGTGCCGCCCGGCGCCAGGTGGCAGCGGGCGGCCGCGAGCGTCGGCAGCAGGCCGCCGAAGGTGTGGGTGGCGCCGACGCACAGCACGCTGTCGAAAGGCCGGTCGGCGCCGAAGTCCCGGGCGTCGGCGGCGTGCAGGGCGAGGCGGTCGCCGAGTCCGTCGGCGGCCGCGTCCCGGCGGGCACGCTCCAGGGTCTGCGTGTCCAGGTCGACGCCCACCGCGTGGAGTGCGGGACGCAGATCCAGGCCGCGACGCAGCCAGGTGGCCCGACCGCAGCCGAGGTCGAGCACGCGTCCCTCGCCGGGTGGCAGCGCCCGTTCCAGGAGCCCTGCCACGACGACGTCGGCGAGCGGTGCGGCGATGGGGTGGTGCGCGTGGGCGAGGGCACTGATGCGGCTGCGTTCCATGGCGCGCATCGTGCGGTGCCGGGTGCGCGCCCGTCGCGGGATTTTCCGGGGCTGTCCGCGCTCCGGAGACGCCCCGGTGGGGATGCCGCAGCGCGGGACCGCATCAGCGCAGGGCGCGCGCCAGGTGCGTCGCGGCCAGGGCGCGGGGGGCGTTGTCGGCGGGACGGCGCACCGGGTGCACGGTGTTGGCCAGCAGCACGAGGAAAGTGTCGGTGACCGGGTCCAAAACCAGGCTGGTGCCGGTGAAGCCGGTGTGCCCGGCTGCGCGGCCCTCGCTCAGCGGCCCCGCCAACTCGCCCATGAACCACGGCTGGTCGACGCCGAAGCCCAGCCCCGGTGGGGCCAGCAGCGCCGCCACCGAGGACGGCGCCAGGATGCGCGCGGTGCCGTACGCCCCGCCGTTGAGCAGGGTGCGGCAGAGCACCGCGAGGTCCCCGGCGGTGGAGAACAGGCCGGCGTGCCCCGCGACGCCGCCCAGGGCGTGGGCGTTCTCGTCGTGCACCTCGCCGCGCAGCATGCCGCGGTCGAGCTTGGCCCACGGGGTGCGCTGGTCTTCGGTCGCCGCGATCCGGGGAATCCAGGACCGGGGCGGCCGGAACCGGGTGTGCTCCATGCCCAGCGGGTGCAGCACGCCCTCGTGCAGCAGCGCGTCCAGACCACGGCCGGTCGTCAGTTCCAGCACCTGCTGGGCGAGGAGCAGGTTGAGGTCGGAGTAGCCGACGGCGGTACCGGGGCGGGTCCGCGGCTCCTCGTTCCACAGCGCGTCGATGCGCTCGGCGCGAGTGGCGCAGGCGAACAGCGGCAGTTCCGGGCGCAGCCCGGAGCGGTGGGTCAGCAGCTGCCGCAGGGTGAGGCCGCGCGCCGGGGCGTCGCGCCCGGCGTGGCGACGGGCGTAGCGGTCGATCTCGGTGTCGAGGTCGACGGTGCCCCGTTCCATCTGCTGCAGGACGGCGATCGCGGTGAACAGCTTGGTGAGCGAGGCCAGGTCGAAGACCGTGCCCGTCCCGACGGGCACCTGGCGGTGGCGCGGGAGTTCGGCGCCGCGTCCGGCGTGCGGGTCCCAGGAGGCGTACCGGACGGCCCGGCCGGCGGCGTGTTCGACGGCGACGTACGGTCCGCGGCCGGCGAGGACGACGACCCCCGCGCACCAGCGGCCGGGGAGGGCGTCGACGTGTGCGACGAGGGCGTCGAGCCGGGCGGCGTGCAGCCCCGCCCGTTCCGGCGAGGCGGCCGGCCTCAGTCGCGCGTACGCCACGGTCTGCACAAACCCAGGAAACCCCCGACGGCCACGAGCAGCGCGCCGAGTTGCACCAGCGCCATGGGCACGGCCGTGTGCTCGCCCGCGATGCCGACCAGGGGCGAGGCGACGGCGCCGACCAGGAACTGCGAGGTGCCGAGCAGCGCGGACGCCGACCCGGCGGCGTGCGGGGCGCGCATCAGCGCCTGGCTGTTGGCGTTCGGCAGGATCAGCGCCATGCCGGACATCAGCACGAACAGGCCGGTGGCGACCGGCACCAGGCCGACTGGGCCGAAGGTGCCGGCGGTAAGAAGCAGCAGCGCCACCGCGGCGAGGAGGGTGAGGGCGAGTCCGAAGGCCATCACCCGGTCCAGCGAAACCCGGCCCACCAGGATCTTGCCGTTGATCTGGCCGACGGCCACCAGGCCGATCGAGTTGGCCATGAACAGCATGCTGAAGGTCTGCGGCGAGGCGCCGTAGATCTCCTGCACCACGAACGGCGACGCGGCCACGTAGGCGAACAGCGCGGCGAAGCCGAAGCTGCCGGCCAGCAGGTAGCCGGTGAAGACGCGGTCGGCGAAGAGGCCGCGCATGATGCGCAGCGTCTCCGGCACCCCGCCCCGGTGGCGTGCGCGTGTCGGCAGGGTCTCGGGCAGCTTGCGGGCCACGATCAGCATCAGCAGCGTTCCGATGCCGGTGAGGACCAGGAACACGCCGCGCCAGTCGGTGAAGCGGAGGATCTGGCCGCCGAGTACGGGGGCGAGGATCGGCGCGGTGCCGGCGATGAGCATCAGGGTGGAGAAGAAACGGGCCATGGCCAGGCCGTCGTAGAGGTCGCGGACGACGGCGCGGGCGATGACGATGCCGGCCGACCCGGCGAGGCCCTGCACGAGACGGAAGCCGGTGAGCGTGCCGATGGTGGGGGCGAACGCGCAGGCGGCGCTGGCCAGCACGTATCCGCCCATGCCGATGAGGAGCGGCCGGCGACGCCCGAACTGGTCGCTCATCGGCCCGACGACGAGTTGGCCGACGGCGAGTCCGAGGAGGCAGGTGGTCAGCGTGAGCTGGACGCTCGCCGCCGGGGTGGACAGGTCGGAGCCGACCGCCGGGAGCGCCGGGAGGTACATGTCCATCGACAGCGCCGGGAGCGCGGTGAGACTGCCCAGGATGAGGGTGAGCAGCAGTCCCGCCCGCTGCCGGCGGGTGAGCTTCGGCTCTTCGGTGGCGGGCGGGGCGGCGGGCGCGGTACGGGGCGCGGGGACAGCCGGGGTGGCAGGGGGTGGGGTGGCGGGCGGAGCGGCCGGGATCGAGGGGCCGGAGTCGGACATGCACCTCTCCAGGAGAAAGTCAACGGCGAAGACATTCTCCCAGGGATCGCCCCGGTGGCCCAGCCGGTTTCGGCGCCCGGTCGTCCGTCGGGCTGGAGCCTCGCCGCCACTCCGCCGCCCGGCACAGGCCGTCCGGCCGGGACGAACCGGTGCACGGGCCCCGTGGGAAACCATCCTGAACAGCAACGATCCGCGGCGGCGACCTGCGTACCGGCGCGCTTCCTCCGCAGCGGCCGGTGCGCGCAGCGCCCCCGCGTGCGGCGCACCGCCGGTGGCCGCGCGTGACGCGTTCCACACCGGGAAGCCCCGGAGGGAGGTGGCGGTCCGGCCGGAATACGGCGCCGGATCCGGCGGTTGAAACGATCATGTCGACGATCAGGGGTGCCGAGGTCCTGCGCTACACCGCCTTCTCCGAGAGCCCGGACGGTGGCAACCCCGCCGGTGTCGTGCTGGACGCGGACGCACTCTCCGACGCCGACATGCTCGCGATCGCCGCCGAGGTCGGCTACTCGGAGACCGCGTTCCTCACCCCGCCGCCCACCCGCCCGGCGGACGGGGGTCCTGCGGACGCCGGGCGGGCGTACGCGGTGCGGTACTTCAGCCCGCTCGCCGAGGTGCCCTTCTGCGGCCACGCCACCGTCGCGGCGGCCGTCGCGCTGGCCGAGCGGCACGGGCCGGGCGCGATGCTGTTCACCACTCCCGTCGGTCCGGTCCCGGTGACGGTCGCCGGACGGGGTGGCGAGGGCGGCGGTGGCGGCGCCCTGCGCGCGACGCTCAGCAGCGTCGAGCCGCACAGCGAACCGGTGGCCGCAGGGGATCTCGCGGAGGCGCTCGCCGCGCTGGACTGGGCCGAGGCGGACCTCGATCCGGTCGTTCCGCCTCGCATCGCCTTCGCCGGCGCACGCCACCTCGTCCTGGCCGCCGCGACGCGCGGCCGACTCGCCGCCCTCACCTACGACTTCGAACGGCTCAAGGAGCTGATGCTGCGGCTGGACCTGACGACCCTCCAGCTGGTGTGGCGCGACCCCGCGGACGCGTACACCTTCCACGTGCGCGATCCGTTCCCGGTCGGCGGCGTGGTGGAGGACCCGGCCACCGGGGCCGCGGCTGCGGCGTTCGGCGGCTACGCACGGGAGCTGGGTCTCGTACCGGCGGGGAGTACCCTCACTCTCCATCAGGGTGAGGACATGGGCCGGCCGGGCGTGCTCACCGTCGACCTGCGGGACGGCGACGCGCGGGTGTACGTGTCCGGTGCGGCGGCCCGCATCGACCGACCGGGACGCGCCCGGGCCCCGGAGGGGCGGCGCGTGGAGGGAGACCCGACGTGAGCGCACCCCGCTTCGGCGACTACCAGAACGAGATCTACCTGCACGGGCTCGAGGACCGGCTGCCGCCCTTCACCACCGACCTGACCGCGCTGGAGTCCTCCGCGCGGGAGCGGCTGGAGGACGGGCCCTTCTGGTACGTCGCCGGGGCGGCGGGCTCCGGCGCGACAGCACGGGCGAACCGGGAGGCGTTCGCCCGGCACCGCCTGGTGCCGCGGATGCTGACCGGGGCGACCGCACGCGACCTGGGCACGACCGTGCTCGGGCAGCGGCTCCCGGCGCCGGTGCTGCTCGCACCCGTGGGCGTGCAGTCGATCGTCCACCCGGACGGGGAGCTCGCCACCGCCCGCGCCGCGGCCGGGCTGGGCGTGCCGATCGTGCTGTCCACCGCCTCCTCGCACACGCTGGAGGAGGTCGCCGAGGCGAGCGGCGAGGGACCGCGCTGGTTTCAGCTCTACTGGCCGAACGACGACGACGTGTGCGTCAGCATCCTCGAACGTGCCCGCGCGCACGGCTACTCCACCCTCGTCGTCACGCTCGACACCTGGACGCTGGCCTGGCGCCCGAACGACCTGGACCGGTCGTACCTGCCGTTCATCCGCGGGGTGGGCACGGCGATCCCGTTCTCCGACCCGGCCTTCCGCGCCGGGCTGGCCACGACGCCGGAGGAGGACGTGATCGCGGCGGTGCTGCGCTGGGTGCCGATGTTCACGGGCACGGACAAGACCTGGGACCGGCTGCCGTTTCTCCGCGAGCACTGGGACGGCCCGATCGTCCTCAAGGGTGTGCAGCACCCGGACGACGCGCGGCGGGCGGCCGACGCGGGGATGGACGGCGTGGTGGTGTCCAACCACGGCGGGCGGCAGGTGGACGGCGCCGTGGCCTCGCTGGACGTGCTGCCCGCCGTCGCCGCCGCAGCCGGGGACCGGCTGGAGGTGCTGTTCGACTCGGGTGTGCGGACCGGCGCGGACGTGCTCAAGGCGCTCGCCCTCGGCGCGCGGGCGGTCTTGGTGGGCCGCTCCTACGCGTACGGGCTGGCGCACGGCGGCGAGGAGGGCGTACGGCACGTGCTGCGCTGCCTGCTCGCGGACCTGGACCTGACGCTGGGCCTGTCGGGGCACCGCTCCCTCGCCGAACTCGGGCCGGACGCGTTGCACTTCGGCTGACCTGGGTGTTCCGGGGGCTCCGCCGCTTGGCACGACTCCAGGTGTGCGCGCCCCCTTCCGGCGCCGCGTACCGCGCGGCATCATGGCGTTGCTCGACCGCACTGCCCGCCCCACGCGGCGCAACCCCCACCTCGCGGTTCGCCGTCGCAACCCGCACCCTCTGCGCACATGGCCACCGCCCGGTCCGTCTCCTGCGGAGCGTCCTGCACCGGCGCAGTTCCAGCCCGCTGGCGCACGTGCCGGTGGAGGCGACCGTGGAGCTCCTGGAGCGCTCGCTGGCCTGGGAGACGGCCTCCGGGATCGTACGGTCCGGGCTGCCGGCCGCTGGGACGACAACGGCTGGCGCTTCCAGCACTACACCGGCGCACACGACACCGGCGCACGTGACGCACGGCCGGTGTCCGTGCTGTTCGCCCTGGACGCGCGGGCCACGGTCGACGGCACGCCGGTGCTGGCGGTGCGGGTCACAGTCGTCGACGAGGCGACCGGGCGGCCGGTGGCGGGGGCCTGCCGGACCTCACCGGGCGCCTGCCGCTGACGGGCGCGGGGCGGCGGGCGGCGCTTCCGTCGAGGCGCCGCCCGCCTCCGCTCGCGTGGTCGACCCCGGGCCGGACGGGGCGCCGCGCTCCACGCCACCGTGGGGCGGCGGTGTGCCGGCGGCCTCGCCGTTCCGTTCAGGCAGCCGACACGCGGCGGGCGACTTGCGGGTAGTCGACGACGAAGCCGTCCCGGTCGAACGTCACGTCGCTGCGGAAGGTGCCGGACGCGAACCGCACCCGTGACCGCCCCGGCCACTCCCCCAGGTGCGTGTAGTGCTGCCGCGACGCCCGCACGACCAGGTCCGGCACCGAGACCCAGGCCATCACCAGCGACCGGTCTCCAGGCCGTTCGTGCAGCCGGTGGCGCAGCACCGGCATGGTGTTGGTCAGCGGACACAGCCCCAGATCGCAGTCCAGCGCCTCGCCGAGCCCGGTCAGCGGTTCGCCGTCGGCGCTCCATACCCCGTCCTCCTCCCGGAGCAACTCCAGGCGCCGCACCGCGTGTTCGGCCTCCACGGTGACGCGCATCGTACGGGTCACCCACTCCGGGCCGGTCTCCAGCTCATAGGTGAGCCAGTACGGGTCGGGGCGCAGGCCGAAGGCACGCCCGTGGGCACGCAGGGCGCTGCCGGACGTCTCCACCCAGGCGGACTCCCAGCCGGTGGCGTCGCCGGCCGGGACCTCCCAGGTCAGCACGTGTCGCCGGGTCGTCATGCGCGCTACCTCCGTCGGGGAAGGGCGGGCGGCGGGCGGGCGGCCGTCGCGCGTGCAGCGTATCCGGCCCACCCGGCTGCGCCGCCCGTCCGCCGACCACTCGCCCCGGCGGACGGGGCGAGTGGTCGGCTGACGGGTGCGGACCGACCGGACCGGCCGGACCGGACGTGTCAGTAGACCTCCACGCCGTACCGCTGGAGCGGTTCGTTGACCGGCTGGAAGAAGGTCGTCGCGCTGCCGCCGGAGCAGTCGCCGCTGCCGCCCGAGGTCAGGCCGAGCGCCGTGGTCCCGTCGTACAGCGGCCCGCCGCTGTCCCCCGGCTCGGCGCACACGGTCGTACGGATCAGGCCACGCACGATGTCGCCGTTGCCGTAGTTGACGGTGGCGTCCAGGGCGGTGACCTGGCCGCCGTGCGTGCCGGTCGTGCTGCCGCGGCGCTCGACCTGCAGGCCGACCGTCGCCGTGCCGGCCCGGTCGATCTCCTGGGAGCCCGCCGTGCCGGGCGGCTCACTGGCCGAGTCGTCGTACCGGACGATGCCGTAGTCGTCGCCCGGGAAGCTGGAGCCGGTCGTGCGGCCGAGCACGTTTCCGGAGCCGTCCTCCCACTGCGTGACCGACTCGGTGCAGTGGCCGGCGGTGAGGAAGTAGTACTCGCTGCCCTTCCGCACGTTGAAGCCCAGCGAGCAGCGAGCCCGTCCGGAGTGGACGGCGTCACCGCCCGAGGCGTACGGCCGGAACTCTCCCTCGGTGCGCTCGACCCGCATCGCGTCGCTCATCGGCGCGCCGACGGCGTCCTTGAGCGAGGCGATCTCCTTGTCGGACACCGTGCGGTCCGCGGTGACCACCAGGGTGCCGGCCCGGTCGTCGACGTGCCAGGCCGTGCCGGCGACGTCCGCCTGCAGGATCGCCTCGCTCGCACGGGCGAACTCGGCGACGGTCGGCGGGGTGGGGGCGTCCGCGCTCGCCGCGGCCGGCAGCGCCAGCGTGGCCGCCGCCGCGAGGGCGGAGCCGCGCGCCAGCAGGCGGCGCTTCCCGGATGCGGCGGTGTGGGGGGTGCGCTTGATCACGTTTCCTCCATCAGGAGAGTGGCGTCTGAGGTCCGCCCTCACGGGGTGTGAGCGCGGCCCCGGCAAAGCGCTGGAAGAAGTGCCCCGTTCAACCGCCCCGTCCCCCCGACACGCCGGAGAACGCCCCGGCGCCACACCGGTCCACCCGACCGGCCCGCCCCGGCTTGCCCCGCCGCCGTACGCCGGGAACACCCTCGGCACGCCGGGGGTTCAGCAGGCATGTCTGTCATTCACAGGACCACGATGACGCCCACGAAACTCGAACTCGTCGCCGCGTGGCTGCCCGGCCGCCCCTGGTATGCCGGCGCCGGGAGCGGCCGGCAGCCGGAACTCGCCAAGGCGGGCGGATTCCGGCTCGACGACCCGGCCGGCGAGGTGGGCATCGAGTTCATGGTGGTCACGGACGCGTCCGGTGAGCGGCCTGTGGCGTACCACCTCCCGCTGAGCTACCGAGGTGCGCCGCTCGACGGCGCCGAGCACGCCCTGCTGGGCACCTCCGAGCACGGCGTGCTGGGGCGACGCTGGATCTACGACGGCGTCCACGACCCGGTGCTGGTCGCCCAGGTGCTGGCCCTCCTCCGGGGCCGCGCCGAGCCGCAGGCTCAGAGCGAGTCCGACACCCCGGACCCCGCCGTCACCGTGCACGGGCCGGTGCACGGTCTGCCGGCCGGGCTGGAGGCTGCGGGTGTCGCCGAGCGTCCGCCGCAAGGCACCGGCGTGGTCCTGCGCACCGGCACCGAGGACGCGCAGAGGCAGCCGCGCCGCACGCTGACCGTGGCCCGCGTCCTGCCCGACGGCGAACCCGCCGCCGGCCCGGCCGGCACCCGCGCCCGTGTCTCCGCCCCCTGGCACCGTCCGGACGGCACCGCAGCCCGCAGCACGTTCCTGCTGTTGGAGGACGACACCGCGTGAACGACACCACGTGAACGAGGCCGCGTGAACGAGGCCGCGTGAACGAGGCCGGCCGCCGCCGGGGGGGCCGGTCGGCGGCCGGGCCGGGGAACCATGCCGCGATCCGTGCCCGGGTCACGCCTCCTTGTAGACGATCCACACCTGGCCGCGGTCGAACCGCATCCGCTCGCCGTCCGGGCGGACGAACGCAGTGCCCGACGTCGCCTCGGGGCGCTGCCACGTCGTCTCGTAAGCCCGGCCGTCGCGCAGGACGGTGGCGCTCCCCTCCCCCACGGTCTCGATGTACGGCGTGGCGGGATTGACGTCCGAGGGCCGCATCTCGACCTCCTGTATCACCACGGTGCGGCCGCCCAGGCGACCGCCGTCCGCGGTCTCGGCGGGCGTGCCGTCGAAGGAGGCGAGCCACCTCTCCTCCTCCGCGGACCAGGTGAAGTCCGCACGAAATGCGGGGTACTCGACACCGGCGGTCGTGGTGGGCACGCCGTCCTCCGGTGCCTCGTCGGCGAACCGGAGGCCGATGTCGTCACTCAGGCTCGCGCCCGGCGCCTCCGCCAGGACGTCGGCGGGACGCACGTAGAGGTTGTGCGGCGCCTCGCCCTCCGCATCGCGGTAGTAGGCGGCGGGGAAGGTGTCGTGCGACAGCGCGTACAGCGGCGAGTTGCGGATGACCTCTTCGACGCCCTCCGCCGCGCCGGAGTAGGCGAGGGCCGGGCGGTCGAACATGCGGAGCTGCTCGACGTTGTAGTCGCGAGCGCTGCGCACCGGGCCGACCGCGTCGGGCACGTCGCTCGCGTACAGGCCGATGAGACGGCCGAGCCCGCCCTCGACCTGTTCGACGACGACGATGTCCGCGCGGTCCAGGCCGGTGTGCGGCCGGGCGCCGCGGTGGTTGTCGACCTTCACGGCGAGCACGGGCGCCGGCTCGGCCGGCAGTCCGGTGAAGGGTGAGGTGGCCGCGGCCGCGGGGCGTGCGCGGTCGGAGTCCGCGGCGGGTGCCGGTGCGGAGTGCGCGGTCGCGCCGAACGTGAGGGCTCCGGCCGCCAGCACGGTGGTGAGCAGCCGGCCGGCGTACCGGGGGCGGCGAAACGGGGTGATGCCAGGCATGTGGGGGACGCCTGCCTTCCGTCGGAGGCTTGACTGGACAGCGTCAACATCACCCGGCTTCCGTCACCACCGTCAACACGTCCGGCACCGTTCCGCCCCGAATCCTCACGTGTCGTTTCGCGTCCTCCGGCTGACGGCGTGATGCCCTCTCCCGCATGGAACAGCGCATCAGCCTGCTCACCCTCGGCGTCGAGGACCTGCGGCGCGCCCGGGCCTTCTACGAGGCACTGGGATGGCGTGGCCAGGAGGTCGAGGAGACCGTCTTCTTCCAGGCCGGGGGCATGGCCCTGGTGCTGTGGGGACGCGACAAGCTGGCCCAGGACTGCGGCGTCACGGACGACCGCGCCCGCTTCGGCGGTGTCGCCGTGGCGCACAACGTCCGCTCCAGCGCCGAGGTGGACGAACTGGTCGCCGCAGCAGGACAGGCCGGGGCCACCGTCACCCGGCAGCCTGCGGCGACCGCGTACGGCGGATATGCCGGGGTCTTCCGCGACCCGGACGGGCACGTCTGGGAGATCGCCCACAACCCCGGATTTCGCCCTCGGAGACGACGGGGCGCTCGTGCTGCCGGACTTCGGCGGGACCTGACCGGCGCCGGGAGGCGGCGCGTCGTCCGGGCCTCCGGGCGTGGGCGGCAGACGAGCCGTGCTGTACGCCGGGTCCTGTCTCGGGCGGACCTCGCGGTCCGCCCGGAGGCGGTCATCCATCTAGGGTCGCCGTCGCCGACGACCTCCAGCGGTCTACCCGCGGACTCGGGCGGGCAGCCCTCGAACATCCGCGCAGCGCCGCGTCCACGTTTCCACGTGGGAGGCGGCACCTCTTGACCTTGCTCCGGGTGGGGTTTACCGAGCCGGCCGGGTCACCCCGGCCGCTGGTGGTCTCTTACACCACCGTTTCACCCTTACCGGGTGCCTCGCGGCCCCGGCGGTCTGCTTTCTGTGGCACTGTCCCGTGGGTCGCCCCAGGTAGGCGTTACCTACCACCCTGCCCTGTGGAGCCCGGACGTTCCTCGGCGGAGCCCGAAGGCCCCGACGCGACCGCCCGCACGACTCGTCTGCCGTACGGCCATGGTACCCGGGTGATCAGCCGAACTCCGACGTGTCCAGGTCGGACCCGAACGGCACGGGCAGCGGCACGGCCTTCCCGAAGGGGAAGCGGAGTACCCGGACGTAGTCCCCGCCGTCCGGCTCGCTGAACAGCGTGACCGTGTGGAGCTCCCAGCCGCTCGGAGGACGGTCACCGGCGGCCGCGGGGCCGCGTAGGCTGCGGGCGGGACGCGACGACGGGCGAGGAAGCCGGGAGGAACGACACGTGCTGGTGCTGCTGCCGCCGTCGGAGGGGAAAGCCACCGTGAACCGGGGGGCCGTCCTCGCTCTGGACGGGCTGTCGCTGCCGGGCCTGACGGCCGCGCGGGAGGCGGTGCTCGCCGAGCTGGTCGAGCTCTGCTCCGGCGATGAGGAGAAGGCCCGCGAGGTGCTGGGCCTCAGCGAAGGGCTGCGCGGCGAGGTCGCGAAGAACGCGGGTCTGCGCAACGCGCCCACCCGCCCGGCCGGGGAGATCTACACCGGCGTGCTGTACGACGCCCTCGGCCTGGCGTCGCTGAGCCCGGCGGCCAAACGGCGCGCCTCCCGTTCGCTGCTGGTCTTCTCCGCCCTGTGGGGTGCGGTCGGGGTCAAGGACCGCATTCCGGCGTACCGCTGCTCGGGCGGCGCGAAGCTTCCCGGTCTGGGCCCGCTCGCCGCGCACTGGCGCGGCCCGCTGGCCGAGGCGCTGCCGGAGGCGGCCGGGGACGGGCTGGTGCTGGACCTGCGATCCTCCGCCTACGCCGCGATGTGGAGGCCGAAGGGGGCTCTCGCGGAGCGCACGGCGACCGTCCGCGTGCTGCACTCCACCCTCGTGGACGGCCGGGAGAAGCGGACCGTGGTGTCGCACTTCAACAAGGCGACGAAGGGCCGCATCGTCCGCGCCCTGCTGGAGTCCGGCGCGGCGCCGCGCACCCCTGCCGAACTGGCCGCCACGCTGCGGGAACTGGGCCACACCGTGGAGGGCGACGCACCGTCCGGGCAGGGTCGGCCCTGGCAGCTCGACGTGATCGTCACCGAGATCTGAGACATGACCGGAGACGCACACCGTCCGGCGTGGCGCTTCACCCTGCCCTGGTGGGCCGAACTGGACGTCGTCGCCCGGGACTCCGTGCCGCCCGTACTGCGTCCCGCCGCCGATCTCACGGCACCGCTGGAGGACCGCTTCCGCCCGGCGCTGCTCCGCTTCGCCCGCGGCGGCGAGGGCGCCTACGTCGCAGTGCGGCGCCGGCCGGGCCCTCCGCAGGACGTCCCGCATCCGGAGGATCTGCGGGGCGTCGCCCTCGGCCAGGCGCGCACGCTGTCGTGCCGGGTCTGCTCCGCCCGGGTCCCGGCGCTGTATCCCGAGGCGGGGCTGCCACTGTTCGGCCCTCACCTCGCCGCGCACCGGCTGGTCGGCGGCTGCCCGCGGTGCGGCAGCGGTTTCGCCGCGTCGCGCGTGCAGGCCCTCGCCGTGCTGCCACCGCGCTGACGCAGCGCCGACGCAGCGGTGAGGACGAGAGCCACCGGGACAGGTCTGCGACCATGGCCGGCATGACCGCCACACCGCCCGCAGCGCTGTCGCCCGTGCTGGACCTCGCCCCCGTCGTGCCGGTCGTCGTCCTGGAGGACGCCGTCGACGCGGTGCCGCTGGCCCGGGCATTGGTCGAGGGCGGCCTGCCCGCGATCGAGGTCACCCTCCGCACGCGGGCCGCGTCCGAGGTGATCGCCCGCATCACGGCGGAGGTCCCGGAGGCGGTGGTGGGCGCGGGCACCGTGCTGTCCCCCGCTCACGTCCGCGCCGCCGTCGACGCCGGGGCGCGCTTCCTGGTCAGCCCCGGCTGCACGGACCTGCTGCTGCGCTCGCTGCGCGAGTCCGCGCTGCCCTTCCTGCCGGGGGTGTCCACGGCGTCAGAGGTGCTCGCCCTGCTCGAACAGGGCGTCACCGACATGAAGTTCTTCCCCGCCGAGGCGGCGGGCGGCGCGGCGTACCTGCGGGCGCTCTCCTCGCCCCTTCCCCGCGCCCGCTTCTGCCCCACGGGGGGCGTCTCCGCGTCCACCGCGGCCGACTACCTGGCCCTGCCCAACGTCGCCTGCGTCGGCGGCTCCTGGATGCTTCCCGACGACGCCCTCGCCGCCCGCGACTGGTCCCGCGTCACCCGGCTCGCCCGCGAGGCGGCCACGCTCCACATCCCGGGCTGAAGCACGTCGTTCAGGTCGTGCCCGCCGGGCAGGTGACGCCGGTTCCGCCGAAGCCGCAGTAGCCGAGGGGGTTGTGGTGGAGGTACTGCTGGTGGCGGGTCTCCCCCGGGTAGAAGGGGAAGTTTTCGGCGGGCAGGATCTCCGTGGTGATGCCGCCGTGACCGGCATCGGACAAAGCCCGCTGATACGCCTCCCGGCTCGCCTCCGCCGCCTCCTCCTGCTGCGGAGAGTGCACGAAGAGCGCCGAACGGCAGTGCGTGCCGATGTCGTTGCCCTGCCGCATGCCCTGCGTGGGGTCGTGGCCCTCCCAGAAGACCTGGAGCAGCTGCGCGTACGTCACCCGCCGGGGGTCGAAGACGACACGGACCGTCTCCGCGTGGCCGGTGCGCCCGGAGGCGACCTCGTCGGAGACGGGGTGCGGGGTGCGCCCGCCCTGGAAGCCGACGAGGGTCGTCCACACCCCGGGCGTACGCCAGAACCGGCGCTCGGCGCCCCAGAAGCAGCCGAGGGCGAAGTCCGCGATCTCGGTGCCCTCCGGGTACGGGCCGAGCAGCGGGGTGCCGAGCTCGGCGTGCTTCTCCGGCAGCGGGAAGGCGCGCTCGGCGCGCCCGGGCAGCGCCTCCTCGGGCGTCGGCAGGCGGTGGACGAAGGTGTCGGACATCGGCGGGGACCTCGTGAGACGGGGAAGACGGACGGGGCGTGGTGCACTCCGTACGGCATACCCGGACCCCCGCCGCGCGATGCGAAACGGCGGGTCCGAACGGGTCAGCGGAGGTGGGAGGTGTCGTTAAGGAGGCGGAGGGAGGAGTTGCCGTCGGCGTAGTAGGCGACGGCGGTGAGCGAGGCCGCGGCGAGTTCCATGCGGAACAGCGACTCCGGGGGTGCGCCCAGCGCCAGGCGGGCCAGGGTCTTGACCGGGGTGACGTGGGTGACGAGGAGGACCGTCTTCCCCGGGTAGCGGGCGAGGAGCTTGTCGCGGGCCACGGCGACGCGCCGGGCGACGGTGGCAAAGCTTTCGCCGCCGCCGGTGGGTTCGGCGTCCGGGGAGGCGAGCCACTTCTCCAGGTCGTGCGGGTGGCGGGTGCGCACCTCGGAGAAGGTCAGGCCCTCCCAGTCGCCGAAGTCCGTCTCACGGAGGCCGTCTTCGACGCGGACGTCGCGTCCGAGGCGGGTGGCGACGACGTCGGCGGTCTCGCGGCAGCGGCGCAGCGGCGAGGTGACGACGGCCTGCACGGTGCCGCGGGCGGCCAGCGCGGCGGCGGCCGCCTCGGCCTGCTGTCGGCCGGTGCCGGAGAGGCCGGGGTCGCTGCCGCCGGAGCCCGAGAAGCGCTTCTGCGGAGTCAGTTCGGTCTCGCCGTGCCGGAGGAGCACAAAGGTGGTGGGCGGGCCGAGGTCCGGGCCCCAGCCGGGGGGTGGGGCGGCGGGCGCGGCCGTGGCGGGGGCGGGGTCCGCTGCCGTGGCGGGGGCGGTCGCCGCTGAGGGACCGGTGGCGGCGCGGTCGGCGCGGGTGTCGAGGTCGGCGGTCGAGCCGGAGGGCGACCACTGCTGCCCGCGCTTGCCGGCGTCCATCGCCTCGTTGGCGAGCCGGTCGGCGTGCTTGTTCTCGGCGCGCGGGATCCACTCGTAGGAGACGGCACCGGGCGGGTAGACGCCGCGCGCCTCGCCCGCCAGGGCACGCATGTCCGCGTGCTTGATCTTCCAGCGGCCGGACATCTGCTCCACGACCAGCTTGGAGTCCATCCGCACGCGCACCGCCGCCGACGGGTCCAGCTCGCGGGCCGCGCGCAGCCCGGCCACCAGGCCGCGGTACTCGGCGACGTTGTTGGTGGCGCGGCCGATGAACTCGGCCGCCTCGCGCAGCGTTTCGCCGGTGGCGGCGTCACGGACCACGGCGCCGTACCCGGCCGGGCCGGGGTTGCCGCGCGAGCCGCCGTCCGCCTCGACGACGAACGTGCGGCCGCTGTGCGCGGGGGCCATCAGAGACCGGACTCGGGCGTGCGGACGAGGATGCGGCGGCAGTTCTCGCACCGCACGACGGCGTCCTCGGCGGCGGCCCGCATCTCGTTGATTTCGGTGATGTTGAGCTCCAGGCGGCATCCCTCGCAGCGCCGCTGGTAGAGCTTGGCGGCGCCGACGCCGCCCTGCTGCTCGCGGATCTTCTCGTACAGCTTCATCAGGTCGGCGGGCACGGACCCGGCGACGACCTCGCGCTCCTTGCGCACGGACGCGGTTTCGGCGTCGAGCTCCTGGACGGCGGCGTCGCGGCGGGAGGTGGCGTCGCCCGCCTTGGCCTCGACGGCGGCGACGCGGTCGGCGAGTTCGGCGGCGCGCTCCTGCGCGGACTCGCGGCGCTCCATGACCTCCAGGACGACGTCCTCGAGGTCGCCCTGACGCTTGGCGAGCGAGGCGATCTCGCTCTGCAGGCTCTCCAGGTCCTTCGGGTTGGTGACCATGCCGGAGTCGAGGCGCTGCTGGTCGCGTGCGGCGCGCCGGCGCACCTGGTCGACGTCCTGCTCGGCCTTCGTCTGCTCGCGGGCGGTGTCGCTCTCCTCGGTGCGGGCGGCGACGAGGAGGTCGCGGAGCTGGCTGAGGTCGGCCTCCAGGGTCTGGATCTCCTCGTGCTCGGGCAGTGCACGGCGCCGGTGCGCGAGCTGCGCGAGGCGCGTGTCGAGGTCCTGGACGTCGAGGAGTCGGATCTGGTCGGCGGGCGCGGCGTTCAGTTGGGGGCTCCAGTGTTCGTCGGTGCGACGGCGAACCCCGCCTGGGGGGCCGTCGCGGCGGTTGCGGAGGACGCCGCGTGGGCGGTCCAGGGGTCGGTGACCGTGCGGGAGACGTGCGTGCGCAGGCCCCAGCCGTTGCGGTCGGATACGGCGTCGAGCTCGGCGGCGGCCTGCTCGCACCAGGGCCACTCGGTGGCGAAGTGGGCGGCGTCGACGAGGGCGAGCGGCGAGTGCTCACGAGCCTCGGACGCGGGGTGGTGGCGCAGGTCGGCGGTGAGGTAGGCGTCCACACCGGCGGCACGTACCTGCTCGAAGAGGCTGTCGCCGGAGCCGCCGCACACCGCGACGGTGCGCACGGGGCGGTCGCGGTCACCTGCGGCACGTACGCCCTGGGCGGTGGCGGGCAGCCGGGCCGCGGCCAGCGCGGCGAACTCACGCAGTGGTAGCGGCGTCTCGAGTTCGCAGATGCGGCCGAGGCCGCGCCGTCCGGCGGGGTCCTCGGGGTCCGGCACCAGGGGGCGCAGTACGCGGAGGCCGAGAGCGCCCGCGAGGGCGTCGGAGACGCCGGGGTCGGCGCGGTCGGCGTTGGTGTGCGCGACGTGGAGCGCGACGCCGTTCCGGATCAGGGTGTGGACGACGCGGCCCTTGAAGGTGTCGGCGGCGACGGTGGTCGTGCCGCGCAGGTACAGGGGGTGGTGGGTGACGAGCAGCTCGGCGCCGAGCGCGACGGCCTCGTCGGCGATCTCCTGCACCGGGTCGACGGCGAAGAGGACCCGGGTCACCTCGGTGTCCGGGTCGCCGCAGACCGGGCCGACGGCGTCCCACTGCTCGGCGCGCTCACGGGGCCACAGTCCGTCGAGCGCGGCGATGACGTCGGAAAGTACGGGCACGGGGGAAAGGCTACCTTCCACCTCCGGGCCTTCGCCCGGCCGCATACCGGCGGCCTTGGACGGGGGCGTGCGCGGGGCGTGCGCGGCGGCGCCCGTGGGCGCGGGGACGGGCCCCGGGGCGGGTGCTTGCACACCGGGCGCCCCGTTTCAGCAGAATCGGTTCACCTCCACCCTTATGCGTGAAGGCGCTCAACTCGCGTTGTTCGGCCGGAAGTGCGAGGCATAGCTTCGTCGCAGGAGGTGACCGAACCATGACTGCTTGTGCCGTGGAGGCGACTGCGGGAGACGGCGGTACGACCGGAAACACCGGCTTCGTGATCGCGGCCGACGGTGGCTACGGTGCGCGGCTCACCCGGCGGCCCGGCGGGGAGGGCGGCTGGTACCCGGAGCGCTGGACGCTGGACGGTCCGGAACCGTACGCCGTGGCCCTGCCCGGCACGGCGCCGGAGGAGCCCGGCACCCAGCTGCTGCCGCTCGCCGACGGACGCGTGCTCGTCGCCCGCCGCGAGACCGGCGCGCACCGGCTCGCCCTGCTCTACCCCAGCGGGCCCGCCACCGGCGAACTCGCCCTGGGCACCGTCGACTCCGAGTGGCTCACGCTGCTCCCGCCCACGCCGGCCGGACACCTCGCGTACGGGCTGGTGGCCGGACCGGACGGCACACAGGTCTGGCTGGTCGCGGGGGGCGGCGCGGACGGGCCCCGGCAGGTTGCCGAAGTGGACGGGCGGTGTTCCGGCGGGGTGTGGCTGGACCGCGAGGCGCGGCTGCTCGCCCTGGACCGCACCGAGCCCGGCGGCGCCCGCACCAAGACGGTCGTCGTCGACCTGCGGTGTTCAGGCGCGGTGTCGCCGCTGCTCCAGATCACAGAGGAGAGCGACGACCGGCTGCTGCTGGCCGACCCGGACAGCGGCCTGCTCCTGCTGCGGTCCGACGCACCCGGCGAGGAACGCCTCGGCTGGGGCGTGCTGGGCAGCAGCCTGCCGGTGCGGTTCCCCGAGGCACTGCGCCCCGACGGCGTGCGGCTCACCCCCTTCGCCGTGCAGCCCGCTCAGGTACTGCTCCCGGAGAGCTGCGCGGTGGCACTGCGGGTGGACGGGCCGAACGGCACGTGGGCGGCGGTGTGGCGGCCCGCACAGCGGACGCTTCGGCACGTGGCGGCGCCGCACGGCTGGCTCACCGGGAGCGGGGTGTGGACGGCGGACGGAGAGCTGCGCCTGCCCTTCACGACCCCCGGCACGGCGTGCGGGATCGCCACGGTCACGGCCGGGCCGGTCCCGGTGCGGGCCCCTGCGGCGGACCGCCACTCGCCCGCCCCGCCCGCTCCCCCGGCGGCGCCCCGGCCCGTGCCGCTCCAACAGGCACCGATGGCGCGGGGATGACCAGGAGAGGGCCCGGGGACGTGCGGGGCGGGTCGTCGCCCCCGGCTCGGTGGACGGCAGGTGACGATCGCGCAACCAACGGGGCACGCCACGACTGGCGGGCGCATGACCGACGGGCGGACCGGGTAGCGGGGCTGGCCGGGCGCGAGCCCGGACAGCGAACACCAGAGCACGGAGCGCCACCTCATGTCCGACGTCGCACGGGAGAAGCCCGCACACGCCGAACCGGCCGCCGACTCCACCTCCTCGGGCCCCGGCAGACACCGGGGTCCGGCCGCCGAGGCGGAGGAACCTCAGCCCAAGGCGCCCGGCCCGGGCCGCCACCGCCGCACACCCGGCGAAGGCTGACGCCTTCTCGGGTCTCGTCCACCGGGCACCGCCCTCCCGGGCACTGCACTTCTCAGGATCCGGCCCCCGCGTGCGCGGCTGCTCCGCTCCCGGCGCCCGGGCCGAGGAGTTCGATGAGCGCGCCCAGCACCGGGGCGTCGTCGCGTTCGGCGGCGGTGACCTCCGCACGGAGAACGCCCGCGGTCGCGCGGCGGAAGGCGACCCGCAGCGTCTCGCCCGGATAGGCGACACCGGTGAAGCGGGCGGTGCAGCGCCGCACGCGGGTCACGTCGCTCGCGCACTCGGTGTCGACGGCTGCCTTCAGGACGACGCCGTAGCTGCACAGGCCGTGCAGGACGGGGCGCGCGAAGCCGGCGCGGCGGGCGAAGTCGGGATCGGCGTGCAGCGGGTTGTCGTCACCGCTGAGGCGGTAGAGGAGTGCCTGGTCCTCGCGGAGCGGGCGTTCCACCACCCGGTCCGGGTCTCCTTCGGGCGCGGGCGGGCGGCCGGACGGGCCCCGGGCACCGCCGAAACCTCCCTCACCGCGGACGAAGACCTGCGCCTCGCTGGTCCACAACGGGCCCTCCGCGTCCGCCGCTTCGGCCTGGACCACGAGGACCGCGGCGCCGCCCTTGTCGTGCACGGCGGTCAGCGTGGACGTCCGGACGACGTCGCCGCTCACCGGCAGGGGGCGGTGGAGCGTGAGGTCCTGGCCGCCGTGCAGCACGGCGGCCAGATCGACGTCCACACCGGGCGCGGAGACGGCGTCCGCCCAGTCCATGGCCCCGCCCGCCACGGTGGCGAAGGCGGGCAGCACGTGCAGCCGGCTCTCCAGGGTGTAGCGGAGTTCGGCGGGCTCGGTGGCGGGGATCCCGGCACCGATGCCGAGGTGATAGAGGCGCACGTCCCGGTGGTCCCAGGTCAGCCGGGTGCTGCGGGGCCCTGCGGACAGGGCGCGGGTGACGTCGATCGGCATGTCCGGCGGCTCCTTCGGCGGCGGGACGGGCGGGGCCAGGACACCGACGGCCCCGGGCGCGGGCGGTCAGGTGCGCAGGTAGGAGGCGCCGTTGAGGTCGAGGACGGTACCCGAACTCCACTCCGCCTCCGGGGATGCCAGCCACCGCACGGCCGATGCGATCTCCTCCGGCTCGGCCACCCGTCCGTACGGGCTCTG
This sequence comes from Streptomyces sp. RKND-216, assembly GCF_004795255.1. NCBI lineage: Bacteria > Bacillati > Actinomycetota > Actinomycetes > Kitasatosporales > Streptomycetaceae > Streptomyces > Streptomyces sp. RKND-216. Next base: position 4,586,121 of record NZ_SSBQ01000002.1, on the reverse strand, counting down.
CGCACGGATGGCTTCGCCCTCCGCACCGGCGAGCCGGTGCGCGACCCGCTCGGTGGCGAAGAAGCCGGGGGCTACGGATGCCACCGCGATGCCGTGCGGAGCGAGCGCGACGGCCAGCGACTGCCCGAGTGCGTGGACGGCAGCCTTGGTGGCCGCGTAGGCGGGGTGGTCGGGTTCCCCGCGGAAGGCGCCGCGCGAACCGATGTTGACGATGCGGCCTCCCCGCCCGGCCTCGATCATCTGCTGCGCCACCTGGTGGGAGAGGTGGGCGGTACCGAGCAGGTTCACGTCGGTGTGGCGGCGCCAGGCGTCCGTCCACTCCTCGAACGGCGTCCCGGCGGGCGGGTGCGGGGTGTTGACCGCCGCGTTGTTCACCAGGACGTCCACGCCGCCCAGTGCACCGGCCGCCTCGGCCACCAGTCGCCGCGCGCCCTCGGGGTCCGAGAGGTCGGCGGTGAGCAGCACGTGCCCGTCGCCGGGCAGCGCGCGCACCGTCTCCTCGGCGTCGGCACGCCGCGTCCCGTAGTGCACGGCGACCCGGTCGCCACGCTCGGCGAAGGCGTGGGCGAGGGCGCGGCCCAGGCCGCGGGCGGCGCCGCTGACCAGCACCCGCCGGCCGGTGGCGGGAAACGGCTCGGGTGGGACGGGCACGTGCGGCTCCTCGGGTACGGGACGTCGTCAGGACTTCCGGACGGTACGGTCGCCGGCGCCGCCCCCGGCCCCCGTCGCGGCGTCGGTCGCGGCTTCCGCACCGGTCGCAGACGAGGCGCCGGGCGCACCCTCGGCGGGTGCTGGCGCCGGGCCGGGGCCGCGGTCGGCACGGGGCAGGGTGGTGATCATCAGTACCGCGCTTCCCAGCAGTATCCAGGCGCCGGTGCCGAACGCGAGCGCGTAGCCGGCCGCCTCGCTCGCCGGGTCGGAGCCGTGGATGCGGGTGGCGGCGACGGTGGAGAGCGCCGCCAGGCCCAGCGCACCGCCCATGGTCCGCGAGGTGTTGACGAGTCCGGACACCAGACCCGCGTCGCGCGGCTCCGCACCCGCCGTGGCGACGGCGGCCAGCGGGGTGGCGGACAGACCGGCGCCGAGGGCCATGAGCACCCCGGGGCCGAGCACGGTCGTGAAGTAGTCGCCGCCGGCGTGCATGCCGGTCTGCCAGAGGTAGCCGGACGCGGCGGTGAGCGTCCCGGCCACGGCGAGCGTGCGGGCCTCGATCCGCTGCATCAGCACGGGGGCGAGCTTGGAACCCAGAACGATACTGAGCGACTGGGGGATGAATCCCAGGCCGGCCTGGAGCGGCGTGTAGCCGAGCGCGTTCTGCATGTACAGCGACATGAAGTACCACATGCAGAACATCGCCGCCCCGTTGACGAACATCGCCAGGTTGGCGGCCGAGACCGAACGCAGCCGGAAGAGCTTCAGCGGCACCAGCGGCGCGCGGGTGCGGGCTTCGACGGCGACGAAGACGCCGAGCACGGCCACCCCGCCGAACAGCGGCCCCAGGGCCTGCCCGGACGACCAACCGGTCGTCTCCGTCTGCACGATGCCGTACGCGACGGCTCCCAGGCCGCCGGTGACCAGCAGGGCGCCCGGGAGGTCGAGGCGTCGCCGGCCGCCCAGCCTGCTCTCGGTCACCCACAGGGCGGCCGCGACGAGCACGAGCGCACCGACCGGCACGTTGATCAGCAGCACCCAGCGCCAGGACAGCGCGTCCGTGAGCACCCCGCCCACCAGCCCGCCCGCCGCGCCGCCGCCCGCGCCGACGGCCGTCCAGGTCCCGATCGCCCGGGTGCGGGCGGGGCCCTCCGGGAAGGAGGTGGTGAGGATGGTGAGCGTCGACGGGGCGAGAACGGCCGCGCCGACGCCCTGGGCCGCGCGGGCTGCGACGAGCTGCCAGCCGTCCTGGGCGAGGCCCCCAGCGAGGCTGGCGGCGACGAAGACCCCGAGGCCGAGGAGGAACATCCTCTTCCGCCCGAAGAGGTCGCCGGCCCGGCCGCCGAGGAGCATGAACCCGGCGAAGGTGAGGGTGTAGGCGTTGAGCACCCACTGCAGGCCGGTCGCACTCATGCCCAGGTCGCTGCGCATCGACGGCAGCGCGACGTTCACCACGGACACGTCCAGCACGACCAGGAACTGGCCTGCGCACGCCGCGAGTACGACGGCCCACACGTGCGGTGGACGCTGCGCGCGGCGGCTCCGGCCAGCGGCGGAGGTGGTGGAACGGGTCGGGACCATGCGTGCCATCGTCGCACTGCGGTCCGGGATCCGGCATCGGGAGATCCGCCCGGCCGCCCCCGGACCCCGGTCCTAGGACCTCCCCGGGGGCAGGCGGGCGAACCCGTTCAGACCTTGCGCCAGCGGGCCATCGCGAAGGAGAAGAGGCCGAAGAGCACCAGGCCGGCGGCGACGGCGGCGAGCAGCCACAGTCCGGCCGGGGTCTCGGCGAAGGTGCGCAGCGTGTCGTCGACGCCCTTCGCCTTGTCCGGGTCGAAGCTGAACGCCGCCTTGACGAGGAAGCCGCCCGCGACGGCGAAGACGGCGCCCCGGCAGACGCCTCCGACGACACCGAGCACGTCGACCACCTTCCGGGTGCGCCGCGACATGCCGGACACCCTCAGGTGCTCGTGGTACTTGCGCTGCACCGCCCGCAGGCCGATCCAGAGTCCGGCGCCGACCAGCCCCGCGCCGACGAGGCCCACGAGCCAGGGGCCGGCGGGCATCTCCATCACGCGGGCGGTGACGTCCTGGGACTGCTTGTCGCTGGACTGGCTGCCGCTGCGGTCCCCCGCCGCGTAGGCGAGGACGGACGCGGCGATCACCGCGTACAGCACGAAACGAGCCGCGGACTGGAGTCGCTTGGACGTCTTCCTGCCGTCCTTTCCTGTGGCCCCGACAACGGCCTCGGAGAGCCGCCACAGCGCCATGCCGGCCAGCCCGATACCCAGTGCCCAGATCACCGCGGAGCCCAACGGCCGCTGCGCGATGGCCTGCAGAGCACCGCCCCGGTCGGCCTGCTCCCCGGAGTCGCCGAAGGCGATCTGCAGGGCGAGCACGCCAACGAGGAGGTAGATCAAGCCGCGTGCGGCGAAGCCCCAGCGGGCGGCACCCTTCATCGCGGTGCTGTTCTTGGCCTGCCGCGCGGAACGCCGAGCGGAACGTCTGCTGCGTCGCGCGGTCGAAAATGTGTTCATCTCATCCCTCCCGAGCGCCGTCTGCCCCGGTCAGAAGCAGGGAAACGACCGACCGGGCGAGGGTCCGCCCGTCCACGACGCCCGCGCGCAGGCTCAGTCCCAGCCGCGCGTGGAGACCTCCACACCCCCGGAGAGGTAACGGGTGACCGCCGTTCGCATGCTGGGGACGGCCTCCGCCGACCGCGGCAGCGCGCCGGCCGGCCACCAGCGCAGCGCGGCGTGCTTGTGCGGCTCGCGGTTCTCCGGTGCGCCCGTCCAGCGTTCGGCGGCGAAGACGACGGTGAGGAAGCCGTTCGGGGACTCGACGCCGCTCCTGCCGTGCACGATGTGGGCGACCCGCAGGTCCTCCGCCGCGACGACGAGACCGGTCTCCTCGCGGAGTTCGCGGACGGCGGTGGCGGTGACGGCCTCGCCCGGGTCTGCCTTGCCGACCGGCAGGTCCCACAGACCGCGCGCGAACTTGGCCCGCGGACCGCGCTGCAGCAGGAGCACCCGGTCGCGCACCCTGTCGTGCACGATCACCGCCCCGACCAGCAGGGTCATGGAGTCGACGGCGGGCGGCAGCGGGGCGGAAGGTGTCTGTGTCACATCGGGCAGTGTCTCGCGGGCACCGGCCGGAGCGCACCGGGTTTCGGCCGCACCGCGTCCGCGCACCGGCCCCGCGTGCCGGGCGAGCGTCCCGTACGGCAGCATGAGGCCCATGCACACCGCAGCCGCGCGGAACACCGCGCCCCGGCCCGGCCCGGAGGTCATGGCCGCCTTCGAAGCGGCCAAGGGCTTCATGCCCGCCGACGAGGGCCTGGCCCTTTACGGCGCCGCCTCCGACGCGGCACGGATGGGGCTGCCGTTGCTGGAGGTGGGCACCTACTGCGGGCGGTCCACTCTGCTGCTCGCGGACGCCGCGCGCGCGGCGGGGGTCACCGTGCTGACCGTCGACCACCACCGGGGCAGCGAGGAGCAGCAGCCCGGCTGGGAGTACCACGACGCGTCGCTGGTCGATCCCGAGGTGGGGCGGATGGACACGCTGCCGACGTTCCGGCGCACGCTGCACGCCGCCGGGCTGGAGGACCACGTCGTCGCGCTGGTAGGCCGTTCGCCGCAGGTCGCTGCGGTGTGGAGCGGCAGGTTGGGGCTGGTCTTCGTGGACGGGGGTCACACCGACGCGCACGCCGCCGCCGACTACGAGGGCTGGGCCCCGCACCTGGCCGAGAGCGGACTGTTGGTGATCCACGACGTGTTCCCCGATCCCGCGGACGGCGGACAGGCGCCGTACCGGATCTACCACCGGGCCCGGGAATCGGGTGCGTTCGCGGAGGTCGCGGCGACCGGCTCGCTGCGCATCCTGCGCCGGACGGGCCCGGGCCTGTGACGGCTCCGCCGCCCCGCCGCCGTACGCCGCTCCTGGTGCTCGCGCTGCTGGTGCCGTTGTGCCTGGTGGCCGGGCTGGTGTGGCTCACCCGGGACGCCGGGGACGGGGCAGGCGACCCGTCGGAGCCCGGTCCCGGCCGGACCGGCGTCTCGCCCGGCCCCGGCGCGCGGAGCCCGAGCCCGGGTGCCACCGCGCGGAAGCCGCTCGCGGGGCGGACCGTCGTGATCGACCCCGGACACAACCCCGCCAACCACCGGCACCCGGAGAAGATGGCGCAGCAGGTGGACATCGGCACCGGGAAGAAGGACTGCGACACCACCGGCACCGCGACCGACCAGGGGTATGCCGAGGCGGCGTTCACCCTGGACGTCTCCCGGCGCGCCCGCACCGCACTCGAACGTCTCGGAGCGACCGTGCGGCTGACGCAGGACGGCGACCGCCCGTGGGGGCCGTGCATCGACGAACGTGCCACGATCGGCAACGAGGCGCACGCCGACGCCGTGGTGTCCGTCCACGCCGACGGCGCCGGCGAGGGGAACCGCGGCTTCCACGTCATCGCCCCGCGGCCGGTGGACGAGGGGAAGGCCGACACCAGGGGCGTGGCGAAACCGTCCGAACGCCTCGGACGCGCACTGGTGGCGGCGTTCGGCGAGGCGACCGGCACCCGGGTGTCGACGTACGCGGGCGGCGGGGACGGCCTGGTGAAGCGCGGCGACCTCGGCGGGCTCAACCTCAGCAGGGTGCCGAAAGTCTTCCTTGAGTGCGGCAACATGCGCGACCCGCGGGACGCGGCGCTGCTGACCGATGCGGCCTGGCGCGCACGCGCCGCGCAGGGGGTCGCGCAAGGCGTCACGGCGTTCCTCACCGGGGAACAGCCCTGACCCGGTGAGGAACTCCGGGGCCGGTGGAACGACGCGTCGTCCCCCGGGGGACGGCCGCGCGCAACGGATCGCGGTGCCGCCCGTACGATGGGGGCTCACCCCCGGCACAGGCGTCACCTGCCACCGAAGACCACACAGACCGACTAAGGACCCCACGTTGAACATCCGCTCGCTCACCCGAGGCGACGGCGCGGTGATCGGAGCAGCACTGCTGCTGTTCATCGCCTCCTTCCTCGACTTCTACGCAGCCGACTGCGAAGGCGAATTCTGTGACGGCGTCGAGATGCCGAACGCCTGGGACACGGAGCGGCTCGGGCTGGTCCTGCCGACGCTGTTCCTCGTCGGCATCCTGGCGGCGGCCCTGATCGTCGTGGGCCGGTTCGTGCCCCAGGTCAAGTTCGGCGGCCTGACCCTCTCCCAGTGGGGCGTTCCCCTCGCGGTCGCGTCGCTGTGGAGCTCGCTGTGGTCGCTGATCGTCGGCCCGGAGCAGGTGACGATGGGCGTCGGGGCCATCCTGGCTCTGCTCGCCACGCTGGTGCTCGCCGCGGCGGCGGTGCTCACCGAGCAGGTTCCCGCGCTCAAGGCGTCGCTGATCCCCGCCGCCGGACCGAGGCCGGCCGGCCCGTACGGCCAGCAGCCGCCGGGTGGTTACGGCTACCCGGGCCAGCAGGCGCCGTACGGTCAGCAGCCGCAGCCCGGCGGCTACGGCTACCCCGGCCAGCAGGGCCAGCCCCAGCCGGGCGCCCCGCAGCAGCACGGCGTCCCGCAGCCGGGTCAGCCCGGCCAGCCCCTGCCGGCCCCCGGCCAGGGCCAGTCGCTCGGCGGCCAGCCGCAGCCGCAGGCCGCGCAGCAGACGGCTCAGCCGCAGCCGGCCGGCCCGGCTCCCGCTGCCGACTTCCAGCCGTTCTGGTTCGCCGTGCCCGTGAACCGGCCGCTGTTCCCGGAGGACGGTTCGCCGAACCCGGTCGCCGAACTGGCGCCGGGCACCTGGTACCTGGCGGTCGAGCAGCGCGGCCAGGCGCTCGTCGCGCAGACGCAGGACGGCCGCCGCGGTGTCCTCCAGGACACCTCCGGCATCCAGCGCGGCTGAATCCGGGAGCCGCGCAAGCATCTCGATTCCCGGTCCGGTCAGCACCGTTGACCTGCCGAAACGGCCCCTCACCCGTCCGGGTGAGGGGCCGCGGTCGTCGGCATGCGCACAACAGTGCGTTTGGCGGCGCCGATTCCGGTTATCCGCTCGTTATGTCAACCGTGACGAGACGTTCCGGAGCCAGCACGGCAGGGGTAGCCCTGCAGATCATCGCCGACATCCTCGCCGGGATCATCGCCCTCTGGATCGCGCTCTATCTGCTCGAAGCCAACCCGTCGAACGAACTGGTCGACGTCCTGCACGACGCCGCACGCTGGCTAGCCGGCTGGTCCTACGACCTCTTCCCGATCGAGACCGACTGGCTGAACGTGCTGGTCAACTACGGCATCGCCGCAGCCGCCTACCTGCTGATCGGTCACGGGCTCGCCGTCCGCCTCCGCCGGGCCTGAGCCCCTCTCGCCCCCACGGGCAGCACCCCCACACCGACCGCCGGGCCGCGCCTCCTACCCCCCACCGCGACCCGGCGGTCGCCTTCGTGTCTCCTTCGGCGGGTGCCGGGGCACGCCCGGTCGGGGCCCGCGCCCTCGTGGACGGAGGCTGCCTCTCCCCCGATTCCGCTTCCGCCCCCGCGGCGTTCAGCCGTGGGGCGCGAAGACCGTCCGCTGGGCGCGGGCCAGGGACGGCCCGAAGAGGCGTGCCAGGGGCCGGGCCGGGATGCCGGCACGTTCGTGCGGCTCGGCGACGGCAGCCAGCCACGCAGGCATGAACCGCAGCGTCCAGCCGGGGGCGGTACGGCGCATGTGGGTGGCGAAGCCCTTCCATGCGGCGGCGTCCAGCACGGGCGCGAGGCGCCCGGTCAGCTCCCGCTCCTCGTCGGCGGCGTGCGCGGCGAGCCGTTCGTGCGCCTCACGGGTCCGGGCGGCCAGGTCGACAGCGGTCGCCGGGTCGCCGTCGAGGCGGTGGACGGCCTCGTGACAGACGTGCAGCGCCTTCGCCAGCTCCTCGTGCTCGGCGTCGAGCAGGGCGAGCGCCTCGGGGTCGCCGCCCCGCTCGCGCAGCAGCGGCCACAGATGGGCGTCCTCGCCCTCGTGGTGGTGCGCGATGATGTGGAACACCCGCTCGACATAACGCCGCAGCGCGGCGGTGCGGGAGACGTCCGGCGTCTGCGCCAGCTCGTCGGCGACGGTGGCGATGCGGTCCAGGTCGTGGACCATCGCGCGGTGGGCCAGCACCATCGTCAGGTGTGCGGGCGGCAGGGCGGTGGACGGCTGCGACGGCATGGGCACTCCTCGTTCGCCGGATCTGCGCGGAAGCGGGGGCCGCGCCTCGACGGCCCATCGTGCCCCGCAGACCTCAGGTGTTCGCCCGGAATCCCCCGCCCCCGCCACGCCCGTCCTCCCCGGGGAGGACGGAGCGGCCGTGCTGCGGGGCCCACGTTCAGCAGCAGTTCGGGGTGAGGCCCGTGGGGAGGTCGTCGGCTCCGAAGACGGCGGTGGTGGCGGGGTCGCCGCCGAGGGCGGCGACGGCGAGGAGGACGGAGCCGGCCGTCCACGCGGTCTGCTCCCGGGGCCAGACCGCGTCGTCCTCGAAGACGTAGCCCGTCCAGTACATGCCGTTGTCGGCGCGCAGGTGCTGGATCCAGCGCAGCACGTCCAGGGCGCGATCGGACTCGCCGACGGCCCACAGGGCGAGGGCCAGTTCGGCACTCTCCCCGCCGGTCACCCAGGGGTTGGGGACCACGCAGCGCACGCCCAGGCCGGGGACGACGAAGCGGTCCCAGCCGTCCTCGAGGCGCTGCTTCGCGGCCGTGCCGCGCACGGCTCCGCCGAGGACGGGGTAGTACCAGTCCATGGAGTATCGGTCCTTGTCGAGGAACCGCTCCGGGTGGTGGCGGACGGCGTGGCCGAGCCAGCCGGCGGCGAGTTCCCAGTCGGGCTGCGGCTCCTCGCGGTGGTCGGCCAGCGCGAGCGCGCAGCGCAGCGCGTGGTGCACGGAGGAGCAGCCGGTGAGCAGCGCGTCGGCGACGGGCGTGCCGTCGGGCTCGCGCTTCCAGCCGATCTGGCCGCCCGGCTGCTGGAGCGCGAGGACGAACTCGACGGCCCGGGCGACGACCGGCCACATGCGGTCGGCGAAGGCGTCGTCGCCGGTGGCCAGGTAGTGGTGCCAGACGCCGACCGCGACGTAGGCGCAGAAGTTGGTCTCCCTGGCTCGGTCGGTGGGGCGTGCGGCGTCGCCGTCGTGGTAGGCGGCGTACCAGGAGCCGTCCGGGAGCTGGTGGTCGGCGAGCCAGCGGTACGCGGCCTCGGCGCGGGTGTGCTCGCCCGCGGCGTCGAGCGCCATTGCGGCCTCGACGTGGTCCCAGGGGTCGAGGTGGTGCCCGCGGAACCAGGGAACGGCGCCGTCGTCGCGCTGCACGGCGGCGATGCCGCGGACGGTGGCGGCGGCCTGGTCGGCGGTCAGGACACCGGGGAGGACGAGCCGTTCGGTGCGTCCGGGGCTCGTCACGCGCCGGCCTCCTCGCCACCGGCGGCGGCGACCGGCAGGTGGGGCTTGGTGGCGTAGGCGACGAAGCTCTTGCCGATGAGGGGGTCCAGGGCGCGCTCGGCGAGGCGGGTGGCCAGCGGGCGCTTCATGATGTCCCAGACCAGCAGCTTGTGGTAGGCGCGGACCGGAAGCGGAGCGTCGTCGCCGTCGCGGTGCACTCCGAAGGCGCACTTGAGCCACCAGTACGGCGCGTGCAGGCCGTGCGCGTGGTGGGTGCCGTACGGGCGGAGCCCGGCCTCCCGCATGCGCGCGAGGAGTTCGGTGGCGCGGTAGATGCGGATGTGGCCCCCCTCGACCTCGTGGTAGGCGTCGCTGAGCGCCCAGCACACCTTCTCCGGGCCGTAGCGGGGCACGGTCACGGCGATGCGTCCGCCGGGGCGCAGCACCCGCACCATCTCGGCGAGCACGCCCTTGTCGTCGTGGATGTGCTCCATGACCTCGGAGATGATCACGACGTCGAAACTGTCGTCGGGGAACGGCAGGGCGAGGGCGTCGCCCTCCATCGCGGTCGCGGTCGCACCGGCCGGGGCCTCACCCGCCTCCGCCATCGCGGCGAACCACGTGGCGACCTCGCGGATCTCTTCGGCGTTCCGGTCCAGCGCCACCACGCGTGCCCCGCGGCGGTAGCACTCGAAGGCGTGCCGTCCGGCGCCGCATCCGAGGTCGAGCACACGGTCCCCGGGGGCGAGCGGGAAGCGGGAGAAGTCGACGGTCAGCACGGTGGTCTGCCTCTTCTTTCGGCGGTGCGGGCGCCGCCCTCACGGCGGTTGCGGGGTGGTACGGCGGTGGGGTGGCACGGGTGCGGGCGGAAGGGTTCGGCGGGAGGAGCGCGCGCGGCGGTGCGGGCCGGGTCGCCTCGGTCAGCGGCCCCCGTCCCCGGTCACGGGCGACCCGGCACCGGCGCTCGCGGCGACCGGCGCTGCGGGCGCGGCCCGCCCGCCCCTGTGCGCGGGGACTCCGCGGGCGAGCGCGGCACGGTAGTGCGCGACGGTGCCGCGTGCGGCCTGCTCCCAGGTGAAGCGTTCGAGCACGCGGGCCCGTCCGGCGGCCCCGATCCGGGCGCGGAGCCCGGGATCGCGCAGCAGGCGGCCGAGCGCGCCGGCGAGGGCGCCGGAGTCGCCGGGCGGCACCGCCAGGCAGGTGTCGCCGTCCGGACCGGCGACCTCCGGCAGCGCGCCGCCGGTGGTGGCGACGAGCGGCGTACCGGTCGCCATGGCCTCAGCGGCGGGTAGCGAGAAGCCCTCGTACAGCGACGGGACGCAGGCGACCTGGGCGCCGCGTACGAGGTCGGCGAGCTCGGCGTCGCTGATGCCCTTGACGAACCGGACGGCGTCCTGGAGCCCGTGCTCCGCCAGGGCTCGGGCGACGGGGCCCTTCTCGGGACGGCGGCCGACGACGACCAGGTGCGCTTCCGGATTCCCGGCGCGCACCTCGGCGAGCGCCTCGACCAGGTGGACCAGGCCCTTCAGCGGCACGTCGGCACTGGAGGTGGTGACGATGCGGCCGGGCACTTCGGGCGCCGCGGAGTCGGGAGCGAAGAGCCGGGTGTCGGCGCCGATGTGCACGACGTGGACGCGGTCGTCGCGCACACCCAGGTGCTCGGTGATCTCGCGGCGCGAGGAGCCGGAGACGGTCAGCACGGAAGGCAGCCGACGGGCCACCCGGCCCTGCATCCGCGTGAACCCGTACCAGCGCCGTACGGACACCCGGCGGCGGCGCGTGGCGGCGGCGTCCAGCTCGAGGCGCCGGTCGACGGTGATGGGGTGGTGGACCGTGGTGACCAGGGGCAGGCCCAGCCGTTCCAGGCCCAGCAGACCGTAGCCGAGCGTCTGGTTGTCGTGCACGACGTCGAACGCGCCGTGGCGCGCGGCGAGATGGCGGCGGGCGCGGAGCGAGAAGGTGAGCGGCTCGGGGAAGCCACCGGTCCACATGGTGGCGACCTCCAGCAGGTCGATCCAGTCGCGGAACTCCTCGCGGCGCGGCGTGCGGAACGGGTCGGGCTGCCGGTACAGGTCCAGGCTGGGCAGCTCGGTGAGCGTGACGCCCTCATCGAGTACCGGGTACGGCTGCGCGCCGATCACTTCGACGTGGTGTCCGAGCCGGACGAGTTCCCGCGAGAGGTGGCGCACGTACACGCCCTGGCCGCCACAGAACGGGTTCCCCTTGTAGGACAGCAGCGCGATCCTGAGCGGCCGTCCACCGTCCTCGGCAAGCGGCTCTCCGGTGGGTCCGTGAGCGCGAACAGCGGTGTCGTGCACAGCCTCTGCGGTCATTCACGACCCCCTTCGTCACTGCACTCTCGCCGGAGCCTAACCGCTCGCGCTAGGGTGGAACAAGTTTCAGGTTTGTTCCGCCCGCCTCTGCCCGCGGCGCTCGCCGCCGGGCACGCTCCCAGAATCTACCGGCCGGTCACTTTCCCGGGGCGGCCACAGCGGGTGATACGCACCACGAGGTCACGAGAGTCGCGAGAGCACGAGAGCCACCAGGGGGACGGCATGACGGCACGGGCGAAGCCGCCCGCGGCGGCGCGCACCGCGCGGCAGGAGGAGCGGCGGCGGCGCATCCTGGAGGCCACCGAACGGCTGGCCCGCCGGGGCGGGTTCGACGCGGTGCAGATGCGCGAGGTGGCGGAGCTGTCGGAGGTCGCGCTCGGCACGCTGTACCGCTACTTCCCCTCCAAGGTCCACCTGCTCGTCGCGACCATGCACGCACAGCTGGAGCAGCTGCACGCCGCCCTGCACCGGCACCCGCCCGCCGCTCAGGACCCGCCGGCACGGGTCGCGGAGACCCTGATGCGCGCCTTCCGGCAGCTGCAACGGGAGCCGCTACTCGCGGACGCGATGGTGCGCGCCCTCAACTTTGGCGACCGCTCGGTGTGCGGCGAGGTCGACGCCGTGTCGGAGCTGACCACAGCGATCGTCCTGGACGCGATGGGTATGACCGGCGAGCCGTCGCCGCGCCGCCTCTCGGCAGTCCGCGTCGTGGGCCACACCTGGCACTCGGCGCTGGTCTCCTGGCTCTCCGGGCGCGCCTCGATCGCCCAGGTCACCGAGGACGTCGAGACCGTGTGCACGCTGCTCGCCGCGGACGGCACCGACAGCGCCGGGGGCGCCTCCGGGGCACCCGGTTAGAGTGGGCGCGGAAGTGAACGCCTTCGATCGGGGGAAGCCGGTGCGATTCCGGCGCTGACCCGCAACCGTGAAGGTGCCCGTGTGCACGTGCGTACGTCCCCGGTGGGGGCGGAGGACGTGACGCCGGGCCCCTGAGCCGGAGCGCCCGGTCGTAGGCGAGGCTCCCGGAGCCGCACGGCGCGGCGGCGGCGCCCCAGGGCGTCCGGCGCGGCGGGCGGCCCCGGCACCGTCGAGGTATGCGGAGCTGAGCCCGGTGTGCCGTCACGCGTCGCGAGACGCGCGGACAGGTGCGGGGCGCGCGGCTGCGTGGACCACCCACCGTGTGAAGGCTCACCGAAAGGCACCGTCATGTTCCTGCGCCGCAGCGCAGCAGCCCTCGCCGCCACCACCGTGCTCTGTGCGGTCGCCGCCCCCCTGGCGGCCGCGTCCCCCGTCACCGCGCCGGGCGGCGCCCCGGCGGCCGCCGGCAAGGGCGACGCCGGCCTGTACGGCGAGGCCGACCCGACGTACGACGGTGTGTGGCGGCAGTCCCTCGCCCTGCTCGCCCAGGACACCGCGGGGGTGACGCCGGCGAAGAAGTCCGTGGCTTGGCTCGCCGCGCAGCAGTGCGACGACGGTTCGTTCGCCTCCTACCGGGCCGACCCCGGCGCGCCGTGCGGGAAGAAGACCGTCGCCGACACGAACGCCACCGCGGCGGCCGTGCAGGCGCTGTCGGTGCTCGGCGGTCACGGCGACGCCGTGGGCAAGGCCGTGGACTGGCTGAAGTCGGTGCAGAACGACGACGGCGGCTGGGGCTACAACCCCGGTTCCCCGTCCGACGCCAACTCGGTGTCCGTGGTGATCGGCGCGCTGGAACAGGCCGGACAGGACCCTGAGAGCACGACCGTCGGGAAGAAGGACGCCACCCCCTACGACGCCCTGCTCGGACTCCGGCTCGGCTGCGACGCGAAGGCGGGCGAACGCGGGGCGTTCGCCTACCAGCCCGACAAGAAGGGCGCGCTCGCGCCCAACACCGACGCGACGGCGGCCGCCACGCTGGCCGGCGAGGGCGACGGATTCGTCGTCGAGCCGCTGGAGCAGGACGAGGACGAGGCCGCCGAGGCGCTCGCCTGCGGCGGGGACGGCGGCGACCGGAAGGACCCGCAGGACGCCGCTGAGGCGGGCGCCGCGTACCTCACGGGCGTGCTGGAGAAGAACGACTGGCACCTGAGGTCGGCCCTTCCCGGCTCGGAGGACCAGCCGGACTACGGCAACACGGCCGACGCGGTGCTGGCGCTGGCCGCCGGCGGCCACGGCGACGCCGCGCGTTCCACGGTCGGCTGGCTGGAGAAGCACCACGGCGACTGGGACAAGCACGCCTCGTCGCCCGCCGCACTCGCTCAACTGGTCTTCGCCGCGCATGCCACCGGCACCGACCCGCGCGACTTCGGCGGCACCGACCTGGTGGAGCGGCTCAACGCGACCGGCCCGGAGCCGGCGGCGGTGGAGGAGCCGAAGTCCCAGGCCGAGGAGGAGAAGGAGGACGACGGCGACACCGTCACGCTGGTCTCCACGGTGGCAGCGTTCCTGGTGGGCGGCATCGGGATCGGCATCCTGCTGAGCGGACGCGGGAAGCGGAAGCAGTGAGCGGTCTGCTGCCCCGCCGGGCCGGCGGGGAAAGCGGCCCACGGCGGCGCGCTCCGCTGCGGGCGCTGGTCGCGGCGGTGCTCGGGGCCGGGATGCTGGTGTCGACGGCCGCACCGGCGCAGGCCGCGGGGTACCGGTACTGGTCGTTCTGGGAACGCACGGACGGCGCCTGGGCGTACGCGCGCCAGGGCCCGGCCGCGCTCCGGCCGGTCGACGGCGACGTGCTCGGCTTCCGCTTCTCCGTCAGCGAGAACTCCGGGGACGCGGCGAAGCCGCGCGACCCCGTCGGCTTCCAGGAGATCTGCGGCGGCACGGCGGCCGAGGACGGCACCAAGCGGATCGCCCTCTCCGTCGACTTCGGCACCACCGAGGACGCCCCGAGCGGCGAACGGCCGCCGGAGGGCCGGACGGCCTGCGCGCGGGTCGCGGAGGACGCCACGGCCGCCGACGCGCTCGCCGCCACGATGAAGCCGCTGCGCTACGGCTCGTCCGCGCTGCTGTGCGCCATCGACGGCTATCCCGGGCGTGGCTGCGGCGAGGAGGTGTCCGCGGACGGTTCCCCGGATTCACAGCCGGAGCCGGAGGCGGGCTCCGGCCCGGCGGACGCCGACGCGCGTGACGGCGGCGACGGCGGGACGGCCGTCGGCGTGGGCGTCGGCGTGGGCGTGGTCGTCGCTCTGGCGGCGGGCGCGTTCTGGCAGACCCGGCGCCGCCGCGACTGAGGACGTGCCTCCCGTGCCCTCCTCCGCCGACCGGCCTGCCGGCCCGCGCCCGACCCCGCGTCGCGGCGCGGCGTGGGGCACGGCACTGCGCGCCCCGCGGGCGTCGCGGAGCAACGCCCTGCACGCCGGGGCGTGGTGGCTGTGGGCGCTCGGGCTGGCCGTCGCCGCGTCGCGGACGACGAACCCGCTGCTCCTGGTGCTGCTGGTCACCGTGGCCGGCTACGTCGTGGCCGCCCGGCGCACCGACTCGCCGTGGGCCCGCTCCTACGGAGCCTTCCTCAAGCTGGGACTCCTGGTTCTGGCGATCCGGCTGCTGTTCGCGTTCGTGCTCGGTTCGGCCGTCGGCGGCACCCACGTTCTGGTCACCCTGCCCGAGGTGCCGCTGCCCGACTGGGCGCGGGGCGTGCGCATCGGCGGGAGGGTGACGGCGGAGGGGATGCTCTTCGCACTGTACGAGGGCCTCAAGCTGGCCACCCTGCTGGTGTGCCTGGGGGCGGCCAACGCACTGGCGAACCCGGCGCGGCTGCTGAAGTCCCTGCCGGGAGCGTTGTACGAGGTGGGCGTCGCCGTCGTCGTGGCGATGACGTTCGCGCCGAACCTGGTGGCGGACGTGCTGCGGATGCGCGCCGCGCGACGGCTGCGCGGCCGGGACGACCGGGGCGCGCGGGCGCTGCTCCAAGTCGGACTGCCCGTGCTGGAGGGCGCGTTGGAGCGCTCGGTGGCGCTGGCCGCCACCATGGATGCCCGCGGCTACGGCCGCACGGCGCAGGTGCCGCCCGGGGTACGACGCCTCACCACCGCTCTGACCCTCGGCGGCCTGCTCGGCGTCTGCGCGGGCAGCTACGCGCTGCTGTCCGCGACCGGTGCGGTGTACGGCACCCCGCTGCTGGCCGGAGGGCTGCTGATCGCGGTCGTCGGCCTGCGGCTGGGCGGGCGCCGCAGTCTGCGCAGCCGGTACCGGCCCGACGTGTGGGGGGTGCGCGCGTGGCTGGTGGCGGGCTCCGGCGCGGCGGTGGCAGCACTCACCATCTGGGCGGGCGCCGAACTGCCCGCGGCGATGCACCCGCCGGTGGTGCCGCCGACCGTACCGCCGCTGCCGCTGTGGCCCGCGGCGTCCGTCCTGCTCGGCCTGCTTCCGGCGATCGTCGCGCCGCTGCCCGCCGCGAGGAACGGCCCGGGCACCGGGGCGCGCGGCGCCGGGGCGGAGACCGCGCCGGAGACCGGCTCGGCGGAGACCACCCGTACGACCGCCGGCCGACTGCGCCCGTCACGCCCACGCCCCGGCACCCGCGCGGACGCGACGCGACGCACGGGCCGCGAGCCCGCCCCGTACTCCGAGGAGCCTTCCCCGTGATCCGCTTCGAGCAGGTCGGCGTCACCTACCAGGACGCGTCGCGGCCCGCGCTGCAGGGTGTGGACCTCACCGTCCCCGAGGGAGAACTGTGCCTGCTGGTCGGCCCGTCGGGTGTCGGCAAGTCGACTCTGCTGGGCACCGTGTCCGGACTCGTCCCGCACTTCACCGGCGGCACGCTGCACGGCCGGGTCACGGTCGACGGACGCGACACCCGCACGCACAAGCCGCGTGAACTGGCCGACGTGGTCGGCACGGTGGGCCAGGATCCGCTGGCCCACTTCGTCACCGACACCGTCGAGGACGAACTCGCCTACGGCATGGAGTCGCTGGGCCTGGCGCCGGAGGTGATGCGGCGGCGCGTCGAGGAGACCCTGGACCTGCTGGGCATCGCGGCTCTGCGCGACCGGCCGCTGACCTCGCTGTCCGGGGGCCAGCAGCAGCGGGTGGCGATCGGCTCCGTCCTCACCCCGCACCCGCAGGTGCTGGTGCTCGACGAGCCGACCTCCGCGCTCGATCCAGGCGCCGCGGAGGAAGTGCTGGCCGTGCTGCAGCGCCTGGTGCACGACCTGGGCACGACGGTGCTGCTGGCCGAGCACCGCCTGGAGCGGGTGGTGCAGTACGCCGACCAAGTCCTGCTGCTGCCCGAACGCGGGGCGTCGCCCCGACTCGGCACCCCGGCGGCACTGATGGCCGACTCGCCCGTACGCCCGCCCGTGGTGGACCTGGGCCGGCTGGCGGGCTGGTCCCCGCTTCCCCTCTCCGTCCGCGACGCGCGCCGCCGCGCCGCCCCGCTCCGGGAACGGCTGGCGGCGTACGACCCCACGCCGGACTGCCGCACGCCGGAGGAGGCCGTGTCCCGGGTGCCGGGCGAGGGCCCGGCACCCGTGGGGGCGGGCGGCGCGGAGTCGCCGACCCCTGCAGCCGTCCCACACCGGGGCCCGGCACGGTTCCTGCCGTTCCGGCGCCGGCGCGGCGCCGCTTCCGGGCCCTCACCGGCACGCAACGGCGCACGCCCCGGAGACGGAACAGCCACCGAGTCCGCTGAGGCCGTCGGGATCACCGTGCGACGCGGGCGGGCCGAGGTGCTGCGCCGGCTCGACCTCACCGTCCGCGCCGGGGAGACCGTGGCGCTGATGGGCCGCAACGGAGCCGGCAAGTCCACCCTGCTGCGCACGCTGGTCGGCATGCACGAACCGGCCGCCGGTGCGCTGCACGTCGGCGGCGCCGTCCCGCACCGCACGCGCCCCTCAGCACTGCTGCACCACGTCGGGCTGGTCCCGCAGGACCCCCGCGACCTGCTCTACGCGGACACCGTCGCCGCGGAGTGCGCCACCGCCGACAACGACGCCCGCGCGGCCGACGGCACCTGCCGGAACCTGGTCGAACGGCTGCTGCCCGGCATTCCCGGGGACACCCACCCCCGCGACCTGTCCGAGGGGCAGCGGCTGGCCCTCGCGCTCGCGGTGGTCCTCACCGCCGCGCCCCCGCTGGTGCTGCTCGACGAGCCCACCCGCGGCCTGGACTATGCGGCCAAGGCCCGGCTGGTGGGGGTGCTGCGCGAGTTGGCCGGCGCGGGCCACGCCGTCGTACTGGCCACCCACGACGTCGAACTGGCCGCCGAGATCGCCCACCGCGTGGTGATCCTGGCCGACGGGGACCTGGTCGCGGACGGCCCGGCCGCCGACGTGGTCACCGCCTCCCCCGCGTTCGCCCCGCAGCTGGCCAAGGTGCTGGCGCCGCAGCGGTGGCTGACGCTGCGGCAGGTCCGTGACGCGCTCGCCCGGTCCGGCGGAGGTGCCGTGTGACCCGCACCGGTGCACGGGGACGCCAGGACGTACCGGCGCGGAAGGGCGGGGGGGCCCGGAAGGACGCACAGGTCCGGCCCGTGCGGCTGGGGCCGCGCGCGGTGGCGGCGCTGGTGCTCGTCTCCGCGATCGGCCTGGCCGCGATCGGATGGCCGCTGCTCGCCGACGCGCGGTCGGACCTGGTCGGTGCCGCCTCCGACGCGCCCTGGCTGTTCGCCGCGCTGCTGCCGCTGCTGCTCGCCGTGGCCGTGGCGACCGTCGCCGACTCCGGGCTCGACGCGAAGGCCGTCGCCATGCTGGGCGTATTGGCGGCCGTGGGCGCCGCGCTGCGTCCCCTGGGGGCGGGCACGGCGGGACTGGAGCCGATGTTCTTCCTCATGGTGCTCTCCGGCCGGGTCCTCGGACCCGGGTTCGGCTTCGTGCTGGGCGCCGTGTCGATGTTCGCGTCCGCGCTGCTGACCGGCGGCGTCGGGCCGTGGATGCCGTACCAGATGCTCTGCATGGGCTGGGTGGCGATGGGTGCCGGCCTGCTTCCGGGGCCGGACGGCCTGCGCGGACGGCGGGAGCTGTGGCTGCTGGCGGGGTACGGCGCGGTCAGCGCGGTCCTCTACGGCACGCTGATGAACCTCCAGGGCTGGGCGATCTACAACACCGGCCTGCCCCCCGGCCTGGCCTTCGAGCCGGGGGCGCCGGTACAGGAGAACCTGGCTCACTTCACGGCGTTCGTGCTGGCCACCTCGCTCGGCTGGGACCTGCCCCGCGCGCTGCTGTCCGCCGTGCTGACCCTCGTGCTGGGCGCGCCGCTGCTGAAGGCGCTGCGCCGCGCCACCCGCCGCGCCGCCTTCGACGCCCCGGCCGCGTTCGAGGCACCCGCGACCCCCCGCGGCCGATAACCGGAGGCACGGACGTGTGCCCCGGGTGGATACTGCCGCGATGCCCACCGACGACCCGCGCTCCGCCTCCGGGTTCACCGACGCCGACGCCGCCGCTCTCTACGACGTGCTGTGCCCGTGGGACGCCCGGCGGTGGCCGGGCGACGCCTTCTACGAACCGCTCGTCCTGGCCGCCGACGCGGTCCTGGACGTGGGCTGCGGCACGGGCGCCATGCTGCACGCCGCCCGGCGGCACGGCCACACCGGCCGCCTGACCGGCCTCGACCCGGACCGCGCGTCACTCGAGCGGGCCCGGCGCCGCACGGACGTGGAGTGGGTGCCCGGCACCGCCGCCGAGGCCGCGTGGGACGCCGAGTTCGCGCTGGCCGTCATGACCGGCCACGCGTTCCAGTGCCTGGTCTCCGACGACGAGTTGCGCGCCTCGCTCGCGGCGGTGCGCACCGCCCTGCGGCCGGGCGGGCGCTTCGCCTTCGAGACCCGCCACCCGCAGGCCCGCGCGTGGGAGCGATGGAGTCCGGAGCACGCGACGGAGGTGGTGGACGCCTCCGGCCGCCGGCTGCGGGTGTGGCACGAGACGCTCTCGGTCGGCGACGGAGTCGTCACCTTCACCGAGACGACGGCCACACCCGGCGGGCGGGTGCTGCGCCGCGCGACCACCGCGCTGCGCTTCCTCGAACCGGCCGCGCTCGACGCCCTTCTGCGCGCGGCGGGCTTCACCGTCGAGGCGGTGTACGGCGACTGGGCCCGCGGCCCGGTCACCGCGGAGAGCCGCGAGATCGTCACCGTCGCCCGCCGCCCGTGACCGTCGCCCGCCGCCCGTGACCGAAGCCGGCGCCGGTGACCGCCGCCGACGCCCGCCGCCGGTGACCGCCGCCACGATCCGGGACGCCCCGTTCGGCGGAGGCGGGGCGTGGGCTCGCCGCCGGGCGGCCGGCGCGATGTGAGGATGGGCCGATGGACGACGGCACGCGGAGAGCCGGGAGCCGGCCCGGCGGCGCGGATCCTGCGGCGGAGGTGCCGCGGGAGCGGCTGATCACCCTGACCGACGGGGTGGTGGCCATCGCTCTCACGCTGCTCGTCCTCGACATCCAGGTGCCCAAGGGACTGAGCGGGCGCGAGCTGGACGACGCGCTGGACGACGTGTGGTCGCAGATCGCGACGTTCCTGCTGAGCGCGGTGGTGATCGCCGTGTTCTGGCGGGCGCACCACGCCTCGATGCGCCGCGCGGTACGGATCGACTCAGCTCTGTTCTGGCTGAACATCGCGTTCCTGGTGCTGGTCTCGCTGATCCCCTTCCCCACCTCGGTCCTGGAGGACTACTCGGACCGGACCGTCGGGCCCGGCCTGTACGGGACGGTCGTCGGGCTCGCGGCGCTGCTGCTGTACGCGATGGAGGCGCACATCCACCGTTCCACCGGTGTCGCGAGCCTGCGCAGCGTCCCGCTGCCGGCTCAGGCGGTGGTGTTCCTGGTCTCCGTGGGCATCGCGGTCGTCTCGCCCCTCGCCGCCCTGTGGAGTTGGGCCGCGACCGTGCCGCTGGCCTGGGCCGCCGACCGGTACGCGAGCCGCGCCGACCGCACGGGAACCGGGCAGCCGTAGCCCTTCCGCCCCAGGCGCCGGAGCGGTCGAGGACGCGGAAGCGGTCGGGGTCGTGGCGTCCGGGTCGTCGAGAAGGCGTCCGGCGGGCAGACCGCGGAGCCGGAAGAGCACGCGCTGCAGCCCGTATCCGGCGGCGACGACGACCGCTCCGCCGAAGGCGTCCAGCAGGTAGTGGTTGGCGGTGGCCATCACCACGTAGGTGGTGAGCAGCGGGTAGGCGACGCCGAGCGCCCGCAGCAGCTGGTTGCGGGTCATGGACACGAGGACCACGCCGCACCACAGCGACCAGCCGACGTGCAGCGAGGGCATGGCCGCGTACTGGTTGGACAGCGCCGTGAGCGCGCCGAAGTCGGGGTCGGAGAGGTCCTGCGGGCCGTGCGCGGTGTCCACATAGCCGAGCCCGGGCATCAGTCGCGGCGGGGCGAGCGGGTAGAGCCAGAAGCCGACCAAGCCGAGGAGCGTGGCGAAGCTGAGGGCCGTGCGGTGTCTTCGGTACTCCCCCGGCCGGCGCAGATAGAGGATCACCAGCAGAGTGATGGGCACCGCGTAGTGCAGCGACTGGTAGTAGACGTTGCAGAAGGTCTCCAGCCACGGATGGGCGACGGCGAAGCGGTTGAGGGCGTGCTCCCAGTCGAGGAGGAGCACTCCTTCGACGTCGAGGATCTCCCGCCCGTGGCCCTCGGCTGTGCCGCGGGTGTCGGGGGCGTGGCCGCGGATGACGGAGTAGACCCAGTACCCGACGCGGATGAGCAGCAGCTCCAGCAGCAGGCCCGGGCGGCTCAACGGCCCGGTGCGCACCGGGTCGTTCCAGTAGGGCGAGTCACGGGTGAGGAAGGGGACCGCGCAGGCCGTCAGCAGGGCGGCGATCAGCGGTGCGTGGTCCCCGACCACCATCAGCGGCGGGACGTTCGGCAGCAGGGCGCTGCCGTCCAGCGTCATCACCGCGACGACCAACACGGGCCACATCACCCGGTCACCGCTGCGCCGGCCGATCCGGCCGGCCACGGCGAGCAGGATCCAGAGCTGCTCGTGCTGCCAGGCCGCAGGCGACACGGCGACCGTCGCGCAGCCGGTGATCGCGGCGGCGAGCAGCGGCTGACCGTCCCGGACGTAGCGCGCGGCACGGCGCACGGCCAGCCAGGCGACGCCGGCGGCGAGCGCGGCGAAGAGCACGATCTCCAGCGGCCCGTGCAGGCCGAGCCGCAGCAGCGCGCCGTGCAGGGACTGGTTGACGAGCGCGTCGGAGGGGTCGGCGAGGCCCGTCCCGCCGACGTGGTGCAGCCAGTAGGTGCGGGAGTCCGCGGGCATCAGGCTCCAGGCGAGCACCGTGCAGGCGGCGAACGTGCCCGCGGTCGCCCCGGCCGCGGCGCGCCGGCCGGTCATCCACAGCAGGGGCACGAACAGCAGCACGGCGGGCTGGAGTGCGGCGGCCAGGCCGATCAGCACGCCGGCGGCGCGCCGGTCGGCGGCCGTGCGCTCCCCCGCGCCCAGGGTGAGCCAGCCGAGCAGCACCAGCAGGACGGGCAGGGCGCCGCTCTGGCCGAGCCCGAACGTGGAACGCACGGGGGTGGAGACCAGGAGCACACTCAACGCCGCAGGCACCACGAGCAGTTCGGTGCGCCGGCCGAAGCGGTCCGGCAGCCCCCGCACGGTCAGCACGGCCACGGCGGCGACCAGCAGCATCGAGGCGGCCGTCCACACCGCCCCCATGCCTCCGTCGGCGGCGCGCCGCAACGGAGTCAGGACCATGCCGGCGAACGGCGTGCCGGTGAACGCGTCGTCGGCGTAGGACGATCCGCCGGCCCCGGGACCGGCGTCCGGAGCCGTCCAGGAGGAGAGACCGGATTCCCCGGTTCCGGATCGCGTGCTCAGGGCACCCGCGACCTCGCGCACGGCGAGCACCGCTGCGAGCAGCCACAGCGCGACCAGTGCCGCCCCCCGTCGTGGGCCGAGCCGTCCGAAGGCCGTGACCGGCCGGAATCCGCTCGCCGTTGTGCTGCCGGCTCGCTCTCCTGACGTATCCGTCACGCCCCGCCGTCTCCCCTCGTCCCGATGACGTCGCCCATCCTGTGCCCTCCGGCAGGACGCAGGCCACCCCGCGGTCACCTGACGGTGGTCCGAACGACCGTGCCGGCGGGGCTGTTCCCGGCGGCGCTCGGCCCGGCGCGGCCGTTCAGCCGGGGTGGCCGGGGTGCCGGACGCGGGCGACCGCGGCAGCTGCGGCAGGATGGAAGGCATGAGTGTCGTGAAGATCAACGTCCTGACGGTGCCCGCGGAGCAGCGCGAGGCGCTGGAGCAGCGGTTCGGCGCCCGGGCCGGGCTCGTGGAGGCCGCGGACGGCTTCGAGTGGTTCGAACTGCTGCGGCCGGTGGAGGGGACCGACCAGTACCTCGTCTACACCCGTTGGAGGGACGAGGACGCCTTCCGGGCCTGGATGGAGGGCCCGATGAAGGCCGCGCACCAGGGCGGGGGCAACGGTGAGCGGGCGCGCCCGGCCGCCACCGGCTCCGAGGTGTGGTCCTTCGAGGTCGCCCAGCAGGCCGCCCCGAAGACGGACTGAGGCTCCGGCGGGCCCGGGCCGGGGAGGGCGGCGTCCTCGCGACGGGGCGGCCCGGAACGGCGACGATATGGGGAAGCCGTGCGTGCCGCCACCGCGCCGGGTTGCCGCGGGCCGTGGTCGCGGAGGTGGCACGGGAGCTGGAGGGGCGGAGGCTGGCGCTGCGGGAGGGTGTCCCGCCGGTCCTCACCGCGGCCGGGTACGACGTGGCCGAACGGCTCGCCGCCGCGCGCGAGGCCTCGCTCGCCGAGCTGCTCGGCGGCTGGTGGACGCCGGACCGCCCGCGCGAACTGAGCGAGCTGGTGCACGAACTCGGCCAGGAGCTGTGCGGCGCGGACGAGGAGATCCTGCGGACACCGGAAGACCGGCCCTGAGCCGTGCGGCGACGCCGGCGGCGGGCAGGCGGGCCCGGCGCGGGCGAATCAGGCGGGAAGGTGCAGGGCGAAGACGCCGTCCCCGGAGGCGGCGACCCGCAGACCGGTGAGGTCCGGCACCACCAGGTCGGGGCCGTGCTGGGCGGCGCTCGGACCGACGCCGACGACGCGCATCCCGGCGGCCCGCGCCGCGGCGATCCCGGCGCCGGAGTCCTCGAACACGAGGCAGTCCTCCGGGGCGTGACCGAGTTCGGCGGCGCCCTTGAGGAAGCCTTCGGGGTCGGGCTTGCTCGCGCTCACCGACTCGGCGGTGACGCGGGTCTCCGGCAGCGGCAGCGCGGCCGCCCGCATCCGGGCGGTGGACAGCGGCGCGTCGGCGGACGTGACCAGCGCGTGCGGCACGGCGGCGGCACGGAGCGCGGCGAGGAAGTCCCCGGCGCCGCCGACCGGAACGACGCCGTCCATGTCGGCGGTCTCGGCGGCGAGCAGCTCGCGGTTCTCCGCGTGGTTGCGCTCCATCGGACGGTCCGGCAGCAGCGTGGCCATGGTGGTGTAGCCCTGACGGCCGTGCACGACCGACAGCACGTGCGCCTCGTCCAGGCCGTGGTGGCGGGCCCAGCCGCGCCAGACGCGCTCCACGACGGCGTCCGAGTCGACGAGTGTCCCGTCCATGTCGAGCAGCAGTGCGCGGAACGTCGGCGTGGTGAGGGGCATGCGGCGGTACTCCCGTCGGCGGGTGGCGAACGGTGCGGTGTGTACGGCGTGCGCACGGGCGCGCATACGCCGTACGGCGAGAAAGATGGTCCCGCCCCTCCGGGTCAGGGACACGGGGCGGAACCACTTTGTTCCCACACGATACAAACAACGTCCCCATCACGCCAGTCGGCCTCCGGCAAACTCCCGTCCGACGAAGACAGGGCGGGGAGAACCGCCGGCCGGGAGCGCCGCACCGGCGCGCCGTCAGGCGGAGACGGCCTCGTAGAGGCTGTACGCGCCGAGGGCGGCCATCACCACCGCAGCCACCTTGGTGATCAACCCCAGCGGCACGTACTTCATCAGCGTGCGGCCGCCGACGATGCCGAGCGCCGCCACCGTCCACAGGGCCAGCAGCGCGCCGACACCGACCGACAGCCAGTCGTCGTAGCGCGCGGCGAGGTTGGCCGTCATGATCTGCGTCAGGTCGCCGAACTCGGCGACGAGGATCAGCGAGAAGCCGCTGCCGGCCACTTTCCAGAAGGTCTGGTCGGCGGGTGTCCTGGCCTGTTCCTCGTCCTCGCCCCCGTCCTTCTTCAGCAGCAGGAACGCCGCCCCCGCGAGGAAGAGCAGGCCGACGAAGGCGTCCACTGGCCGGGTGGGCAGCAGGGTGAGGACGCTTCCGGCCGCGAGGGCCAGCGCGACGTGCACCGTGAAGGCGGCGGCGACGCCGGCGAAGACGTACGACGCGCGGTAGCGGGTGCCGAGCACCAGCCCGGCCAGAGCGGTCTTGTCGGGCAATTCGGCCAGGAAGACGACGCCGAAGGTCACGGCGGCGGTGGTGAGACTGAACACGGGGGCGGGTACCTCGCTCGGTCGGGCTGCCGGAGCCGTCGGTGACCGCGAGACGCGCACACTTCGGCTCGGCAGCGTGCGGTCATGCGGTCGTGCAGACATGGCTCACGCTGCGGCCGAAGGTCTCGCTGGCGCGTTCGGGCCCCGCCGGTACGGCGGGCCGTGCGCGCTCCGGGCGCCGGGGCGGTGGAACGCGGAACACGTCCGCGAGCCGCCCAGTGTGTCGACGGTCCGGCGAAGAGCTACTCCCCTTCGATCGCGTGCCAGGGTACGCGATACATCCGGCCGCGGGCGATCAGCTCCAGGACGGCGGCCACCGCCACCGTCTGCGCCAGCATCAGCGCGATGAGGACGAAGAGCTGCACCGCCCCCGCCATCAGCGGGGAGGCACCGCCCAGCAGCATGCCGACGAAGGCGCCGGGGAGTGTGACGAGCCCCACCGTTCGGGTCTGGTCGAGGCCGGGGACCAGGGCCCCGACCGCCGCCGGGCGGGCGATCTCCAGCCGCGCCTCACGGGCCGGCAGGCCCAGGGACAGGGCGGCCTCCACCTCCCCGCGGCGTGTCCGCAGCTCGTCCAGGGCGTGCCGGCCCGCCAGCGCGGTGGCGGTCATCGCCCCGCCGATGAGGATGCCCGCGACGGGCACCAGCGTGATGCCCCGCAGCGGCACGAGCCCGGTGAGGAGTACGACGACCAGCACCGGCCCGACGCCCGCACCGACCGGCGCCGCCGCCCACCACCAGGTGCGGTTTCCGGTGATCCGGCGGCCCGCGGTGCGCACCGCGACGGCGTACATCAGGAACACGAAGGCGAGCAGGGTCGGCACCGCGCCGATCACCCACCCGATGAGCAGCGACACCGCGCCCAGCTGCACGGTCGCCCGCACTCCAGCCAGCGCGACGGCCCGCGCGTGGCCGCGTCCGTCGACGTGTACGAGGTGCGCGGCGGCGCCGACGCCCATCGCGGCGAGCAGCAGGACCGCCAGGACGACGCCGAGCGTGGTGTTCACGGGCAGCAGGGCGTCGGCGGCGAGCACGCGCGTAGCCTACGACGCCGGGACCGCCCGCGCGCTCGGGGAACTACCGGGCGGCCCGGTCGTTCCGTACGGTGTCGAGCGTCTGAAGGGAGGCCGGGATGCCCGAGCTGCGCCTGGGTCCACTGCTGCGGTATGTGGACGAGGACACCGCCACCGTGTGGGTGGAGACCGACCGCGCCTGCGAGGTGGAGGTGCGCTGCGTCCCCGGCCCGGAGGCCGCGGGAGGCAGCAGCCGCACGGTGGACTCGGGCACCCCCGCGGGCGGCGGCGCCCGCACCTGGCAGGTGTCCGGGCACCACTACGCGCTGGTGACCGTCGTCGGCCTGGAGCCCGGCACGCGGACGCCCTACCAGGTGCTGCTTGACGGTGAACAGGTGTGGCCGCTCCCCGATCCCGCGATGCCGCCCAGCCTCATCCGTACGCGCGCCCCGGACGGTGCGGATCCGCTGCGGGTGGCGTTCGGCTCGTGCCGCTGGGCGGCGCGCCCCGCGGACAGTTCCCACCACTCGGTCGGCCCGGACGCGCTGGAGGCGCTGGCCCGGCAGATACGCGCGGACGGCGAGACGCCGGACGTGCTGCTGCTCCTGGGAGACCAGGTGTACGCCGACGAGACGTCGGCGGGGATGCGGGCGCGGCTGGCGGAACGCCGCGACCTGGACGAGCCGCCCTGGGGGCAGGTGGCGGACTACGAGGAGTACACCGAGCTGTACTACGAATCGTGGCTCACGCCGGAGGTGCGCTGGCTATTGTCGACCGTACCCACCTGCATGATCTTCGACGACCACGACGTCATCGACGACTGGAACACCAGCGCCGCCTGGCGGCGCGACATCGCGGAGCACCCCTGGTGGCAGGAGCGCATCCTCGGCGGCCTCACCTCGTACTGGGTCTACCAGCATCTGGGCAACCTCAGCCCGGGCGAGCTGGCGGAGGATCCGTTGTTCGCCGCCGTCCGCGGAGCGGAGGACGGTGCGGAGGTGCTGCGCAAGTTCGCGGCCGAGGCCGACGCGGACCCGGCGTCGTTCCGCTGGAGCTACCGCAGGGACTTCGGACGCGTACGGCTACTGATGGCCGACAGCCGGGCCGCCCGCGTGCTGGACGAGCAGAACCGGGCGATGCTCGACGAGAGCGAGTGGGCGTGGCTGCGCGCGCAGGCCCTGGAGCCGGACTGCGATCATCTGCTGATCGGTTCGTCCTTGCCGTGGCTGCTGCCGCCCGCCATTCACGACACCGAGGCGTGGAACGCGGCGCTGTGCGCCGGGGCGCGCGGCGAGGCGTGGGCCCGCCGCGGGGAGAAGCTGCGCCGGGCCGGCGACCTCGAGCACTGGGCCGCGTTCCCGGAGTCGTTCCTGCAACTCGCCGAGCTCGTGGCGGAGGTGGGCGGGGGCCCCGGGGCCCCGGCGACCGTGTGCGTGCTGTCCGGCGACGTGCACCACGCCTACCTGGCCGAAGCGCACTTCGCCGAGCCCCACTTCGCCCGGCCGCCGGACTCCCGCGTGGTGCAGCTCACCTGCTCACCGGTGCACAACAGCATCCCGAAGTACATGCACTGGGGCTTCCGCTTCGGCTGGAGCCGCGCGGGCCGCCGGCTGGGCAGGCTGATCGCCCGTCACGCCCGGCTGCCGAAGCCCGCGCTGAGCTGGGACCGTACCGGCGGCCCCTGGTTCGGCAACCATCTGATGACGCTCGCGCTGCACGGCCGCTCGGCCCGCCTGGCCCTGGACCGCGCGGATTCGACGGCTCCCGCCCCGGGTGCCGGGCCGCAGCCCGGGTCGCTCCTGTCCCGGGTGCTGGAGCGCGAACTGTCCCCGCCCGGGGGCGGCTGACGCGCCGACACGGGCGCACCCCGTGCGCCCCACCCGTCCCCGCGGCCCCGTGCGCACGTAGGCTGTCCCCCAGGAAAGCGGGGAGCCGACAGCAGTCGAACGGGGGCAGGACTGTGCAGGAGAACGTGGATGCCCTGCTGGGTACGCCCTGGGTCTATGCGCTGATCACGCTGTCCGTCCTCCTGGACATCTGGCTCCCCGTCCTGCCCAGCGGCGTGCTGGTCATCGCCGCGGCCACGGCGGTGGCGGGCACCACGGCGGCGGAGGCGGCGGAGGTCGCCGGCACCGCGGGGGCGGCCGGAGCCGCACGCGCCGCGGAGGCGGCGACGCACCTCCCGGAGATGCTGGCGCTCGTACTGTGCGCGGCGACCGCGTCCGTACTGGGCGACCTGCTGGTCTACCGCCTGGCCTGGCGCGGCGGCTCGTGGTTCGAGCGGGCCGTATCGCGGTCGCGCCGCCTGACGGTCGCCCAGGAACGGCTCGGCCAGGCGCTCGGGCGCGGCGGCGGAGCGCTGGTGGTGCTCGCCCGGTTCGCCCCGGCCGGGCGGTCCGTGGTCAGCCTGACGGCGGGCGCGGCACACCGGCGGGCGAAGGAGTTCGTGCCGTGGTCGGCCCTGGCGGGGCTGGCCTGGGCGGCGTACAGCGTGGGCCTCGGCTGGTTCGGCAGCCAGTGGCTGGGGACGACCTGGATCGGCGCGGCGGTCTCGGTGCTCGCCCTCTTCGCCGCCGGGTCGCTGGCGGCGTACGTGATACGGCGTGTGCCGGCCGCCCCGACGTCCGGCACGACCGGCACGACCGTACCGGCCCCCCGCAGGACCGGCGGCCGTCGAGTCCCGTCCCGCGCGCACCCTCCCGGCGCGCCCGCGGGTGCGGCCGGGCCCACCGGCGCGCCGCGGCTGACGGCTGGTCACCGGCGTGGCACTCCGGGGCCGCGGTAGCCGGCGAGGATGCCGGTGTACGCCCAGTCGCGCTGGCCGACGCCCGAGCAGGTGTCGTCGGAGGGGTACCGGTCGTCCGGGCACTTGCGGTCGCGGTTGACGGACCAGAACGACAGCCGTCCCAGGCCGGTGCGCTCCGCGTGCCCCACGAGCGTGCGGAAGTCCCGGACCGTCACCACCTCGCCGTGACCGGTGATTCCGGCCATGGTCGACACGCCCGCGTGCCGGTACGCCTCGGCCCGGCCGTACCCGTAGGCCCGCTGAAGGCGGGCGCGCAGCCCTTCGGCGGCCCGCACGGTGAGGTCGCCCATGTCGCGGCCCCAGCCGGCCTCGCCGAAGGCGAACGGCATGATCGTCCACACGTCCGGTTCCAGTCTCTCCTCTGCCGCCCAGCCGATCAGCCGCGCGTCCGGGCCCTTCGGACCCGACGGGAGGGTGACGTAGAGCGTCAGGCCGGGGTTCGCGGCCACGACGCGGCGCAGCGCAGCGACGGTGCGGGCGCGGACCTGCGGGTCGCGGTAGGCCCCCATCTCGATGTCCACGTCGATCGCGGAGAGGCCGTACGCGTCGATGACCTCCTGGTAGGCCCCGGCGAGAGCGCGCGCCGAGGGGCAGGACCGCTCCAGCTTGCGGCCCAGCCCGCCGCCGAAGGAGGCGACGACGTCGCCGCCCGCCGCACGGATGGCCTCGATCACTCGTTCGTCCCGGCCTCCGGTGAGCGGTCGCACGCCGTCCCAGCGGGGCGTGCAGGTGCCGCTGCTCAGCACGAACGCCAGGGTGAACCACCGCACCCCGGTCGCCTCCATGACCTCCACGGGATCGGGCGGGGCGCCCCAGCCGAGCGACAGGTACGGGGAGACGGGATCGGGCCTGCCGGGCGCACGGGCCGGTGCGGCGGCTCCCGTTGCGTCGGTCGCGTCGGCGGGCGGCGCCGTGACGGGGAGGACCGTCGGGAGCAGCAGCAACGACAGGAGGGCGGACGCACGGAGCAGGGCACGGCGACGCGGCACGCGAATCATGCACGGAATGTAGCGGCGGCCTCACGTGCGGCCACCTGCGGCGCGCCGCACGCGGGCGCGACGGGTACGCCGGGATCCGGTGCGCGGGTCAGCGGGCGCGGCGGCCCGGGACGGCGTCGGGGTCGCGCCGGGCGGACGGCGGCCGGACGCCTTGCGCGGGCGAACCGTCCGCCTCGGGAGCGACGTCCACCGGCGGCCACACCGGGCGGTGCTCGTCGGGCACCCTGTCGAGGGCGGCACCCACCGTCGGCACGACCAGGAAGCGTTCGCGCACCTTCGTCTGGTCCAGGAGCTGGAGCAGCCGGTTGCCGACCGACGCCAGGATGAGCCGGCCGTCGAGGCGGCGGCAGAGCCAGTCGAGCGCGAGCAGGCAGTTGAGACCGCGCGAGTCGCAGAACGTCAGGGCCGTCAGGTCCAGCACCAGGTAGAGGTGCCCGCTGTCGACCAGTTCCCCCGCGTCCGCGAGGAACCGCTGCTCCGTGTGCACGTCGAGTTCCCCGGCCGCGCGCAGCAGCGCGCACCCGTCGGTCGCGACGAGCAGCGTCAGATTGAGCCGCCTGCTCTTCTCGGACATCGCACCTCCCTCGGTCTCCCCCTGGCAGGGTACGTGCGCCGGGCCCCGGTTCCGCGCAGCACCGGGCGGCCGGGGGCTCCGAAGGAGGTCGGAGGGCATGTGGCACTCCTCACTGACGCGCCCCTCGGCCCCGTCCGAGGCGCGGGCGACCGGACTCCCGGCGCGCGGGCGTGCGGCTGCGGAGCAGGGCCCTGCGCGCCGGTGTGCACGGCGCGGGCGCGGGCGCGGGCCGTATGGTCACCACACCGGATCAGTCGTGCGGGATGACCGCCACCGGCACCACGGCGTGGTGCATGACCGCGTGTGTAACCGGACCGATGTAGGTGCCGACCCGGTGCGTGTGCGGTCGGCGGCCAACCACCAGCAACGCCGCATCGGCGGCCTCCTCGACCAGCTCGGCCGCGGGAGGTCCGACGAGCGTGCGACAGTCGGCCTCCACCGTCGGGTGACGCTCCTGCCAGGGGCGCAGGTGGGAGCGGAGCCGTTCGGTCTGCTCCTCGATCATGCGGGCGTCCGCCGCGGGCGCCGCGGGCGCCTCCCGCCGGTGCCGGAACCGGTGGGTCGGGGGCGCCTCCAGGCCGTACCGGACGCGCAGCCGCGCGGAACGGCGAGCGGCCGCGTCGAAGGCGAAGTCCAAAATCTCCCGCGGCGCCTTGTCGGGCTTGAGACCGACCACCACGTCGCCCTTCCGGTCCACCGCGTCCTCGCCCTTCGGTGCGCGGACGAGAACCACCGGACAGCGGGCGTGGGCCACAGCGGGAAGCGCCGCCGAGCCCACGAAGAAACCGCGCAGTCCGCCCAGGCCGCGGGTGCCGAGGACCAACAGGTCGGAGCGTGACGCGATCTCGTCGAGGACGTTCGCGGGGCGGCCCGCGACGACCTGCGAGGTGAGCCGCAGCCCCGGGTGCCGGCTGCCGACGGCGGCAGAGGCCTCCTGCACGACGCGCTCGGCGTGGTCGATCTCCACCTGGTCGTCCTGGAGCTGCGAGAACGGGTACACCCCGGTCTCGTGGACCTGCACGATCTCCAGCGTCGCGCTCCGGCGGACCGCCTCCGCGGCCGCCCAGTCGAGTGCCGCCCGGCTCTCACGCGAGCCGTCCAGTCCCGCCGTCACGGTGTGGGACATCGTGTACCTCCTCCGGCCAGGCGCTCCGGTGGCGCATGTCGCCGCCTCCCCTCCAGGATGGCGCGCCACGGCCCGCGGCGCGCGCGACGTACCACCGAGTCTCCAACCGGACCGCCGGACGGCACGCCGACGCCGTGTCGGCGCCGCGATTCACCACCGGGCCGCCTAGGCTGCTGGCGAACCGGAACCGGCGGGACGGGCCCGGAAACGGCAGCGTCAACGGCCCCGGAGCATCGGACGCCGAGCCGGGAACCGGCCGGCTCGTCGTAGCACGACCCCGACCGAGCGGGAGGACCGCGATGGAGCTCGCCCTGGTCCTGGTGATCATCGCGGTGGGTCTGACCTTCGACTTCACCAACGGCTTCCACGACGCGGCGAACGCCATCGCCACCTCGATCTCCACCCGCGCCCTCACCCCGCGCATCGCGCTCGGGCTGGCGGCGGTGACCAACTTCGCCGGTGCCTTCCTGGGTACCGAGGTGGCCAAGACGGTGGGAAGCGGAATCATCGGCGCGCCGACCGGCGTGGACGGCCTGCTGATCGTTCTCGGGGCGCTCGTCGGCGCCATCGCCTGGAACATCCTCACCTGGTGGCTCGGTCTGCCCACCTCCTCCTCGCATGCCCTGATCGGGGGCCTGGTCGGCTCCGCGCTGGCCGCCGCGGGCACCGTGCACTGGATGGGCGTGGTCGACGACGTCGTGCTGC
Source organism: Streptomyces sp. RKND-216 (assembly GCF_004795255.1). NCBI lineage: Bacteria > Bacillati > Actinomycetota > Actinomycetes > Kitasatosporales > Streptomycetaceae > Streptomyces > Streptomyces sp. RKND-216. Next base: position 4,554,218 of record NZ_SSBQ01000002.1, on the reverse strand, counting down.
CGATGATCCTCTCGCCGCTGGTCGGCATGATCCTGGCCTACCTGCTGCACGCGGGCCTCCTCTGGGTCTTCCGCCGTGCCAACCCGCGGAAGGCGACCCGCCGATTCCGCATGGCGCAGACCGTCTCCGCCGCCGCCATGGGGCTGGGCCACGGCCTCCAGGACGCGCAGAAGACGATGGGCGTGATCGTCCTCGCGCTGGTCACCGCCGGGTGGCAGGAGTCCTTCGAAGTCCCGCTCTGGGTGATCGCCGCGGTCGCCCTCGCCATGGCGCTCGGCACCTACAGCGGCGGGCGCCGCATCATCACGACACTCGGACGGCGCATCGTCCACCTGGACCCGCCGCGCGGCTTCGCCGCGGAGTCCGTCGCCTCGTCGGTGCTGTACACCACGGCGTTCTTGTTCCACGCGCCGATCTCCACCACGCAGACGATCACCTCCGCGATCATGGGCGCGGGCGCCACACGCGGCCTCGCCGCCGTACGCTGGGGAATGGCCCGGACCATCCTGGTCGCCTGGGTGCTCACCCTCCCCGGCGCGGCGCTCGTCGGCGCGGCATCGTTTTCGATCCTGCATCTGGCGACCGGGATCTGACCTGCGGAGGGCGCCATGCGCTTCCTGCACCACCCGCCGCCCCGCGACGACTACCCCGCCCGCACGGCCCCCTCCGGCAGCCCCGGCGCGGCGCCCCCGCCGGGACGGTCCGGGACGCCCGGGCCCCCCGCCGCGCCTTCGGTCCCGGACGGCATGCCGGAGCCGCGTCCGCACGGGCACCTCGGTCCCGAGGACGGTGCCTGCCTGATGGAGACGGCGTCCCTGCTGGGCGCCGGGCCCTTCACCGACAGCCCTCGCGGGACCGACCCCGCCCTGGCCGCCCTCGCCCGCTCCGTCAACGACTCCGTCGGCGACCGGGCGCGCCGGGCCCTGCGGCCGCTCGCCGCGGACCTGGCCGACTCCCGCCCCGCCGACCGCGGCTTCGCCCCCCGCCTGATCGCCGACGTGCTGCACGCCGCCCGGGAGGCGGCCCCCGCCGCGCGGGGACTCGCCGTGCGCGAGGCGCGCTGCCGCGCCCGCGCGCGCCGTGTGTCGGCGTCTCCCGGCGGGCGGACCGCCGCGGCGCGCGACACCGTCTGGTGGCGCGGCCCGGGCCGGCACCACCTCGAGCGCGCCCTGCGCGTACTCCTGCGGGCCCCGGACGCCGAACGGCGTCTGGTCGCGGCTCTGCACGACGCCGTCGGCGCGGCCCGGCATGCGACCGCCGCCGGCGCCGCGCCGGTCGCCTCCGCGCATCCGCCCCACCCCTCCTCCCCCTCGGCTACCGTCGGCTGAGCCCGCCCTCGTCCGGCCCGCGGACGGGGCCGACTCCGAAAGGTGGACCGCCGATGCCGCAGGACATGCGCCGGCCCGTGTTCTCGCGGATGTACGTCCGGTCGTCCGGCCCCGCCATGGAGCGGGCCGGCGGGGACAGGCACCGCCGCCGGATGCTGGCGGGTCTGCACGGCGAGGTCCTGGAGGTCGGTGCCGGCAACGGCCTGAACCTCCCGCACTACCCTCCCGGCGTCGCCCGCCTCGTCGCTCTCGAACCCGAGCCCATCCTGCGCGCCCACGCCGAGGCGGCGGCCCGGACCGCTCCCGTACCGGTGGAGGTGGTGGACGGCGTCGCCGAACGGATCCCCGCACCGGACGCCTCCTTCGACGGGGCCGTCGCCTGCCTGACCCTGTGTTCGGTCAGCGACCAGGGTCGTGCCCTCGGCGAGATCCACCGCGTACTGCGTCCGGGCGGTGAACTGCGCTTCTGGGAGCACGTACGTGCCGACTCGCCGCGCATGCGGCGCGTCCAGCGCGCTCTGGACGCCACCGTGTGGCCGCTGCTCTGCGGGGGCTGCCACACCGGCCGCGACACCCTCGCCGCGATCACCGCGGCCGGCTTCACCCTCGGCACGGTCGACCGCTTCGCCTTCCCCGACGTCTCCGTGCCCTGGCCGTCCGCGCAGTGCGTCCTGGGGACCGCCGTTGTCAGTGCGGCCTGAGACGCTTCGGCGCATGGAACCCGCGAAGACCGTCGAAGCCCTCTGGCAGCGTATCCAGGACCGTGACTGGCCCGGCACCGGTGCCCTGCTCGCCGAGAACGTCGTGGTGGAGTGGCCTGTCAGCGCCGAACGCATCGTCGGCCGGGAGAACTTCCTCCGCGTCCAGTCCGAGTACCCGGAGGGCTGGTCGATCCGCGTCCTGCGCATCGTCGCCGACGGCGACCAGGTCGTCTCCGAAGTCGAGGTCCCGCACGAGGAGATGGGCCTGTTCCGCGCCGCCTCCTTCTGGAGCGTGCGGGACGGCCTCGTCACCGCGGGCCGCGAGTACTGGACGGAGCCGGGCGCCGATCCCTCCCCGCAGTGGCGCCACCCGTACGTCCAGCGCCTCTGACGACCGCGCACACCCTCTGGTGCCGCGCAGCGCCGCCGCCTACCGTCCTGGTTCATGACGTTCTCGATCGTGGCGCGGTCCGGCGCGGCCTTCGGCATAGCGGTGGCCAGCAAGTTCCTCTCCGTCGGTGCGGTGGTGCCCGCCGCCGACGCGGGGGCGGGCGCGCTTGCCACGCAGGCCACGGCGAACCTCCGGTACCGCCCGCAGGGGCTCACCCTGCTGCGTACCGGAGTCCGGCCCGCCGACGTCGTCGCCGGCCTCGTCGCCGCCGACGGCGAGCACGCATACCGCCAGGTCGGCGTCGTCGGGCCGCACGGCGACGGTGCGACGTACACCGGGGAGAAATGCCTCGACTGGGCCGGCGGCACGTCCGGCGACGGCTACGCGATCCAGGGCAACCTCCTCACCGGCCCCGAAGTGATCGACGCCATGGAGGCCGCCTGGCTCGAGGCCGCCGACGCCGACCTCGACCGGCGGCTGCTCGCCGCCCTCGCGGCGGGCGACGCCGCGGGCGGCGACCGGCGCGGCCGCCAGAGCGCCACCCTCCACGTCGTCGCCCCCGGCGCCGGCTACGGCGGCATGAACGACACCGCCTGCGACCTCCGCGTCGACGACCACCCGCACCCCGTCACCGAGCTGCACCGCCTGCTCGACATCCACACCCTGCTCTTCGGCACTCCGGACCCCGACACCCTCCTCGACCTCACCGGCGAACTCGCCCACGAAGTCCGCCGCCTCGTCGCCGCCCGCGGCCACACCACCCTGGAGACCTGGGCCGGCGTCGAGAACCTCGAGAACCGCCTCGTTCCCGGCAGGATCGACCCCGTCGTCCTCGCCCACCTCCGCGCTCCCGACACACAGGGCTCCTGACGCCCCCGCCACGGGGCGAGCCCGTCCCACCGCCAAGCGGCCCGGGTCCCCCCGCGCCTCACCCCTGACCCGGCGTCAGCCGGAAGGCGCGCCACCACAGCTGGACCGCCCGCCCGAGAAACACGCCCTTGCACACGCATTCGACGCGCCAGGCGGGGCACTCGGTCGGCAGGCAACACGAACCCGGGGCCCTCAAGCCCCGTGGTTCCCACCCACTCCCGCACGCGGAACGTGCGGGAGACGCGGTACCGGCCCTGTCGACGAGAGACGAGGCCGTACACCGCAAAGGTCCTCAAGAGGGGAACAACGCATGATCATTCTCGGTCTCATCCTCCTCCTCATCGGCATGTTGGCCGGTATCGGCCTTCTGACGACGGTCGGCGGCGTCCTCATTGTCGTCGGCGCGGTCCTGTGGATCCTGGGCTCCACCGGCCGCGCGGTCGGCGGCCGCAAGCACTTCTTCTAGACGCGCGTGCCGGGGCGCGAGTTCGGACGCACCCGCGGTTCGTCCACCGGCCCACGCCTGGCGCGGCGGTGCGGACATCTCAACGAGGCGCGGCGGGCCCGTCGTTCCGGTACACCGGGGAGGTCCGGTGTACCGGAACGACGGGCCCGCCGCGCCTCGGCACCCGCGCAAGACGCATTCCGACCTGTGCCCGTACGACTCGTGTACGAGACGCATGCCCACGACCACCGGCAACCAGGCGGGTATCGCCAGCGGGTGGCTTCCCGGCACGCTGTCGGAGACCAGATGCCGACAGGCCCCGCGAACTGGGCGACCGGCGTCGGAACGGCCAACGCATCCTGCTGATCGCCCACTCCGCCAACCGCTGGGCCCTCGAAGTCCTCCTGGACGGTGCCCGCCTGACCGACCTCGTCTCCGCTCCCTTCCGCTGGCGACCCGGCTGGGAATTCACCGTGCGCTGAAGTCGATGCGGCAGCGGTCAGGCTGCCCTTCCTCTCGTGGAGGCACTCCGGGCGGCACGCACGCGCAGGGCCCCGGAGACGGTCACTCCGGTACCGGCCAGCAGCAGCGCCACGCCCGTACCCACCACATTCGGCGCGTGGGCGATCCACCGCGACCCGACCCGGGTTGCGGTCACCTCGACAGGGTCCTCCCGGCCGTCGTGGTCGACGAAGGTGAACCGGGTACGCAGCGGGGGCGGCTCCGGCCGCCGGGGTGGGCCCCCTGGACGATGGGCGATCAGCGCGTACTGCCGGGCCTGACGCCGCAATTCGGCAGCCGTCTCGATCTGCGCACGGCTCATCCCGAAGCAGTGCCAGACGGTGCCGCCCTTCTCGACGCGCGTCTCGTGACAGCTGATCCGGGTGAACGTCTCCGTCTCCAGGCCCGGCGCTCCGGTCCCAACGGCGACCACTCCGCCGCCGGCCATCAGCAACAGCGCTCCCACGCCCCTGCCGGACCGTCCCGCCGCGCGCACCTCGTCCATCCCGGCTCCCCCGTCGTCGGACGCACGGGGCAAGCCTAGAAACGGCGGCGCGCACCGGGCAATGCTCAGCCGGTACCGCACGCGTCACCGTTCCGTCCCGGCAAGGCCCGCCGGGCACACGCCTCAGGCGTGAACGCAGTCCTGTACGACCGTGCGGGCCAGCGACGACCTCGGCTCACGCAGCTCGGCCTCGATGGCCTCAGCCGTGGCGTCGTCGAGTGTGACCGCAGCCGACAGTGCCGCCCCGAGCGTCATCCGCGCGACGCGTGCATCGGACGACGGCAGCCCGGAGCCCTCCTGCCCGGCGCCGTCGCGCCGGCCGTCGGACGGCGCGGCACCGTCACGCAACTCCGCTGCGAGCACTGCTACTCCGGCCCAGAACCGTTCGTCCGCGCGACCCGCCACACCAGGCTCGCGGAAAGTACGCAGGGCGACCGCCCTCCGCTGTACCTCGGCGCTCACGGGCCCGGCCAACTCCCGGGCGCGAAGGGCGGAGACGGCCGCCTCGGTGGAGGCCACCCGGGCCGCCACGGCGTCGGCGCGGAACTCCGCACGTCGCGCACCCGGCAGCGTGAGCCGCACCAGCAGACGCGCCGCGCTCCGCCCCACCCACTTGGGCAGCCACAGCATCCCGTCAGCCGCGCGGCTGCCCACGTCGTAGCGTCGCGCCGCCTCGGCCATCTCGTCCGCGTGGCGGGACAGCGGGGACCGCGCGGTGAACAGCGGCTCCACCGAGGAGAGCCGCCCGTCCTCACGCTCGGCGCTCTCTGACAGCGCACCGAGCGCGCTGCTCACCACGAAGCCACGGCGGTCGTCACCCGATACGAAGTGCCCCACCTCGTGGGCAACTGCCGCGACCCGCTCCTGCGGTGCGAGGGTGAGCCAAAGGGGCAGGCCGATCTCCAGCCCTCGCCTGCGCCGGATGCCGTAGGCGAAGGCCCGTACGGCGAAACCCGGGCTCACCTGCACGACGTGCAGCCGCCCCGCACCGGCCGTGTCCGCGATGTCGTCCAGCAGGCCGAAGAGGGCCGGCGCATCCGCCCGTCGCAGCGTGGGCAGACCGGGGTCGAGCCGGCTCACCCGCGGATGCAGCAGGGCGGCGAACCCGAGCAGCAGCAGGCCGATCAGCGGCTGCACGACCGTCTCCCAGCCGAGGACGACCAGCGACAGCCCACCCGCGAGCAGGCCCGCCGTGAGCAGATGCGTCACCGCGGCGATGGCGTACGCCCCGGCCCTCCGCCACCCGACCCGATCTCTCGCTCCACCCACCTTGGCCTCGGCGGCGATTCGTCGCACCTTCACGTGACCTCCCCCGTCTCGCTCTCCAAAGCATAGGAAACACGGGCGGATCCGGCGAGAGGACCGACGAAACGCGAAGACCCCACCGATCTCGGCAGGGTCTCGTGCTGGTGGGCGCAACAGGGGTACGCCCCCGTACGAATCCCTCGTGCCACCAGGCAAGAGCCCCTGGAAGGTCCTGTACCTTCCAGGGGTCCACACGATGACACCTGTCATCAGCCGCTTTACAACGCCGTTACAGATTGCGGTCATCGCGTCACCGCTGGAACATCGATCACGCAGGCTCGAGTGCCGATCCCCGTGGCCTGCGCGGTGCCCCCGTCGTCCGCCGGCGGCGGGCACCGCTTCCGCTCCCGTCCCGTGTGAAGGTTCCGTCGCGGGACGGGGCGGCGTCCCAGCGCGGGGTGATGGGACGCCGACACACCACGCCCCCGCCCGGACTCCCAGCGGGCGGGGGCACCTTCACTCGTCCGGGGCCACCGAGACTTGGCCATGGCTGCGCCGCGCTTCTCACGGCGGCCGGCGCCGTGAACACGTACACGCACGTCGTCCAGGACACACAGCGCGAGGCGGTGAGCCACATGGACCGCCTGCTCAGGTACCGCCCCGACCGCGACTGACCGTCGCCGTTGATGTCAGCCCTGGATGTCAATGACCCCCGGCCGTGATCGGTCGGGGGTCTTCTGTGCTGGTGGGCGCAACAGGGATCGAACCTGTGACATCTGCCTTGTAAGGGCAGCGCTCTACCGCTGAGCTATGCGCCCGGGCTGGGGTGAGGGAACAGAGTACCCTGCCGCCGCAGGCCGGGGGCAAACGCGGGCCGTGTGTTCCGGAGAGGCGGGTGGGAGAATGGCCGGGCGATCCACTGGCGGCGACGGGGAGAGACACAGGTGACAGCGAGCGGCGGCACCCGCCGATGGGGATGGGGCGGCGGCCGGGCCGAGAACAAGCGTGCCGACGCGCAGGCCGCGAAGGACGCCGCAGCCGCCTCCTTCTACGAGCTGGACACGGCGCAGCGTGATCTGCGGATCTCCATCGAGACGATCACCGCCGTGGACGACTCGCCGCAGGGGCGCAGGGCCGCCGCGGACTTCGCGGAGTTCGGGACGCGGATCGACCAGGTGAGTCACCGCTACATCGCCGCCGTGGACGCGCACGACCTGGACCGGGACGACCTGGACGCGGGTACGGCGGCCCGCGCGCGGGCCGAGCTGGAGCAGGCGCGGGGCGAGCTGGTGCGGACGAAGGCGGACCTGGAGCGGTTCCGGCAGGGACTGGGGTCGCTGCTGGACCGGGCGGAGACGCAGTTGGCACAGCTCGCGCCGGCGGTGGAGCGGGCCCGGCAGGGACTGCTCGCGGCGACGACGGCGCTGGAGGCGGTACGGGCGTCCGGGCTGAAGGCGGACGACCTGGCGGCGCGGCTGGCGGCGCTGTCGCCGGAGCTGACACGACTGAACGAGGGCGCCGGGCGCCATGGGGTGGCGGAGACGCTGCACCGTGCCGACCGGGTCGTGCGGGAGGCCGAGACGATCCGGCGGGAGGCGGATCGTCTGCCGGAGCGGGCAGCGGAGACGGACAAGCGGCTGGCGTCGCTCCGGACCCGGGCGCAGGCGCTGCACAACCGGGCGGGCAAGGTCGAGCCGGTGCTGAGCGAGCTGCGGCGTCGTTTCGCGCTGGCGTGCTGGGAGGACCTGCAGGGCGTGCCGGAGGAGGCCGCACGGGCCGTGCGGCAGGCGGAGGAGAAGCTGGGCGAGGCGCAGCGGGCGCGGGAGGAGCAGCGCTGGCCGGATGCGACGTCCCTGCTGGCGACGGTGCGGGCGCTGCTGAACACCGCCGACGAGGCGGTGAAGGCGGCCGGGGACCGGTTGCAGCGGCTGAACGAGGTGAGCTTCGACCACACCCGTGAGGTGGAGAAGGCGCGGTTCGCGATCCGCGACGCGCAGCGGCTGGCGATGGCCGGTCGCAGCACTCCGGACCCGCGGCACGCGCAGCCGCTGGACCGCTCGGTGGAGCGGGTGGACCGTGCGGTGGCGGAGCTGACCGGGCGGCATCCGGACTACTGGCGCTTCGTGACAGAGCTGGACGCCGTGCGGGACGCCGTGCAAGAGGTGGTGGATCAGATCCGGCGGGAGATGGCCGGCGGCTGACGCGGTGACCCCTGCCTCGGGGACTTCCCCCTGACCTGGGACGACGTGCGGCGCTATGCTGCGTCGCATGCCACGTTACGAGTACCGCTGCCGCGAGTGCGGAGCCACGTACGAGCTTCGGCGCCCGATGGCGCAGTCCAACGCGCCAGCACCGTGCCCGGAGGGGCACCAGGACACGGTGAAGCTCCTGTCCACGGTCGCGGTCGGCGGCACGGCGAGCGCCCCTGCTGCCGCGCCCGGGGCGGGCGGCGGTGGCGCTGGCTGCTGCGGAGGCGGCTGCTGCGGCTGACCCGGACGGGACTGCCACCCGCGCCGGACACGAGTGGAGGGCGGCAGGCCGTTCACGCGGCGCGCAGCGCCTCGCGCAGGACGCGTTCGCCCGCCGCGACTCCGCGCTCGGGCAGGGCAGCGATGTGCGGGGCGTGCCATCCGGTGTCGGCGAGTTCGCCGTGGCCGGGGCGCCAGCCGGCGTCGGCGTGTTCGAGCAGGTCGGCGTCGAGTAGGGAGTCTCCGGCGGCCAGCGTCCGCGTGGCGCCGGTGCGGCGGGCGATCTCGGCGATGGCGGCGCTCTTGGTGAGCGGTCGTGGCACGGCGTAGATCTTGCGTCCCTGGAGGGAGACGGTCCAGCCGTGCGGGCCTGCCCAGTCGGCGAGTTCCTTGACCCAGGTGTCGGGCAGTTCGGCGCGGTCGACGACGAGGTAGGCGAACAGGTCCTCGGCGACACGTTCCTTGAGCAGCCACGCCGGGTCGGCGGTGCGGCGCAGGTGGTCGCGGATCTCGACGAGCGGCGCGCAGTCGGAGAGGCTGCGGCGCACGTGGGTCTGCCAGTCGGGGTCGGAGACGCCGTCTACGAGCAGGTGCCCGCCGTTGGCGCAGACGGCGTACCGTGCGGGCGGGCCGGGCAGGTGGATGCGGTGGTACTGCTCGCGGGTGCGGGTCGTGGTGGGGACGAACACCGTGGCGTCGGCGACCTGCGGGAGCAGCGCGGCGGCGGTCTCCGTGACGTAGGACAGCGGGCGCTGCTGGTAGACCTCGACGCACAGCAGGCGCGGGGCCTCGTGGTCGGGGGCGGTGAGGTTCAGCGCCGCGGCCGAGTAGATCAGCGTGCGGTCCAGGTCGCTGGCGAACAGCGTGCTCGCGGTGCGGGGGCTCTCCGTGCGCGTGGTCACCGCGTGGCCTCTCCGGCCGTCGTGACGGCCTTTCCGTCGGCGCCGGTGGCGCCTCGCGTGTAGCGGGGGTGGATGAGCCCCACGCAGGTGTACGGCAGGTCGTCGGTCTCCTCGACCGGCACGCCGCGCTGTTCGGCGAGCAGGCGTACGTGGTCGAGGTCGGGGCCGGCGCCCCGGCGGGCCAGGATGCGCCAGGGAACGCGGCGGAGCAGCACCCGGGTGGTCTCCCCGACACCGGGTTTGACCAGGTTGACGTCTCCGATGCCGTACGCGTCGCTGATGCGCTCCACGGCCCGCCAGCCGGCCCAGGTGGGGGCGCGGTCCGCCGGGTCGGCGGCGAGCAGGACGCGGGCGTCGTCGGCGACCGCGTCGCGCACCTCGGCGAAGCGGGCGGCGACGGCGTCGAGGAAATGGCGGGAGAGGTCGGCGCCGGCCAGTTCGCGGTAGAACTTGGCGCCGTGGAAGTCGTGCGGGCCGACCAGGTCGGCGCGCAGCACGGTGCGGGAGACGAGGCCGGAGACGGTGGAGTTGAGGCAGGCGGAGGGGATGAGGAAGTCCTCGCGCGTGCCGTAGGTGCGTACGCAGCCGCCAGGGTCGGCGAGCACCGCGATCTCCGGGTCGAAGCCGGGGAACGGTTCGAGGGCGGCGGCGAGTTCGCGGGTGATGGCGCCCTTGCCGGTCCAGCCGTCGACGAAGACGACGCCGGACGGCTCGTGACGGGCGGCGAGATGGCGCAGCGCGTTGGTGTCGATGCCGCGGCCCCGGACGATGGACAGCGTGTAGTGCGGCAGGTCCAGGCCGTGCGCGTACCGGGCCCACCGCCGCATCAGCACGCCGACGGGCGTGCCGGCGCGGGCCAGGGAGGCGAGGACGGCGCCGTGTCCGCGTTCGGCGAGCAGGGTCTCGGTGACGGTGCCGACGGCGCGGGCGATGCGGGCGGCGGAGGCGTCCAGGGCGCTGTGGAAGAGGCGCTGGTACTCCTCGCTGGGCTGGTATTCGACGGGCAGCGACTCCGCGTAGTGCGCGCCCCCGCGCTGGATGGCCTCTTCCCGTTCCTCGGTGGGCGCCTCCAGGGTCACATCGGACAGGTCCTGGAGGAGCCAGCCCACGTCCTCGGGGTCGTAGGAGGAGAAGGAGGGGCCGCGCAGCGGCTGCGGCAGCGGGGTGTGGGAGGGCACGACGGCGAGCAGGACGGCGCCGGTGTGCGGAGCCAGGCGGGCGAGGAGGCCGCCGGGGGCGTGCAGGTCGGGGGTGTCCCCCGGGGTGTCGGTGAGGACGACGACGGCGTCGAAGCGGCGGGCCGGGTCGGCTCCGGGGGCGACGTTGTAGGTGTAGCGCTCGCCGGGGCCGTCGGACGGGTCGTCGTGTGCGGGGAAGGCGAGGCGGGTGCGGATGGCGTACCCGGGGTCGTCGACGGGGAGGACGGGCGAGCGGGTGGTGGTGGAGAAGCGGACCTCGGCGCGGTCGCCGAGGTGGTCCTGCAGGGCGCAGGCGAGCCGGACGGGGACGTACATCAGCTCCTCGCAGCCCAGCACGAGAACGCGCGGCGGGTGCGGGGTGCCCGGGGGGTGCTCCGGTCCGGCCGGGACGCCCGCCGCGGTGAGCCCGTCGGCGAGGCGGGCGGCCATGCCGGGCAGTGCGGTCTCCAGGCGGGCCCGGTGGGCGGGCAGGAAGCCGTGGCGTCCGCCGTCGGGGACGCCGAGCGGCCAGCCGAGGTCGATCCGGTGGAAGGTGGCGGGGACGGCGGCGGGTGTGTCGGCGGTGGCCGGTTCGGTGGTGGCCGAGGCGGCGGGGTCGTGCTGGGCGACGAGCGCCTGGCCGCGCTCCAGGGCGTCGGCGGGGAGCCGGACACCCCCGGTGGCGAGGGCCACGACGTCGACGGTGGAGTTCAGTTCGGCGGCGAACTTCTCCAGGGAGGCCCGATCCTCGGCGGACCGCATGTCGACCAGGGCGACGACGACGTACCGCCGTCGTGGAAACCGGCTGTGCAGCGCGCGAAGAGTGTTCCGGACGGTGTTGCCGGTGGAGAACTCGTCGTCGACCAGCACCAGGGGACCGTCTCCGGCCAGCAGCGCCGGGTCCTCGGGGAGCAGCAGGTGGCCGGTGGCGTGGCTGTGGCTCTCCTCGAACGTTCCCGCCTGGGTCGCGCCGGGGACTCTGCGGCGTGTGGAGTGCAGGTACGGCACCGGACCCAGGCCGTCGGCGACTGCGTGGCCCAGTCCGGTGGCGGTCTCGGCATAACCGAGGACCACGGTGCCGCGCAGCGCGGCTTCGTCGTCGGCGTCGGCAGCGCTGTCGGCCCCGTCGGCGCGGCCGGCGGGGTGGCCCGGCAGGAGGAGTTCCCGCACCCGGCGGCCGAGCTCCAGACCTGCGCCGTACACGCGCTGCGGCCGCTGCGGAACATGCTTGCCGAGCACGTCCGAGACCAGCAGGTGCGCACGCTTGGGGTTGCGCCGCAGCGCGAGGCCGACCAGCTCCCGCACGCCGCCGGTCAGTTCGACGCCCAGCTCGCGTGCGACCCACTCCCCCGGCCAGACTCCGCCGTCCGGACCTGGTATCCGTTCCGTCACGTCCTCGCTCACCTGACTCCAGCCGCCAGCAGTTCCACGAAGCCCACACCCTCGCGCGCCACGCCGAAGGCCTCGGCCCTCAGCAGCGTACGTTCGGCCCACGCGCGGTGCGGCTTCACCTCGTTCATCTTGTTCGTGTACACGGAGCGCAGCACGCCTCCGCCCCCGCGCTCCGGGCGCAGTATGTCGGTCGCGTCGCTGTACTCCTCGTGCGAGACGACGGACAGCGCGTGGACCGGCGCCACGTGCGAGGGGTGTATGCAGGTCTTGCCGAGCAGGCCGTTGGCGCGGTCCAGCTCGATCTCGCGCAGCAGGCCGTCCATGTCGTGCTCGATGAGCTCGGCGCGCAGCGCTTCCGCACGGCCGCTGTGAAACGGGCTGCTGCGCAGCTGCGGCTTGAACATACGTTCCTGCAGGCGGAAGTACTCCCACACCGGGCCGGTGACCGTGAAGCCGGTGCCGTCGGCGCGGCCCAGCACGTTGACCACGTCGCCGATGACGCCGGCGACGAGCTGGACGTCGTAGGCGGTCATCTCGGGGGTACGCCGCAGCCCGTACGCGGAGCAGAAGTCAGTGACGCCGAGACGCAGGGCGAGCACGCGGTCGCGGTACTTGGTGACGGCCCTCGAGATCCCCGCCAGGGTCTCGGCCCGGCTCTCCAGGTGGAGCAGCTCTGGCGACTCCAGCACCGGCATGGCGAAAAGTCGCCGTCCGGCGAGTGCCTCGGCCCCGGTTACGGCTTCCAGGAAGGGCACACCGCGGTCCTCGGTGAACTTCGGCAGCACGAACCCGGCGAGGAGTTCGGCGCCGCGTCCCAGGCGGCGGATCAGGTCGGTGATCTGCCCGGGCGTCCGCACGCGGACGAACAGCAGCGGCAGCCGGTCCCCCGACCGGCCGGGAGGCAGGGCGGCGAACTGCCGCACGAGGTTGTCCTCGGCCGCCGCCACGTCGGCGTCGTCGATGGAGTCCTCCAGGCAGAGCACCATGGAGACGACCCCGCGCCCGGCCTGCTTGACGATGTCGGCGGCGAGGTGCGGGCGGGTGGCGGGGCTGTAGAGGGTCGCGCCCAGGCACGTGCTGAGCAGCCGTTGCGGCGTGCCGGCGTCGAATGCGACCGGTTCCCGGTGGAACAGCTCGCTCCGGAGGTGCGCCGGAAGATGCCCGAAGTGCCGCATGAACAACCGCCTCCCCGTGTGCCCGTGTGCCGCGTTCCCTGCCGTCCTGTCCCGGAACGACGGGATCCGGCCGCTCATCGTACGTTCGGGAGGGGCTGCGGAGTTCCCCCGGAGGTGAAATCCGCGTTACCCGGAGGTACCTGCGGGGCACCCGCGTTGTCCGGGGGTGTGCCGGGAAGGCAGGATTGAACGTATGACGCACACGATGCTCAAGGGCTCGAACGTTCCGCTGACGGCCTCGGCGGTGCGGGCCGTGCTCCGCTGGACGCCGTCCGGCGCCGGGGTGCCCGACGTGGACGCGTCCGCGCTGGTGCTGGGTGCCGCGGGCCGGGTGCGTTCGGACGACGACTTCGTCTTCTACAACCAGCCGCAGCACCCCTCCGGCCGCATCCGGCACCTGGGGAAGGGCCGGGACGGGAACGGCACGACCGACGCGGTGCAGGCCGACGTCTGGGCGCTGGAGGACGAGGTGCACCGGATCCTGCTGGTGGCCTCGGCCGACGGCGGGACGTTCGCGCAGGTCTCCGGGCTGCGGCTGACCCTGCAGGACACCGCGAACGGCGAAGCGTTGGCGGCCTTCGACATCGAGCCGGAGACCGGTTCGGAGACGGCGATGATCTGCGGCGAACTGTACCGGCGCGGCGAGGGGTGGAAGTTCCGGGCGCTGGGTCAGGGCTACGACACCGGGCTGACCGGGCTGGCGTCCGAGTTCGGGATCACGGTGGCCGACGAGGCAGACGCCGCCGCATCCGCCACTGCGGGCGGGACGGTACCTGATCCGCCGTCCGAGCCCGACTTCCCCGAGCCCTCGCCGGTGCCGGAACCGCGCCCGGAGCCGCATCCCGAGCCCGAGCCGGGGCCCGCGCCGGAACCGCCGGGTCCGGGACCAGTGCCGCCCGGCCCGGGGCCGATGCCCGAACCGCCGGGGCCGGACCCGCAGCCGCGCCCGGCGGGCGTGGGCGCGTTCGCCGCGTCCGACGAGCAGGCGACGGCGCCGTACGGCTATCCGCAGCCCGGCCCGGGCGGCGGTACGGGCTATCCGATGCCGCCGCAGCACCCGCCGCGCACCCAGCCGGCGTACGGCTACCCACAGCCCGCTTACGGCTACCCGCAGCAGCCGGACCCGGCGTTCACGCTGCCGCCGCAGGGGCCGCAGTTCCTGCGGCGCTGACGCGGGCGCGCACGGGCGTACGACCGGATCCTGCAGGCGGGGTCACACGCGGTCGGTCTTGTAGCCGCGCCCCCAGTGCAGGCCCCATCCGTAGAGCCGGTCCAGCTCCGATTGGAAGCCGTACACGTACCGGACCTCGCGGCGGACGACCAGTTCGCCCTTCTCGTGCTGCATGAGTACCACTGCGCAGGAGCGGGCCTGCGGGGCGCGTTCCTCCAGACCGACCTCGATGCGGGCGCCGTTGCTCAGGATGACGGTGAGGAGTCCCTTCGCGCGGTCGAATGCAGGGGTGTTGTCGTAGATGTAGACGAAGAAGAGCAGGCGCTTGATCTCGTCCTTGTGGTCGAGGTTGACGTAGATCGTCTCACCGGACGGGGCGCCGAACCGGTCGTCACCGGTGAGCTTGACGAACGGGGCGGCCTGGAAGTCGCCGAAGAGCGAGCCCAGGGGCTGGACCACGCCCCTGTTCCCGTCGGACAGTTCGTACATGCAGGCCAGGTCCAGGTCGACCTTGTCCACTCCGCGGGTGTGGGCCTGCACGACCTCGGGCTTGAGCGACTGCAGCGGGTGCCGTAAGGAGCTCGCCAGGCTGCTGCGACGGGTGAAGTCGGAGGTGTGCATCTGCCAGGAGAGGTTGACCTGGAGACTTCCGCTGTCGGCGCCCTGCTTGGTCAGCGACACCACGGGGTGGCGGCGGGTGAGCTCCACCGCGTAGGTCGAAGGGCCGCCGACCGTGTCGAACTTCGGCCACTTGCCCATGCCCTGCCGCCAGTTCTCCCACAGGGAGACCATCTCCTACCCACCCCACAGACTCGTTCCAGGCCGCATGCCGGTCGGGGCGGCACCGAGCCGGGCCCGGTGCCGCCCCGAGGGAAGCGTTCCGCAATCGGACGGCCTTGACACCCCTGACGGGAAGTCAGGGTGCCGGCCGCCGGGCGTCAGGCGCCGGAGGTGACCTCGGTCTTCTCCGGCTCCTCTCCTTCTCTCTCCAGCGCACGGTTGCGCCGGACCGACGACCAGAACGACCAGGCGATGAGCGCCACGCCGGCCAGGCCGGTGACCACCTCGGAGATCTGGAAGCGGATGGTGATGAGCAGGATGGCGGCGAGCACGCCGATGGCGTAGTGCGCGCCGTGCTCGAGGTAGACGTAGTCGTCCAGGGTGCCCTGGCGGACGAGGTAGACCGTGAGGGAACGGACGTACATCGCGCCGATGCCGAGGCCGAGCGCCATCCAGAAGATGTGGTTGGTGATGGCGAAGGCGCCGATCACGCCGTCGAACGAGAACGACGCGTCCAGGACCTCCAGGTAGAGGAACATGAAGAACGCCGCCTTGCCGGCCAGGCCGACGGCGCTCGGGTCCTTGCCGGCCTTGCGGGCCGCCTCGGCGGCCTCCTCCTCACGCTCGTCCTCTTCCTCGAGCTTGTTCTCGAAGTGGCTGGAGAGGCCGTGCACCAGGAGGTAGGTGACGAGGCCGGCGACGCCGGCGAGGAGGACGGTGGACGACTTGTCCGCGTGTTCGCCGCCGTACTGGTGGGCGTGAGTGGCGAGGAACATCGCCGAGATCAGCAGGGTGATCAGGGCGACGCACACGGAGAGCATCTCGACCCGGCCGAGCTTCGCGAGGGGACGTTCCAGCCACGGGAACCACTTGTGCTCCCGCTCCTCGAACATGAAGTTCAGGAAGATCATCAGCAGGAACATGCCACCGAACGCGGCGATCGACGGGTGCGCGTCCGTGACCAGCTGCTCGTACCGGTCGGGATCGTCGACGGCGAGCTGCACGGCCTCGATGGGGCCGACGCCCGCACTCACGGCGACGATCACGACGGGGAAGAGCAGCCGCATACCGAAGACCGCGATCAGGATGCCGATGGTGAGGAAGATCTTCTGCCAGAAGGCGTTCATCTTCTTCAGCACACCGGCGTTGACGACCGCGTTGTCGAACGACAGCGAGATCTCCAGGACGGAGAGAATCGCCACCACGGCGAAGCCCTTCCAGCCCCAGAAGAACGCGGCCAGGGCAAGACCCGCGGCGGTGACGCCGAAGGACCAGCCGAAGGTTCTCAGGATCACTGGTTACCCAATCTCTCAACTTGCCGGGGCTGTGGGCCGGGCCTCTTTACGAAACGTTGACTCCGAAGTCTAGGGCGATGCCTCGGAGGCCCGACGCGTACCCCTGTCCCACGGCACGGAACTTCCACTCCACCCCGTGCCGGTACAGCTCGCCGAAGATCATCGCCGTCTCGGAGGAGGCGTCCTCGGTGAGGTCGTAACGTGCGATCTCCTGGCCGTCGTCCTGGTTGAGCACCCGGATATAGGCGTCGGTGACCTGCCCGAAGGTCTGTCTGCGGGTCTCGGCGTCGTAGATGGAGACGGGGAAGACGATCTGGTCGACCTGCGCCGGCACCTGCTCCAGGTCCACCAGGACCGTCTCGTCGTCGTCGCTCCCGGTACCGCCGACGAGTTCGTCACCGGTGTGCTCGACGGAGCCCTCGGGGCTCTTGAGGTTGTTGTAGAAGACGAAGTACTCGTCACCGAGCACCCGGCCGGCGCCGCACAGCAAAGCGCTGGCGTCCAGGTCGAAGCCGGCGCCGGTGGTGGAGCGGGCCTTCCAGCCGAGACCGACCTCGACCCGTGTGAGGTTGGGTGCGGCCTTCGAGAGGGAGACGTTTCCCCCCTTGGCGAGCGTCACGCTCATGTGCTGCTTCCTCTCCGAAGTGTGTGGCCCGAGTGTGCTGCACGCGCACGGCGCCGCACACTTCCCCGACCGGGAAGCCTGCGGCGCCGTGCCTTGCCGAGATCAGGTGGACGTCCTCGCCGTACGGCTCAGACGTTGACCCCGAAGTCCTGCGCGATGCCGCGCAGGCCGGAGGCGTAGCCCTGGCCGACCGCACGGAACTTCCACTCCGCCCCGTGCCGGTACAGCTCGCCGAAGACCATGGCCGTCTCGGTCGAGGCGTCCTCGCTGAGGTCGTAGCGGGCCAGCTCGTTGTTGTCCGCCTGGTCGACGATGCGGATGAACGCGTTGCGCACCTGGCCGAAGCTCTGCTGGCGCGTCTCGGCCTCGTAGATCGAGACGGGGAAGACGATCTTTTCGACGTCCGCGGGCACACCGGCGAGGTTCACCTTGATGACCTCGTCGTCGCCCTCGCCCTCACCCGTGAGGTTGTCGCCGAGGTGCTCGACGGAGCCGTCGGGGCTCTTGAGGTTGTTGAAGAAGATGAAATTCTTGTCGTTGCCGACCTTTCCCTCGCCGTTGGCCAGCAGGGCGCTGGCGTCCAGGTCGAAGTCACTGCCGGTGGTGGTACGGGCGTCCCAGCCGAGACCGACCATCACGGCGGTCAGGTTCGGGGCTTCCTTGGTCAGCGAGACGTTGCCGCCCTTGCTGAGGCTGACTCCCACGAGTCCTCCTGAGAATTGTTCCTGAGGAGCACGGCGTGCCCCCGTGGACTGAACGGATGCCGCTGGGTCAACGAGTGGATGCCGGTGAGCGGTTCCCCTCACCCCACCGGTTCACTCAGAGGGTTTCCAGCGCCTTGACGTAGTCGCCCATGTCGCGCGCGTCCGGCAGACCGTTGACGACGGTCCAACGGATCACGCCCTCCTTGTCGATGATGAAGGTGCCGCGCACCGCACAGCCCTTCTCCTCGTTGAAGACACCGTACGCGCGGGCGGCCTCGCCGTGGGGCCAGAAGTCCGACAGCAGGGGGTACTCCAGGCCCTCCTGCTCGGCGAAGACCCGGAGCGTGAAGGGCGAGTCGCACGAGACCGCGAGCAGCTGCACGTCGTCCCCGGAGAACGTGGGCAGCTCGTCACGCAGGGCGCACAGCTCACCCGTGCACACGCCGGTGAAGGCGAAGGGGTAGAAGAGCAGGACGACGTTCTTCTCGCCCTTGAACCCAGCGAGGGTGACGGTCTCGCCGTGCTGGTTCTTGAGGGTGATGTCAGGGGCCTTGGTGCCGACCTCGAGGGGCTGCATGCCAGGGATCTCCTCCGGTTGCGGTGAGTGACCCGCCCAGCCTACGCAGGCCGGGAACGCCCGTCCCCGGCAGCCTGGGCTGTCGGGGACGGGCGGAGTGCCGCGGCATGCGCGGGGACGAGGCGCGAGAAGGGTCGGGGCCCGCTCAGCGCTTACCGGACTTGGCCGCCTTGGGGGTCATCAGCCGGGAGCCGGTCCAGTCCTTGCCGGCATTGACGTTGCCGGTCTGGGCGAGGCCTGCGGTCTGCGCGGCCTCGCCGATGTCGCTGGCCTCGACGTAGCCGTCACGGCCGGTCTTCGGCGTCAGCAGCCAGACAGGGGCGCCCTCGTCGATCATGGTGGTGGCGTCCACCAGCGCGTCCGTCAGGTCGCCGTCCTCCTCGCGGAACCACAGCACCACGGCGTCCGCGACATCGTCGTGATCCTCGTCGACGAGTTCGGTGCCCGTGATGGCCTCGATTCCCTCACGGAGTGCCTGCTCGGCGTCGTCGTCGTAGCCGAGCTCCTGGACCACCATCCCGGGCTGGAAACCCAGCCTTGCGGCGGGGTTGGTCCGCTCCTCCGCGTGGTCCGCGGTCGCGCTCACGGATTGCCTCCTGTCATGTTCCGGTACAAGGGATGCGCCTCGCCCTTCGCGCGAGGCTTTGGGCGTAGTCCACACGGGCGGGGCGGATCGCGCAAGTACCCGGTGCCCCGTCCCGCGCAAACGTCGACGTCTCCTCCCACAATGCACGATCCGTGGCGCATCGCACCACAGCATCCGCCGTCGGCGCCCTCCGGGCGTAGGGTGGGATTTCGGCCGCGCCCGACGATCGCGGCGCCGTACCGCCCGGACGGACGCACGGTTACCCCTCGGTAGGGGTGACGTACGCCCGGTCGCGGTACACGATGGAGGCGGCGCAGCCAGCAAGAGATCATCCGGCCCGGCCCATGACCGGACCCGGCCGAAGATCACCACCGAGCAGCGAAGGAACAGCGTGGCTTCCGGATCCGATCGCACCCCGATCATCATTGGCGGCCTTCCCAGCCAGGTCCCGGACTTCGACCCCGAAGAGACCCAGGAGTGGCTCGACTCACTCGACGCGGCGGTCGACGAGCGCGGCCGGGAACGTGCCCGCTACCTCATGCTCCGCCTCATCGAACGGGCCCGTGCCAAGCGCGTCGCCGTGCCGGAGATGCGGAGCACGGACTACGTCAACACCATCGCGACCAAGAACGAGCCGTTCTTCCCCGGCGACGAAGAGGTCGAGCGCAAGATCCTCAACGCGACCCGGTGGAACGCCGCCGTGATGGTCTCCAGAGCGCAGCGGCCCGGCATCGGCGTGGGCGGCCACATCGCCACCTTCGCCTCTTCGGCGTCGCTCTACGACGTCGGCTTCAACCACTTCTTCCGGGGCAAGGACGACGGAAGGGGTGGTGACCAGGTCTTCTTCCAGGGGCACGCGTCGCCGGGCATCTATGCGCGCGCGTTTCTGCTGGACCGGCTGACCGAGGCGCAGCTCGACGGCTTCCGGCAGGAGAAGTCGAAGGCGCCGAACGGCCTGTCCAGCTATCCGCACCCCCGGATGATGCCGGACTTCTGGGAGTTCCCCACCGTCTCGATGGGCCTGGGCCCGATCAGTGCGATCTATCAGGCTCGGATGAACCGCTACATGGAGGCCCGGGGGCTCGGCGACACCTCGCAGTCCCACGTGTGGGCGTTCCTGGGCGACGGCGAGATGGACGAGCCGGAGTCCCTGGGGCAGCTGTCCATCGCGGCGCGCGAGGGGCTGGACAACCTGACCTTCGTGGTCAACTGCAACCTTCAGCGGCTGGACGGGCCGGTCCGGGGCAATGGAAAGATCATCCAGGAGCTCGAGTCGGCCTTCCGCGGCGCCGGCTGGAACGTGATCAAGCTGGTGTGGGACCGGTCCTGGGACCCGCTGCTGGCCCGCGACCGCGACGGCGTGCTGGTGAACAAGCTGAACACCACCCCGGACGGCCAGTTCCAGACGTATGCCACCGAGTCCGGTGCCTACATCCGCGACCACTTCTTCGGCGGCGACCAGCGCCTGCGGGCCATGGTCGAGGGCATGACCGACGACCAGATCCTGCACCTGGGCCGCGGCGGCCACGACCACCGCAAGGTGTACGCGGCGTACAAGGCGGCCAAGGAGCACAAGGGCCAGCCCACCGTGATCCTGGCCCAGACGGTCAAGGGGTGGACGCTCGGGCCGAACTTCGAGGGCCGCAACGCCACGCACCAGATGAAGAAGCTGACGGTCGACGACCTGAAGCACTTCCGTGACCGGCTCCACCTGCCCATCCCCGACAGCGAGCTGGAGTCCGGCGCGCCGCCGTACTTCCACCCGGGAAGGGACTCGGACGAGATCCAGTACATGCACGACCGCCGCAAGGAGTGCGGCGGCTACGTGCCGACCCGGGTCGTACGGGCGAAGCCGCTGCCGCAGCCCGGGGACAAGGCCTACGCCACGGTCAGGAAGGGGTCGGGGCAGCAGCAGGTCGCCACCACGATGGCCTTTGTGCGGTTGTTGAAGGACCTCATGCGGGACAAGGAGATCGGCAAACGGTTCGTGCTGATCGCACCGGACGAGTACCGCACCTTCGGGATGGACTCGTTCTTCCCGTCGGCCAAGATCTACAACCCGCTGGGCCAGACGTACGAGTCGGTGGACCGCGAGCTGCTGCTGGCGTACAAGGAGTCGCCGACTGGGCAGCTGCTGCACGACGGCATCACGGAGGCGGGCTGCACGGCCTCGCTGATCGCGGCGGGCTCGGCGTACGCCACCCATGGCGAACCGCTGATCCCGGTCTACGTCTTCTACTCGATGTTCGGTTTCCAGCGGACCGGCGACCAGTTCTGGCAGATGGCCGACCAGCTGGCGCGCGGCTTCGTGCTGGGCGCGACCGCCGGACGGACGACGCTGACGGGCGAGGGCACCCAGCACGCGGACGGCCACTCCATGCTGCTGGCCGCGACGAACCCGGCGTGCGTGGCCTACGACCCGGCGTTCGGCTTCGAGATCGCGCACATCGTCAAGGACGGTCTGCGCCGGATGTACGGCGAGGACAGCGAGGACGTCTTCTATTACCTGACCGTCTACAACGAGCCGATCCAGCAGCCGGCGGAGCCGGAGGATGTCGACGTCGACGGCATTCTGCAGGGCCTCTACCGCTACCGGGCCGGCGAGCGGGGGACCCACCCCGCGCAGATCCTCGCCTCGGGTGTGGCCCTTGCGTGGGCGCTGGAGGCCCAGCAGATCCTCGCGGAGGAATGGGACGTCCGCGCCGACGTGTGGTCGGCGACGTCGTGGAACGAGCTGCGGCGCGAGGCGGTCGACGTGGAGCGGCACAACCTGCTGCACCCGGAGGAGGAGCAGCGTGTCCCGTACGTGACGCGGAAGCTCCAGGGGGCCAACGGTCCGAAGCTGGCCGTCTCGGACTGGGAGCGCGGTGTGCCGGACCAGATCGCACGGTGGGTGCCGGGCACGTACCAGTCGCTGGGGGCGGACGGCTTCGGATTCGCCGACACGCGCGGAGCGGCCCGGCGGTTCTTCCACATCGACGCCCCGTCGATCGTGCTGGGTGTGCTCACCGAGCTGGCGAGGGAAGGCCGCATCGACCGGTCCGCGCTGAAGCAGGCGCTGGACCGGTACCAACTGCTGGAGGTGTCCGCCGCCGACCCGGGCACCGCGGGCGGCGACGCCTGACCCCGCGGAAACGCGCGACTCCCCCGTCGAGGGGCCCCGGCCGCGGGCCGGGGCCCCTCGGCACGTCCGGGCCATCTCAGCGCTCCCAGATCTTGAAGGCGCGGACCTGGTAGGCCGAGCGGGGCGTCCAGGAGCCGGAGGGGTGGGTGTGGAACTCGCCTGTCGTGCCGCACTCCCGGCTCTGGTAGAGGGTCACGGGCCGGCCGGTGCGGTTGGCGTACGCGTCGGCGGTGTGCCCGGGTGGGAGCGCGACATAGCTCTCGATGGGTGTGCCGGAGAGCTCGAAGGAGAGTCGCTTCCCCGCGAAGTCCGCGTTCTCCCACAGGCACAGCTCACCAGCGCCGCAGTCGCCGAGCACCGGTCGCGAGGTGTCCCCCGAGGCGGCGGCCGGCGCGGCCCCGAGTGCCAGGGCGAGAGCAGGCAGCAGCGCGGCAGCGCGTGCAACTCTCCGCCGCACGGGGCCGTCGATCCCGCGTGGTGCCGCCGGAGCGACCGACGTGCTGGAGGGGGCTGCGCGGTGTCGGACGGCTGGGTCGTCCCGGTCGGACGAGCGCTCGGCGGGCATGCTGATCACACTCCCCGTGAAGGTGCCGGGCAGCGGATCCGCCCGGTGTCGTGATCAAGGCTGGCTTCCCGCATCCGCCGCTGCCAAGCGCAACCACCGGAAGTCACCGGTAGGGGTGGCCGAGTTGTCCACAGGCTGCCGTCCGTCCACAGATCCCGCGGGCGGTCCGCGGCAGCGAGGGGGACGGGATAAACAGGTGCAGGGGCGCGGTCCCCTCGGCCGTGCCCCTGCACCCCTCACCGCACGGAACGGAACGAGAGCTCCGTCCGTGCGAGTCCGCTACACGTGCACGGCGGGTTCCGCGTCGTGGGCGCCCCGCTTGGTGAAGACCGCGATCCCCGCAGCCAGCACCGCGACGATTCCCGCACAGGTGAAGGCGAGTCCCATGCCCGAGATGAACGCGTCGTGCACCACACTCGCCATGAGGTCGGCGATCTTCTCCGGGGTGCCCGCCGGAGCGGGCGGAGCGAAGCCGACGGCCGCGGCGTCCTCCAACTGCTCTGCCTGCTGGGCCTCCAGGGGCGGGAGGCCGGCCTCGGCCCACTTCTCCCCCACTACACCGCCGGCACGGGAGGCCATGACGGCGCCGAGGACTGCGGTACCCAGGCTCCCCCCGACCTGCATGGCCGCCTGCTGGAGCCCGCCGGCCACACCGGCGTGCTCGATCGGCGCGTTGCCGACGATGACCTCGGTCGCGCCGACCATCACCGGAGCCAGGCCGAGACCGAGAAGGGCGAACCAGAGAGAGGTGGCCAGAGTTCCGCTGCCTGCGTCCAACGTCGACAGACCGAACATCGCCACTGCGGTGATCACCATGGCCGCGACGAGCGGGCCACGCGGCCCGACCTTGGTGATCACGGCGCCGGCGAGCGGCGACGACACGATCATCATGGCCGTCAGCGGCAGCAGGTGCAGGCCGCTCTCCACCGGAGACATGCCGTGGACGTTCTGGAGGTAGAAGGTGACGAAGAACAGCCCGCCCATGAAACCGAAAGCCATGAGCACCATCAGCACGGTGCCCGCCGACAGCGGCACGGAACGAAACATGCTCAGCGGCAGCAGCGGCTCCCGTGCCCGGGTCTCCCAGAGAGCGAAGACGGCGAAGAGGACCAGCGCGACGGCGAGGAAGCCGAGCGTACCGGCATCGCCCCAGCCCCACTCGGGGGCCTTGATCAGCGCCCAGATCAGGCAGAACATCGCGACGGAGAGGAGCGCGATGCCGGGCAGGTCGAAGGACCTCGCCGCCTTCTCCGCCCGATGGCCCAGCAGGAACGCCAGACCCATGCCCAGGGCGAGGACACCGACCGGCACGTTGATGAAGAAGACCGATTCCCAGCTGACGTGTTCGACCAGCAGCCCTCCGACGATCGGGCCGGCCGCGGTGGAGGCGCCGATCACGGCACCCCAGATACCGATGGCCGCGTTGAGCTTCTCGGCGGGGAACGAAGCGCGGAGCAGCCCGAGCGCCGCAGGCATCAGGAGGGCACCGAAGACGCCCTGGAAGACACGGAAGGTGACGACCAGCGAGACGCTGGGAGCGAAGCCGATGGCCGCCGAGGCGACGGCGAAGCCGACCACGCCGAAAAGGAACGCCTGCCGGTGGCCGAAGCGGTCGCCGAGCTTGCCTGCCGTGATCAGTGAGACGGCGAGAGCGAGGAGGTAGCCGCTGGTGATCCACTGGACCTCGGCGAGCGTGGCGCCGAGATCCTGTTTGATCGCGGGATTGGCGATGGCCACGATGGTGCCGTCGAGGGCGACCATGGTGACGCCCAGCGCCACTGTGAGAAGCGTGAGCCACGGGTGGCCGCGAAGCCCTCTGGGCCGGGCGGGCTCTGCTATCGGCGGGCCCTGTGGTTCGGGCGCCCCCTTCGTGACGGTGGCGGTGTGCGAGCTCATGCCCGTGAGGTTAATGACAGCGTCTGACAATTGACAAACCAATTCATCAGTCTGCAGCTGTCATTCCGCTCACAGGTAGGGTGCCGCCCATGTCCAGGAAAGGTGGCCGAACGTGACCGGACTGCGGGAGCGCAAGAAGCGGCGCACCCGAGGGGCCCTCATCCGGGTGGCGCACGAGCTGATCGTCACCCGGGGATACGACGACACCACCGTCGATCAGATCGCCGACGCCGTCGACGTCTCCCAGCGGACCTTCTTCCGGTACTTCTCCAGCAAGGAGGAGGTCGCGCTCGCGCTTCAGGACGAGACGGAGGCCGGCTTCTACGGGGCGGTGCGCGACCGCCCGGCAGAGGAGTCGCCGATCCGCGCCCTGCGCAACGCCCTCGACGCGACCTGGGACCACTTCGGCGAGGCCATCACCGAGATCGTGCCGATCGGCCTGTACATGCGGATGTGGCAGGTCATCGAGACGACGCCGTCGTTGCTCGCCGCACACCTGCGCCGGTCCACCGAGACGGAGGCCCGCCTCGCCGCACTGCTCACCGCCCGCGAGGGCCTGTCACCCGACGACCGGCGCCCCCGGGTGCTGGTCGCGTCGTTCACCGGCGTGATGCGGGCGGCCGGACGGGAGTGGGGCGAGGGCGAGGATGTCACTGTCGAGGCGGCACGCAGGACCATGGACACCTACCTCGACCTGATGGCGCCCGCGTTGAGCGACGACTGGAGTCGCCGATGACGCGCCCCGAGGGCCTTCGGCCAGTGGCACCGCGCGGCGCGGGGGACGCGCGGGCGGTCGCCGCATACGATGACCCACATGGGTGACGTTCTGGCGGGAATCCACTCCTCCTGGGAGTTCGATTCCGACTCCGTGCTCATCCGCTTCGAACGGGGGATCCGCACGCCGAAGCTCTTCCACGTGCTGGGAGAGCGGCGCATCCCGTACGAGGCACTGAGCCGGATCGAGCTTGCCCCCGGCGGGCGGCGCGGCACGATCGTGATGCGCGCGGTGCCGCGGGCCGGGGCCGACCCGCTGGTGGAGGCCGCGGACGGACAGCTCAAGGAGACCTGCGACCCGTACCGGCTGGTGCTTCCCGCGGAGCGCGAGCTGCTCGCCGACTACTACGTCAGCGAACTGCGTTCGGCACTCGGTCCGGACGCGGCCGAGCCCGCCCCGGCGCACCTGGTCGCCGCGCCCGAGCCGCCAATGTCGTTCAAGGCGTACGACGGCAAGGCGCGTTTTAACGGCAAGGAGGTGTCCTTCCGCTGGTTCTGGACGGGGGCGTCCTCGGCCAAGTGGAAGGCGGGCGACCAGACGTTCGCGGTGGGCGAGCTCGAGGGCGTGGAATGGCGCTCGCCCGAGGTCTTCAGGGGGCACCTGCGGCTGATCCCACGCGGCGCCGCCGCGCCCGCGCTACGCGCGTTCCCCGGCGTCGAGGTGGACCAGGACCCGGCCGCCGTGGTGTTCGGGCTGGGCTACGGACTGGTCCACGAGTCTCTGCCCTTCGCCGCCGCCGTGCTGGCCGCCGTACGGGAGGCGGAGCCGGTCCCGGCGCTGGACGCGGCCACCGCTCCGAACCCGCCAGGCCCCGGCCGCGGTGCGAGCGACCGGCGCGACCCGGCGGACATCGCCGAACGGATACGGCACCTCGGTGAGCTGCACGAGGCCGGGCTGCTCACCGACGAGGAGTTCTCGGCCAAGAAGGCGGACCTGCTCGCCGAGCTCTGACTTCCGCGCACGCGGGGCCGGTCCTCGGCGGCTTACAGCGCGGCGAGGACCGCGTCGGTGAAGACCGGCCACACCTCGACGGCCCACGGGCCGAAGTCGCGGTCGGTGAGCGCGACGCAGGCGGCACCGGCCTCCGGGTCCACCCACAGGAAGGTTCCGGACTGGCCGAAGTGCCCGAAAGTACGAGGCGAGGAGCGGTCGCCGGTCCAGTGCGGCGTCTTGCCGTCGCGGATCTCGAAGCCGAGTCCCCAGTCGTTCGGTGACTGGTTGCCGTAGCCGGGCAGTACGCCCTTGCGCCCGGGGAAGGCCACGCCCGTGGCCTCCTGGAGCGTCTGCGGGGCGATCAGGCGGGGGGTCTGGAGTTCCCCGGCGAAGCGCACCAGGTCGTCCGCGGTGGAGACGGCGTCCTTGGCCGGGGAGCCCGCGAGTTCGGTGTCCGACATCCCCAGCGGTGAGAGGACCGCGTCTCTCAGGTACTCCGCGAAGGGGATGTCGGTGGTCTTGGTCAGGTGCTCGCCCAGCACCTCGAAGCCGGTGTTGGAGTAGATCCGCCGCTCGCCGGGCGCCGCCACGGTCCGGTGCTCGTCGAAGGCGAGACCGGAGGTATGGGCCATCAGGTGGCGGACGGTCGCGCCCTCGGGGCCGGCCGGCTCGTCCAGCTCGAGCGCGCCCTCCTCCACCGCGACGAGTACGGCGTAGGCGGCCAGCGGCTTGGTGACGGAGGCGAGCGGGAAGCGCCGTCCGGTCTCGCCGTACTTCCCGGCGAGGGAGCCGTCCGCCGTGACGACGGCGGCGGCAGCGGCGGGCACGGGCCAGGTCTCGATCATCCGCAGGGCGCTGTCCATGCCAGGCAGCCTAACGCGGCGGAAATCGGTCCCCGAAATGCGCTTGCCTGGAGTGCACTCCAGGTCCGTAGCGTTTCCCCCATGACCGTGACGGAGCGAGAGACGGCGGACGAGACCGAGACAGCGGGCAAGGCGGCCGACGCGGACCTCTGCGCGACCCGGAGCGCCGTGCATCCGCGCCCGGACGGACGGGACCGGTACACCATCAGCGAGGTCGCGGCCTGCACCGGGCTGAGCGCGCACACCCTGCGCTGGTACGAGCGGATCGGGCTGATGTCGCACGTCGACCGCTCGCACACCGGGCAGCGACGGTTCACCAACAAGGACCTGGACTGGCTGTCACTGGTCGGCAAGCTCCGCCTCACCGGCATGCCGGTGGCCGACATGGTGCGGTACGCCGAACTCGTGCGGGCCGGCGAGCACACCGTGGACGCGCGGCGCGAACTCCTCGAGACGACCCGGCGGAACGTGCGTCTCCGTATCGCGGAACTGCGGGACACCCTCGCGGTCCTCGACCACAAGATCGGCGTCTACTCGGCGAAGCCGCAGACCCCGGCGCACTCCACGGAACCACCGACCGGCCCGGCGCAGCCCGGCGACGAGCAGACCACGGAGGCGTCGCCCTCCGGAAAGGCGGCACGGCAACGATGAACACGGAGCGGATCGGCACGGAACGGCTGGGCGCGGACGGCCCGGAGGTGGGCGCTCAGGGCCTGGGCTGCATGGGCATGAGCTTCGCCTACGGTCCCACGGACGAGGGGGCAGGCGCGCGCCACGCTGGAACGGCCGCTTGAGCTCGGTGTCACCCTCTACGACAGTGGAGACGATCGACCTGTACTACATGCGTCGCCGGGACCCGGGTGTGCCGCTAGAGGAGTCCGTCGTCGCCATGGCTGAACTGGTCCGGGAGGGCGAGGTCCGGCAGCTCGGGCTGAGCGAGGTGACGGGGGGTGAGCTGCGCACCGCGCACACCGTCCACCCCCATCGCCGCGGTGCAGTCGGAGTGGTCGGTCTTCAGCCGCGATGTGGAGGAGGACGTGGTTGGCGCCGCACGCGAGCTGGGCGTGACCTTCGTACCGTACTCGCCGCTCGGCCGGGGCTTCCTCACCGGTTCGTTCACCGAGGCGGACCGGGACCTCGGCGGCGACGACTTCCGGCGCTTCCAGCCGCGCTTCACCGGCGCCGACGCGACGGCGAACGCGGCCCTGTTGCGGCCGCTGCGACGGGTCGCCGAGGCGCACGGTGACGAGCGGCCAGGTCGCGCTGGCCTGGGTACACCAGCGGGCGGCGGTGCACGGCCTGCGCGTGGTACCGATTCCGGGCACCCGGCGTCCGGGCCGGGGCGGGTGGAGGAGAGCACGGCGGCCACCCGCCGCACGCTGACCGAAGAGGAGCTGAGCGTGCTGGAACCGGTCGCCGCGCAGGTGGCGGGCGCGCGGTACGCGGACATGGCCCTCACCTCGGCCGGACGGGAATAGCCCTTCCGCGGCGAACCCGCACCGTCCCGCGGTCAGCCGTAGGAGGGTTCGGCGTGCATCTCCCAGAGCAGCAGCTCCGTGTCACCGTGGGCGGACGCCACCAGGCCGTCCGCCGCGGTGACGCGGGCCGCGTCACCGGGTCCCAGCCGCTCACCGCCCAGACGCACCCCGCCGCGGACCACGTGCAGGTGGACGAACTGCGCGTCGGGCACCGCCGTACGTGCGCCGTCGCCGAGCCGTCGCACGTGCAGTACGGCATCGGTGCGGGGGATCGCGAACGGCGTCGCGTCGGCGATCCCCCGCACCACCTCGTACTCGGGCGGACCGCCGAAGCTTCCCGGCACCAGCCACATCTGAACGAAGCGCAGCACCCCCGTCCCGGCGTTGCGCTCCGCATGGCGGACGCCGGAGCCCGCCCCCAGGCGCTGCAGGTCGCCGGGGCGGACCAGCGTCGCGGCACCCGTCGAGTCCTGGTGTTCCAGCTCCCCCTCCACGACCCAGGTGACGATCTCCAGGTCGCGGTGCGGGTGGAGACCGAAGCCCGCTCCGGGCTCCAGACGCTCCTCGTTGCAGGCGACGAGGAGGCCGAAGCCGACGTTCTCCGGGTCGTAGAAGCCGGAGAAGGAGAATGCGTGCCGGGTGTCGATCCCGGCCGCCCTGTCGCCACCGCGGTACCGGTCGGCTGCTCGCCGTACCTCAAGCATGCAGACCACGGTAGACGCCCCCGTACCCGCGGACGGCATCGGATGAGGCAGGCTTGTGCCGTGCCCGAACCTACGGAATCCGACGAAAATCCCTCGAACGACGCCGACGGCCGGTCAGCGGAGCATCCGCACGCGGCCACGCTGCGGCGGCTCCAGCAGTCCTCCGGCAAGCTCGCCGCGGCAGCCCTGTCCCGCATGGACGAGCAGCTGCCGTGGTACCGCGCCATGCCGCCGGAGAACCGCTCCTGGATCGGGCTGGTCGCTCAGGCCGGCATCGCCGCGTTCACCGAGTGGTTCCGGCACCCGGAGACGCCGCAGGCCATCAGCACGGACGTGTTCGGCACCGCGCCGCGCGAGCTGACGCGGGCGATCACGCTGCGGCAGACGGTGGAGCTGGTGCGCACCACGATCGAGGTCGTCGAGACCGCGATCGACGAGGTCGCGGCCCCCGGGGACGAAGCGGTACTGCGCGAGGCGCTACTCGTCTACGCGCGCGAGATCGCCTTCGCCACCGCGCAGGTCTACGCCCAGGCGGCGGAGGCCCGCGGCGCGTGGGACGCCCGCCTGGAGTCCCTGGTGGTGAACGCGGTGCTGTCGGGCGAGGCGGACGAGGGCGCCGTGTCCCGTGCCGCGGCGCTCGGCTGGAACTCGCCCGAATACGTCTGCGTCGTGCTGGGCACCGCGCCCGACGGGGACAGCGAACTCACGGTGGAGGCCATCCGGCGTGCCGCGCGGCACGCGAAGCTCCAGGTGCTGACCGGTGTGCTGGGCGAGCGGCTGGTGGTGATCGCCGGCGGTTCGGACGATCCGCTGCGCACCGCCAAGTCCCTGATCGGTCCGTACGCTTCAGGCCCGGTGGTGGCCGGACCGGTCGTCGGGGACCTGCTGTCGGCCACACGGTCTGCGCAGGCCGCAGCCGCCGGGCTGAGGGCGTGTGCGGCGTGGCCGGACGCGCCACGCCCGGTGCTGGCGGACGATCTGCTGCCCGAGCGGGCGATGGCCGAAGACCCGGCGGCGCGGAAGCTCTTGGTGGAGGAGATCTACAGACCGCTGGAAGAAGCCGGCTCGGCACTGCTGGAAACTCTGAGCGTATATCTGGAGCAGGCAAGCAGTCTCGAAGGCGCGGCGCGGATGCTCTTCGTTCACCCGAACACCGTCCGCTACCGGCTGCGACGTGTGACGGACGTCACCGGCTGGTCCCCCTCCGACGTGCGTTCAGCGTTTACTCTGCGTATCGCGCTGATCCTGGGGCGTCTCGCGGACGGTGATCGAGAGCCGTAGGCTGAGCGCCGCGGGTTTGTCGGGGAGCCACAATTCCCCCGACTGTTCTTCGTCCCGGTCCCCACGGGCGGGGACCCACGTCCTCAAGAGAGAGTGTGAGAGTGCTCGTACTCGTCGCTCCCGGCCAAGGCGCCCAGAAGCCTGGCTTCCTGACCCCCTGGCTCGACCTCCCCGGCGTCGCGGACCGCCTCCGGGAATGGTCCGACGCCCTCGAACTCGACCTGGTGCACTACGGCACCAAGGCGGACGCGGAGGAGATCCGGGACACCGCCGTGGCGCAGCCGCTGCTGGTGGCCGCCTCCCTGGTGTCCGCCGGAGTGCTGCTCGAGGGCCACGACGCGGCGCGGGCGGTGGGCTCGGTCGCCGGTCACAGTGTCGGTGAACTGGCTGCCGCGGCCACCGCGGGTGTCGTGTCCCCCGCGGACGCCATGTCCCTGGTACGCATCCGCGGACGGGCCATGGCCGAGGCCGCCGCGGTGACCGAGACCGGGATGGCCGCGGTGCTCGGCGGGGACGCCGATACGGTCACCTCGCACCTCGAGCAGCTCGGGCTCACTCCCGCGAACATCAACGGCGGCGGTCAGATCGTGGCGGCCGGCACCGCCGAGCAGCTCCAGGCGCTGGCCGCCGACAAGCCGGAGGGGGCACGGGTGCGACCGCTCCAGGTCGCGGGGGCGTTCCACACGGTGCACATGGCGCCCGCCGTCGAGGCGTTGGACACCGCGGTGCGCGGCGTCGCGGTGCACGACCCGGTCCTGCCGTACGTGTCGAACGCGGACGGCCAGGTCGTGGACAGCGGTGCGGAGGTCGTACGGCGGCTGGTACAGCAGGTGGCCAGCCCGGTGCGCTGGGACCTGTGCATGGAGACGTTCGTCGCGCGCGGTGCGACCGCCCTGATCGAGGTGTGCCCGGGCGGAACGCTCACCGGCCTGGCGAAGCGCGGTATGCCGGGTGTCAGGACGCTGGCACTCAAGTCCCCCGACGATCTCGAGGCGGCCCGCACGCTCGTCGCCGAACACACCGCCGCGGCGGAATAGGAGCATCGAGAGCATGACCGCGAAGATCAGGCCCGCCAAGGGCTCCCCTCACGCGCGCATCCACGGCGTCGGCGGCTACCGTCCCACGCGGGTGGTGCCGAACGAGGAGATCCTCAAGCACATCGACTCCTCCGACGAGTGGATCCGCTCGCGGTCCGGCATCGCGACCCGCCACTGGGCCGGTCCGGAGGAGACCGTTGCCGAGATGACGCTGGAGGCCGCGGGCAAGGCGATCGCCGACGCGGGGATCACGCCGGACCAGGTCGGCGCCGTCATCATCTCGACGGTCTCGCATTTCAAGCAGACCCCGTCGATCGCCACCGAGATCGCCCACCGTCTCGGCACGGGCAAGGCCGCCGCGTTCGACATCTCCGCCGCGTGCGCCGGGTTCGGCTACGGCCTGGGCATCGCCAAGGGGCTCGTCGTGGACGGCAGCGCCGAGTACGCGCTGGTGGTCGGCGTCGAGCGGCTGTCGGACCTGACCGATCTCAAGGACCGTTCCACGGCCTTCCTGTTCGGCGACGGCGCGGGCGCGGCAGTCATCGGCCCGGCGGACGAGCCCGGCATCGGCCCCGTGGTGTGGGGCTCCGAGGGCGACAAGGCCGACGTCATCACGCAGACCGTCCCCTGGGACGCGTTCCGGGTGGGGGACGTCAACGCACTGCCGGTGGACGACGCCGGCGAACTGAAGTTCCCCGCGCTGCGCCAGGAAGGCCAGACGGTCTTCCGCTGGGCCGTCTTCGAGATGGCCAAGGTCGCCCAGCAGGCGCTGGACGCCGCCGGAGTCGCCGCGGAGGACCTGGACGTCTTCGTCCCGCACCAGGCCAACATGCGGATCATCGACTCGATGGTGAAGACTCTGAAACTCCCGGAGACGGTCACCGTCGCACGGGACGTGGAAACCACCGGCAACACCTCGGCCGCCTCGATCCCGCTCGCCATGGAGCGGCTGCTGGCGACCGGTCAGGCGAAGAGCGGCGACACGGCACTGGTCATCGGTTTCGGTGCCGGCCTCGTCTACGCGGCCGCCGTCGTTACTCTCCCCTGAAGCAGGACCACACACCTCGCAGCGCACGCCGCACCGGCACGGAGGCGGCAGCGCTGTGGCACAGCACCGGGCCGGGAAGCCGCGCCCGGGAGACCGACACAACACGAAGGAGCGCCGCAATGGCCGCCACGAAGGAAGAGATCATCGCCGGTCTCGCCGACATCGTCAACGAGATCGCCGGTATCCCCGCCGAGGACGTCAAGGAGGAGAAGTCCTTCACCGACGACCTGGACGTCGACTCGCTGTCCATGGTCGAGGTCGTCGTAGCCGCCGAGGAGCGCTTCAGCGTGAAGATCCCGGACGACGACGTCAAGAACCTCAAGACCGTCGGCGACGCCACCGAGTACATCCTCAAGCACCAGGGCTGAGCCGGACTGTCGCCGCCCTGCGGTGGCGCCGGCGCGCGTCACCGCGTACCTCAGACACGTGGAGAGAGAATTCCGATGAACACGACCCCATCCGCCGTGGTCGTCACCGGTATCGGCGCAACCACACCGCTGGGTGGCGACAGCGCATCGACCTGGGAGGGTCTCGTCGCCGGCCGGTCCGGTGTGCGTCTGCTGGAGGAGGAGTGGGCGGCCGACCTGCCCGTGCGCATCGGTGCACGGGCGGCCGCCGACCCCTCGGAGGTCATTCCGCGTCCCCAGGCGCGGAAGCTGGACCGCTCCGCGCAGTTCGCGCTGATCGCCGCCCGTGAGGCGTGGGCGGACGCCGGCTTCACCGCGCGCGCGGGCGAGGACGGCACCGTCGACCCCGACCGGCTGGGCGCGGTCGTCGCGTCCGGTATCGGCGGCGTGACCACCCTGCTCGACCAGTACGACGTGCTGCGCGACAAGGGTGTGCGCAAGGTGTCGCCGCACACCGTGCCCATGCTCATGCCGAACGGTCCCTCCGCCAACGTGGGTCTTGAGGTCAACGCGCGGGCCGGGGTGCACACTCCGGTCAGCGCCTGTGCCTCGGGATCGGAGGCCATCGGCTACGCGGTGGAGATGATCCGCACGGGCCGTGCCGACGTCGTCGTCGCCGGTGGGACGGAGGCGGCGATCCACCCGCTGCCCATCGCCGCGTTCGGCAACATGATGGCGATGTCGAAGAACAACGACGACCCGCAGGGCGCCTCCCGCCCGTACGACGCGGACCGCAACGGCTTCGTCATGGGAGAGGGCGCCGGTGTGATCGTGCTGGAGTCGGCGGAGCACGCCGCACGGCGCGGTGCGCGGGTGTACGCGGAGGCCGTCGGCCAGGGCGTCTCGGCCGACAGCCACCACATCACGCAGCCCGAGCCGAGCGGCAACGGCATCGCGCACGCGCTGCAGAACCTGATGCAGCACACCGACCTGCGCGCCGACGAGATCATGCACATCAACGCGCATGCGACGTCGACCCCGCAGGGGGACATCGCCGAGATCAAGGCACTGCGCAAGGTGTTCTCCGGCGACGTGGACCACATGGCGCTGTCCGCGACGAAGTCCATGACCGGTCACCTGCTGGGCGGTGCCGGTGGCATCGAGACGGTGGCGACGGTGCTCGCGCTGCACCACCGCCTCGCTCCGCCGAGCATCAACATCGCGAACCTCGACCCGGAGGCGGACGCCGACGTCGTCCGCGACGAGCCGCGCGAACTGCCGCAGGGCCGCATCGCGGCGCTCAACAACTCCTTCGGGTTCGGCGGCCACAACGTGGTGCTGGCGCTGCGGACGGTCTGACCTTCGGGGCCCGCACAGGCGAACGCCCCGGCCTGCCAGGTCGTCAAACCTGGCAGGCCGGGGCGTCTGCGCGTGGTGCCGTGGTGCCGTGGTGCCGTGGTGCCGTGGTGCCGTGGTGCCGTGGTGAAGGGTACTCAGACGACCTGGTGGAGCCAGCGCACCGGCGCGCCCTCGCCGGCGTACCGGAAGGGTTCGAGTTCGTCGTCCCAGGGTTTGCCGAGCAGCCGGGCGATTTCCGCCTCGAGGTCGCTCTCCCCTCGCGCGGAGCGGGACATCGCGGCGCGCAGCCGGTCCTCGGGGATCAGGATGTCGCCGTGCATGCCGGTGACGGCATGGAAGATGCCCAGCTCGGGGGTCGAGCTGTAGCGCTCTCCCTCGGCGGCGGCACACGGGTCGGCGGTCACCTCGAAGCGCAGCATGTGCCATCCGCGGAGCGCGGAGGCGAGCTTCGACGCGGTGCCCGGCTCCCCCTGCCAGGAGAACTCGGCACGCCAGGTGCCCGGGGAGGCGGGCTGTTTGATCCAGTCGAGCGCGACGCGGCCGCCCAGCACCCCTGCCACGGCCCACTCGACGTGCGGGCAGAGCGCGCGGGGCGCGGAGTGGACGAACAGGACTCCACGTGTCGTCACCGGGACCTCCAGTGCGGTTCGAGCTCCGGCCTCGCGGGCGAGCTCGAGTACCTGCCGGTCACGCGCCGGACCGGCGTCTGACATTCTGCACCATCGATCACTGACCTACCAGCTTCCGAGGTGACCAACAGTAAACACCATTGTGGTCATTCCTCCACGAATCGGGCAGGATATGACGCGATGTGATGGGTGTTCGGTTACCTGTACGCACGCGCCCCCCACGAGAGAAAGCTACCGCGCCGCTTCCGACCACGGGTGCCGTACGGTCGGGAAGGGAGACGACGCGGAAGGGAAGGCGGCGATGCGGACACGCGGACACACCGCCCGGATGGCGGTGGCCGGCGCCCTGGCCATGGCCCTGGGGTGCTCCCTGGCGGCCTGTCAGGGCGGCTCCTCACCCCCCTCCTCCTCGGCATCCAAGGCACGGCCGGGTACATCCCCTTCATCACCCGGAGCGTCCGCGGCGCCCTCGGCCTCCCCCGCATGGGACACCGACCCCGACTCCCTCGCCGCCGTCGGCGACTCCATCACCCGGGCGTTCGATGCATGCGGGCCGCTCACCGACTGCCCGAAGTCGTCCTGGGCCACCGGCACCGACCCGACCGTGGCCAGTCTCGCCTCCCGGCTCCTCGACGACCCCGGCCGCGACAGCTGGAACCTGGCGGTCTCCGGCGCGACGATGGCCGACCTCCCTCGACAGATGGCGCAGGCGGCGGACCGCGACCCGGAGTTGGTGACGGTGCTCGTCGGCGCCAACGACGCGTGCAGGCCGTCGGTCGACGCGATGACACCGGTGGCCGGCTTCCGCACGGACTTCGAGCAGGCACTGCGCACCCTCCGGGAGGAGGCTCCCGGTTCCCAGGTGTACGTGGCGAGCATCCCGGACCTGCAGCGGCTCTGGCAGGTGGGACGCGACGAGCCGGACGCCCGCCGGGTGTGGGATTACGGCATCTGCCGCTCCATGCTGGACGCGCCACGGGACACGGGTGAGGCCGCGACCGCACGCCGGGCGCAGGTCTCGGAGCGCGTGGACGCCTACAACTCCGTGCTGCGGGAGGTCTGCACGGAGGTGAGGCGGTGCCGCTGGGACGGGGGCGAAGTGCACGACTACCGCTTCACCGCGAACGCGCTCAGCCGCTGGGACTGGTTCCACCCGAGCCGGGAGGGACAGAGCGACTTGGCCGAACTCGCCTACGAGCGCATCACGGACGGCTGACTCGACGAGACCGCCGGGGCCGCCGTGCGCCCCGGCGGGGACGGCGCGCCGGGCGCCGGGGATGCGCGGCGTCACGGACTGTCAAGCATCCGTATGAGCAGGTCACGGAGCACCCGCCGCTCCAGCGGCGTGAGCTCGGCGAGCGGCTCTCGGGCGAACCCGAGCGCGCCCCGCAGGCTCGCGGCCGTCGCACTGCCGCGCTCCGTGGCCGCGGCGAGCTTGACGCGGCGATCGGCCGGGTCGGGCCGCCGCTCGACCAGGCCCCGGGCCTCCAGCCTGTCCACGATACCCGTCACGTTCGACGGCTCACACCTCAACTGCTCGGCGATGCGGCGCATCGGCGTGGGCTCACGGTCGAGCAGGGCGAGAACGCGCGCCTGCGCTCCGGTGAGCGCGTGGTCGGCGGCGGCCACCTCGTACTCCGCGTGGTAGCGCGCCACGACGCCGCCGATCAGCTCGACGACCTCGCGCGTGAGGGCGTCGGGCAGGGGCGGGACGGAGGGGGAGCCGGTCGACATGGTCTCAGCCTACCTCAAAGCTTGACAACATGAAATATCCAGGTGCAGCATTGTTTCAGCACCTGAAGCATCTGGAGGCACCACATGACTCTGCCCACCGCCGGTCGCGCCTGGCATCTGACGGCCCGCCCGCAGGGCTGGCCCACGCCCGACGGGTTCGCGCTGCGGGAGGTCCCGGTCGAGGCCCCCGGGGAGGGCCAGATCCTCGTGCGCAACCTCTACCTGTCCGTGGACCCGTACATGCGCGGCCGGATGAACGACGTCCGGTCGTACGTGCCGCCCTTCCAGCTCGACGCGCCCATGGACGGCGCTGCCGTGGGCGTCGTCGTGGCTTCCGATGCCTCAGGCTTCGCCGTGGGCGACCACGTCCTGCACGGGCTCGGCTGGCGGGAGTTCGCCACGCTCGACGCCCGGCACGCCACTGTCGTCTCCGCCGACCTGGCACCGCTCAGCACCTACCTCGGAGTTCTGGGCATGCCGGGCCTCACCGCCTACGCGGGTCTGCTGGAGGTGGGAGCGTTCACCGAGGGCGACGCGGTGTTCGTCTCCGGTGCGGCCGGCGCCGTGGGCGGCCAGGTGGGCCAGATCGCCCGGCTCAAGGGGGCTTCCCGGGTGATCGGCAGTGCGGGCTCGGACGAGAAGGTGCGGTTGCTGACCGAGGAGTACGGCTTCGACGCGGCCTTCAACTACAAATCGGGTCCGGTCGCCGAGCAGCTCCGAGCCGCCGCCCCGGAGGGGATCGACGTCTACTTCGACAACGTCGGCGGCGACCATCTGGAGGCCGCTCTCGGTGCGATGAACGTGCACGGCCGCGTCACGGTGTGCGGCATGATCGCGCAGTACAACGCCACGGAGCCACCCGCCGCGCCGCACAATCTCGCCCTGCTCATCGGCAAGCGGATCCGGATGCAGGGCATGCTCGTCAGCGACCACGCATCGCTGCAGCCGCAGTTCGTCTCGGAGGTCTCCGGCTGGATCCGCTCCGGTGACCTCACCTACCGGGAGACCGTCGTGGACGGCATCGACAACGCCCTGGACGCCTTCCTCGGCATGCTCAAGGGCGAGAACACCGGAAAGATGGTCGTCCGCCTCGCCGACTGACGGCAGCGACCCGAACCAACACCCGATCATCCGACCCCACGAGGCTCCCCGCCCTGCCTGCGCCCGCATCCTCTAGGCTCGGACCGGACCGCAGAGGTCGTGGGCGCGAGCCTCCCGGTCGGACAAGGAACGAGAGGATCTTCATGTCCATCCCATCCCTCGACGTCCAGTACACCGCGGTGGCCACCGCCCGCAACGGCCGCGACGGCCGGGTCGCATCCGACGACGGCAAGCTCGACGTGGTCGTCAACCCGCCGAAGGAACTGGGCGGCAGCGGTGAGGGCACCAACCCGGAGCAGCTGTTCGCCGCCGGCTATAGCGCCTGCTTCCAGAGCGCCCTCGGCGTCGTCGCCCGCCAGGAGAAGGCCGACATCACCGGCTCCACGGTCACCGCAGAGGTCGGCATGGGCAAGACGCCGGAGGGCGGCTTCGGCCTCAGCGTCGCCCTGCGCGCCAGCATTCCTCTGGTGGACGCCGCGACTGCCACGCAGCTGCTGGAGAAGGCGCACCAGGTCTGCCCGTACTCCAACGCGACACGCGGCAACATAGAGGTCACCCTGACCGTCGACTGACGGCAGACGGCGGACGGCAGACCCGACGGTCGTCCGCTCGGCAGGAGTGGACGGGTGGGTGGCGCCGCCCGTCCACGCCGCGCCGCGACGTCTCCGATCCACGGGTTCGCATGACGCGCTCGAGAACGTCGGCTCGATGCCCGTCGACCGACGGTTCGTCAGCCGGCCGTACGCAGCAGCCCTTTGCCAGTCGGGACGTCGGAAACGGTGGCGAGCAGGCCCATCGCTTCGGGGGAATCTGGTCAGTGGCAGGCGGCGGCTGGTCAACAGTGCGGGGGCGAGCCGTCCGGAGGCCGGCGCGGGGGCGCCCCCTCCCCCTCGGCGTCCACCACACCCGACCACTCGTGCCCCGGGGTCACCGGGTAGCGGCATAACTCCCGCGGCTTCGTGCCGTCGTACAAGGCGAGTTCCTCCGCGCAGCAGCCGGCGGCGTGCTCGGCCACGCGAACCTCCCCGGGGCCCGGCGCCGCAGCCGACCCGGTCACCAGCCGATGCGCGCCGGGCCCCTCGATGACGATCGCTCGGACCAAGGGGTCGTGGACACCGGTCGTCACACCGGCAGGCACACCTCCTGGCGCGGGCGCTCGGCCCGGTGCCGCAGACCGTGCTCGACGTCGGCTGCGGAGACGGTTGGGCCGCGGCCGTCGCCGGTCCGCTGCTGGCACCGCACCGGGTCGTCGGTGTCGACTG
Organism: Streptomyces sp. RKND-216; assembly: GCF_004795255.1. Lineage (NCBI taxonomy): Bacteria > Bacillati > Actinomycetota > Actinomycetes > Kitasatosporales > Streptomycetaceae > Streptomyces > Streptomyces sp. RKND-216. The sequence goes on along the minus strand of NZ_SSBQ01000002.1, from coordinate 4,515,243 downwards.
GTCGCAGGACGCGCTGCGCCGCGCGGCCCATCACCTGACCGCTGTACGCGGCGAACTCACCGGTCCTGGCCTGCCGTTCGCAGACGGGGTCGCGGACGCCGTGTTGTTCAGCGAGGTCATCGAGCACCTGGTCGGCCCGGACGCGGCCCTGGACGGACTGCACCGCGTCCTGCGGCCGGGCGGCCACCTGCTGCTGTCCACACCCAACCTGGCGGCCTGGTACAACCGCGGCCTTCTGCTGGCCGGGGTGCAGCCGGTGTTCTCCGAGGTGAGCCTGCGGGGCATCCACGGACGGCCCGGCGCCCAGGGGATGGGGCACCTCCGGCTCCACACGGCCCGGGCGCTGCGCTCGATGCTGCCCGCAGCGGGCTTCGAGGTGCTGGAGGTCGCCGGCGCGCCGTACCACGGCGTGCCGCGCCCGCCGCGTCCGCTGGACCGCCTCGCCTGCCGGGCGCCGTCGCTCGCCTCGATCCTGCTGGTGCACGCGCGCAGACTGCCCCGCCCGGACGAGGACGCGGACGGCACGGGGCACGAAGCGGAGGGAAGCGGCTGATGCTCTGGGGTGTCGCGGCGGCGCTGCTGGCCAACCTGCTGTTCAGCGTCGGTTTCGTGGTGGAGAAACGGGCGCTGTCCGCCACCCGCCCCGCCGCTCTCCTGGTCCATCTGCTGCGCAGCCCGCTGTGGCTGGTGGGAGCCGCGGCCCTGCTGCTCGGCTTCGGCGCACAGCTCGTCGTCTGGCGGACACTGCCGCTGGTCGCTGCGCAGGGCCTGTTCGTCACCGGGCTGGTGATGCTTGCTTCTGCTGTCCGCTCTCTGCCTCGGGGAGCAGCCGAGCGGGCGGGAGCGGCGCGGCATGGTGGCGATCCTGGCCGCGCTGGTGCTGATCGTGCTGGGTGCGGCCGACGCGCCGGTGGCTGCCGCTGGCCTCGTTCGACCTCGCCGGCCACCAGGCCCGCACCGCGCACGTGGCCGAACACGACCTGCTCCGCCGTTCTCTGGCCCCGCACCGCCGGTACGTCAACTCGGTGCCGTTCCTCCCGCCCGGGGGTCGGCCCGGAGCCGGGTGACCCCCGGCCGGCGACGCGGGGCGCGCGGTGTGACGAACGTTCACCCGGAACCGCGGTCCGTCGGACCGGTGATGGTTGTGGCGGTGAAGTGCGGCGGTCTACTGTCGCAGGGCCTTGGTGTTCGGGAAACCGGTGCGGAACCGGTGCGGCCCTCGCCACTGTGATCGGGAAGTCCGGCTCCTCCCCCGTCAAGGGAAGCCACTGGCGCGCCGCGGGAGACCGCGCGGGCCGGGAAGGCGGAGACCGGGCGGCATGACCCGTCAGCCAGGAGACCGGCCGAGGCGCGTCGTCCATCCACGAGGTGCTGGAGAGGTCTCACCCGACATGCACATAGCCGAGGGGTATCTGCCCCCGTGGCACGCGGTCGCCTGGAGCGCCGCCGCCGCTCCGTTCGTCGTCCACGGCGTCCGCAAACTGACCCGCGAGGTCCGAGAACACCCGGAGTCCACCCTGCTGCTCGGCGCCTCCGGCGCCTTCACCTTCGTCCTGTCCGCCCTCAAAATCCCTTCCGTGACGGGAAGTTGCTCGCACCCCACGGGCACCGGCCTGGGGGCCATTCTGTTCCGGCCGCCGATCATGGCGGTGCTGGGCACCCTCACCCTCCTCTTCCAGGCGTTGCTGCTGGCGCACGGCGGCCTGACCACGCTGGGCGCCAACGCGTTCTCGATGGCGATCGTGGGGCCCTGGGCCGGGTACGGCGTCTACCGGCTGCTGCGGCGGAGCGGTGGGCCGCTGATGGCCGCGGTGTTCTGCGGCGCCTTCGTCGCCGACCTGAGCACGTACTGCGTCACCAGTGTCCAGCTCGCACTGTCCTTCCCGGACCCGGCGTCGGGGTTCGTCGGCGCGCTGGCGAAGTTCGGCGGGATCTTCGCGCTCACCCAGATCCCGCTGGCGGTGAGCGAGGGCCTGCTGACCGTGCTGGTGATGCGTCTGCTGACGCGGTCCAGCACGGGTGAGCTGCGGCGCCTCGGGGTGCTGACGGAGCTCGCCGAGCGGGTCGCCGCCGCCCGTACCGAGTCCGAGCAGGAGGAGACGGCCCGATGAAGCGCGACACACGGATCAACCTGCTGCTCGTCGTGGTCGTCGCGGCGCTCGCGGTGCTGCCGCTGGTCCTCGGTCTCGGCGACCACAAGGAGGAGCCGTTCGCGGGCGCCGACGCGCAGGCGGAGACGGCGATCACGGAGAACGCCCCGGACTACGATCCGTGGGCCTCCCCCCTGTACGAACCGCCGTCCGGCGAGGTGGAGTCGGCGCTCTTCGCGCTGCAGGCGGCGCTCGGCGCGGGCGTGCTGGCCTACTACTTCGGGCTGCGCCGCCGCCGCCAGGGCGAGGCGCGGTCCGCTGGGAGCCCGGCGGGTGCTCCGGACCCGTCGGGCCCGCCCACGGAGGAGGGGGCGGACGGCGGCCGCGACACGCCCGCCTCGGCCTGACCGACGGTGCTGCCCATCGACGCGGCGGCGCACAGCAGCCGCTGGCGCCACCGCCATCCCCTGGAGAAGGCGCTGCTCGGCCTCGGACTCACGGTGCTGGCGATCAGCCTGCCGCCCTGGCCGGGCGCGCCCCTGGTCGCGGCGGCGACCCTGGCCGTGCTGCTGGGCCCGGCCGGCGTCGCCGGGCGCGCGCTGTGGCGGGCCTTCCGGGTGCCGCTGGGCTTCTGCGTGACCGGCGCCGTTCCGCTGCTGTTCCAGCTGGGCGGCGCCGGAGGCGGGCCGGTGCCGTGGCTGTCGCTCGCCCCGGACGGGGCCGTCCGTGCGGGTGAGCTGCTGGCCCGTACTTCGGCGGCCTCCCTCGGCCTGCTGCTGTTCGCTTTCACCACGCCCGTCTCGGACGTGGTGCCGCGCCTGGTACGGGCCGGGGTGCCGCCCGCCGTGGTCGACGTGGCGCTGGTCATGTACCGAATGAGTTTCCTGCTGCTCGACTCCGTGCGGCGGGTCCGTCAGGCCCAGGCCGCCCGTCTGGGCCACACCACGCGGGCAGCGGCCTGGCGGTCCCTCGCGGGACTCGCCTCGACCGCGTTCGTCCGCGCCTTCGAACGGGCGCAGCGGCTCCACACCGGGCTGGCCGGGCGGGGCTACGACGGGACCCTGCGGGTGCTCGTGCCGCCGGCCCGGCTCTCGCCCCGCTTCCTGACGGCCACGGCGCTGCTGCTCGCTGGCCTGGCCGTCCTCACCCTCACGCTGAGGAGGTTCCCCTGGTGACACCGACGTCGCCGCACCCACCGCTCGTCACCCTGGAGAGCGCCGGTTTCCGCTACGAGGACGGTCCGCCGGTGCTGCACGGTCTCGACTTCGCCGTGCCGGCCGGCCGCTCGCTGGCCGTCCTGGGCCGCAACGGGAGCGGCAAGACCACGCTGCTCCGCGTCCTCTCCGGCGGTCTGCGGCCCACCTCCGGGCGGCTGCTGCTGGAGGGCGAAGAGGTCGCGTACGACCGCCGCGGCCTCACCCGGCTGCGTGCGGCGGTCCAGCTGGTCGTACAGGACCCGGACGATCAGCTGTTCGCCGCCTCGGTCGGGCAGGACGTGTCGTTCGGCCCGCTGAACCTGGGCGTGCCTGAGCCGGACGTGCGCCGCCGGGTGGCCGAGGCACTGGAGGCTCTGGACATCACGGAGCTGCACGACCGGCCGACGCACCTGCTCTCCTACGGGCAGCGGAAGCGGGCGGCGATCGCCGGCGCGGTGGCGATGCGGCCGCGACTGCTGATCCTCGACGAGCCCACGGCGGGCCTCGACCCGCACGGGCAGGAGCGGCTGCTCGCCGTCCTCGGCGGGCTCCAGCGGTCCGGAACGACCGTGGTGATGGCGACGCACGACGTCGACCTGGCGCTGCGCTGGGCCCAGGACGCGGCGGTGCTCACCCCGGACGGACTGCGCAACGGGTCGGCGGCCACGCTCCTCGCCGACCCGGACCTGCCGGCGTCGGCCGGGCTGCGCCTGCCCTGGGCCACCGCCGTGGCAGCCGCGCTGCGCGCCCACGGCCTGCTCGCCGACGGCACGGCCGGCCCCCGCACCCCGGAGGAGACCGCAGCGTGGTCGGCCTCCGCCTGCCCCGGCCCCCCTGCCCGGGGGGCCTGACCCCGTCACGCGGACTTGCGGGGGCTGCGCTTCGTCGCGGTGGTCTTCTTGGCGGTCTTCTTCGCCGTCGTCTTCGCCGTCGTCTTCGCGGTCGTCTTCTTGGCGGTCTTCTTCGCCGCGGACTTCTCGGCCGCCGTGCTCTTCCTGCTCGCCGCGCTCTTCTTGGCGGGGGCCTTCTTCGCGGCCTTCTGGGACGCCGTCTTCTTCCGCGGGAGCTGGTGCACCTCGGCTTCGCCGTCGTCCTCGCCACGCGACTGCCGGGCGGCCTGCACCGAGTTCTCCAGCACGGACATCAGGTCGACGACCTTGCCCTCGCGGGGTGCCGGTGCGCCGACGGGCAGCGGCTCGCCCGCCTCCTTCGCGTCGACCATCGCCTCGAGCGCCTCGCGGTACTCGTCGTGCAGCTCGTCCAGGTCCAGCTCGCCGAGGGTCTCCATCAGCGCGTCGGCCAGGTCCAGCTCCTGGTCGCGGACGCTGACGTTCTCGCCGGGCGCCATCCCGTCGGCGGAGCGGACCTCGTCCGGCCAGAGCATGGTGTGCAGGGTGAGGGTGTCCTGGTAGACGCGGAGCATGCCGAGACTCTCCCGGTTGCGCAGCGCCAGCTTCGCGACGGCGACCCGGCCGGAGCGGGCAAGCGCCTCGCGCAGCAGTACGTACGGCTTGGCGGCGCTCTGCCCGTCGCCGGTGAGGAAGTACGAGCGGTCCAGCCGGATGGGGTCGATGTCCTCGGCCGGGAGGAATCCGAGGATCTCCACGGTCTTGGCCGTGGGCAGCGGCAGGGCGGCGAGGTCGTCGTCGGTGATCTCGACGTGGCTGCCGTCGACGGTCTCGTACGCCTTGCCGATCTCCTCGCTCGGCACCTCCTCGCCGTCCAGCTCGCACACCTTGCGGTAGCGGATGCGGCCGCCGTCGGTGGTGTGGATCTGACGGAAGGAGACGCCGTGGCTCTCGGTGGCGGAGACCACCTTGATCGGGATGGAGACCAAGCCGAAGGAGATGGCCCCCTTCCAGATGGAACGCATCGATTTGTCCCTTCTGTGGGATTCTTTCGAGTATGCCCATCACGGAGATCGACGGCCACCGCCTCTCCCTCAGCAACCTGGACAAGGTGCTGTATCCGGCGGCCGCGTTCACCAAGGGTGAGGCGATCCACTACTACGTGTCCGTCGCCGACGCCGTCCTCCCCCACCTGAAGGGGCGGGCGGTGTCCTTCCTGCGCTTCCCGGACGGCGTGGACGCGGCCGCGTTCTTCGCCAAGAACGTGCCGCCCGGCACCCCCGACTGGGTGAGGACGGCGGTGGTGATGCGCACGGGCGAGAAGCGGGAGACCCAGGTGGTGATCGAGGACCTGGCGACGCTGGTGTGGGCGGCGAACCTGGCCGCGCTGGAGCTGCACACTCACCAGTGGCGGGTCGACGCCCAGCGGCGGGCGAACCGGATCGTCTTCGACCTGGACCCCGGCGAGGGGGCCACGATCCTGGACTGCAGGGAGGTCGGCGTGTGGCTGCGCGACCGACTCGCGGCGGACGGCTTCTCCGCGCTGGCGAAGACCTCGGGCTCCAAGGGCCTGCACCTGCTCGCCGCGGTGGAGGCGACGGACTCCTCGGCGGTCTCCGCCTACGCCAAGCGGCTCGCACAGGAGGCGGAGCGGGCGATGCCCGAGCGCGCCCTGCACCGGATGGCCCGGCACCTGCGGGCGGGGAAGGTCTTCGTCGACCACTCGCAGAACTCGTGGGCGAAGACCACCGCCGCCCCCTACACCCTGCGGGCCAGACCGCAGCCGACCGTCTCCGCTCCCGTCACCTGGGAGGAGCTGGCGGCCGCGGGCTCCCCCGACGACCTGGTGTTCACCGCGGTGGACGTCCCCGGGCGGGTGCGGCGCCTCGGCGATCTCATGGCGCCGCTGCTCGACGAGCGGCGGGCCGCCGCCCTCCCCCAGGGCTGAGCGCCCGCCTTCCCCGGCATGGGCTCAGGCGTTGCCGGAGCCCCAGTCGTCGTCCTGCGCGGCGCGCCGGTCGGTCAGCGAGTGGACCTTGTCGCTCACCGCGTCGGGCATGCGGTGCCCGGTCCGCTCGTTCACCGTGTCGTACGCCCGGCTCGCGAACTGGCGGCCGTTCGTCGCCGCGGACTCGGCGGCGTTGCGCACCGCGGGGTTCTCGCCCAGCCGCTGGGCCTGCCGGCGCAGCTGCTCGTAGCGCTCCCGGCCGGCCCGCGCGCCGAGGACGAACCCGACACCCAGGCCGAGGACGAAGCTGACTCGGTACCGCATGACAACCCTTTCGTCGATGCCTCCGCGGGGCCGGACCGGAACGGATTTCGGCGTACCCCGTGGCATGCGCTAATGTATTGCTCGCAGCGAGGGAACGCCCCCGGGAACCGGGCGGTAGTCCCCGCGAGGGCAATCCCCTGTAGCTCAATCGGCAGAGCAGCCGGCTGTTAACCGGCAGGTTACTGGTTCGAATCCAGTCGGGGGAGCACGCCACTCGAAGGGCCCCGGAGACGGGGCCCTTCGTCGTGCGCGGAGGCGTACGGAGAGCGCGGACGAGGAACTCCCGCAAGATCCACGCGGAGTACGGCGGAACCGCCCGGGGGGCGCGCGGAGTCCTGGTGTACGGAGATCGTCACGATGGCACCCGTCACGGGCGAGAGATCGTATGAGCAGCTATGCTGCGGCAGACGGCGCGCACGGACGTGTGTGGCGCGCCGTGAGGGGCGGTAGCTCAGCCGGTTAGAGCAGCGGACTCATAATCCGTCGGCCGTGGGTTCGAGTCCCACCCGCCCCACCGGCAGCGACGAAGCCGTCGGCTTCCGAGCTGCGTGTACGTCAACGAGCAGGGCCGCCGCGGGTTACGCGGCGGCCCTGTCGTCGTCCAGCCCGGAGCGCCTCCGCCGGGGCGGCCCTCCGCCCTCGCGACGCACCGGGAAGACGACGAAGCGGACATGCGGTGACACTATGCTCTCCGGCACGAACGGCGGGGTGCGGCGGTCCACCGCGCAGGGCCGCGTGAACCGGGGCGGCGTGCGCAACGGCCGTACGGCGCACGGGCGAGACGGGAGGCGACGACAGGTGGAGCATCCGGTCGTGGGGTATGTGGTGTGGGCTGTGCTGTTCGGGGCGCTGTTCGCGTGGGAGGGGCTCGCGCTGATGCGGATCGGCGACGGCTTCCCCACCCTCAGCGAGACCCTGGGCGCGGTGATGCGCCATCCCGCCGGACGGTGGGCGCTGTTCGCGCTGTGGCTCTGGTTCGGCTGGCACACGTTCGTGCGCGGCTGGCACTTCCTGCTGCGGGACCCGTCGTAGAGGAGCCCCGCGCATGCCGCCCCCGTGGCTCAACTTCGCCGTGATGGCGACGGGTTACCTGCTGGTGATGGGGTGCCTGGCCGTCGGGCTGCGCCTCGCCCGGAGGGAGGGCCGGGACCTCCCGGCGCGCAGGCGTCCGGCCACGCCCACCGGATGGCCGGGACTGGTGCGGCGGGTGGCGGGGACGGCCGTGGGCGGGTACCTCGTGCTGATGGCCGTGGTCGTCGGCTACTACGAGGGGGTGGCGGGTCTCGGCGGTGATTTCCTCGCGGCCGTCTTCACCGAGAACCTGCTGCTGATCGGCATGGTGGTGCCGGTGTTCCTGGTGGTGTCCTGGGTGGTGGCACGGTGGCGCGGGCGCCCTTGAGGCGCGGATGAGAGCGCTCCAACTTGCACGCCACTTCCCGGAGTTCCCCTCCGCGGTCCGGGATCCTTCTCCCCCACGCAGGAGGCACCCCGCATGCGGCACCACCACTTCGTCCGGGCCCGCACCGGCGCGGCGGCCCTGGCGCTCGCCCTCATCGCTCTGACGGCACCGGCCGCGACCGACGCCCTCCGCGCCGACGCGGCACCCGCCGGGTCCCCGGTCGCCGACCACGGGCGGCTGTCGGTCTGCGCGCGCACGCTGTGCGACAGCCGCGGCCGGGCCGTGCAGTTCACCGGCATGAGCACGCACAGCACGCAGTGGTACGCCCGGTGCGTGACCGGCGGCTCGCTCGACGTTCTCGCCCAGGAGTGGGACGCGGACGTGCTGCGCGTCTCGACGTACGTGCAGGGGGGTGGCCACGAGACCGACCCGGAGGGCTTCACCCGTCTCGCGCAACGCATCGTCGACCAAGCGATCGAGCACGGCATGTACGCCGTGATCGACTGGCACATGCTCAGCCCCGGCGACCCGCACGCGAACACCACGTCGGCCGAGCGGTTCTTCACCGACATGGCGTCCCGGTACGCCGATCACCCGAACGTGTTCTACGAGCTCGCGAACCAGCCGAACGGCGTGAGCTGACAGCGCATCAGATCCTACGCCGGGGAACTGGTCCCGGTGGTTCGGGCCCAGGACCCGGACGGCGTCGTGCTGGTCGGCACCCGCGCCTGGTCGTCCTTCGGCGTCTCGGAGGGCGCAGACGAGCAGGAGGTCGTCGCGGACCCGGTCGACGCCGAGAACATCATGAACGCCTTCCACTTCTACGCCGCGCCGCACCGCGAGGAGTACCTGCGAACGCTGGAGGAGGCGGCCGACCGGCTGCCGGTGTTCGTCACCGAGTTCGGCACGCAGGACTACGCAGGTGAAGGCCCGAACGACTTCACGATGGCGTATCGCCATCTCGACCTGATGGCCGAGAGGAACATCTCCTGGACGAACTGGAACTACTCGGACGGCCACCGTTCGGGTGCGGTGTTCCGGGAGGGCACCTGCGCCGCAGGCGAATGGGGCGGCGCGGACGCGCTGAAGGAGTCGGGCCGCTGGGTCCGGGAGCGGATCAGGGCCTGAACCACGGGTGCGCACTCCGTGCGGGGTCTCCCGTGCCCTGGAGACCCCGCACGGAGTGGGCGGCAGGTCCGGCGCTCAGCAGAACCAGCCGTTCTGGACCCAGCCGTGGTGGTTGATGTCGCCGCAACGAACCGTCCGCATGCGCCTCCCACACCTGCGCACCCGTCCCGTTGCACGACCACACCTGCACCTGCGCACCGTCCGCGCCACCACCAGCCACGTCCACACACTTCCCACCGCTCCCCGCGACCGGACCCACCCCGGACCCGGGGCACGGTGTTGTCGACGGTGATCTGAGAGGGCGGAGTTCTCGTCACCGCTGAAGTAGCCGGTGCCGTAGTCGAGGACGTAGAGGGCTCCGTCGGGCCCGAAGGCCATGTCCATCACCTGGGTTCCCTGCCGGGGGAAGGCGTTGGTGGACTGCACGGTGCCGTCGGGGTCCTGGTCGATCCGCTTGATCCAGCGGCGGCGGAACTCGCCGTCGAAAGAGTCGCCGTCGAAGGTCTGCGGGAACTTCACGTCCGAATCGAGGGAGGGGTCGAAGCGGTAGACCGGGCCGCCCATCGGTGACTCGGAGCCGTTGTGCGAACTCGGGCACCGAGCCGCCGTCGTAGGGAATCAAGGCGGGCTGGGCGGGAGGCAGCTGGGTGCGGCCGGTATTGTTCGGCGAGTCGTTGACCGGCGCCCCGCAGTCGAAGGTCTGCCCGGAGGCGCCGGAGCCGAAGTCGTAGTCGGTGTAGGCGTCGTTGTCGCCGGTGCGGTACGACCAGCCGCAGTTGCCGGGGCCGGTGACACGAGCGAACTCGACCTGCCGGCGGGGCCCCGGGATGGGTCCGCGGCTCCGGCGTCCGGGCCGTGATCGCCGACGTGGACGATGCCGGTCTCGTGGTCGACGCCCATCCGGAACGGGTTGCGGAAGCCCATGGCGTAGGTCTCCGGCCGCGTGTCCGGGGTGCCGGGGACGTCGGTGAGGCGGACGGTGCCGTCTCGCGAGGTGTGCAGCACCGATCGGTCCGGCAGCACGGCCATGGTCATCGGCTCGCCCATCTCGGTCAGGGTGTGGTGTCGCTGGGCACAGGTGCGCGCCGCCGCGCCGCGTTCGACCCGAAGAAGGCACATTTTTCCCGTGGACGGGACAAAGCGCCGGACGATCGGTGAGCACCCGCACCGCTCCCGTCGCCCCCACGCCATCCGCCTCCGCCACATCTCCGGTCGCCGCAGTGTCCCCGGACGCTCCTGTGTCCCCTGTCACCCCGGACTCCCCCCGGCACACCGGGACGATGAGGCATCATCTGCCCCATGGGGATAGTCGCCGGTCTGGACAGTTCAGCCGCACACACCCGTCTCGTCGTCTGCGACGCCGACACGGGTGAGAGCGTCCGTCAGGGGTACGCCGCGCACGGCGACGACCGCGACGATCCGCAGTCGTGGCTGCTGTCGCTCGGCGAGGCGGCCGCCGACGGCCGGCTCTCCGACGTCCGGGCGATCGGCGTCGCCGCGCAGCAGCAGGGTGTGGTGGCCCTGGACTCCGGCGGCGCCCCCGTACGGCCGGCGCTGCTCGGCAACGACCGGCGGATGCAGGCTGCCGCCAACGACCTCGTCGACGCGCTCGGCGGGCGGGAGGCCTGGGCGCAGGCGGTCGGCACCGTGCCGCAGGCCACGCACCCGGTGACCAAGCTGCGCTGGCTCTCCCGCAGCGAGCCCGAGACCGCCTCCCGGGTCGCCGAGGTGATGCAGCCGCACGACTGGCTGACCTGGCAGCTGCTCGGCCGTTCGTCCCGCCGCGTCACCGATCGCGGCGACGCGTCGGGAACCGGCTACTGGTCCGCGGCCACCGAGACCTACCGGCCCGACCTGGCGGAACTCGCCCTGGGCCACCCGGTGACGCTGCCCCAGGTGGCCGGCCCGGCGGAGGCCGCCGGCACCACGCCGGAGGGGTTGCTGATCTCCGCGGGTACCGGGGAGACCATGGCCGCGGCCCTCGGACTGGGCGTCGGCACCGGTGACGCGGTCGTCTCGCTCGGCGCCTCCGGATCGGTCTTCGCCGTGCATCACGAGGCGCTCGCCGACCCGACCGGCACCATCACCTCCTTCGCCGACGCCACCGGCATGCACCTGCCCGTGGTGCGGACGCTGAACGCCGTCCGGGTGCTGCGCGGCGCGGCGGAGATGCTGGACACCGACCTGGACGGCCTGTCCCGGCTGGCCAGCGCCTCCACCCCCGGGGCGTACGGGCTGGTGCTGCTGCCGTACCTCGAAGGGGAGCGCACCCCCGACCTGCCGCACACCGCGGGCTCGTTGCACGGCCTGCGCCGGGAGAGCATGCGCCCCGAACACCTGGCGCGCGCCGCCGTCGAAGGCATGCTCTGCGGGCTCGGCGACGCGCTGGACGTGCTGCGGCGCCGCGGGGTGCGGGTGCGACGGGTGTTCCTGCTCGGGGCCGCCGCGGAGCTGCCCGCCGTGCAGGCCGCGGCACCGGGGCTGCTCGGGGCGCAGGTCGTCGTGCCGGAGGCCGGCGACTACACCGCGCTGGGCGCCGCCCGCCAGGCCGCGTGGGCGCTGGCGGGCGGCAGCACGCCCCCGGCCTGGCCCGCCGCCCGAAGCCGGGTCTTCGACCCGTCGGAGGAGGAGGCGGCCGTCGGCCAGGCCGTGCGGCAGCAGTTCACGACCGTGCGCGAGCAGGCCCACCCGGGCGCGTTCGGCTGAGGCGTCGCGCCCGAGGGGACGTACGCGCCGGTCAATCCAGGTAGCCCCGGAGCTGGTCGGCGAAGGCGTGGTCGCGGAGCTTGCCCAGTGTCTTGCACTCGATCTGCCGGATGCGCTCCCGCGTCACGCCGAAGAGACGGCCGATCTCCTCCAGCGTGCGCGGACGGCCGTCGATCAGGCCGTACCGCAACTGCACCACCCGGCGCTCGCGTTCGCCGAGGGTGGAGAGCACCGCCTCCAGGTGCTGCCGGAGCAGCAGGAACGCGGCCGACTCGACGGGCGACGGTGCGTCGCCGTCCTCGATGAGGTCGCCGAGGTGGACGTCCTCCTCCTCCCCGACCGGCGCGTGCAGCGACACCGGTTCCTGCGCCAGTCGCAGCACCTCGACGACCCTTTCGGCCGTGAGGCCCAGATGTGCGGCGACCTCCTCGGGTGTCGGCTCGTAGCCGCGCTCCTGGAGCATGCGGCGCTGGACGCGGATCACCCGGTTGATCAGTTCGACGACGTGGACCGGCACCCGGATCGTGCGGGCCTGGTCGGCGAGGGCCCGTGACATGGCCTGGCGGATCCACCAGGTCGCGTAGGTGGAGAACTTGAAGCCGCGCGCGTAGTCGAACTTCTCCACCGCGCGGATCAGGCCCAGGTTCCCCTCCTGCACCAGATCCAGCATGGTCAGGCCGCGGCCGACATAGCGCTTGGCGACGGACACCACGAGGCGGAGGTTGGCCTCGATGAGACTGCGCTTGGCCATCCGGCCGAGCACCACGAGGCGGTCCAGGTCGAGTGCGAGGCGTTCGTCGAGGCCGGTCGCGGCCGCGCGTCTCTCCTCTGCGAACAGGCCCGCCTCGACGCGGCGGGCGAGTTCCACCTCCTCGGCGGCGGACAGCAGCGGTATTCGCCCTATCTCACGCAGGTACTGCCGGAAGAGGTCGCCGGTCGGGCCGGTACCGGCACCGGCGCCCGGTGCGAAGCGGGCGGGTGCGTGCCGCGCACCGCGGGGTGGGGCCAGACGCGTGGTGGGGGTGGTCGGTGCGGCGCCCTGCGCCGCACTGGTCAGGGTCTGGGTCTGCACGGGGGCGACCTCCAAGTGATCGCTGCCGGTTCCAGGACGGCATACGAGACGGGAACGACCGCGGCCGCGCCGCGTGCCGTCCCGGCAGAAGATGTGCGGACCGCGAAGGAGAGTGGCCCCTCCCGGCCAGCACCGACGCGCTCCGATGACTCAGGCACCGCTTGCCAGTGTGCGCCACGACACACCTGCTCCACGAGACTCGTGCGCCGTCTTTCTTTGCCCGTCGGTAACCTTGGCACCCTTGACAACCTGCCGCGGCACGCGCCACATGCCGACGGGCCGCGCGACGAGGACGGGCCCGGTGAGGCGTCAGAGCGCGCCCGCGCCCCGGTCGCGGAGGGCGCGGGCGTACTGCTGGAGCACCCAGAGCTGTTCGCGCACCGGCGCCGCCGACTCGTGGTCGCGCTGGGCCTCCAGGCGCCGCGCGGAGCCCTCGAGTTCGGCGATCCGCGCGTGCACGGCGGCCAGCCGTACGGCGACCAGCTGCATCCCCGCGTAGATCTCGTCCGGCTCCCGGCCGCGCGCGGCGCGCAACGGTTCCACCGCGAGCTCGGTGACCAGGCTGCGCACCGTGTCGTCGGGGGCGGCGTCCCGTACGCGGGCGACGAACTCGCCGTCGGCGCCTCCGACTCCGCCTGCCGCCTCGACGGCCTTCCGCACCACCGCGTACGGCGGCGCGGTGAACTCGTCGGCGCCGTACGCGTCGAACGCGGGGGCGACCAGCTCGGGCCGCTGCAGCGCGAGCTTGAGCAGCTCGCGTTCGACCCGGTGGGCGGGGCTGCGCAGGTTCAGGGCCGGGCCTGCGGCTTGCGGCCGTGCGGGCGGCTCCCCCGGGGGGCCGCCGTGCTCCGGCTGCCGCGGACGGTGGTCGCCGCCGGGCCGCGCGGCGGACCGTTCCCGCGCCCACTTCGCGAGCTGCCCCACCCGTCGCACCACGAACTGCGTGTCGAGGATGCCCAGCAGTCCGGCCAGCCGCACGGCGTACTCGTGCTGGATGGCGGCGTCCTTGATCCGGGCGACGATCGGTGCGGCCTCCTCCAGCGCCGCCGAACGCCCCTCCGCGGTGTCCAGGTTGTGCGCGGTGACGGCGGAGCGGAGGGCGAACTCGAAGAGCGGCGTGCGGCTCTCGATGAGAGTCTGCACCGCCGGGTCGCCCTTGGCGAGCCGGAGTTCGCAAGGGTCCATGCCGCCGGGGGTGATGGCGATCGAGGTGCGAGCGGCGAACTTCTGATCATCCTCGAACGCGCGCAGCGCGGCCTTCTGCCCGGCGGCGTCGCCGTCGAAGGTGAAGACCACCTCGGAACGGGAGTTGTCCATCAGCACCCGCCGCAGGATCTTGACGTGGTCGCCGCCGAAAGCGGTGCCGCAGGTGGCGATGGCGTTGGTGACCCCGGCGAGGTGGCAGGCCATCACGTCGGTGTAGCCCTCGACGACGACGGCGCGGCCCGCCTTGCCGATCTCGCGCTTCGCCAGGTCGATGCCGTACAGCACCTGCGACTTGCGGTACAGCGCCGTTTCGGGGGTGTTGAGGTACTTGGGCCCGTTGTCGTCGTCGCGGAGTCTGCGCGCGCCGAAGCCGACGACCTCGCCGGTGATGTCGCGGATGGGCCACAGGAGCCGGCCACGGAAGCGGTCGATGGGGCGGCCGGAGCGGCTGTCCTGGGCGAGACCGGCGAGGGTCATCTCCTTGTCGGAGAAGCCCTTGCCGCGCAGGTGGCGCACCAGGTAGTCCCAGCCGGCGGGGGCGTAGCCGACGCCGAACCGGTCGGCGGCGTCCTTGTCGAAGCCGCGCTCGTCGAGGAAGCGCCGGCCGAGCTCAGCCTCCGGCCCGTCGAGTTGCTCGCGGTAATAGGCGGCGGCCGCGCGGTGGGCCTCGGCGAGCCGGGTGCGCTCGCCCGCCTGACTGCCGCGGCCGTAGCCGCCCTCCTCGTAGCGGAGGGTGATGCCGGCCTGCGCGGCGAGCCTTTCCACGGCCTCGGAGAAGGACAGGTGGTCGACCTTCATCACGAAGTCGAGGGTGTCCCCGCCCTCCTGGCAGCCGAAGCAGTGGTAGAAGCCCTTGCTCGGGCTGACGTGGAAGGAGGGGGACTTCTCGTCGTGGAACGGGCAGAGGCCCTTGAGCTGGCCGCCGCCGGCATTGCGGAGCTGGAGATACTCGGAGACGACGGCGTCGATCGGAACCGCGTTCCGTACCGCCTTGACGTCGTCGTCGTTGATCCTTCCGGCCACGGGGAGAGTCTACGGCGCGCCGCCGACGGTGCCGTGCGGGAGGCGGGTCACGGGAGCGTGCGGACGAAGACGTGGTGCGGTCCGACGCCCTCGATGACGAACTCCTCGCCGACCGCCTCGTAGCCGTGCCGCTCGTAGAAGCCGCGGGCCTCGGTGCGGCCGTTGCACCACATCAGCCGGGCACCGCGGGCGGCGGCCGCGTCCTCGCCCGCGCGGAGGACGGCGGCGCCGTAGCCCCGGCCGCGGGCGGCCGGGGCGCTGGCCATGCCGCGGATGCGGTACACGGCAGGACCGGCTCCGCGGCCGCCCTCACGCTCCTCGCCCGGGGTGCCGGGGTACGGCTCCGGGTAGAAGCTGCCGCAGCCGAGGACGTCGGCGCCCTCGCCGTCGTACGCGGCGACGTGGAAGGCGCCGTCCAGGCCGTCCTCGGCGAAGACCGCCGACTCGCGCGGCAGCCCGGGCCGCAGCACCTCCCAGCGCAGCGGGAAGATCTCCGACACGGGCACGACTGCGGTACGGATCGCCATGGACGTCACCCTACGGCCGCCGCGGCACCCGTTCGGAGGACGGCGCCGCCCCCGGCCCCAGGGGTCTGTTTCCGGCGCACCGCCCGCCGCTCACCCCTCCCCGGTCTCCTCGGGGGCCAGCGACTCCAGCGGCGTGCCGGGATCGGCGAGGGCCTGGCGGTCGACGGGCCGGCCGGAGCGGATGAGCCGCTGGATCGGCCCGGTGACGTCCCACACGTTGGCGTTCATCCCCGCCAGCACCCGGCCCTCGCGCAGCCAGAAGGCGATGAATTCGCGTTTGCCCAGGTCACCGCGGACGAGCACCTCGTCGAAGGCGCCGGGCGGCGCCCAGCCGGAGTACTCCATGCCGAGGTCGTACTGGTCGGAGAAGAAGTACGGCACCCGGTCGTACGTCACCTCCTGCCCGAGCATGGCGCGGGCGGCGGCCGGGCCGGAGTTGAGGGCGTTGGCCCAGTGCTCGACGCGGAGCCGGGAGCCGAGCAGCGGGTGCTGCTCGGCGGCGACGTCGCCCGCGGCGTAGATGTGCGGGTCGGAGGTGCGCAGCGAGGCGTCGACGGCCACACCTCCGACGGGCCGCTCCGCGAGGTCCAGCCCGGCGGCGCGGGCGAGGCCGACGCGGGGAGCGGCACCGATGGCGGCGAGCACCTCGTGCGCGGGGTGTTCCTCCCCGTCATCGGTCTCCACGGCCTGCACCATGCCGTCCTGCCCGACGATCCGCGTCAGCCGGGCCCCGAAGTGGAAGCGGACGCCGTGGTCGCGGTGCAGGTCGGTGAAGAAGGAACCCATCTGGGGGCCGAGCACGGCGTGCAGCGGCGTCGGTTCGGGCTCGATGACCGTGACCTCCATGCCGTAGCCGCGGGCCGCGGCCGCGACCTCCAGGCCGATCCATCCGGCGCCGGCGATGACGAGGTGGCCGTTCTCCCTGCCGCGCGCGGCGAGGACGCCCCGCAGACGTTCCGCGTGCGCCAGGCGGCGCAGGTGGTGGACGCCTGCCAGGTCGGTGCCGGGCACCTTGAGGCGGCGCGGCTCGGCGCCGGTGGCGAGGAGCAGGCGGTCGTAGTGGACCCGGGCGCCGTCGCCGAGGGTGACGGCCCGGGCCTCGGGGTCGATGCGGACGGCGGGCTGGCCGAGGTGCAGTTCCACCTCGGCCCCGGCGTACCAGGAGGGGGCGTGCACGAAGACGCTGTCGCGTTCGGTGCCGCCGGTGAGGTAGCCCTTGGACAGTGGGGGCCGTTCGTAGGGGTGGTCGCGTTCGTCGCCGATCAGGATGACGCGTCCGGTGAAACCCTCGTCTCTCAGGGTTTCCGCCGCTTTCGCGCCGGCCAGGCCACCGCCGATGATGACGAAGGTCTGATGTGCGTCGACCACGTGATGCCTCCTCGTTGAGACGTCCCCCCGGCCTGTGCGTCCCCTGGGCGGGAACTGCTCCCCGCACAGGATTCCCCTTTTTCGCGGGGTTCCCTCCACCGAGCGTCCCGTATCAGTCTCCGTGCGGGAAGGCGGCGGGGCGACCGGGTGAGGACCCGGCGCACACTACGCCCGTAGACCCCGTACGGCGGTGAGGCGGGCGTGCAGCGAACGGGCGGAGGCGTCGGTGAGCGCGGCGATCTGGTCGACGACCACGCGCAGCCGGGCGGCGTCGTCCGGGGCCTCGGAGTACAGCGACCGGTACTGCGGGTCCATGCCCTCGGGTGCGCGGGCGAGCAGCGCGTCGGCGAGTTCGCCGAGCACGACGCGCTGGTCGGCGCGGAGGCGCTCCTGGTCCTCGCGCTGCATGACATAGCGGTCGGCGACGGCCTTGAGGACGGCGCATTCGAGCCGCGCTTCACGGGGCACGACCAGCTCCGCCGCGTACCGGGTGAGCCGTCCGGAGCCGTAACGGTTGCGGGTGGCGCCTTCGGCGGCGAGGCAGAACCGTCCGATGAGCTGACTGGTGGCGTCCTTGAGCCGGGCCTGCGCGAGGGCCGTGCCGTCGTAGCCGTGCGGCCACCACTCCTGGTCCAGCAGCCGGTCCAGTGCTTCCGCCAGTTCGGCGGCGTCGGCACCCGGGGCGTAGCGGCGGGCGGCGAGGGCGAAGACGTCCCGGCGTTCCGGCTCGGCGAGGAGGAGGTTGGGGTCGACGTGGCCGGCGTGCAAGCCGTCCTCGACGTCGTGCACGGAGTAGGCGACGTCGTCGGCCCAGTCCATGACCTGCGCCTCGAAGCAGCGGCGCCGGTCGGGTGCGCCCTCCCGGAACCAGGCGAAGACGGGCAGGTCGTCCTCGTACACGCCGAACTTCGCCGAGGCGGGGTTCTCGGGGTGGGCGCCGCGGGGCCACGGGTACTTGGTGGCGGCGTCCAGCGCGGCGCGGGTGAGGTTCAGGCCGACGCTGATCTGGCCGTCCTCCGCGTCGTCGCGGGCCACGAAGCGCTTGGGCTCCAGCCGCGCCAGCAGACGCAGCGACTGGGCGTTGCCCTCGAAGCCGCCGCAGGGTTCGGCGATGCCGCTCAGAACGCTTTCACCGTTGTGGCCGAACGGCGGATGCCCCAGGTCGTGCGCCAGGCAGGCGACCTCGACCAGGTCGGGGTCGCAGCCGAGTGCGGCCCCGAGCTCGCGACCGACCTGCGCGCACTCCAGGGAGTGCGTGAGCCGGGTGCGCGGGCTGGCATCCCACACCCCGCCGGACGCCCCCACGGCGGGGGCGTCGTCCGGCCCGCCCCACACCTCGGCCGGCACCGCCGGCACCACCTGCGTCTTGCCCGCCAGCCGGCGCAGCGCCGCCGAATGCAGCACCCGGCCCCGGTCGCGCTGGAAGGCGGTACGGCCGGGGCGCTTGTCGGGTTCCGGGGCCCAGCGCTCGGTGTCGCAGGGGCGGTAGGGGCCGCCGGGCTGGTTGCCGCCACCTGCGCGGGGGCCGGTGACGTGGGTGCCGTCCATGCGCCGACCGTACGTGCTGCGGGAGGCGCGCGGCCGGTGGGGGCACGCTTCGGTCAGGCCGCGAGGGGGTGCGGGTACGGAGCCGTACGCGGCACGACCGCGCGGGCGCCGTGTGCGGACGCCTCCTGCCCCGACGTCTCCCGGGCACGCACTGCCTCGTCGTACCGCCGCAGGACCAGGCGTGCCAGCGCGGGGTGCGCGCCCAGCGGCGCTGACGCCACAACGGGCGGCGCCTCCCGCGCGGTGCGCCGCCGCAGCGCAGCGCGCGGCGCAGAGGCCCGGCGCGGTGAAGCAGGAGGCCAGCGCGAGGTGCCGGTACCCGCCCACGCGCAGGCCGGTCACGGCGTTCTCGACAGCAGGCGCGGCGGCGGGTGCGACGGGTGTTCCGCGGGAAGGGCCGCACGGCCCCCGAGGTGCTGGCGCGCGGTGCGCGGCTCACCGGGCCGCTGGTGCGCCGTCGCCGCAGCGGGGCGTCGCGCGCGGGCTGTCGCGGGTCCGGACCGCGCACGGCCCGGACACCGTGGGCGTCTTCGGCGGTGGCGGGCTCACCAACGAGAAGGCCTACGCGCTGGGGAAGTTCGCCCGCGTCGTACTGGACACCTCGCAGATCGACTACAACGGCCGGTTCTGCATGTCGTCCGCCGCCGCCGCGAGCAACTACGCGTTCGGCCTGGACCGCGGGCTGCCGTTCCCGCTGGCGGACGTGCCGCGCACCGGCTGCGTGATCCTGGTCGGCGCCAACCCCGCGGAGACCATGCCGCCGGCGCTGCACTACTTCACCGAACTCCGAGACAACGGCGGCACGTTGATCGTCGTGAATCCGCGCCGCACCCGCACGGCCCAGTTGCGGACCTGCACCTGGCGCCGCGCCCCGGCACGGACCTCGCGCTCGCGCTGGGCATGCAGCACCTGGTGGCCGCCGGGGGCGCGTCGACCAGGCGTTCGTGGACGCCCGGACAACCGGCTGGGCGGAGGCCCGCGCGGCGGCGATAGCGCACTGGCCGGAACTGGTGGAGGGCGTCACCGGCGTGCCGCTGCCCCGGATCCGCCGGGCGGTGGAGCTGTTCTGCGACGCGGAGGCGTCGATGATGCTCACGGCGCGCGGTCCGGAGCAGCAGTCCAAGGGGACGGACACGGTCGGCGCGTGGATCAACCTGTGCCTGGCGACGGGCCGGGCGGGCCGCCCGCTGTCCGGGTACGGCGCGCTCACCGGCCAGGGCAACGGCCAGGGCGACCCGGTCGCCGTGGTCTCCCGCCGCGGCCGCGCCTTCGCGCCCACGCGGGTCACCTCGGACATCCGGCCGGACACGGTGTTCATGCCGTTCCACTGGCCCGGCCGGGGGCGGGCCAACACGGTCACCAACCCGGCGCTGGACCCGGTGTCGCGGATGCCGGAGTTCAAGGTGTGCGCGGTGCGCGTGGAACGGTGCGGCGAGCCAGCGGAAGAGTGACCTCGAACCGGCAGCCGCCGGGGATGTTGCGGACCGAGACACAGCCTGCGTGGGCCTCGACGATGCCCCGGACGATGGCCAGCCCCAGTCCGGCACCGGCCGGTGGCGTGCGGGCGTGCTCCCCGCGCCAGCCGGTGTCGAAGACCCGGTGCAGTTCGTCCGCGGGGATGCCGCCGCAGCCGTCGGTGACGGCGAGCACCGCGGTGTCGCCGACCTCGCGGGCGGAGACCGCGACGGTGCCGTCCGCCGGGGTCCGGTGGATGGCGTTGACCAGCAGGTTGGCCAGCACACGGGACATCTGGTTCCCGTCTGCCCTCAGCGGCAGGGGCTGCACGCCGTCGCCGGTGAGCCGGACGCCGCGGCCGGCGGCCAGCGGGTGGGCGCCGGCGATCGCGTCGCCGACCAGGTCGTAGGCGGATATCCGGGCGAGCGAGGGGGCCAGGGAGCCGGCCTGGATCCGGGAGAGCTCGAACAGGTCGTTCACCATCTCCGTCAGGCGTTCGACCTCGGTGCGCATCCGGCGGTGGTAGCGGGCGGGCTCGTCGGTCATGCCGTCCTCGAGGGCTTCGGCCATGGCGCGCAGGCCGGCGAGCGGGGAACGGAGATCGTGCGAGATCCACGCGACCAGTTCCCGACGGGAGGCCTCCAGCGCGGCCTCGCGCTCCCGGGAGGCTGTCAGCCGGACGCTGGTGTCCGTCAGGCGGCGGGCCAGCGAGGCGAGTTCGGCGGGCATGGGTGCGTCGGGGGCCTGGAAGCCCTGCCCGTCGCCGAGGGCTCCCGCGGCGTCCTCGAGCCGCCGGTGGGCGCGGCTCACCCTGCGGCCGAGGAGCAGCGCGGTCGCCGTGGAGGTGGCGGCAGCCACCGCGCACACCATGGTGATCACGGCCAGGTCGTGCGAGGAGAGGAACATCGCCCAGGCCACCGAGAGGGTGCCGGCGAGCATCGCGCCGACCGCGACGACGGCGGGAACGGCGAGCGAGAGGGCGACGGAGCGGCGGCGTACGGCGCGCAGCGCGACCGCGCCGAGGACGCCGGCGACGGCGGAGCCGGCAGCCGCGTAGCAGGCGATGAGCAGCAGGTCACGCATCGCGGGCCGCCCTCTCCGGGCCGTCGTCCCCGGGGGCGCCGTCGAAGCGGTAGCCGACGCCCCACACGGTGGTGATGAGGCGCGGCCGGGCCGGATCGGCCTCGATCTTGTGACGCAGCCGCCGCACGTGCACCGTCACCGTGGACAGGTCGCCGTAGTCCCAGCCCCACACCGCCGACATCAGTTCCTCCCGCCGGAAGACCCGCCCGGGGTGACGCAGGAAATGGGCCAGCAGGTCGAATTCGCGGAGCGTGAGGGAAACGGGGCCGCGGGCGTCGTGCACCGTTCGCGCGGCGGGGTCGAGCGTGACGCCGCCGCCGCTCAGCCCCGGCCCTCCGTAGGGCGCGGCGGCGGCGCGGCGCAGCACGGACTCCACCCGGAGCACCAGTTCCCGGGGGCTGAACGGCTTGGTCACGTAATCGTCGGCGCCCACCTCCAGGCCGAGGATGCGTTCCTCCTCGTCGCCGCGGGCGGTGAGCATCACGACCGGCAGCGGGCCCCGGGCGCGCAGCAGGCGGCACACCTCCAGGCCGTCCCGGCCGGGCAGCATCAGGTCGAGCACCACGAGGTCCGGGGGGCCCGCCTCCGCGCGGACCAGCGCGTCGTTCCCGTCGGCGGCGGTGGCGACGGTGAAGCCGGCGCGTTCCAGGTACCGGCTGACCACTTCCGTGACGGTGGGGTCGTCGTCGACGACGAGGACGCGCCGGGGGCTCGTGGGCTGCTGCATGCCTCGAGTCTCGCAGCGGGCGGGCGGTCCGCGGAGCGGTTGCGTCCGCCGTGCGGCGGACGTCCGTATTCCGTAAGGAGCCGCATGACCTCTTCGGCGCCTCCGCGTACCTAGGGTGAACGGTGATGAGCGATTCGGTGACATCTCCTCAGCCCCTGACCGGGGACGTCGTGCTGCCCTGCCTCAACGAGGCGGAGGCGCTGCCGTGGGTCCTCGCCCGCATCCCGGACGGCTGGCGGGCGCTGGTCGTCGACAACGGTTCGACGGACGGTTCGGCGGACGTCGCCCGGGCGCACGGCGCCCGGGTGGTGCACGAGCCGCGGCGGGGTTTCGGCGCCGCCTGCCATGCCGGGCTGGAGGCCGCGGAAGCGGACCTGGTGGCCTTCTGCGACTGCGACGCCTCCCTCGACCCCGGCGCGCTGCCCGGCGTCGCCGCCCGCGTCCTGGACGGTAGGGCCGACCTGGTCCTCGCGCGGCGGCGGCCGACCTCGTGGGGGTCCTGGCCGCTGCACGCGCGGGCCGGCAACCGGGCGCTGGCCGGCATGGTGCGCCGCCGTACCGGCCTGCGACTGCGCGACCTGGGACCGTTGCGGGTCGCGCGGCGGAGCCGGCTGCTCGAACTGGGGATCACCGACCGGCGCAGCGGTTACCCCCTGGAGATGGTGGTGCGGGCCGCCGACGCGGGCTGGCGCGTCCACGAGACGGAGGTGGCGTACCGGCCTCGTACCGGGGAGTCGAAGGTCACCGGCACCTGGCGCGGCACCTGGCACGCGGTGCAGGACATGCGGGCGGTCCTCCGATGACGGCGGGGGGCACGGGTACGGGCCCGACGACGCTGCTGGTGATCGCCAAGGAGCCGGTACCGGGCCGGGTGAAGACGCGGCTCACGCCGCCCTACTCCCCGGAGCAGGCCGCACGGCTCGCGGAGGCGGCGCTGCACGACACCCTGGAGACGGTCGCGGCTCTTCCCGTCCGCCGACGGGTGCTGGTGCTGTCCGGGCAGCCGGGCGCGTGGCTTCCCCGGGACGCCGGCTTCGAGGTCGTGCCCCAGGCCGACGGCGGTCTCGACGAACGGATCGCCGCCGCGTTCGCGGGCTGCGACGGCCCGGCGCTGCTGGTCGGGATGGACACCCCGCAGCTGCGCCCGGGGCTCCTGGCGCCGGTGCTGGCGCCGGACGGCTGGGACACCTGTGACGCCTGGTTCGGTCCGGCCGCAGACGGCGGGTTCTGGGCGCTGGGCCTGGCCGAGCCGGACCCGGAACTGGTGCGCGGCGTGCCGATGTCGACCGCACGGACCGGAGCCGAGCAGCGCGACCGCCTGCTGCGCGCCGGGCTGACGGTGAGGGATCTGCCGGTGCTGCGCGACGTGGACACCGGCGAGGACGCGGCGCTGATCGCGGCGGTGTGCGCACGGAGCCGGTTCGCCGCGGCGTTCGCCGCCGCGCAGCGGGAGGTGTCCGCGCGATGACCGGCACCCCGGCACGTGCGCGTGTCACGTCCCGCCCGGCGAAGATGCCGCCATGGTGCGCCGATCCGTATGCCGAGGCGCTGCGCGCCGGCCGTGGGCCGCTGTACCTGCGGCGGCCGGACGGCTGGCTGCTGCCACTGGACGTGGAGCGGTGGTGCGCTCGGGCGGACGCGGCCGATCTCGCCGTCCTGGGGCGCTGCACGGGCCCGGTACTCGACGTGGGCTGCGGACCGGGCCGCATGGTCGCGGCTCTGGCGCGCAGCGGGCGGCCGGTGCTCGGCATCGACACGGCCCCGTTCGCGGTGGCCCGCGCCCGCGGCCTCGGGGGGACGGTTCTGCTGCGGTCCGTCTTCGATCCGCTGCCCGGTGAGGGACGGTGGGGCAGCGTGCTGCTGATGGACGGCAACATCGGTATCGGCGGGGACCCTGCCGTTCTCCTCGACCGCATCCGCGCCCTGCTGACGCCGGGTGGCCTGCTCCTCGCCGAAGCCGCCCGGGCGGACATCGAGGAACGTGTGGAGGTGTGCCTGGACGACGGCGACGGGGGCCGCAGCGAAACGTTTCACTGGGCGCGGCTCGGAACGGCCGCGCTGCGCCGCCACGCGGAGTTCGCGGGCTGGTCGGTCGTCGAGGAGTGGTCCGCGCAGGGGCGGCCCTTCCTGGCGCTGCGCCGCACCTGACCTGCCCGGGCGCACGGTCTCGGGCGCGACCGCCGGGCGCCGCGCCCGGCGGCCCGGGCAGGTCACCAGCCGGTGAAGAGCAGGTGGTTGACGGCCAGCGCGACGGCGGCCTGGGCGGCGAGCCACCACCGGTGCGTAGGCCGGGGAAGCAGGGCCGCGGCCGCGGTCAGCCAGAGGGTGAAGGGCAGCCAGATCCGTTCGGTCTCAGCCTTGCTCATCCCGGATACGTCGGCCGCCAGCACGGCTGCGAGGGCACCCGCCACCAGCACGGCCAGGGCCGTCGGCCCGGTCGGCGGGGACCGGCGCAGCACCCGCACCGCACGCGGGAGTTCGGGTACAGCCCGGCGCAGCCCGGCGACGGCCGCAAGGCCGACGGTCACCACGTTCGCGGCCAGATTGCCCCACACGAAGTAGCCGTAGGGACGGATGCGGGCCGCGCCCTGGTAGTAGCGCTCGACGAGGGTGAAATAGCCGTCGAACCACCAGAAGCCGGCCGCCGTGAACGCGGCGAACCAGGGCAGCATGCCGAGCAGCACCAGCGGCACCGGCCGCCAGGTGCGGGCCGCGAGCAGCACCGCCAGGGCGATCAGCCCGACCAGCACCAGGCCGTAGGAGAGGTGACACAGCAGCCCGAACAGCAGGCCGGACCCGACGGCGGCCGCCTTCGGCCACCGTGCGGTGCGGGCCGCGGCGAGGGCGAGCAGGGCCAGCGCCCAGGCGGCGACGGCCGCGAAGTAGCCGTCGGCGGAGACCGCGAACCACACCGCCGCCGGCGAGAGCACCGCGAACGGGGCGACGGCGCGGGCGGTGTCCGGGCCGCACAGCGCCCGCACCGCGACCAGCACCGCCGCCGCGGCGGAGGAGGCGACGGTGACGGTGAAGACGGACGCCCAGGGGCCGCCGCCGAGACCGATCCGGTCCAGCAGCACGTACGTCAGCAGGGCGCCCGGCGGGTGCCCTGCCACGTGCGGAACCCAGTTGTCGGGCGCGCCGAGCAGGATGTGGTCGGTGAAGACGCGCAGGGTATGGCCGATGTCGTCGACCCGGTCGACCTCCTGGAGGTACTCGTAGCCGGTGGTGAGCCTGCGCGCGACGCCCCGGTCCCAGCCGTCGACCAGCGCCAGCGCCCAGCACCACGCCATCGATCCGCCCCAGGCCGCCCAGACCAGGGGACGCCAGGCCAGTCTCCGGGCGAGCGCCGGGCCCTGGAGGACGACGAGCGCCGCCACGACCAGGGCCGCAGGGGTGCCGGGCCCGATGTGGGGCTCCCACTGGGCGTACAGCGGCGGCCAGCCGAGGTGCAGGGCGTCGTAGGTGACGTGCAGGTGATGCCCGACGACGGCGGCGACGGCGAAGAGCAGCACCGCGAGCGCGGCCACTACGAGGTCGCGGGCCGTCCCGGCAGAGTGTCGTCCGGGGCTTGCGTCGCCGTCCTGTTCCTCCGGAGGCGTGGCCTCCCGCTGCGTTCCGCTCATCCGGTTCACCGTAGGCGGACCGGAGGGTGCGTCAGGGTTCCGCCGTGCGGGTGTCATCGGAATGTCAGAGATGCCGCGGGCCTGGCCGCGGGCCCGTGACGTCACCGTTTCGTCATGGGCGACCTCCCCGGAGGGCGGGTCTGCGTGGCCTAGCGTCGGATGCAGGCGCTCCGCACCGGCCTCCGAGGAGAGAGAGTCCGAGCATGGACCACGACGACGGCGAACGGCACGAACGTCCCGAACGGGAGCCCGCGCACGAGCCGGAGGCCGACTCCGGGCCGTCCGCGCCGGGCGGCGGGACGGAGTCCGCAGCCGACGGTGAGCCCGGACGCACGCCGGAGCAGGGGGGCACGGTCCCGGAACGCCCGACTCCGGAAGTCCGCCCGGATGGAGGCATGGAGACCGGACCAGAACCGGAACCCCAGCCGGCACCCGAACCCCAGCCAGAACCAGGACCGGAACCGGGCGCGGAGGTGCCCGCCGCGGCCCCCGGCCCGGCCGCCGGGAAGCCCTCCGCACCCGAACCCGCCGAACCCGCGGCTTCGCCGCTCGCCCGCCTCACCGCCCCACCGCCCGGACCGTTCCGGCCCGGCTTCTGGCGCAGCCCGCTGCGCGGCCCGTGGCTGACCTCCGTCCTGGGCCTGGTGCTGCTCGGCGGCCTGCTCGTCGTGACCGTGACCGGTCTGCTGTCGTACGCCGCCTACAACCCGGGGCTCGGCGCACCGAACGACCGCACGCCCGGTAAGGGACTGCTCGGCTTCTACCTCTTCTCCTGGCCCACCAGCCCGTACTGGCTCTACCGGCTCACCCAGGGCCTGCACGTGACGGTGGGTCTGGCGCTCGTGCCCGTCCTGTTGGCGAAGCTGTGGTCGGTCATCCCGCGCCTCTTCACCTGGCCGCCGGTACGTTCCGTCAACCACGCGCTGGAGCGCGTCTCGCTGCTGCTGCTGGTCGGCAGCACCCTGTTCGAGTTCGTGACGGGCGTGCTCAACGTCCAGCTCGAGTACGTTTTCCCCGGCTCGTTCTATCCGCTGCACTTCTACGGTGCGTGGGTGTTCCTCGCCGCGCTGATCGTGCACGTCGCCCTGCGGGTGGGGCGGGTGCGCCGTGCGCTGCGCGGCCGGAGTCTGCGGGAGGAACTGCGCACGCCGACCCGCCGCACCGAGCCCGAGCCGCCGGACGGGACCGGGCTCGTCCCGACCGCACCCGCCGCACCGACGATCTCCCGCCGGGGCGCGCTGGGGATGGTCGGGCTGGGGTCCCTGACCATGGTCGTGGTGACCGTCGGCCAGTCCACGGGCGGGCCGCTGCGGGACGTGGCGCTGCTGGCGCCGCGCAGTCAGGACCCCGGCCCGGGACAGAACGGGTTCCAGGTCAACAAGACCGCGCGCTCCCGGGGCGTCCGCACCGCCGACGTCGGCCCGGACTGGCGGCTGACGGTGCGCGGTCCCGGCGGCCGGAGGGAGGTGTTGGACCGGGCGGCGCTGCTGGAACTGCCGCAGCACACCGCGCTGCTGCCCATCGCCTGCGTCGAAGGCTGGTCGACCGGCGACCAGGAGTGGACGGGTGTCCGGCTGGCCGACCTGGCCGCCATGGTCGGCCAGGGCCCGGCGCCCGGGGTGTTCGTGGAGTCGTTGCAGCTCAGCGGATCGTTCCGGGCGGCGTTGCTGCGCGAGAACCAGGTGCGCGACACCCGCTCGCTCCTGGCGTTGCGGGTGAACGGCGCCGACCTCTCCCTCGACCACGGCTTCCCGGCGCGAGTGATCGTCCCCAACAACCCGGGCGTGCACAACACCAAGTGGGTCACCCGGCTCACCTTCGGCCAGAACCAGGAGGGTTCGGCATGACCGGAGGCCGCAGCGCCACCGCGCCCCTGCGCACACTGCTGATGCTCGCGTCGTTCGCCGTCACCGCCTACGCGGGGCTGCGCCTGCTGGAGGGCGGGCCGGTGGTCGGCATCCTGATCTGGTTCGTCGGCGCGGCGCTGCTGCACGACCTGGTCCTGCTGCCGCTGTACGGCGCGGCGGACCGGGCGCTGCAAGGAGTGCTGGTCCGCCGACGGCCCGGCGCCCCGCCGTCCCCGGTCGTCAACCACGTGCGGGTGCCGGCGTTCGTCTCCGGTGTGCTGCTGCTGGTGTGGTACCCGCTGATCCTGGGCCTGTCGGACAACTACCGGCGCTACAGCACCCTCGACCCGGACGTGTTCTGGGGACGCTGGCTGCTGCTGACGGCGGGTCTGTTCGCGGCGTCGGCACTGCTGTACGCCGTGCGCACGCTGGCGTCCCGGCCGCGGAGGGGCCGGGACGCCAGGGCGGAGTGAACGCGGCCCGTCAGCCGGCCGGGCGCAGCGGGGCCGCGGCGAACGCCTTCATGCCCTCGGCAAACCCCACCTGGGCCCGCCAGCCCAGTTCGTCGCGGAGCCGGTCCGAGGAGGCCGTGATGTGCCGGACGTCGCCCAGCCGGTACTCACCGGTGACGGCCGGTTCCGGGCCGCCGAACGCGCCGGCCAGCGCGGTGGCCATCTCCCCGACGGTGTGCGGGTGTCCGCTGCCGGTGTTGTAGGCCCGCAGCCCGCTCGGCGGCGCCTCGCCAGCGGCCAGCGCCTCCAGCGCGGTGACATTGGCCGCGGCGATGTCCGTGACGTGGACGAAGTCCCGCCGCTGGCCACCGTCCTCGTACACCTGCGGCGCCTCTCCGCGTTCCAGCGAGGAGCGGAAGAAGGAGGCGACGCCCGCGTACGGGGTGTCGCGCGGCATGCCGTCGCCGTAGACGTTGTGGTAGCGGAGGCTGATCGCACCGCCGCCCGACGCGCGGGCCCAGACGGCGGCCAGGTGCTCCTGGGCCAGTTTCGTCGTGGCGTAGACGTTCCGGGGGTCGACGGGGGCGTCCTCGGTCACCGCGCCGGGCCGCAGCGGCTCGCCGCAGTGCGGGCACGGCGGTTCGAAACGGCCCTGCTCCAGGTCCTCCACGGAGCGCGGGCCCGGCCGCACCACGCCGTGCGCGGTGCAGACGTACCGGCCTTCCCCGTAGACCACCATCGACCCGGCGAGCACCAGCGTACGAACACCGGCTCCGGCCATCTCCTCCAGCAGCACCGCGGTGCCCAGGTCGTTGACCCCGACGTAGGACGCGGCGTCGGTGAAGCCCTTGCCGAGCCCGACCATCGCGGCCTGGTGGCTGACCGCGTCGACGCCCGCGAGGGCGGCGGCCAACGCCTCCCGGTCGCGGACGTCTCCGCGCACCGCGCCGGACGCGGGGTCGGCCGCGATGTCGAGGACGACCGGTTCGTGACCGGCTTTCTCCAGTGCCGTGACGACGTGCGAGCCGATGAATCCGGCCCCGCCGGTGACCAGTACGCGCATGGCCTCACCGTACGGCCCCGCGAGCCGTGCGGGCGGGTGGCGGCGCGCCCGGGCGGCGCGCCGTCAGCGATTCGTCACATCCGCCGGAGCCGGCCGGACCGGACGGCCGGTCAGACCTCGGCGGTCGCCTCCGGGTCGGTGCACTCCTCGACGACCCAGCGCAGGTAGTCGGCGCCGCCGCGCACCACCGGCGTGCCGATGATCTCCGGCACGTCGTAGTCGTGCGCCTCCCGGATGTACGCCTCGAGGGCGTCGTAGCGGGCGGCGGCCGTCTTGAAGAGCACCTGCCACTCCGGGTCGGTCTGCACCGTGCCCTCCCACCGGTAGACGGAGGTGACCGGCGCGCTGATCTGCGCGCAGGCGGCCACCCGCCGCTCGACGGCACCGCGCGCGAGGCTCTCCGCCTTCGCGGCGCTGTCCACGGTCGTGAGCACGGTCAGGGTCTCCGGAACGATCTCAGCCATGCCCCCACGGTAAAGGGGAGCCCGTACGGCGGGACGTGGCCGTTTCGTTCAAGACCTGGGGCGGGCGGTGGCCGTACGTTCCCGGTATGGCACCTCGTTTCGGCCTCATCGGCATCGTCACGGCGGACATGGCCGCCTCGCTCGCCTTCTACCGGCGCCTCGGCCTGGACATCCCGGCCGGCGCGGACACCGAGGCCCATGTGGAGGCGGTCCTGCCGGGCGGGCTGCGCATGGCCTGGGACTCCGACGACACCGTGGCCTCCTTCGACCCCGGCTGGCCCCGGCCGACCCGGGCGGAGGTCAACGGGCGCATCTCCCTCGCCTTCCTGTGCGACGGCCCGGCCGGCGTGGACGAGGTCTACGCCGGGCTGACGGCCGCCGGGCATCCGGGGCACAAGGAGCCGTGGGACGCGTTCTGGGGTCAGCGGTACGCCGTGGTGGAGGACCCGGACGGCAACACCGTGGACCTGTTCGCGCCGCTCAGCGACGCGCCAGCAGGCGGCTGAGCGTCCAGCCGGTCAACGCCCGCACCTCGCGGGCGAGGTGGGCCTGGTCGGCGTAGCCCGCCGTGGCCGCCACCTCGGCGAACGAAGTCCCGGCCTCGGCGAGCCGCAGCGTGCGCCGCATCCGCAGCACCCGGGCCAGGGTCTTCGGGCCGTAGCCGAAGGCGTCCAGCGACCGGCGGCGGAGCTGCCGTTCGCTGAGCCCAGCCGCGTCGGCCGCCGCCGCGACGCCGAGGCCCTGCCGCAGCGCCGCGACCAGCGGTGCGCACAGCGGGTCGGGCCGCTCACGGCGCCAGGCCGCTGTCTCGAGCACCGCGCCCCGGTCCGGCGCGGCGGCGACGCGTTCGGCGAGCAGCCGCACCTCGCGCTCCGGCCACAGGGCGTCCAGCGGCACCCGCCGGTCGCGCAGTTCGTGCGCGGGCACGCCGAACACGGCGGGGCCGGTGCCGGGGGCGAAGCGGACGCCGGTCCAGCGGGTGCCGGGCGTCTCCTGCGTGGCGTGGCCGGTGGTGTCGGGGCCGGCGACGAGCAGACCGTCGTTCCAGATCAGGTCCATGCAGCCGTCCGGCAGCACCAGCCCGGTGGTCGCCGTCCCGGGGACCGTGCGGCTCCAGACGACGGCGCCGCCTCCGAGCCGGGAGCCGCGCTCGCTGTACATGTCCCCAGCATGCCGGACCGTGCGGCCGGTGAGGGGGCGATCCGGGGCGGGGCTCACAGCGGCGGCAGGCGCGGGCTGAGGACGGCGTTGCGCGAGGAGACAGCGATGATCCCGTGGGGTAACACCGCCGCCCCAGGCTGCTGTGCATGACTTCGGAGAAGCGGCGGCTGGTGGTCGGCGGCGGCATGGCCGCCGCCCGCCCGCGGCCTGACCGGTTCGGACGCGGGGCGGCCCTTCGTGGCGTCGCCGCTGCTGAAGCAGCGCTTCGACCTGGCCACGGGCCGCTGCCTGGACGACGCGGACGTGTCGGTTCCGGTCCACCCGGTGCGCATGTCGCCCACCCCCGCCGCGGCTTCCGCGCCCCCTCCGGCCGCCTGACGCCACGCCCGACGCCGCCCTCGCCGTGGCCCGCCGGCCGCTCTACCCTGGGCGGGTACGAAACAGCAGGTCGGCGCGGACGCACCGGGCCGGCACGCCGACGGCGGTACGCAGCGGCACGGCGAAGTCGGCAGGGCGACACGGCGAGGAGCGCGGCAGGCGATGGGCTGGACGGCACGCAGGATTCCCGACCAGAACGGCCGCACCGCGGTCGTGACCGGCGCGAACAGCGGTCTGGGCTATGTGACGGCCCGCGAGCTGGCCCGGCGCGGCGCGCGCGTCGTGCTGGGCTGCCGGAACCGGTCGCGCGGCGAACGGGCGCTGGAGCGGCTGCTCGCGGAGGTTCCGGAGGCGGACGCGGAGCTGCGCCGGCTGGACCTGGCCGATCTGGGCAGCATCCGCGAGTTCGCGGCCGGGATGCCGGACAAGCCGCTGCACCTGCTGGTCAACAACGCGGGGCTGATGGCGATCCCGCACTCGCTGACCGCCGACGGCTTCGAGATGCAGTTCGGCGTCAACCACCTCGGGCACTTCGCGCTCACCGGCCTGCTCACGGAACGGCTGCTGGCGGCCGGCGACGCACGGGTCGTGAACGTCTCCAGCCTCATGCACGTCGTCTCGGGCATCGATCCGGCGGACCTGAACAGCGAGCGCCGCTACCGGCGCTGGACGGCGTACGGGCGCTCGAAGACGGCGAACCTGCTCTTCACACTGGAGCTGGCGCGCCGCACTCGGGAGCGCGGCATGGTCGTGGCGGCCGCCCACCCCGGATACGCGTCGACCGAGCTGCAGACCAAGGGGCCCCGGCTGAGCGGCGACCGGACCGGCGAGCGGCTGATGCGGGCCGCGAACTCACTCGTCGGTTCGTCGGCCGAGCTGGGCGCGGCGGCCACGCTCTACGCCGCCACCTCCGCGGAGGTGGGTCCCGGGGCCTTCGTGGGGCCGCGACTGCTGGGGCTGCGCGGCGCGCCGGGCGCAGCCTGGCGGGCGCCCTGGGCGCGGGACCCGGCGATGGCCCGGAAGCTGTGGGAGGCGTCCGAGGAGCTGACGGGCGTGCGCTACGAGGCCCTGGAATGACACACCACCACGCACCAGGACATAACGGGCCGGACGACAGGCCGACGGTGCGGGTGCTCGTCGTGGACGACGACTTCATGGTCGCCCGACTGCACCGCGCGATGGTCGATCAGACCCCCGGATTCGCCGTCGCCGGAGAGGCCCGGACCGGCGCCGAGGCACTGACGGCGGTGCGCGCGCTGCGCCCGGACCTGCTGCTGCTGGACATCTACCTGCCGGACATGTCAGGGCTGGACGTCCTGCGCGCACTGCGGGGCGACCCCGGCGAGGAGAAGGGCAACGCGCCCGCCTCCCCGGGGGTGGACGTCCTGGTGGTCACCGCAGCACGCGACGTGGAGACCGTGCGCGGAGCCCAGCTCGGCGGGGCCGTGCACTACATCATCAAGCCGTTCGAGAGCAGGACCCTGCGGGAGCGGCTGCTCGCCTACGCACAGCGGCGGCGCGAACTGGCGGCACTCGCGGCGGCAGGCGAGGCCGGGCAGGCGGAGGTCGACCGGGTCTTCGGCTCCCCCGCCGGGCTTCCGCGAGCCGCCGCGCCGCCGCGCGAGCCACCGGCCCTCCCCAAGGGACTGACCGCGCAGACCGCGGCGCTCGTACGGCGGGCGCTGAAGGAGGCACCGGGAGACCTCTCGGCAGCCGAGTGCGCGGAGCTGAGCGGGCTCTCCCGGGTGAGCGCGCGGCGCTACCTGGAGCACTTCGCGGCCGGCGGCGAGGCCGAGGTGTCGCTGCGGTACGGCACCACGGGTCGCCCGGAGCGCCGGTACCGCCTCCCCGGCGCCACGCCACCCCGGACCGGACGGGACTGAGATCCGCACGATACCGATGCATTACCGCAGGGAAGACCGTTACGTCCTATTTGGTGCTTCAGGATGGATATTGGCGCTCTGTTCCTCGCAGCGTGACGCGAATAACAACACGGTCTCAGCGGGGCGCGCCGCGCGCCGGGTCAAAATTCGGGGCCTCCTCAACTCCCCACCAATAGCGTCGAGTTGAGCATTCGACACACGAAGATCGCGACAACTCAACGAAAACGGACAGCAGCACACAGTCGTGTCGGAGTGGCGTGAAGCCCGCGTGAAGACCGTCCGTAAACCCGACTTTCTTGCCGCAATCCGAACCCTTGTGTTTTCGTTCCCTCCGCCGCCGCGCTCGTGCGGCGGCCCTGAGCCGGGACGCCGAGTCCTGCCGCCCGGAGCAGGAGCCACCCGTGACCCACGAACGGCAGGAGTGGGGGACCCAAGGTAAGTGCCGCGCCGGTACGTCACGCACCGGACGGCTTGGGGTGAAGTCGCAGCGAGTGCCGCTCATGCGCTCGCACAGGCGACCGGGCAACTCCAGCCCGAACCCGACAGCTCACCTCGCAGGCGTAGGAGAGGACCACAGCCATGTCTGCACGCGGACGTCATCGTCGCTCCAAGACGCAGCGTTTCACCCGCCGCGCCACCGCTCTCGCCCTGACCGCGGGCGGCGCCGGCATCGCCCTTCCGCTCGTGACCGCCGGCGGCGCCCAGGCCGCCTCCGTGGACACCTGGGACAAGGTCGCCCAGTGCGAGTCCACCGGCAACTGGAGCATCAACACCGGCAACGGCTTCTACGGCGGCCTGCAGTTCACCCAGTCCAGCTGGGAGGCCGCCGGCGGCACCGAGTTCGCGGCCCGCGCCGACCTCGCCACCAAGGACCAGCAGATAGCCGCCGCCGAGAAGCTGCTCGCCCTCCAGGGCCCGGGCGCCTGGCCCGTCTGCGGCCCGCAGGCCGGCCTGCAGCAGAACAGCGGCGACCCGCAGATCGACCCGAACGGCGGTGGCGAGGACGCCGCCGCCTCGAAGGCCGAGACCGCCGAGGCCCCGAAGCAGGCCGCCCCGAAGGCCGACACCGGTGCCCAGGACACGAAGGCCCCGAAGGACGCCAAGACCGAGAGCTACACCGTGGTCAGCGGCGACACCCTGTTCAAGATCGCCAACGCGCACGACGTGGACGGCGGCTGGAACACCGTCTACGACGGCAACCGCGAGGTCATCGGCGGCAACCCGGACCTGATCTACCCGGGCCAGGAGCTCAGCCTGAACGGCTCCGCCGCCAGCGCCACGCAGAGCGAGGCGCCGAAGAAGGACACCGCCGAGAAGCCCGAGAAGAAGGCTCCGGCGCCGAAGCAGGACTCGGGGAGCTCCGACGCCGGCTCCGCCGCCGCGGAGTCCGCGGACACCTCCCAGGCCGAGAGCGCCGCCAGCGGCTTCTCCGCCCCGGTCGAGGCCGCCACGAGCACCCCGTACCACCAGACCGGCGCCAGCTGGTCCAGCGGCTACCACACCGGTGTGGACTTCGCCGCCTCCACCGGCACCACGGTGAAGTCCGTCGCCAACGGCACGGTCGTCTCCGCGGGCTGGGCCGGTTCGTACGGCAACCAGGTCGTCATCCAGCACGAGGACGGCCGGTACAGCCAGTACGGCCACCTGTCCTCGCTGTCCGTCTCGGCGGGCGAGAGCGTCAGCGCCGGCCAGCAGATCGGGGCCGTCGGCTCCACCGGCAACAGCACCGGCCCGCACCTGCACTTCGAGGTGCGCACCGGCCCGGACTACGGCTCGGACATCGACCCGGTCCAGTACCTGCGGGCCAACGGCGTCTCCCTCTGAGGCACCCCGCCCCGCGCACGCGCCCGGCGCCGCCCCTCCCGGGGCGCGCCGGGCGGCGTCGTGTTCAGGCCGCGCACGCGCGGCTCACCACCCGCCGCCGGGTCCCTGGCCCGGGTGGCCGCCCTGGCCCTGACCCGGGTAGGGCCCGTGCCCCGGCTGCGGAGCCTGGGGTTGCTGCCCCCAGCCCGGCTGCTGCTGCGGGTGCGGCGGCTGCGCCGCCGGGGGCTGCTGCCCCCAGCCCGGTCCGCCCTGACCGCCGGGCGGCGGCGTCCACCCCGGCTGCGGGGGCTGATGCTGCGGATACGGAGCCTGCGGGTGCGGAGCCTGCGGGTGCGGAGCCTGCGGGTGCGGAGCCTGCGGGTGCTGCTGGGGCTGTCCGCCCCACCCCTGCTGCCCTCCGGGCTGCTGCATCAGGCCGCGCTGGGCCGCCTGCGCCAGCCCGGCGTCCCGCTTCCGGCCCGCGCGCAGCGGCTTCGCCCACACGAGGCTGGTGCCGCCCGGCCGGCACACGACGGCGCCGCCCTCGGGGTGTGCGGCCCACCACAGCACTCCGGCGGGCCCGGGGTCCGCCCAGTCCATCGACCACAGGGCCGTGCGCGCCACGTAGACCCGCAGCTCCGCCGTGGCGGGGTCCTGGACCACCACCGTCGGGTTGTTGAGGCCCGAGCTGACCGTCGTCGCCCGGCAGGCCGCCCAGGGGCCGCGCTGCAGCGCCGCACGCATCTTCCGCGCATAGGACAGCCACATCAGGGCGCCGACGGTCATGCCCACGCCGAAGATGACGAGGTAGAAGCCGTAGTCGCCGTCCATGGCCAGGAGCAGCACACCCAGGGCCGCGAACAGCGGGGCGGCGGCGAGCACCGCCGTCCAGGCGCGGAGGACCGTCTTCAACGACTGCGCGGTCGGCGGGAAGTCGGCCGCCGTCGCCCCGACTCCGCCCTGTTGCATGCCCGGGTCGCTCATGGCGCCGCCCCCCGTGTGAGTTCTCGCTGTGCCGTGTCCGCCGCCGTGCGCGGCAGCGGCGGCGTCCAACCAACCGAACGAAGGGCCGGGTGTCAACACGCATCCCGCGCGGGCCACCCGTACCGGTCGCGTCACGATCGGCGTGCCCGGCTTTCCGCAGGTCCGGAGCATGGTGTGGGATGGAGGGCCGAAGACGCAGACGTGAGACAGGGGGATGTTCGTGGCTTCACGTGGCCAGAACCTACGCAGAGCCGCCCAAGCGGTGGCAGGCGGAGCCGATCCGCGCTCCGTCGCCGAGGACGCGCTGCGGCAGCACGCGGGGGATGCGGCGGAGAGCGGGAGCGGCGTCGCCGGCAGGCTGAGCCGGGGCGCGTCCGGAAGCCGGGAGGAGTTGCTCCAGGAGGACAGCATCGACCCGGCCGACTTCCCGGCAGCGCGGGAGCAGGGCGGCGACATCGACACCGTGATGTCCGAGCAGACCGTGCCGCTGGACGAGGCGGGCGAGGCGCTCAACCGCAGCCGGCAGGAGCGTGACGGACGGCGGAAGGTGCACGCCATCTGCCCGATGGTGATCCCGCGCGGCCGGTCGTTCCTCAGCATGCTGCCCGTATCGCTGCTGCTGGTCCTCGGCGTCATCGGCACGTCCATCGCGGCGGCCACGTCGGGCGCGACCGGCGTCGGCACGCTGACGCACCCGCTCTTCGGGCTGCACTACTGGGTCATGTCGCTGGCCGCGGTGGCGTTCGTCTGGTGGCGGCAAGGCATGGTGATGGTGCCGGACGGCAGCCAGGCGCTGATCACCCGGTTCGGCAAGCTGGAAAAGGTCGTCGGTCCGGGCCGGGTCGTGCTGATCAGCCCGTTCAAGCGGGTGTCGTACATCGTCAACACGACCCGCGAGTACCCGTTCAACGCGCCGGTGCGGGAGGCTCCGACGCGGGGCGGCGTGAAGGCGTCCATCGACCTCTTCATCCAGTTCCGCATCCGGGACCCGCAGGAGTTCGTCTACACCCTGGGCGCCGTGCGCGGCTTCGAGGAGAAGCTGAACAACGCGGTCAGCGAGACCATCCGCAGCCTCATCTACGAGCAGGAGGCCTCGGGCATCTACGACATGGTCGGCGAGGACACCGGGCGGCTGCTGGAGCAGCTGAACAACCAGTTCCTGCCCGCCGTGGAGCTGACGAACGCCAACATCACGCACGCCGAACCCTCCGACCAGGGCTACCGGATGCACCTGGCCGCGCCGGAGATGGTGCGGATGGCCAAGGACGCCTACACCCACGAGTACGCGCTCCAGCTCCGCAAGGAGCAGGACGAGGGCGATCTGAGCAAGGAACTGGCCACCCGCCAGGAGACGCTGTCCGGCATCCAGGCGGAGATCGCGCAGTACCAGGCGCAGATGGACACCGCCGTCGAGCGCGAGACGAACCGGGCCCAGGCGCTGGCCCGGCAGCGGTACGTGCAGGCCGAGTCGGAGGCGAAGGCGAACGCGGCGCTGCTGGAGGCGCAGGCGCTGGACATCCGCGCGGTGACCGCGTCGGAGGCGCCGGAGATCCTGGAGTACCGCTACCAGCAGCAGATCCTGGACACGCTGGAGGAGGTCGCCGACCACCTGCCGCGGCTGGTCCGCATCGGCGGGCCGGGCGCCGGTACGGGTGACGGCGCGGCCGGGGTCGACTTCCTGGCGCTGGCCCGGGAGATGGTCGGCGAGCACGGCACGGAGCTGTTCTCCGAGGCGGACATGGCCGCCGTGCGGGCCCGGCTGGAGGAGGTCTCGGCGCGGATCGCCGAGCGCGAGCCGGAGATCCAGGCGCTGCGGGAGGCCGAACGGCCCACCGTGCCGGGTGAGACGGACCCGACGGCCGCCGTCGCGGACGACACGCAGGACGTATCCGGTGTCCCGGCCGGTGACACGGCCGCCGCGCGCACCGAGGAGGGGGCGGAATGAGCGCCACGCACAACCGCAGGTCGGTCATCACCGAAGAGGTCGCTCCCTGGAGCGACGTGCCGCGGCTCCTGCGCGGCGGCGAGGCCGGCACCATCGTGCCCGTTATCATCCCCCGTCACCTGCGTCGGGTGTGGTGGATGCTGCCCATGTGGCTCGGCGTCTTCTCTCTGCTGGCAGGCGTCATGCTGAGCCTCCAGGACACGGACAGCGGCGCCGGAGAGGTCGCGTTCGGGGCGCTGGCCACCCTGGCGTACGTGCTCGGCGCCTTCTTCCTGCTCGCGGGCGGGCTGTGGTGGTGGCGCTCGTCGATCGTGGAGATCGAGCAGGGCACCAATGGCATCCTCACCCGCTACGGCGCCATCGTGAGCACGCTGGACCCGGGCCGCCACTACCTGTGGCACCCGTGGGAACGGGTGGACTTCGTGGTGGACACCGCGACGGAGATCCCGTACTCGGCACCGGTCGTCGCCTGCCCGACGCGGGAGAACGTGCCGCTGCGGTCCATCGAGTTCTTCCTGAAGTTCCGCATCACCGACGCGGTGCTGTTCGTGCGGAGCATCGGCGCCGGCAACTTCGACCTGGTGCTGTCCAGCGCGGTGCAGGACGCCATCCGGCAGCGCGGACGCCAGGTGCAGACCGAGCGGGCCTACGACCTGCGCGGCTCGGACGTGGCCGACATGCAGGACCTGCTGAACCGTCAGCTGGACCGCTACGGCGTGCGCATCACCGGCTGCAACATCCCGGACGTGCAGCTTCCGACGCAGTACCAGCAGCACCTGTCCACCAAGGAGCGGGTCGCCAAGGAGCGGACGGCGTACGAGCAGGAGTGGGGTCTCACCCGCAAGCGCCGCATCGACGCGCTGGGCATGGACATCGAGCGGGCGAAGAAGGTGCGCGACGCGCGCATCGTCGAGGTCAAGGCCGCCCTCAACCAGGCGCGCGAGCAGGTGGCGCAGCTCCTGGAGGAGCAGGAGACGGAGGCGCAGAAGGTCCGCTTCGAGATCGAGACGCGCGGTCGCAGCGGGCTGATCTCGGCGGAGAACGAGGCCCGGGCGCAGCGCCGGCTGGCGCAGGCGTACCGGGACAACCGGGCGGTGCTCCAGTACGAACTGGCGCGGCGGCGGCTGGACGTCGGGGCGACGCTGGCCGGTTCGGCTCCGCAGCCGATCGTGGTCCGTACCGACGGGCCGGACGGCGGCGGCTCCGACTCCTCGGCGCTCACCACGCTGCTGACGGCCCAGCTCCTGCCCCGCCTGTCCGGTATGCCGGCGGCACGGGAGGCGCAGGGCGCGCTGCGCGACGCGATCGAGGAGCGCACCGCGCGGGACTGAGCCCTCCGGCTCTCTTCCCCTACACGGCCCCGGGCGGGGGCGCCGGTCGTCACCGGCGTCCCCGCCCGGGTCGTTCGTCCCTCGAGGGGACGGTCAGTAGCTGCCGCCGCCGTCGTGGCCGCCGTTGACGCACACGTTGCCGAACGCGGGGTTCAGCAGTCCGATCACGCTGACGGTGTTGCCGCAGACGTTGACCGGGATGTGGATCGGGACCTGGACGACGTTGCCGGACAGCACACCGGGCGAGCCGACGGCCGCGCCCTGCGAGCCGCTGTCCGCGACGGCGCCTCCGGCGCCGGCGAGGATCACGGCGCCGGAGGCAACGGCGATGGAGGCGGCCTTCGCCAGACGTGTCATGCTGCACAGTCCTTTCGCAGAAATCGCTTGATGCGCGGGAACGCGCGCGGCCCCGGACTCCGTCAGCCAGACGAACTCCGTTGCCGTGACGGCCGGTTGACCCGGCCACCACGCATGCTTCGCGGCCCGGCCGCTCCCGGAGGGGCATCGGCCCCCACCGCCACTCTTTCGGGTGACGATCACCACCCGCGCGAGGAGTCGGACGAACATCTCTGCGGATCATCAGATGCTTCCGTGCGGTCCTGCGCGGCGGGTGTTCAGCCGCAGCCGATCCGTGCGCCCCGCGCCGCATCGGGCCGGGCCGACCACCCCGCCCGAGCCACCGGCGGCGGCCCGAACGGCCCTCCCCGCCCGCTCGTTCCGCCCGTTCCACCCGCATAGGGATGTGTCATCTGCGGCTCCCCGCACTCGGTGGCGACACTGTGTCGACAGCGTGATGACGAGTGACGGCCGAACACCCCGGGGGGTTGTGGCCGCTGCCGGAAATCCCCCTTGTCGCGACCCCCGGCCCCCGTTATCGTCACTGTGACATTTAAGGAGGCCGACGCGTGGACGTCGCGGACCTGCTCGCCCCGCTCCAGCAGCCCCTTTTCACTCTGCTGGACACCCCTGTCAGCTGGGTCGAGGTGCTCGGCCTCGGCAGCGGCGCGCTGTGCGTGTGGCTCGTCGCCCGGCAGCACATCGCCAACTGGCCGATCGGCATCGCCAACAACCTGTTCTTCATCCTGCTGTTCGCCGGGGCCGGCCTGTACGCCGACGCAGGACTCCAGGTCGTCTACATCGCCCTCGCCCTGTACGGCTGGTGGGCCTGGCTGCGGGGCGGGCCGGAGGCGGCGGCCGGACGGCTGCCGGTGAGCCGCACCGACGCCCGTACCTGGTGGGTGCTGGCACCCACGACGCTCGCGGTCACCGCGCTGCTCACGCTGTGGCTGGCCCGCTCGACCGACTCCACCGTGCCGTTCTGGGACGCCCTGACCACCGCGCTCTCGCTGGCCGCCACCTACGGGCAGTGCCGGAAGAAGCTGGAATCCTGGTACCTGTGGATCGCGGCCGACGTCGTCTACGTCCCGCTCTACGCCTACAAGGGCCTCCACCTCACCGCGCTGCTGTACGCCGGCTTCATGATCCTGTGCGTCGTCGGCCTGCGCAGCTGGCGGGCCGAGTGGACCGCGGCCCGGACGGGCCCCGCACCGGCCGCGCCGCTCGGGGCAGCGGCGTGAGCCGGGGCGTCGCAGGGGAGTTCGCACACGGGCTGGTGCTGGGCAAGTTCTACCCGCCACACGCCGGCCACCACCACCTCGTGCGCACGGCCGCCGCACGCTGCCGGCGGCTGACCGTGCTCGTGTGCGCGTCGTCCGTGGAGTCGGTCCCCCTGGCCCGCCGTGTGGCCTGGATGCGCGAGGTGCACCCGGAGCCGCACGTGCGGATCGTCGGCACCGTCGACGACGTGCCCGTCGACTACACCGACGACGCGGTCTGGGACGCGCACATGGCGGTCTTCCGCGCCGCCGTGCCCGAGCCGGTGGACGCGGTCTTCACCTCCGAGCCGTACGGCGCCGAGCTCGGCCGCCGCTTCGGCGCCGCGGCCGTGACCGTGGACCCCGACCGCACCACGCACCCCGTCTCGGGAACGGCCGTGCGCAAGGACCCGGTGGGCAACTGGCACCACCTCGCCGGGCCCGTCCGTGCGGCACTGGCCCGCCGCGTGGTCGTCGTCGGCGCCGAGTCCACCGGCACGACCACCCTGGCGCGCGGCCTCGCCGCGCACTTCCGGGCCCGGGGCGGCGTCTGGGCGGACACCCGGTGGGTGCCGGAGTACGGCCGCCGGTACAGCGAGGAGAAGTTCGCCCGCCTCCGCGCCGCCCGCCCCGGCGCCGGCTTCGCCGACGTCCCCTGGCACTCGGACGAGTTCGTCGCCGTCGCCGTGCGCCAGCTCGCCGACGAGGAGAGCGCCGCGCGCACCGGCTCCCCCGTCCTCTTCTGCGACACCGACGCACTGGCCACCACCGTCTGGCACGAGCGGTACATCGGCCACCACGATCCGCGGGTGGCCGCCGTCGCCGCCCGCGGCGCCCACGACCTGTGGCTGCTCACCGACTACACCGGCGTGCCCTTCGAGAACGACGGCCTCCGCGACGGCGCGCATCTGCGCGCCTGGATGACCGCCCGCTTCCGCGCCGAACTGACCTCGCGCGACCTCCCGTACGAGCTCATCACCGGCCCGCACGAACGGCGGCTGGGCGCCGCCGTCGAAGCGGTGGACCGGCTCCTGGCCGGGCCGTGGCACTTCACCGACCCGCTGCCGGTGCACGGCTGACAGGGCACGCCCCCGGGGCACCGCGACCCGAACCGTCCGCGGACGCTGGTAGCTTCGCCCGCATGAGTGCGACGGCAGAGGTGCGGCAGGGCATCGTGTACGGACCGAGCGGGAAGGCACTGGACGTCCACCGGCCGGTCCGGACGTCCTCGCCGGTTCCGGTGGTGCTGCTGTGGCACGGACGCGGACCGGACGAGCGTGACGTGCTGGCGCCGCTCGCGGGCGCGATCGCCGCGCACGGTCTGCTGGTCGCCGTGCCGGACTGGCGCCCGGACGCCCCCGACGGCGGCTGGGCGCACCTGTCGGAGTCGGTCCGCTTCACGCGGGAGCACGCGGAGACCTACGGCGGCGACGCGGACCGGATCGTGCTGGCCGGGTGGTCGCTGGGGGCGCTCGCCGGGGCCGGCGTGACGTTGCGGCCCGAGCGGGTCGGCGGGTGGCGCCCGTCCGCGTTCGTCGGCATCGCCGGCCGGTACGCCGTGGGCAAGCCGGAGTTGGGCATGCCCCGCTCCGCGGTGGCGGAGGTGTCGGCGGGTGCGGCGCTCCCCGCGGGCCCCGTCGAGCTCGTGCACGGCGCCGACGACGTGACCGTGCCGCCGGAGGAGTCGCGCCGCTTCCGGGACGTGCTCGGGGCGCACGGCCACGAGGTCGTCCTGACCGAGCCGGACGCGGACCACGCGGGCGTACTGGGCGCGGCGTACGATCCGGCGCGCGACCGCTGCGTACCCGCCCACGACGAGACCGCGGCCCGGGGCCTGCGGGCGAGCGCGGCCGCGGTGGCACGTGCGGCAGGCGTCGCGCCGGGGCCTCGGCCGGCTCGCTGACAGCGACCTCACGAGCCGGTAAGCCCGCGGACGGAAGTCTTGACGGTGGTGGGCGGGGACTCTAGCTTCTCCGCATGCAAACGTTTGACCAGGGTCCCCGGACTCTCCGCGCAAACGATTGTCCATCACCTGGGTCCGCCGCACCCCTCCCGGTGCACCGCACGTGGTGACCATCCGGGACGTCGCCGCCGAGGCGGGCGTCTCCATCACCACCGTCTCCCGGGCGCTCAACGAGAGCGGCCGGGTCGGACGCGCGACCCGCGAACGGGTGCTGAACGCCGCCCGCCGGCTGGGCTACGAGCCGAACGACCTGGCCCGCAGCCTGCACGGCAAGGCGACCGGCACCATCGCGGTGCTCGTCCCCGACATCACCAACCCCTTCTTCCCCGAACTGGTCAAGGGGGTGCAGGAGGTCGCCACCGCGCACCAGAAGCTGCTGCTGCTCTGCCAGACCTCCGAGGACAGCGAGATCGCGGTGCAGGAGCTGCTGCACCTGCGGCGCAAGCGGGTGGACGGGGTGGTCCTGGTCGGCGGGCTGGCCGCCAGCGAACAACTGGACGCGGCCCTCGCCGGGCTGCCGGTCGTCGCAGTGGACCGGGACACGACCGTCGACGGCTCCCAGGTGGTGCGCAGCGACCACCGGCGCGGCGGACGGCTGGCGACCGAACACCTCATAGAGCTGGGCCACGAGCGGATCGCGCACGTACGCGGCCCCGCCCACCTCTCCGTGGCGCGGGACCGGCACGACGGCTACCGGGAGGCGCTGGAGGAGGCCGGGCTGCCGTACGACGCGTCCCTGGTCGTCGAGGGCGGCTTCCTGGAGGAGGGCGGCTGCGACGGGCTGCGCGCGCTGCGCCGCCGCCGGCGCCCGTTCACGGCCGTGTTCTGCGGCAACGACCTGATGGCCATCGGGGCGCTGCGCGCCCTGGAGGACGTCGGCCTCGCCGTGCCGGACGAGGTGAGCGTCGTCGGCTTCGACGACATCCACCTGGCGTCGTACCTGCGGCCAAGCCTGACGACCGTGCACCAGCCGATCCAGACCCTCGGCCGCCGGGCGGCCGCCCTGCTCATCGGGAGCG
This sequence comes from Streptomyces sp. RKND-216, assembly GCF_004795255.1. Classification (NCBI taxonomy): domain Bacteria; kingdom Bacillati; phylum Actinomycetota; class Actinomycetes; order Kitasatosporales; family Streptomycetaceae; genus Streptomyces; species Streptomyces sp. RKND-216. The sequence goes on along the minus strand of NZ_SSBQ01000002.1, from coordinate 4,472,084 downwards.
CCATGAACGACGAACAGCCGGCGAGCGAGGTGCTCGACGTGCACATCGTGCGGCGGCAGACCACCGCACGCCACCGCCGTACGGAGGTGCGCTGATGGGCTCCGTGACGGTGCTCGGCAGCCTGAACGTCGACCTCGTCACGAGCGTGCCGCGGCTGCCCGGGCGCGGGGAGACGGTCGCCGGCGGGCGCCTGCACCGGCTGCCGGGCGGCAAGGGCGCCAACCAGGCGGTGGCGTGCGCCCGCGCGGGCGCGACGGTCCGGATGGTCGGCGCCGTCGGCGCCGACGAGGGCGGGGACCTGCTGCTGCGGGCCCTGGCCCGGGAGGGCGTGGACACCACCGCCGTCCGGCGGCGGGCGGACGTGGCCACCGGAACGGCCACGATCCTCGTCGAGGACGGCGGCGAGAACATGATCGCCGTCACGACCGGCGCCAACGGGCACCTCGGGGACGAGGACACGGCCGCCGCCTGCGACCGGCTCGGACCCGGCGACGTGCTGCTGCTGCAGTGCGAGGTGCCGCTCGGCGTCGTGCGCCGGGCCGGACGGCGGGCGGCGGCCCGCGGTGCGACGGTGGTGCTCAACGCGGCACCCGCGCCGCCGCCGGACGCACTCGGCCTGCCGCTGCCGGAACTCGACGTGCTGCTGGTCAACGAGCACGAGGCCCGGCTGCTGGCCTCCGCCGGGACCGCGACCGGCACCGGGGGCGAGCCGGGGGCGGAATCTGCCGAGGACGCGGCCCGCGCGCTGGCCGCTCGTAACGGCTGCCTCGTCGTCGCCACCCTCGGCGCCCGCGGCGCCCTGGCGATGCGGGGCGGTGCATCGGAGGTCTTTCCCGCACCCCGGGTGGACGCCACCGACACCGTGGGAGCCGGGGACGCCTTCGCCGGCTACCTCGCCGCCGCCCTCGCCCGGGGGGCCGACCCGCGTGCGGCGATCACGACAGCGGTCCTCGCGGCCTCCCTCGCCGTCACCCGCTCGGGGGCCCAGGAGGCCATGCCCCGGCACGACGAAATCCGCAGCATCCGCAACACCCGCTCGCCGGAAGGAGCCTGAATGCGCAACACCCTGGGCAACGACCACTGCGGTCTCGGCCTCTAGGACCACGTCAGGGAGGTGCTGGACCGGATGGGCGTCGAGGTGACCGACGTCGGCACACACACCGCGGACCCGGTCGACTTCCCCGACATCACCCGCCTGGTGTGCGATCCGGTCCGGCGCGGCGAGGTGGACCGCGGCGTGCTGCCCACAACTGGGGCTTCTTCGACCGGATGGCCGCCGACTACGACCGCGTGGGCACGCCGGTGAGCGAACGTTCGTGGAGCAAGGATCTGTGGGACGTGGTCGCCGCCGCCCGGGACACCGGTGTGCGGCTTCCGGTGGCCGGCCTGCTCTCCCAGCACCTCTCCGACGTGGTCGAGGACCACGCCCGCAGGGACGCGTCGTCCTAGCTCCCTGACACGCCCCTTCCCATGAGGCGGGGTGGAGGGCGCATACTGAGGGCCCATGACGAAGCCCACCGCGCCCCGGCGCCACCTCCCCACCAGTCCGTTCGCCCCCGCCGTCGTGGCGGCCGTCGAGGAGTACGCGGCCGGAGACCGCGTCTCGCACGACCGCTACGGCCTCGGCCGCGTCCTCAGCGTCGGCCACGACGACGCCCTGATCGTCGACTTCGGGTCGCATCAGGCCCGGATCGTCACCCCGTACAAGGGGATGGACAAGCTCTGACGGCGTCGAGCCTCCGCTCGAAGCACCAGGAGCCGTCCACCCCGGCGTACGCTCCGAAGTTCGGGATGCGCCGATAGCCGGAGCGCTCGTAGAACCGGACGGCGGCAGGCTGTCCGTCGCCGGTCTCCAGCCGCAGTGCGGACCACTTCTGCCCCCGCGCCCATTCTTCGAGCGCGGCCAGTACGCCGTCCGCCACGCCCGTTCCGCGTGCCTCGGGGACCACGTACATGCGCTTCACCTCGCCGATCCCGTCGCCGAGGGCGCGCAGACCGCCGCAGCCGACCGGCCGCGCATCGTCGTCCCACGCCACGAAGAACGCGGCGACGTCCGCCGCGGTCGGCGGCGTCCCGGGTTCGCTGTCCGGCCTGCCGTAGAGCGCCGCGATCTCCGCCCGCTGCCCGGCCCGCAGCGCCTCCGCGGCCGGGTGCGCCCATGCCACCTGCCCGATCCTCATGCCCCCGCACTGTGCCCGGCTGCTGTTTCACCGGCGTGAACGGCACGTTCCGTCGGTTCACCGGTTCGCGGGACATCCACTGGTCGCAGGCATCTCGGGGACCCCTCGTCCGGTATGGTCGACGGTATGGCAACCAAGAAGTACACCGTGACCCTCCCCGAGGAGCTCGCCGAGGCCATCCGCGCCGAGGTCGGCACCGGCGGCTTCAGCCGCTACGTCACACAGGCCATAGAGCGCCAGCACGAACGCGACCGGCTGAACGAGGCCGTGGACTGGTGGGAGTCCGAGTACGGCGAGGTCACCGAGGCGGAGATACGCGAAGCGGAGGCCGAGCGTCGGGAGATCGAGCGAATGCACGCCGAGCGCGCCCGGGCCCGGCATGCCGACGACCACGCCCCCGTCGCACACGAGAAGGCGGCGTGACGCTGCGCGGAGAGGTGACTTACCTGCTCGACTGCGAAGGTCTCTCCCAGTGGGTTTCCGGCGACCGCCGCATGGGCCTGCGACTCAAGGACGCCGCCAAGGCGGACGTTCGCGTACTGACCACGTCGATGACGCTGATCGAGGCGTACGACATGAAGACCTACCGCCCCGCCTGGCACTGGGCGCTCTCCCGCCTCCACATCGAACCGGTCACCGAGACCGTCGCCAAGGAAGCGGTCGAACTCCTCCGCGACGCAGGACTGCACGGCCACAAGTACGCCACCGACGCCGCGCTGGCCGCCGTCGCCCTCCGCCAGCCTGGCCCCGTCACGGTCTTCACCTCCGACGAGGACGACATGCGCAAGCTCTGCGGCGAACGCGCCGTCGTCGTGAAGCTCTGACCCTCCGAGCGCCGCGTGTACGGGCCGGCTCCGGGCTCGCGGGTCGTCGGCCGTGTCCTGTCCACCCGCACCCTGTTGGTCCGGCTGGCATCGACACGCGGAGGGGCTGATGCGCATGGGGACCGACCGACGGCAGAAGCGGCGCGAGACGAACCGGGAGGCGAACGACGACCGCCCCGACATCTGGGTGGGATACGGCAAGATCCTCAAGCTCCATCGTGAGCGGGCCGGACTGACGCAGCAACGGCTGGCGGAGGCGATCGGCTACTCCTACGAGCATGTGGCCTCGGTGGAACAGGGACGCCGCCCGGCGAAAGGCTCCTTCACCGACTCGGTCGAACGCGCACTCGACGCGGGCGGCACGCTGAACGTCCACCAGGACCAGGTGGACCTGGCGAAACTCCCCCCCTTCTTCCAAAACTTCGCCCTGATCGAGGCGGAGGCGGTCAGCCGCTTCTCCTACGACCCGCTGCTGGTGCCGGGGTTACCCCAGACCGAGGAGTGCGGGCCCTCTTCGCCGGGCACTGGCATGAGCAGCATCACGGTGGAGCCGAGCCACTTGCGCTGGGTGACGAGCAGCCACAGCGGTTCGGACGGCGGCGACTGTGTCGAGGTCGCCGCCACGCCCGGCATGGTCCACGTGCGCGACTCCAAGGACCACCACGGCCCCCGGCTCCGCTTCCCCGCCCACGGCTGGTCCGCCTTCCTCTCCTACGCGGGGCAGGACACGGACGTCTGAGTCGGCCCTTTGCCCCGCTCACAGGTCCTCGGGCAGCAGGCGGAAGGAGCTGTGGCCGGTCAGCGGCCGCATCATCCGGAAGTGGCGGTCCGTCGTGAACACGGTGTCCGTACGGTAGGCGGCGGCCAGGGCCACGTTCATCACGTCACGAGCCCGACGCCGCAACCCTGGTCGGCGTCTCGGTAGCCCCGCATGACGGCGACGGCGGTTCCGACGTGCGGTGCCACGTCGGCGATCTCGAAGCGCTTCAACGCCGCGTAGCGTTCCACGAAGCGGAGTGTCGCCACGGCGTTGTCCGCCCCTGACCGCTGGGAGATCAGGTGGTCGAGCTCCCCCAGGACGAGAGGCGAGATGACGAGGTGGCCGATGGCACCCAGCGCCTTGCGGTGGGCCTCATGGCCGCTCAGCTTCGGGTCGAGCATCCGGTACAGCGCGTGGGAGTCCGCGATGGCGAGTTCGGTCACGAACCCATCCCTCGCAGCGTGTCGTCGATCTCGTCGTCGGTGAGGTCCGGCAGGTCCAGGTCGGGAAGCTCGATGTCTCCCATGGGACCGACGGGATGATGCGGGACGTTCCCGGTGACGTAGGGGCGGACGGTCGCCACCGGGCGCCCGTTCTTCGTCACGGTGATCGTGTCGCCCGCTTCGGCAGCGGTCAGCATGCGGGAGGAATGCTGGTTGACTCGCGCGCCGTGGCTTCCATGTACTACACGGTAGTACGCGGAAAGGTGCCACGTGCTCCCATGAGGGCGCCGACCCCTGCCGCGGCACCACCGGGAGCGGATGCCCAGCAGGCCGAACCGTATGCGCGGGTCACGGCGTGATGAATGGCACCGAGTGCCACCTGTTCCGGGGAAGGGTGTCACCCTCTACGATCTCGGCATCCGGTCCGGAAGAGAGCAGGGAGCCGTATGTTGCGCAAGGTGCTCGTGGCCAACCGGGGCGAGATCGCCATCAGGGCGTTCCGCGCCGCCTATGAGCTGGGTGTCTCGACCGTCGCCGTCTACCCGTACGAAGACCGCAACTCCCTGCACCGAGCCAAGGCGGACGAGGCGTACCAGATCGGCGAGCCCGGGCACCCCGTTCGGGCGTACCTGTCGGTGGACGAGGTGGTGAAGGCGGCCCGGAGGGCCGGCGCCGACGCCGTCTACCCCGGTTACGGCTTCCAGTCGGAGAACCCGGAGCTGGCGCAGGCCTGCGAGGACGCGGGCATCAAGTTCGTCGGCCCGCCCGCCCACGTGCTCCAGCTGACCGGGAACAAGGCGCGCGCCGTGGCGGCGGCCCGCGAGGCGGGCGTGAGCGTGCTGCGGTCGTCCGAGCCGTCCGCCGACGTGGACGCCCTCGTCGCGGCGGCCGACGACATCGGCTTCCCCGTCTTCGTGAAGGCCGTCGCAGGTGGCGGCGGGCGCGGCATGCGCCGCGTGGAGCAGCCCGAGAAGCTGCGCGAGTCCGTCGAGGCGGCGATGCGCGAGGCCGAGTCCGCCTTCGGCGACCCGACGGTCTTCCTCGAAGAGGCCGTGGTCAAGCCGCGCCACATCGAGGTGCAGATCCTCGCCGACGCCTCCGGCGACGTCGTCCACCTCTACGAGCGCGACTGCTCCGTGCAGCGCCGCCACCAGAAGGTCGTGGAGATCGCCCCCGCGCAGAATCTGGACCCCGAGGTGCGGCAGCGGATCTGCGACGACGCGGTGGCGTTCGCCCGGCACATCGGCTACGTCAACGCCGGCACCGTGGAGTTCCTGCTGGACGAGCGCGGGCGGCACGTCTTCATCGAGATGAACCCGCGCATCCAGGTCGAGCACACCGTGACCGAGCAGGTCACCGGACGCGACCTGGTCATCGCCCAGCTGCGCGTCGCAGCAGGCGCCACGCTGAACGAGCTGGGCTACACCCAGGACGCCATCCGCACGACCGGCGCCGCCCTGCAGTGCCGCATCACCACCGAGGACCCCGCGAACGGCTTCCGCCCCGACACCGGCTTCATCAGTGCCTACCGCTCTCCCGGCGGCCCGGGAGTGCGGCTGGACGGCGGCACCACCCACACCGGCGCCGAGACCAGCGCGCACTTCGACTCCATGCTGGTGAAGCTCACCTGCAACGGCGAGAACTGGGAGACGGCCGTACGGCGGGCGCGGCGCGCCATCGCCGAGTTCCGCATCCGCGGCGTCGCCACCAACCTGCCGTTCCTCGCCTCCGTGCTCGACCATCCGGACTTCTCCGAGAGCCGGGTCACCACCTCCTTCATCGACGAGCACCCGGAGCTGCTGGAGGCCCGCAAGCCGGCCGACCGCGGCACCCGGCTGCTGCACTACCTGGCCGACGTGACCGTGAACCGCCCCCACGGCCCCCGCCCGCAGGTCGCCGACCCGGCGCTTAAGCTGCCCGCCGTCGACCTGAACGCCCCCGCACCGGACGGCTCCCGGCAGCTGCTGCGCGAGCTGGGCCCGGAGCGGTTCGCGGAGCGGCTGCGGCAGCAGAAGGCCGTGGCGGTCACCGACACCACGTTCCGCGACGCGCACCAGTCGCTGCTGGCCACCCGCGTGCGCACCCGCGACCTGCTGGCCGTCGCCCCGCACGTCGCGCGCATCGCGCCGCAGCTCCTCAGCCTGGAGTGCTGGGGCGGGGCGACGTACGACGTGGCGCTGCGCTTCCTCGCCGAGGACCCGTGGGAACGGCTCGCGGCGCTGCGCGAGGCCGCGCCGAACCTCTGCACCCAGATGCTGCTGCGCGGCCGCAACACCGTCGGTTACACGCCGTACCCCACGGAGGTCACCAGCGCCTTCGTCGCGGAGGCCGCGGCCACCGGCATGGACGTCTTCCGCATCTTCGACGCGCTCAACGACGTGTCGCAGATGCGCCCGGCGATCGACGCCGTACGCGAGACCGGCACCTCGGTCGCGGAGGTCGCGCTCTGCTACACGGGGGATCTCTCCGACCCGTCCGAGCAGCTCTACACCCTCGACTACTACCTGCGGCTCGCCGAGGAGATCGTCGAGGCCGGGGCGCACGTGCTGGCCATCAAGGACATGGCCGGGCTGCTGCGCCCGCCGGCCGCGCGGAAGCTGGTCACCGCGCTGCGCGAGCGCTTCGACCTGCCGGTTCACCTGCACACCCACGACACGGCCGGCGGCCAGCTCGCCACCCTCATCACCGCCATCGACGCGGGCGTGGACGCGGTGGACGCCGCGGTGGCCTCGATGGCCGGCACGACCAGCCAGCCGTCGCTGTCGGCGCTGGTCGCGGCGACCGACCACACCGAACGGGCCACCGGCCTGGACCTGGCCGCCGTCGGCGACCTGGAACCGTACTGGGAGGCCGTCCGCAAGATCTACGCCCCCTTCGAGGCCGCGCTGCCCTCCCCCACCGGTCGCGTGTACCAGCACGAGATCCCCGGCGGGCAGCTCTCCAACCTGCGCCAGCAGGCCATCGCGCTCGGGCTGGGCGACCGTTTCGAGCTGATCGAGGACTGCTACGCCGCCGCCGACCGGATGCTGGGCCGGCTGGTCAAGGTCACCCCGTCCTCCAAGGTCGTCGGCGACCTGGCGCTGCACCTGGTCGGCGCGGGCGTCGAACCGAAGGACTTCGAGTCCGATCCGGGGAAGTTCGACGTGCCGGACTCGGTGATCGGCTTCCTGCGCGGCGAGCTGGGCGACCCGCCCGGCGGCTGGCCCGAGCCGTTCCGCACCCGCGCCCTCCAGGGCCGCAAGCCGGGCGCCGAGTCCGTGCCGCTGTCCGGGGAGGACCGCGACGGGCTGCGCGACGACCGGCGCGGCACGCTCAACCGGTTGCTCTTCCCCGGCCCGGACAAGGAGTTCCGCGAGCACCGCAGCTCCTACGGCGACACCTCGGTCCTCACCAGCAAGGACTTCTTCTTCGGCCTCGAACCGGACATCGAGCACACCGCCGAACTGGAGCCGGGCGTCACCCTGCTGATCCAGCTGGAGGCCATCTCCGAGCCGGACGAGACCGGTCACCGCACCGTCCTGACCACGCTCAATGGTCAGCTCCGCCCGGTGTCGGTCCGCGACCGGTCGGTGACCACGGACGTGAAGGTCGCGGAGAAGGCGGACACCTCCAACGACCGCCACATCGCCGCCCCGTTCGCGGGCGCGGTCACCCTCCAGGTCGGCGAGGGCGACGAGGTGACGGAGGGCGACACCGTCGCCACCATCGAGGCGATGAAGATGGAGGCCTCCATCACCGCCCAGCGCTCCGGCACCGTCTCCCGCCTCGCCATCGGCAAGGTTCAGCAGGTTGAGGGCGGCGACCTGCTGATCGAAATGAACTGACCCGCACGGCCGGGGCACGGCGGGCCACCCGCCGCGCCCCGGCCGTCCACGCGACGGCGAGGGGCGTCAGCGCGAGCAGTCGCGCCCGGGTTCGCACTGCCAGCCGGAGAAGCCGCCTTCCTGCGGATGCTCCAGGGCGTGGTCGAACTGGATGAGGCCCCAGGCAACCCAGGCGATGACGACGATGCAGAGGGCGAGTCCGGCCCACAGGGCGTACTGCTTGCCCCGGCTGCTTGGACGCGGTGTGTCGCGGTCCGCCGGCTCGTCCCCGCTCCGCCTCTCGGCGGCTTCGGCCGCGTCGGC